>NZ_PNRE01000047.1 GCF_002879645.1 Halomonas heilongjiangensis | reverse complement strand
CTCTGTCCATTAATGGACAAGGCTGATGTTCTGGAAGGGGAGGGGAAGGGGGTGGGCTGGGGCTGGGGCTGCCGTGCGGGTGTTCCACGAAGGAGTCACCGCCGATGGCGATTCCGACGCCTGGCTCATGCTCTGTCCATTAATGGACAAGGCTGATGTTCTGGAAGGGGGGCAGGCTGCCGTGCAAGCAGCTCCATGAAGGTGTCACTGCCGATGGAGATGGCGGTTCCGACACCTGGCCCACCCTATCTCCTGTCCATTAATGGACAAGGCTGAAGTTCCGGAAAGGGGCGGGCTGTCGTGCGAGCAGCTCCATGAAGGTATCACTGCCGATGGTGATGGCCGGTAGATCCGATGCCAGCTGGCGGCTTTGTCCATTGATGGACAAACTAATTTTCTGGATGGGGGCGGGCTGCCGTGCGGGTAGCTCCCCCGATGGCATCACTGCCGATGGCGATGGCTGATCCGATGCCAGTCGGCGGCTCTGTCCATTGATGGACAAAGACGTCATGCAGATCTGCCGACCGGACACAACGACACAGAGTGTCCTGATGGCGGGGATCTGAGCCGGCACCAAGTCTTGGACCTGTCCAGCGCTGGACAAGGCTGATGTCTTGTACATGATCGTTCATACGGCTGTTTCTTGTTGTGCCTGATGTGATACCATATTCCGACAATCACATCAGAAAATGCCTACCACCAAAAAATCGAAAGCCCATCGAGCACTCACCAGCTTTTTCCATTTCCGCCCTAAAGACTGGGATGTCCATTTATCTCAAGACCCATATTTTTCTTCCCTTCTCGAAAAAGAGAAGCGTGGGTTAGCTGCATTTATGTGGGCGATGTATGCCAATGCTATTCCCCATAAATCTCACCGTGTTGACCTCACGCCTATTCACTGGGAAGCGAAAAAATCTATTTTCGGTTCGGCAGCCCGATTCGATGAGATCAATGGCATGCTGGGTTGGTTTGAAAAAGAACTAGAGGGAGTGAAGGGCAAGTGGGCGTCTGGCTGGAAGCTGACCGATCATGGCTACAAGGTCGCATCTGGTTTTTTCCTGGAATTCCTCTTAAAGCTAGCCACAAAATATGATGATTTAGTAACTGGCTTGATCGACGCCGCAGGTTCTCCGTACCGTACTCCAGGTGATGCGTTTCGTAGTACTACGGCGACAGGGGCAAAATGCCGATTTCCTCGAAATGTCATGTCGTCTCTTGTAGAAGTAAACTCACAAAATCTCTTGGACTTGATCGGTGCGTCTGAGCGGTGGCTGAATAGGGACCCATTCCCAGAACATTTAGGATGGTTGAAATGCCACTGGGATGAGTATAAGCGGTGTTACGGCGATCAGAAATCATATAGTCGTGTTCTGCTAGCAGGCCGTCAAGCGCTTGTAATGCTGTCAATTGCCAATTCAAGTAAGAGTGATGATGCGTTGGTACCTACCATTTACTCTGAAAGCAAAGCTGGAAGGCTGTATGCGATGGGGCATGTTAATCTCCAGCGCTGCGTGGGTGAGGTCCGTCGTATGGCACTTCAAGGATGCTATGACGTCGATATAGAGAACTGTCACTGGTCGCTTCTTTCCCAGATGGCAATGCGGATCTGTATTGACACTCCATGCATATCCTATTACTTGGATAACAAGAATCTGCTTAGAAACGAGGTTGCACAGTTTGCTGGTATCACGCTTGATGATGCAAAGTTTGTACTGATTTCATTGATATATGGAGCTGTTCTTCAGTGCAGAGGAAAAATGGAATCATTTGAAAATAAACAAAATGCTATTGAGGCCAAGCTCGGAAGAGATGTGGTTGAGAGACTGGCTAGTCATCCGTTTCTGCAAGGCTTACTTAAGGATCTGAGAGAGGCGAGCAGGGGAGTTATTGATTATTATAGGGGGCAGACCAGTAAACGAGCTGGTGTCATAGTGAATGATGCAGGTAGAGAAATCAATGGTTCGCATTCTGACAGGGAAATTTTGTCCCACCTCTTGCAAGGTGCTGAGTCCGAAGCCATGAGAGTGATGATAGAAGAGTTGAGGGATAACATTGTGCTTCTACAGCATGATGGCGTCACAGTGATCGATAAGCCCGATGTTGTCGAATTGGAAAGAAGGATACTGGCTAGGACTGGGTACTCACTGAGCTTGGAGGTTGAATTGTTGTAAATTTTTTTGATGCCCTGTGCTAATTAGCGACGCCAGCTTGAAGCTGGCCTTGGTGCAGGGCTTCAGCGCTTTTATTTGTATGTGTTGTCCGGCTAATAGTATGTAATTGTCGTAAATATACACATACCTAATCTTTCATTATCCTCTAGCTCCTCCCATAACCCTTCATTCCATAGTAATTCTTAATATATGTTTATTGATTATACTAGATGTGTGAATGGTATTAAGGTTCTATGGCGATGTTGTTTAGGGCAATAGCGGATGTCCTATCCTGAAACTTTCATTCTTTACTCTTATTTTAATTTTCACCTCTTTGGTAAGGGTAGGCCTAGGGTATGGTCTGATTCAAATCCTAGTGAGTATTTTTGGCGTTCTATGGTGACCAGGTGAATGCTATTACATTTCACTAGGTATTATGATTCCCTGTGCCAATTAGTGGTACTGGCTTGAACCCGGCCGTGGTGGAGGGATTCAGGGCTTTTGTTTATACGTTTTGTCCGGCTAATAGTATGTATATGCCCCCTCCCTTTACCCTTTAATACATCATAACATGATCATATATATCGGTTATATATGAGCATTGTATTGTATGTGCTACCTTGTATATGCCCTTGACACCCTCCTTGTTATGCCTATATATCAATAATTTATTTATTTCCTTCTTTCTCTTGGAATTTATTGCTTGATGAGTGGGTATATCTCCAGCCTGCCATCAATTCGTATCGATTCTATACAAAAAATAAATGGTACATTTGATTTTGGCGTTGTCTTAGAGGATGTCGCTAGGGTGGGGGGCGAAATCAAAATAAACCCTTATTGTTATTATATGGCCTCGGCAACGAAAGGGGCAGGGACTCCTTGCACTGCGTGACTGAGCGACTACGTCGTGTTGGTGATCTCGCACACAATCTATTGGCGAGGTCGTAGGGCTGTGGCCACCAAGGGGGTCTACTCTGGGAGTGTGACGCCTCACTCCGCATGCCGTTGGGCACGCCGCCAGGAAGGCACTAAGCGTCACGCAGGGAGCGGTATGGCCATGGAGGCGCAAGGAGCAAAAACGAGAACGCCCCACGGGTGCGGGACGTAAAGGTTTTTGCCGGTGATTCGTTAGGGCGTGAGACAATGCCGGATATGTTAGACAGTGAGCGTTACATGACGTTGATGGGTGAGGAGAATCTTGACTGGTGCAGCTCTACCATTCAACTACATCCTATGACTTACTGAGATTTAACCCGTCGCACGATGCAGGCTGAGTTATTGTGTCACGGCTCCCTTTTCTCGTTAAGACCACCTCCCCAGTTGCATGGCTGTATTCGTACTGATCAAGGTGATGGAAGATTAGAATTTCATCACCTGTCTTCGGGTCTGTGCTGATGGAAAGCTCGCGCACATATATGGCTTCTAGCCAAGGGTTGTGTCCGCAGGTGATTGTTCCTGAAGATACTTGTGTTGCTGGATATGGGTTTTCACGAGGCCGCTTTGAAATATGAGCCTGCTCGACCAACGAGTAGCTTGAGACTGAGTAAAGTGTCTGAATGATCTCCGAGACCTTTTCGGAGGTGAGCCTTGGTCTGAGGATAGCCACTACCGGTCGTTCGATTGAAGCGTGGGCACCTTGCCAACGCCACCTGACCAACCAAGCACGCTGCTTGTAACCCATCGGTTCGTCCTGAGTCGAGATCCACTTCGCTTCTTCCAGAGAGTCGGATAGGTTGCCCTGGGACAGCTAGGCTGACCCAGGGCGGTGGCATTACAGCCTCAGCAAGCAGTACACCACTACACCAGTGACGAGCACCGCACCCCAAGCAGGGAGTGATGCAGCCAGAGCGGTGTATACGGTAGCGTATGCACATGCTTTGGCGATAAGGCCTGCTGAGCGCGTTGAGTTCGGGTATTTCATAGAGTTCCCTTGTCAACATCCCCCAAGGCTCTTGATGAGTCGGGAAAGGGGGGCTCAGACCTGCTGCCTGTTGGAGTTTAAGAGCAGTCGATCATGGCGGCAGCACCCGACTGCATAACCGGCTTCCCAAGCCGAAGCTCACTGAGCCATTCTTAATGTACCGTGACCATGGACTGAGGAAAAGTCCCTAGCTAGGTAGCCTTTGGTCGTAGAACATCAGCACTGGAAGTGGTCAGTGAAACTTGGACCACCGGATGTCCAGGTTGCGGGATGAGCGATACGGTGGGTATCTATCTGGTGTCAGGTGTCGAGATTGCTTAGGCGATCTGGCGGAGCGGGGAGGGCAGAATGCCCATGTGGTGGGAGCTGCTGTGGAGCGCCCATTGGGCATGCCGTCAAGAAGGCGCTACGCGTCACGCAGGGAGCGGATTGACCATGGAGGGCATCCTCGGGCCTCGCTCCCTTCACAGCGTTGATGGCCTTTTGGCAGCCTTGCCTCCTACGGCTAAGGTGGTAGAGTCACTCCAATGAGGACCTACCTGATGCCAGCCTACCGCACTATCACCCTATTTTTTTCTTCCAGGTCTGACCGATGTCACGTCGTATTTTCTCCAGATTGAGGCCAACGGCTGATAACCAGTTCGGGATTGAATATAAAGCGAAGGAAGTGTGGAGCGGCCGCCCAAGGTGTGAGTGTCTCAGGGTGGCCACCGATCAGAGGCTGTCCAGCACCTGCATCGAGCATTTCTGTTGTTAGGAGTGCACCTGTCGCTAAAACCTCCCACACACGGTGGTATACATGGCTCCGCCTTATTGTAAGTTTCTGTATTATTGTGTCGAGTTTATACCTTATTCGATGACTTTAAAGGTGATGCTTTTCTTTGCTTCGGTTTTATTGGGCTTTTGGTCTGGTGGTGCTATGGTGTGAACTTTGTCACCCTTGTAGGTCTCGGAAAATTCAATTCCGGCTTGCTCCAGGATCCATGCCTCATACTTTGTGTGCCAGTACCTAAGGATGTCTATGGGCCTAACTTCATAATGCCTTTCGGCAGTGGCGCTAGGCTTATGCCCTGCAATTTGATACACGATCCCTTTAGGTAAAGACACCCAGTTCGCAAGTGACACGAAGGATCTCCTGAGCCCATGAATCGTTAAATGATTAACTTTCGCTGCTTTTACAGCTTTATTGTGTGCTATATTTGGCTCCATCAAGCGCCCGCTTTTTGATCTTGGCGATGAAAACACCCATTCGTTAGTTCTGGGGAGTTGGCTCAATAGTTCTTTAACATAAGGGGTGAGAGGGATGGTTCTCCTACCATCAACTTTATCTTTTATATCAATTTGTGACCACTTGAAGTCAATGTTCTGCCACTGTAATGTAAGTATTTCTTCTCTTCTTGCACCCGTTATTAACATTGTCTGAAGATAGGCCGATATGATTGGGTTGAGTTTTTTGATTTCTCGAAACCATGGCTCTAATTGCTCTTTCTCTAATACATCTTTTTTTGCGCCTTGTTTGGGAACATTTTCTCTGACTTTTTTGGAATTAATTGCTTCGGCGGGCGCGAGTTGGCTGTATAACTTATCTTCTGAGCACCAGTTAACAAATCCGCGAAGCAGCCGGAATGCCAAGGCTGTCTGTGTTGGGCGTTTCTCCCTTTCTTTTTTAAGCCAGCTGATTACTACATCAGGTGTTAGATCATAGAGGCGAAGCTTTCCCAAGGGACTTAATATGCCTGGTTGTGTTCTTTTGGTGGACGTATTCTCCTTGTTATGATGCTTGTATGGCTCTCCTCCGGGCTTCATCATTTTCATATGATCGGAGAGAGTGTTTTCACTCCATACTTTGCGACGCTCTTCAATATATGAGTCCCAAGCTTGAGCAATAGTTATTACTCGCCTGTGTTGATTAAGTTTTTCATCCTTAATAGCTTGTTGCTTTTTTCTTTTTTCTTGTCGTGGATCGATGTTTTGGTCAATCAAGATTTGTATTCGACGAGCTTCTTTGCGAGCCTCATCGATGCTCCATGACTTGGGGTTTCCAATTGTTATTCTAATATCTTGTCCAGCAAGGTTGCCTTGGTAGACAAATGCCTTAGCCCCATTCTTTGTTGCACGAAGGCCTAAGCCTGGGGTGTTGGCATCCCACAGAAATTTTTGCTGCTTGCCATCAGAAGTGAAAGCGTTTATCCGTTTTTCTGTGAGGTTCTTGCGTGCCATGTGATATTCCTTTCTGCTTATATTGTGCTTGACATTCTCATGTAAGCGCTGGTGTAAGTGTATTTTGACTTTTTTGGACCATCGTGTCTAGCCGTATAACATAAGCATAAATTTCACAATCTGCAAGAATGTATTGAAAAACAATAGGATAGCAAGCCTTGAAAGGCCTATGGTTTGTGGTTAACCAGAGGACTCATAATCCCTTGGTCGCTGGTTCGAGTCCAGCTGGGCCCACCACGCTTTGTTTTCTCTGTAAGACGTGACCATATCTCTTCTCCAGCATCGTCCAATTGCGGGTTATTGCAGTGTCCAATTGCTGGCTGATGCCCCGTCCAATTGCGGGTTGATGGCTCAGCCAAGAAGCGTCACCACCACCCCATAGGCCGCCACGCCGGCGGCCACCGGCCAGCCCAGCGAGCGCAGTCGCCACCAGACCAGCAGGGTCACGAGCACGCCGAGTGCCGTGGCGAGCCAGGAGCTGGCGGCGGTGGTCACCGGGACCAGCGAGACGCCGAGTACCGCGGCGATCATCAAGGGGCCGAGGATGCCGAGCCACTGGGGCATGGCCTCGAGGCCGTCTTCACTGGCGGACTTCTGGAGACGGCGCTGCATCCACAGCAGCGGCAGCAGGCGCATCAGCAGGGTGCCTGCCGCCGAGGCCAGCACGGCCAACCAGAGTGCGCTACTCATCTCGTTCTCCTCTCGTTGTCACGTCGAACTTCACCAGGTAGAAGCACAGGGCCCCGCAGGCGGCGGCGAGGGGGATCGCGGCGTTGGTCAGCCCGTTCACGGTGAGCAGCGCCGCGATGGCGATGCTGCTGCCCAGCGCCAGCGACCAGCGCCGGGAGGTGAAGCGCGGCGCCACCAGCACCAGGAACAGGGCCGGCAGGGCGAAGGGCATGACCTCGCCGAGCAGCGGCCAGCGCGTGGTCAGCTCGTCGCCGGCCACGGCACCCAGTGCGGTGCCGCCGATCCAGCTGGCCCAGGCCAGCAGCGCGGCCCCGGTGAACCAGCCGAGGCGCTGCGAGGCCGGCAGCTGCGGCAGGCGGCTGTGGGCCAGGGCGAAGACCTGATCGGTCAGGCCGTGCATCAGCCAGGGCCACCAGCGGCTGGTGGTCAGCCAGGGCGCCAGGTTGGGGGCATAGACCACATGGCGCGCGTTGATCAGCAGCGTCATGACGACCACCAGCCACAGCGGTGCGCCGGCGGCGACCATGCCGACGAACAGGAACTGCGAGGCCCCGGCGTAGACGAGCGTCGAGATGATCACCGCCTCCCAGGTGCTGAAGCCGGCCTGGATGGCGATCAGCCCGAACGAGATGGCGACCGGCACATAGCCGCCCAGCAGCGGAATGGCCTCGCGCAGGCCCGCGAGCCAGGGGCGGGGTAGGGCGTGGGTGGCTTGCTGGCTCATGGGGGATCTCCTTGGCCGGTGTAGACGATGGTGAGCAGCAGCGTGGCCCAGGCGTCCTGGGTGCGATAGAGGTGTGGCCGGTCGGCGGCGAAGGTGAGGGTGTCGCCGGCCGAGAGCGTCTCGACGGCGCCTTCCGGGCCGGCCTCCAGCCGCCCGCTGATGAGGGTGAGCGACTCGCGGGCCCCCGGCGTATGCGCCTCGGCATGGCGTACGGTGTGGGGCGCGCAGCGCATCCAGTAGGCGTCGACCTGGGGGGTGTCCTTGCCCTGGTCGAGCAGCCGAACCTCCACGCCGTCCTCGCCCAGCGGCACGCGGATCGGCGCCACCAGGGTGCCGAAGGGCACGTTGAGTTGCACCGCCAGCCGCCAGATGGTGTCCAGGGTGGGGTTGCCGTTGCCCTGCTCGAGCCGCGACAGGTTCGACTTGGCGATGCCGGCGGCGGCGGCCAGTTGTGACAGCGACCACCCTTGGGCGAGTCGCAGGGTCTGCAGGTGTTGGCCGAGGGTGCCGAGCGAAAGCTTGTCCATGGTGTGCCCCTGCGTGTTCGTTATAAGGAACGTTCTATATAACGAACGGCATGCTTGTCAAGTAGCTGGCCAGCGGAGGGGGTACCAGGAGCCTGGGGGAAGGCACTTCCAGGGGGATCAGGCTGGGTCATCATCCGGTTGATCCGGGGCGCGCAGGTAGGCGAGCCAATACACGCATGCGACCAGCAGGGTGCCGCCGACGATGTTCCCGAGACTGACTACCGCGAGGTTGAGCAGGGAACCGGCGAGCGTCAGTGTCCCCGGCCCATCCATGGCGAGCCCCAGGGGAAGAAAGAACCAGTTGGCGATCGAGTGCTCGAAGCCGAGGGTGACGAAGGCGCTGATCGGTAGCACGATGGCCAGGATCCTGTCGGTGACGCTGTGTCCCCCCATGGCCAGCCATACCGCCAGGCACACCAGCACGTTGCACAGGATGCCGCGAGCGAAGGCCTCGACCAGGGAGAGTTCTGCCTTGGCATGGGCGATCTGCAGTGCCGTGGCTCCCACGCTGCCGCCCCCCAGGCTGGTGATCTCGGCGAGCATCACCAGCAGCACCGTACCCAGGCAGCCGACAACGTTGCCGAGGTAGACCAGGCCCCAGTTCCTCAGTAGCTCCCGGCCAGTGATCAAGCGGCTTGCCCAGGCCATGGCCAGGAGGTTGTTGCCGGTGAACAGCTCGGCACCCCCGATCACCACCAGGATCAGCCCGAGGCAGAAGCCCAGTCCACCGAGCAGGCGTGTCACGCCGAACCCCAGCGCGGAATCGGTCGTGATCACGGTGAACAGGATGGCACCCAGGGAGATGAAGGCGCCGGCGAGTACCGCCAGCACCAGCAGGGTCAGGCTGTCGGCACGGGCCTTGGCCACGCCCATGCTGGCCACTCGCTGAGCGATCTGTCGTGGTTGATAGGCATCGCCAAACAGGTGGTCCTTGTCCATGGTCGCTGCTCGCCCGTGCCGGAGATGGGGGTTTTCCAACTATAGCGGGTCGGGTGTGGCGCCTCGGCCGGTAACCGGCAGCGTGTGCAACTGATGGCCCCGCCGCCTCGCGGGGCCGGCGTCGTCATGTCACGCCTGCCGGTTCGCCTCGTTCTGGCAGGCGGCCGCGGTGAACAGCACGTCGGTGGAGGAGTTCAGCGCCGTTTCGGTGGCGTCCTGCACCACGCTGATCACGAAGCCGATCGCCACCACCTGCATGGCCACGTCGGTGGAGATGCCGAACAGGCTGGCGGCCATGGGGATCAGCAGCAGCGAGCCGCCGGCCACCCCGGAGACGCCGCAGGCGGCCAGGGCGGAGACGATGCACAGCAGCAGGGCGGTGGGGAAGTCGACGCCGATGCCTAGGGTGTGGGCGGCGGCGAGGGTGATCACGCTGATGGTGATGGCGGCCCCGCTCATGTTGATGGTCGCGCCCAGCGGGATCGCGATCGCGTAGGTGTCGGCGTGCAGCTTCAGCCGCTTGCACAGCTCCAGGTTGACCGGGATGTTGGCCGCCGAGCTGCGCGTGAAGAAGGCGGTGATGGCGCTGCCGCGCAGGCAGGTGAAGACCAGCGGGTAGGGGTTGCGGCGGGTCTGCCAGTAGACGATCAGCGGGTTGGTGACCAGCGCCACGAACAGCATGCAGCCGACGATCACCATCAGCAGGTGGCCATAGTCGAGCAGGGCGCCCATGCCGGACTCCGCCAGGGTGGCGGCGACCAGGCCGAAGATGCCCAGCGGGGCGAAGCGGATCACGATCCGGACGATGTTCGACACGGCGTCGGAGAGGTCGCTCAGCATCGTCCGGGTGCTCTCCTCGGCCTGGCGCAGCATGATGCCCAGCCCAATGGCCCATACCAGGATCGCGATGAAGTTGCCCTCCATCAGCGCAGTGACCGGGTTGGTGACGGCGCTCAGCAGCAGGTTCCGGAGGATCTCGACGATGCCGCCCGGCGGGTTGCCGCTGACCTCGGGCACGTCCAGGGCCAGGGTGGTGGGAAACACGAAGCTCGCGACGACGGCCACCAGGGCGGCGGTCAGGGTACCGATCACATAGAGCACCAGGACCGAGCGGATATGGGTGGGTTGGCCCTGCCGGTGGCCGGCGATGGCCGCCGCCACGAGCACGAACACCAGGATCGGGGCGACCGCCTTCAGGGCGGAGATGAACAGTTGGCCGAGTAGCGATACCGACTGGGCCGCCTCGGGCGAGACGGAGGCGAGCAGGATGCCGCAGACGATGCCGATGGCGATCTGGGGGATCAGCCCCAGGCGAAGCAGCGGGCGGCTGAGGGCGTGCACGGTGGCGAACATGGAGGGTCTCTCGGGGTTGTCATGGGCGGGCAGGCGCCACCCTGCCGGGCGCTCGGCGGTCGAGCCGTGGGCGCGGGTGAGCGCCGGGTCGAGCCGGCCGAGCCGCCCCGGGCGGGTAGCCCAAGGCAGGGGCGCCTGCTGTGCGCGCGAGATTCTAGCAATGTTCACGATACAGTTGGATGGTTTTCCTGCCTTTTAGACTAAAGGTAGAGGGCATTGCTGCCTTTACGGCATGACTCAGCATTCCGGCCGTGCGGCTAACCAGTGGCCAAGAGGGCGAGAGGGCCCCAGGAGCCCCGATGCCCGATGCGCTATCATCAGGCAGGAACATGGAGGCGGCGTCCGTGAGGCTGGACTTCAGGGCGAGAGGACGGGAGGCGATGGACAGGAAACAGGGCAAGAAGGGGCCACCGCCAGGCTGATCGGCCTGGGGGTATTGCTGCTGGTGGCGCTGACACTGCAGAACTGCGGGGTGATCTGAGCCACGGCCTGGTCGTGGGGAAACACGCGGCGGCCCCGGCCCGGCAGGGCCTGAGGGGGTCGGCGTGTGTTGCGCATTACCCGCTTGCGCGATGACCTGATGCTGGAGGCTGCCGAGACTGTCGACGCCGCATTAGGTCCCTGCACACCGGTAGATCCTTTCGTGGTCTAGCCTGGCGATAGCCTGTCGGTGGAAATGACCGGCAGGCTCGCGAGGTCGACGTCCCCGTGCTGGCTGGTCACCGTAAATCGGCTCTGGCTTCCCTGCTGCTGGGCAAGGCCGCCGATGCGATGGTCAAGGGTGTCATAGACCCGGAGGGTATCTCCGGTCTGCACGACGAGGCGCCGGGCCTGCGCAAAGTAGGCATAGCGCAAACCGTTCTGCTCGCCGGTCGCGTTGGGTGTGCCGAGTTCCGCCGGCCACCAGGCCGTGTTCGCTTCCGCGACGAGCCGGCCCGGCTGGTGGGCAAGGATCTCGCCAATCTCGTGGCACAGCGCATCCACCCGGGCGTTCAAGACATGGTTGAGGGGGGCGCTCAGCATCAGCATGCCACCCTGCATCCATTGGCCGGGGCCGCCGAACTCGGGATGCGAAAACATCGCCATCTGGCCATCACCGTCGGCCACGGCCGAGACCATATGCGCAATGGCGTCGCGACTGAAATGGTGACGCTCGGCGAGCCCGTCGACGACTGCGAGTGCCTGGGGGCTGAGTGAGATCATGATGCTAGCCATTTCCTGATGCCAATGCGCTAAGCCTAGTCGAAGAGCCATGCCAGCTCCTATTGCCGGATGGATGGCTTGCACAAACGGTCTCGCCAGGTCGTCAACGAGAACCCAGTGCCCTGCATCGAGTCCCTATGCTTCGAGCTCTGCCAGCGCCGCCGCAACGGCCTCCTCGTACTGGCCTTCCGTGATACCACAGTCGCTCAGCACGCTCTCGTCGGGCTTCTCCTTGGCCGCGGCACGCAGCTGCTCTGACGATTTTTCCTCGAAGCAGTGTTTGGCAAACGCCTTGGTCTGAGGGGCGTTGATATGGTTGATCAGTCGCAAGTCCATTCCTCATCGTTGGGCGTCTATGACAGTACCGATTGGCTGCTGGGGGAAACGAGTCGTCAGGCGAGATGCACTTCAGGGGCGCTCGTCCGCTGTGATGGTGATATCGCTCTCATTGTGACTCCGCGCCGAGCGACTTTCCCCAGTATCGACGCTGTGGCCGATATCGGCGAGCGGCGGCCTGACGTGGCCAGGCCGGCCGCCACCTCAGCCCAGGCGCTGGGCCACGGCATCGAGGAACCCCTGCATGTCCACGACCTGCTCCGCGTCCGGGTCGGTGGTCTTGCCCTTGAGGTCGCCGGTGATGATGCCGTCGGCGACGGTGTCGATCAGCGCGGCCTTGAGCCGCTGGGAGTAGTCGATCAGGGCGTCGTTGCTCTCGCGCTCGGCCAGCGTCTCGAGGGCGTTGGCCACGGCGTAGATCAGCGCCGAGGAGTTGAAGTGTGCCTCCTTGCCGTCGCTCTCGAGGTACGTCAGGTAGAGGTCGTGGGCGGTGCCGTGGGGGGCTTCGAAGAGCATGGTGCCGCTCTGGCTCTCGATGATCGAGCTGGCGGTGGCCAGGCTGCCGCCGAGCGCCGCGGAGATGTCCGAGAAGATGTCGCCGTCGAGGTTCTGCGCCGGGTAGAGGGCATTTCGCGGCGGGTCGGTGATCATCTTGATGAGCTGGCTGGAGGGCCGCATGATCATGAAAGAGGGCGGCGGGGTATCGGCCTGGGCCAGTTCGAGGCGTACCTCGGTGATCACCGTGCTGAAGACCTCGTCGTACTCCATGTACTCGCGCTTGAGGCCGAAGTAGACCTCCTTCTCCTTGCGCGAGGCGTCGCGGAACACCTGGCCGACCCAGTCCTTGATCGCCTGGCGGTCGTTGGACATCAGCAGGATGGGGTCGCCCTTCTTGACGCGCCGGGCGTGCTTCTCGTCGCCATCGACGACGACCTTGAGGATGCCGTCCTCTTCGGCGGGCATGTTGTAGCTGCCGTACTGGTCGCCGCCGCCGGCACTCATCCGTGACAGCGAGACATGGGCCTTGCGGCTGGGGATGCCGTGCCGCTTGAGCTGGTCGACGAGCTTGTAGAGCTTGCGGCCGGTGTTGTTGTCCGGCACGCCCCACAGCGCCCGCTCCGGCGGGGTGGCAACGAGGCGCGCGGCCTGGGCGTCGATCAGTTCGTAGTGGTACTCGAGCCCCAGGGCCTCGAACCGCCGGCGGTAGTCGGCGTCGAAGATGCGCTCGATGGCGGCCCGCATCACCCCGTCATAGCCGGCGATCACGGTGTCCTTCAGGCCCAGGTAGGCATCGCGCTGCTCGTCGAGGGCGCGCTGGAAGAAGTGGTGGGCCCAGGCCTTGACGTCATCCAGGTCGTTGGTGGCGAGCAGCCAGGGGTCGCCCTTGTTCACCTCGCGGCGGTGGAGCTCCACCGGGTCGCCACTGGCGCCGACGAACATCAGCTTGATCACTCCGGTGGCGGTGGAGAGCGCGTTGAAGCTGTCCTTGATGCCGCCCCGCTCCATGGTGTCGACCTCGATGTCGCGACCGACCCAGTCGGGCGTCCTGACCTGGAGGTTGCGGAACTGGATGTCCTCGCGGGTGATGTTGCCGCCGATGCCCTTGCGGATGGCGCCGTTGGGCGATTTGGTGGCGAGCGGATGCAGGCGGGTGCCGTCCAGCTCCGGGTGCTTGGCGAGCAGCTCGCCCAACTGTGTGCGGTTGACCGTCATGCCGGCATTCTTTACGCCCACCCCGTACCGCTTGAGGGCCTCGATGGCGTCGATCACCACCTGCCCGTTGGTGAGCAGGCGATGCTCCGCGGAGAGGTCGATCTCGACGAGCCCGATATCCAGGGGTGAGCTCACGAACTTCTCGAGGATCCTTTCGAAGGCCACCTGGGCCATCTCGTCACCGTGCAGGATGACCAGTGGTGCGGTCACCTTGATCCTGTTGCTCATCGCCTGCCTCTTTTTCAAGGGTATCGGGACTGCCGCTCATTCGGTTCAGAGTAAGCCCTCGATGTACCCCCGGCAAACGCCCCCGCCTCACGTCCGGCCGGGTGCCGAGGCGGCGACCGCTGCCGCCCCTACCAGAAACGTGGATAGCGGCGATGCCGCGCCAGGTTGTTCACCAGGATGGCGACCACCAGCATGACCGCGCAGCCGATGCCGATCGGCATCAGCGGATACCACCAGCCCAGGGCGGTGATCTGGGGGCCGCCGATCACCGCCACCAGGGCCGCGGCGGCGCCCGGCGGGTGCACGGTGTGGGTGAGCTGCATGAGCAGGACGGAAAGCGACACGGCGAGCGACACGGCCAGCGCCGTGGAGCCGAACAACTGGAAGCAGGCCACGCCCATCAGGGCCGACAGCATGCTGCCCACCAGCACGTTGCGCGGCTGGGCGAAGGGGCTCTCGGGGGCGGCATAGATCAGCACCGAGGTGGCGCCGAAGGAGGCCACGATCAGCAGGTGCTGTGACAGCCAGTGGGTGCTGAGCCAGCAGATGGCGCCCATGCCGGCGAAGGCACCGAGCCACGACCAGAGGGCGTCCTGCCAGTCGGCGCTGCCTGGCTGTGCGCGTTCGCCGCGCATCTTGTCCAGATATGTCTTCATTGTCAGGAGGGGGTGCACAAAATGAGTGCACGAGTCTCGCAGACTGCACCATGAATGTGAAGGCAGCGTTCTTCATGTCGTCATGAACGAAATTTGATCCACGCGGCTTGAGGGCCGCGCCTTCACACGAACTCTTCACACGAACTCTGGGTCGTCCGTCCTGACCGTCACGCCGACCTCGTCGCCCGGCACCATGACCGAGAACTCGCCGCCGCCCAGGTAGGTGACCTCGTGGCCCTCCCGGGTCCGGAAGGAGGGCAGCCCACGCTGGGTGGCGCCGGTGTGTTGGAGGTCGCTGATGTCCCGGACGCTGACGAAGACGTCGATGATGTACTCGCGGCCCTGGTCGTCGAAGGCCATGATGGTCGTTTCGTGCTGGGGCACTGGGTTCACCCTCCGCTGGGGATGACACCCTCATCATTAGCAGCAGGACGCCGGTTTGGCGAGTGCCGGGCCGCGCGCCTCACCCCGCGGGGTTGAGCAGCCCCACCACGCTGACGATGATCAGCACCACGCCCAGCACCCGGAAGTAGAGGCTCGTCGTGCCGGCCAGCATGTAGCGGTGGGCGCGTTCGCCGAGCAGGTGCCCGACCAGGGCGCAGGGCAGCAGCCAGAGATGGTGGACGAGCTGCAGGTCCACGCCGGCGATCACGAACGACACCATCTTGATCACCACCAGGATGAACCAGAGCACGAACAGGGTGTCGCGCAGCTGATGCGCGGCCACATGCGAGGCGAATACCGCGACGATCAGCGGGGCGCCGATCAGCGAGGTGCCGCTGACGTAGCCGCCCATCGCCAGCAGGGCGTAGTCCACGTAGCGGTGGTTACTGCGGAACGGCCTGTCGAGCACATAGCCGACCGCATAGACCAGCACGATCACGAAGATGATGCTGGTCATGACGTTGCCGGGCAGCGTCAGCAGCCCCACGACCCCCACCAGCTTGGGGACGATCATGATCTTCATCGCCTTGCGCAGGTACGCCCAGTCGATGTTGCTGGCGGCGGGCCGGCCGTTCTCGCTCGCGGCCACCAGTTGCCGGTGGCCGCGCCAGGCGATCCAGCTCGAGAAGATCATCAGGTGAACGGCGATGAGCGGCAGGAACACCAGCGGCTCGTTCAGTACCAGCAGCAGGAACGGCAGGGAGAGCACCGCGCCGCCGAAGCCCAGGCTCGTCCTGACGAAGCCGCTCCAGACGAAGATCAGGCCGATGAGGGCGAGCTGGTACCACGCCAGGTCCGCCATCAGCGTACGTCCCTCGCGGGCCGTTGACGCTGACGTGTCGCTGGGTGTTGCCGAGATGTCCTGTTCATGTGCGTTCCTTGCGCCTGTCTGAGGCCTCTCCGTGGTCGTGGTTCAGCGGCCGGAGGCAGCTGACGGGTGGGGCAGCCGCCGTGCCAGGGCGAACACGTGGGGGTCGTCCACGCCGAGGTCGCGAAGTGCCTGGACCAGGTTCAGCAGGTAGTCGCGATTCGGCCCGCTCGGGCCATGCGCCATGGCGATCTGCTCGGCGATGGCGTCGAGCGGTGCCTCGCCGAGAAAGGCGGCGTTGTCCTCGCTGGCGAGATAGAGCAGCCCCTCGGCGCTCTCCCCCTCGCCCTGGCCGTCATCGAAGTGCAGCCGGATGACCTCGCGCAGGTAGCCGTTCTTCTCGCGCACATCCAGGGGACGCAGCACCTCGGGCGCGATGCGATAGGCCATGCCGTGGCAGATGGCGCCGGGCTCGCGGACCAGGGTGGCGACCCGCCCCGGTGCCTCGGGGGTGCCGCGGTGGTCGTGGGAGCCCTGCCAGAAGCGCCGCACCCAGCCATGGATGTGCGCCGGGCGGCGTTCCAGGAAGGGGAAGTCCGCCTTCCAGATCAGCGAGCCGTAGCCGAACAGCCAGATCTCGTCGTGGCCGTCGAAATGGGTCATGCGCCGGTTGAGCAGGGTGGTGTCGAGGGTCATGGATGGCATCGGCAGGTGTCGGCGTTATCCGCCATGATGCGATGCACGGTGACGAATGTCGAAACTCGCCGGGCTTCGGCGGGTCAACGTGATGCTTGTCGAGGCCTCCTCGACCTTTACTCGATCATGACGCCAAGGAGAGCAGGATGAACGCCAGCAGGATTCTCGAGCAACTGATGCAGCAGGCCGGCGGCAAGCAGGCGGCCGGCGGGGTGGACGTGAAGGGCATGCTGGAGGGGCTGTCGCGCCAGCTCGGCGGCGGCCAGCAGGGCGGCCAGCAGGGCGGCCAGCAGGGCGGCCAGCAGGGTGGACAGGCGAGCGGCGGTATCGACATGAAGAGCCTGCTCGGTGGCGGTGCCCTGGGGCTGCTCGTGGGCTCGAAGCGCGGCCGCCGGCTGGGCGGCAAGGCGCTCAAGTACGGCGCCATCGCCGGGGTGGGCGCGCTGGCCTGGAAGGCCTGGCAGAATTCCCGCGGCGGTGCGCCGGCGACGCTGACGGAGGGCGAGCCGGTGGAGCGTCTGGGGGGCCAGGCACACGAGCAGCGCAGCCTCGAGCTGCTGCAGGCGGTGATCCTGGCGTCGCGGGCCGATGGGCATATCGACGAGAGCGAGCAGGCCCTGATCACCGAGCAGATCGATGCACTGGGCGCCGACCGGGAGCTGCATGACTGGGTGGAGCAGCAGCTCCGCGCGCCGCTGGACGCCGAGGCGCTGGCCCGCCAGGCCGACTCGCCCCAGGCCGCCCGCGAGATCTACCTGGTCAGCGTGGCGGTGATCGACGAGCAGAACCCCATGGAGCGGGCCTGGCTCGATCAGCTGGCCAAGGCGCTGGCCCTGGAGCCGGCGCTGGCCGGGGAACTGGAGCGCCAGGCCATCTCGGCCGGGTGAGCGTGGGGGGCTCCCTCAGTGACAGGCGGCATGGTTCGCGACCATCGGGCAGGGTGGTCGAGCCTGGCGGGCTGAGGCATCGCTGGTGCGACGCCGGGTGAGCGGCTAGGCTGGCGTATCGTTCAACCTTTGCTGATGGAGGCCCCACCCATGACCGTGATGATTCTCGGCCTGTTGATCTTCCTGGGAGTGCACTCGGTGCGCATCGTCGCCGACGACTGGCGCACCGCGCAGATCCAGCGGCTGGGCGAGATGCCCTGGAAGGGGGGCTACTCGGTGATCGCGGTCGTCGGCCTGGCCCTGGCGATCTGGGGCTACGGCCAGATGCGCCTCGACCCGACCTGGGTGTGGTTCCCGCCCGTCGGGCTGCGCCACGCCGTCGCCTTGTTGATGATTCCCGCCTTCATCCTGCTGGTGGCCACCTATGTGCCGGGCAACCATATCAAGGCGAAGCTCGGTCACCCGATGATCCTGGCGGTGAAGCTCTGGGCCTTCGCCCACCTGCTGGCCAACGGCCGGCTGGGCGATATCGTCTTCTTCGGCGCCTTCCTGCTCTGGGCGGTGTTCGACTTCCGCGCCGCCCGCCGTCGCCCGCGGCCGAGTGTGGCCACACCGGGCATGGCCGGCACCGCCATCACCGTGGTGGGCGGCCTGGTCGCCTACTATCTCTTCGCCTTCCATCTGCACGTGTGGGTCACCGGTGTCCCGGTGATGTAAGGCCGTCGCCAGGCGGCGCCTCCCCCGTGCAGGGCGGGAGAGGCACCGTCTTCGACACTCTCGTGGGGTCGAGGCTCAGGGCTCGAGGTCGAACAGCGCCTTGCCGCTCTCCATCTCGAAGGGAACGGAGAAGTGCTCGTGCACCACCTTCCACTGGCCCTCGATGCGCCGGTAGCCGCTGGTCATGCGCAGCCAGCCCGCCTCGGTCTCGCCCTTGTCGTTGGTGTTGCCGCAGCGGTGCAGGGCGTGGCAGAAGGCCACCTCGCCATCGGCGTGGATCGCGACCTCGTGGAGCTCGAAGACCATCGGCCCCGGGCACATCTCCATGCACGCCAGCCAGTGATCACGGTAGGCCGCCACGCCCTTGAACTGCAGCTTCGTCACCGCGTCGAAGGCGACGATATGCGGCGCATAGTGGGCGACGATGGCGTCGATGTCCTGGGCGTGTACCGCGGCCACCCAGCTCTCCAGCTGTTCCAGCACCGCGGCCTCGGCGGACAGGCCGATATGGGTCGTCATGGGTCACCTCCTCGGGTTGTTTCGTCTGGGGTCTGTCGTCAGTCTGGCACCTTCCTGTCGTTCGGGCGGTGATGAAATCGACCCCCGGCTGCGCGGTGGCGGCAAGCCGCCTACCTGGAGGGGGAGCGCCGTACGATCGGTCACCGCATGCCGGTTGTCCGGGCTATCTTGACCTGCGTCAAGGTGCCGTCTGCCGTCCTTGGTGGATAGTGTAGTGGTGGCCATCGGATTCACCTTCACCAACGACCAGCCGACCACAGGGGAGTCACGACCATGCCTGCCATGATGAAAGCCGCGATCTTCGTCGAGCCGGGGCGCATCGAGATCGACGACAAGCCGATTCCGGAGATCGGCCCCGACGACGCCCTGATCCGGGTGACCACCACCACCATCTGCGGCACCGACGTGCATATCCTCAAGGGCGAGTACCCGGTGGAGAAGGGGCTCACCATCGGCCACGAGCCGGTGGGCGTGATCGAGAAGCTGGGCGCCAACGTGCGGGGCTATGCCGAGGGGCAGCGGGTGATCGCCGGGGCCATCTGCCCGAGCTTCACCTCCTACGCCTGCCAGGACGGCTGCAGCGCCCAGGACGGCGGTCACCACGCCCATGGCTACAAGCCCATGGGCGGCTGGCGATTCGGCAACACCATTGACGGCGCCCAGGCGGAGTACCTGCGGGTGCCCGACGCCCAGGCCAACCTCTCGCCGGTGCCGGACGGCCTCACCGACGAGCAGGTGCTGATGTGTCCCGACATCATGTCCACCGGCTTCGCCGGGGCCGAGTCCGCCGGCATCCGGATCGGCGACAGCGTGGCGGTATTCGCCCAGGGGCCGATCGGGCTGTGCGCCACCGCCGGGGCGCGGCTGCGCGGGGCGGGGCTGATCATCGCCGTCGACGGCGTCGACGAGCGCCTCGCGATGGCCAGGCAGATGGGCGCCGACATCACCCTGGACTTCCGCAAGGTCGACGTGGTGGCGGAGATCCTCAGGCTCTCCGGCGGCCGCGGCGTCGACGCCTCCATCGAGGCGCTGGGGCTGCAGTCGACCTTTGAGTCGGCGCTGCGGGTGCTCAAGCCCGGCGGGACCCTGTCGAGCCTCGGGGTCTACTCCGGCGACCTGACCATCCCGCTGGATGCCTTCTGCGCCGGGCTGGGCGACCACCGGATCATCACCTCGCTCTGCCCCGGCGGCAAGGAGCGCATGCGCCGGCTGATGCAGGTGATCGAGTCGGGCCGCCTGGACCTCGGCCCCATGGTCACGCACCGCTACCCGCTCGAGCGGATCGTCGAGGCCTATGAGCTCTTTTCCCACCAGCGCGACGGCGTGCTGAAGGTGGCCATCTCCGCCAGCTGAGCAGCGTTGAAACGGCGACTGGGGCTTTCGGCACGGGGTGCTACTCTGATTTCAACGGCATTGAACGGCCATTCAATGTTCATCCCGCCGTCATGAAGTCGCGAGATAAGGGTCGGGTGGCATCAGCCTGTGCATCCGATCCGATGACCCTGTGCCTGACCCATCATGGAGAGCTCGTCATGTCGTTCACACGTCGCCGTTTCCTGCAGGGCACCCTGGCCGCCGGCGCCGCCGCCACCGTGCCGTCCTTCTATATCAACAAGGTGCTGGCCCAGGAGCAGACCCTGCGCATCTATGCCTGGGCGGGCTACTTCTCCGACGCCATGCTGGCCGACTTCACCGAGAAGACCGGCATCCGCGCCACCTTCACCCCTTATGGCACCAACGACGAGCTGATGAATTCGCTGCGCGCCGCCGACGGTAGCGGCTTCGACGTCATCATGCCCACCGTGGACAGGGTGCCGGGGTATCTCGACTATGACCTCGTCCAGCCGCTCGACGAGTCCCGCATCAACTGGAGCGGCGCGCTCGACAGTGCCATCGAGGGCTCCGAGGTCGGCGGCGTGGTCGACGGCAAGCGCTACTTCGCCCCCAGCGACTGGGGCACCGAGGCGATCACCTGGCACCGTCGCGATGCCCAGGTCGACCGCGCCGACCTCAGCTATGCCGACCTGTGGAACCCCGAGCACGGCCAGGGCGTGACGGTGCGCGGCCACTCGGCGCTGGTGGGCATCGGCCTGTGGCTGGAGCGCGAGGGACGGCTGCCGTTCCCGTTGCTCGACTCCTACAAGAGCGAAGAGGCGATGCGCGCCAACTTCGATGTCATCCTCGAGGAGGCGGTCAAGCACAAGCAGATGCTGGTGCAGTTCTGGGACACCGAGAACGAGGCCCAGGCGGCCTTCCGTACCAACGGCGCCATCATCGGCCAGACCTGGGACTCCACCGCCTTCCGCCTGCAACAGGAGGGCGAGGACATCGCCTACGGGGCGCCGAAGGAGGGGGCCCTGGCGTGGATGGAGGGCTTCGTGATTCCCAAGAACGCCCAGAATCCCGATGCCGTCTACGAGCTGATCAACTGGTACTACACCCCGGAGGCCGGCGCCATGTTCGTCGAGGCCACCGGCTACAACTCTACCTCGAAGGGCGCCACCGAACTGCTGCCCGAGGCGACCCGCCAGTTCTTCACCGACTCCTACACCGAGGAGGATCTGGCCAACCTCTGGTGGTGGCCGATCCAGGAGCCCTGGTACGTGGCGCTTCGCAACGAGTATCAGGACCGCTATCTCTCCGCCTGATGCGGGCATCGACAGCGAGGTGACCATGGACGGAAGCGTCCGGCTGGAGGAGGTGGTGATGCGCTTCGGCGACTTCACCGCCATCGAGAGGACGTCGCTCGAGATCGGGTCGGGGGAGTTCTTCAGCTTCCTCGGCCCCTCGGGCTGCGGCAAGACCACGCTGCTCAATATCGTCAGCGGCTTCCTGGTGCCCAGCGAGGGGCAGGTGTTCATCGGTGGCGAGCCGGTGGCCGGGGTGCCGGTGAATCGCCGGCCCACGGCGATGATCTTCCAGAACCTGGCGCTCTTCCCGCTGATGACGGTGTTCGAGAACATCGAGTTCGGCCTGGAGGTGCGCGGGGTCGGCAGGCAGCAGCGCCGCGAGGTGTCGGAGCGGCTGCTGGCGCTGGTGGCCCTGGAGGGTAGCGGCCCCAAGCGGGTCACCGAGCTCTCCGGCGGCCAGAAGCAGCGGGTGGCCATCGCCCGGGCGCTGGCGGTGGAACCGCGGGTGCTGCTGCTCGACGAGCCGCTCTCGGCGCTGGACCTCAAGCTGCGTCAGCACATGCGCGCCGAGCTCAAGGCGATCCAGCGCAAGACCGGTATCACCTTTATCTATATCACCCACGACCAGGGCGAGGCGCTGACCATGTCCGATCGGGTGGCGGTGATGTCGGCGGGGCGGATCCAGCAGGTCGCCGACCCCATGACCCTCTACCGTGCCCCGGCGACCGGCTTCGTCGCCGCCTTCGTCGGCGAGAACAATCGCCTCGAGGCCCGGGTGATCGATGTCGAGGGACAGCGCCAGCGGGTGCGCCTCGACGGCGGGGCGCTGGGCGAACTGAGCGGCTATGCCGGGGAGGGCGCGCGACTGGGAAATGGCGAGCGAGTCGCGCTCTACGTGCGGCCTGAGCATCTGCGGCCGGTCAACGATGCCAGCGGCGTCCCGCGCTTCGAGGCCGAGATCGAGGCGGTGCATTTCGAGGGGGCCTGGGTGATGCTGGAGACACGACTGCTCGCCTCCGGCGAGAAGCTGCGGGTACAGCTCGGCCATGAGGTCTCGCGGCGGTCGGCGGACTCGCTCGCCGTCGGCCGGCGGATGGCCTTCGGCTATGATCCGGCCGATGCGGTGGTGCTGCCCGATGACGGCAGCCCGGTGGTCGACGAGGCCACCGGTGAGGTGGTGGAGACGGATCGCGGTGCCACGCCAGCAGGAGGAGCCCATGTTCCGTCAGCTTAGGGCGCGTTTCGGCGGCCCGCTGGCGGCGGCCATCCTGACCCTGCTCGGCATCTGGCTGATCGTGATGGTCACCCTGCCGCAGTTGCAGATGATCGACTACTCGCTGCGGCCCAACCTGTTGCCGGCCCAGGTGGGCGGGCCCGAGGACGGCTGGACGCTGGCCAACTACATCACCCTGTTCAACAACGACATCCACCGGGCGATCTTCTTCAAGACCCTGTGGTCGAGCGTGCTGGTGACCCTGCTGACCCTGGCGGTGAGTTACCCGCTGGCCTGGTACCTGGCCAAGGTGGCCACGCCGCGGCAGGCGGCGCTGTGCATCCTGCTGCTGATCGTGCCCTTCTGGATCAACGAGATCCTGCGCACCTACTCCTGGTTCATCATCCTGGCGTTCCGCGGCCCGCTCAACGAGGTGCTGATGATGCTGGGGCTGATCGATCGGCCGATCCGCTTCCTCAGCGGCAACGGCGGGGTGATGGTGGGCATGGTCTATGCCTACATCCTGTTCATGGTCTTCCCGGTCTACAACGCCATCGAGAGCCTCGACGACAACCAGGTGCGAGCGGCGCGGGACCTGGGGGCGGGCACGGTGCGCACCCATCGGCGCATCGTCATTCCCCATGCCAAGCCGGGCATCGCCACCGGCTGCATCATGACCTTCATGCTGGCGGCCGGCAGCTACGCGGTGCCGGCGCTGCTCGGCTCGCCGGGCAGCCGCTGGTTCACCCAGATCATCTATAACTGGTTCTTCGAGGGCGGCAACTGGAACCAGGGCGCGGCCTACGCCTTCCTGCTGCTGGTGCTGTGCATCGGCTTCATGTCGCTGGTGATGAGGGTCTTCAAGGTGGGGCTGGGGGACATTGCCAAATGAGGAGCTGGGCCAAATGAGGAGCTGGGCCAAATGAGGAGCTGGGCCAAATGAGGAACCGGGCCAAATGAGCAGCGTGGCAAAGGCGTCAGGGACGGGCAGGATGAGCTCTCAGCGACTGCTGGCCTTCGGGCTGCGCTTCTACGTGGTGGTGTTCTTCGCCTATCTGTTCCTGCCACTGCTGGTGATGGGCGCAGCCACCTTCAACGACAGCCGCTTTCCCACCGTGACCCCCTGGGACGGCACCACCCTGCGCTGGTTCGGCGAGCTCGCCGCCGACGGCGGCATGTGGCAGGCGCTGACCAACAGCCTGATCGTCGCCGTCGGGGTGCTGGTGGTGGCGGTGCCCATCGGCATCGCCACGGCGCTGTTCCTCAACACCGTCTCGAGCCGCGCCAAGCCCTTCCTCTACGCGTTGATCCTCTCGCCGCTGCTCACCCCCGGGGTGATCATCGGCATCTCGACGCTGATCTTCTGGCGCCAGTTCGGCGTCAGTGGCGGCATCTTCCTCACCGTACTGGGCCAGGCCACCTTCATCGCCGCCTACGTGATGCTGATGGTCACCGCCCGGCTGCAGCGCTTCGACCGCACCATGGAGCGCGCCGCCCTCGATCTCGGCGCCAGCCAGTGGCAGATGTTCCGCCGCATCCTGCTGCCCTACCTGAAGCCGGCGATCTATTCGGCGGCGGTGATCGCCTTCCTGCAGTCCTTCGAGAACTACAACACCACGCTGTTCGTGGTCGGCTATGACACGACCCTGACGGTCTATATCGCCTCCAAGGTGCGCACCGGCCTGACCCCGGCGGTCAATGCCCTGGGGCTGATCCTGATCCTGTTCACCGTGGTGCTGGCCGTTGCCTACGAGGTGAAGCGGCGGCGTGAGGCAGCCGGTGCCGTGAAGGGCGTATAGTCGCCATCCACCACAACGAGGCGATGGCCCGGCACGCCGAACCCGGGCCATCGAGAGAGAGCACGTCATGGCCGAGCAGGAATTCGACTATATCGTGGTGGGCGCCGGCACCGCCGGCTGCCTGCTGGCCAACCGCCTGAGCGCCGACCCCGCCAACCGGGTGCTGCTCATCGAGGCGGGAGGGCGCGACAACTACCACTGGGTACATATCCCGGTGGGGTACCTCTACTGCATCAACAACCCGCGTACCGACTGGTGCTTTCGCACCGAGCCGGATGCCGGCCTCAACGGTCGCTCGCTGATCTACCCGCGGGGCAAGACCCTGGGCGGCTGCTCGAGCATCAACGGCATGATCTACATGCGTGGGCAGGCCAGGGACTACGACGGCTGGGCCGAGGCGACCGGTGACGCGGCCTGGCGCTGGGAGAACTGCCTGCCGGACTTCATCAGGCACGAGAACCACTATCGCCTGGATGGGAACGCCGACGCCGACGGCGAGCACCGGCGCTTCCATGGCCACGGCGGCGAGTGGCGGGTGGAGCGGCAGCGCCTGAGGTGGCAGGTGCTGGACGCCTTCGCCGAGGCGGCGGTCCAGGCCGGCATTCCCCGCACCCGCGACTTCAACCGCGGTTGCAACGAGGGTGTCGACTACTTCGAGGTCAACCAGCGTGCGGGCTGGCGCTGGAACACCGCCAAGGCCTTCCTGCGCCCGGTTTGCGTGAAGCGCAGCAACTTCGTGCTCTGGCACTCGACCCAGGTGCGGCGGCTGCTGTTCGAGGAGGGGGAGGGCGGCCGGCCGCGGGCCAGCGGCGTGGAGGTCGAGCGTGGCGGCCGGGTCCACGGCGTGAAGGTGCGTGGCGAGGTGATCCTCTCCGCCGGGGCCATCGGCTCGCCGCAACTGCTGCAACTTTCCGGCATCGGCCCCGTCGACCTGCTCACCGAGCACGGCATCCCCGTGGTGTGCGAGCTGCCCGGGGTCGGCGAGAACCTGCAGGACCACCTGCAGATCCGCTCTGTCTATCGCCTCACCGGGGCCAGGACCCTCAACACCCTGGCCGCGTCATGGCTGGGCAAGGCGCGCATCGGGCTGGAGTATGTGCTGCGCCGCACCGGCCCCATGAGCATGGCGCCCTCCCAGCTCGGGGCCTTTACCCGCAGCTCCAGCGAGTACGAGCACCCCAATCTCGAGTACCACGTCCAGCCGCTGAGCCTGGAGGCCTTCGGCCAGCCGCTGCACGACTTCCCGGCGATCACCGCCAGCGTCTGCAACCTCAACCCGACCAGCCGCGGCACCGTGCGCATCCGCAGTCGCGACCCGCACCAGGCGCCGGCGATCGCGCCCCACTACCTGAGCACACCGGAGGATCGCCAGGTGGCGGCGGACTCGCTGCGGGTGACACGGCGCATCGCCGAGCAGCCGGCGTTCGCGAGATACGAGCCGGTGGAGGTCAAGCCCGGGGTGCAGTACCAGAGCGACGACGACCTGGCGCGGCTCGCCGGCGATATCGGCACCACCATCTTCCATCCGGTGGGGACCACGAGGATGGGCCGTGACGACGATCCCCGGGCGGTGGTCGACTCGCACCTGCGGGTGCGCGGCGTACAGGGCCTGCGGGTGGTCGATGCCGGCGTCATGCCGACCATCACCAGCGGCAACACCAATTCGCCGACCCTGATGATCGCCGAGAAGGCGGCGGGCTGGATCCTTGCCGGCGCGTAACTTTCTTGTCATGCGGTGCAAATAAGGTTTGACGTGCGCCCGGCAAGGGGGCATGCTGCGTGCAGTTGGTTAGCAAGTCGAACATCGCAGGTGGTCATCGAGCAGCCCATGGCGTCGATTTCCCGGTGAAAAGTTTCTTGTTCTACCCACTGCAACTCGGGTATTTCCCGGCAAATCAAACGCTATTCGAGGAATTCGATAATGGCTACCGGTACCGTCAAGTGGTTCAACGACACCAAAGGCTTCGGCTTCATCTCTCCGGACGACAACGGTGACGACCTGTTCGCTCACTTCTCCGAGATCAAGGCTGAAGGCTTCAAGTCCCTGCAGGACGGTCAGAAGGTCTCCTTCGACGTCACCCAGGGCAAGAAAGGCCTCCAGGCTTCCAACATCCAGGTCATCGGCTAATCGCCATTCGATCTTGATGTGACTGCCTCACGGCAGTAGAAGAAGGCCCGCGCAAGCGGGCCTTTTTGCTGTGTGAAGGTCCGATTTTATTATTCATTTATCGAATAGATGAATTTCTAAAAATAACTTTTTAGAATATGCGATGGCGTTCACAATAGGCCGGTTGTCCTCCTGAGTGATCGGATGCCCCATGCCGCTGGATGCCTGGATTTCCCTCGTCGTCGTCATCGGCGTCTTCCCGCTGATGGCCTTCTCTCGTCTCGGTCCCGATATCGTCCTGCTCGGGGCGGTGATCCTGCTGTTGACCCTGGGCGTGATCGACGCCGAACAGGCGCTCGGCGGCTTCTCCAGCAGTGGCCTGTTCACCGTGGCCTTCATGTACGTGCTGGTCACCAGCATCCGCGAGACCGGTGGCATCGATCTGATCATCCGCCATGTGCTGGGGCGGCCCCGGGGCGAGGGCAAGGTGCTGGCTCGCCTGCTGCTGCCGGTGGCCTCGCTGAGCGGTTTCCTCAACAACACGCCGGTGGTTGCCACCTACATCCCGGCGGTGCTGAGCTGGAGCCGCCGGGTGGGCGTGCCGGCGCATCGGCTGCTGATGCCGCTCAGTTTCGCCTCGATCCTCGGCGGTACCATCACCCTGTTCGGCACCAGCACCAATCTGGTGGTGCATGGCCTGCTGATCGATCGTGACCCCTCGCTGGCCATGGGGCTGTTCGACATCGCCTGGGTGGGCATACCGGTGGCCGTGGTCGGCCTGGCCTACCTGATCCTGGTGGGGCCACGGCTGCTGCCGGCACGGCGAGGGGCCGAGGCGGTCTTCGAGAACCCCCGCGAGTTCACCATCGAGATGGAGGTCGATGCCTCCGGTCCGCTGGTCGATCGCACGGTGGAGGAGGCCGGCCTGCGCCACCTGCAGGAGCTGTTCCTGGTGGAGATCGAGCGCGATGGCAACGTGGTCAGCGTGGTGGGCCCCGGTGAGCGTCTCAAGGGCGGCGACCGGCTGGTCTTCGCCGGCACCAGCGAGGGCGCGGTGGAACTGCAGCAGGTGCGCGGCCTGGTGCCCACGCGCCAGGGCGAATCCAGCCTGGAGAAGGACTTCAAGGAGCGCCGCCTGGTCGAGGCGGTGGTCTCCAACCAGTGCCAGTTCGTCGGCCAGCGCATCCGGGACGGCCATTTCCGCACCCTCTATGGCGCCGCCGTGCTGGCGGTGTGTCGTGGCGGCGAGCGGGTCGCCGGCAACCTCGGCCAGGTCCGCCTGCAGCCCGCCGACGTGCTGTTGCTGGAGGCTCGGCCACCGTTCATCGAGCGGCATCGCCAGTCGCGGGACTTCCTGCTGATCAGCCAGGTCAATGGGGCGGCGCGTCCGGTGCACGAGAAGGCCTGGCTGGCCTGGAGCATCCTCGGTGGCGTGGTGCTGCTGGCCACCCTGGGGGTGATGAGCATGATGAATGCCGCGATGCTGGGGGCGGCCCTGGCGCTACTGACCGGCTGCTGCTCGGTGGGGGCGGCCAAGCGTGGCCTCGACGCCCAGGTGTTGCTGACCATCGCCGCCTCCTTCGGGCTCGGTGCCGCGCTCGAGGCCTCCGGGGCGGCGGTCGTCCTGGCCGGCGCCGTCCTCGACCTGGCCGACGGCAACCCGTGGACGCTGTTGGTGGCGGTCTATGTGCTGGTGGCCCTGCTCACGGCCCTGGTCACCAACAATGCGGCCGCGGTGATCACCTTCCCCATCGTCATGGCCAGCGCCGACAGCCTGGGGGTCGATCCCATGCCCTTCGTGGTGGCGGTGATGTTCGCCGCCTCGGCGAGCTTCCTCACGCCGATCGGCTACCAGACCAACCTGATGGTCCACGGCCCGGGAGGCTACCATTTCAGCGACTTCCTGCGCCTCGGCGGGCCGCTCAACCTGCTCACCGGGGCAGTGGCGTTGACCCTCATTCCGCTGATCTGGCCCTTCTGAGGCGGCCTGTCATCTCGCCGCCGTCCGTCGATTGCGGTAGGGTGTCGGCTTTCGATCGCCCCATCCACTGTCCCCGGAACCGACCCCATGAGCACTCCTGGTGAACTGATCATCGAGCCGCGCAGCGGCCGGCCTGCCGACGCCTGTGTCTTCATCCTGCATGGCCTCGGTGCCGACGGCAGCGACTTCGAGCCGCTGGTGCCGGCGCTCCCGCTGCCCAGCGACGACGCCGTGCGTTTCATCCTGCCCCATGCCCCACGCCTGCCGGTGACCATCAACGGCGGCATGGTGATGCCGGCCTGGTACGACATCCTCGAGATGAACCTCGACCGCCGTATCGACGAGCGGCAGCTGATGGCCTCCGCCGGGCGCATCCAGGCCCTGATCAGCGAACAGATCGACCACGGCATCGACAGCCGCCGGATCATCCTCGCCGGTTTCTCCCAGGGGGGCGCCGTCGCCTACCAGGCGGCACTGTCGTTCGCCCAGCCGCTGGGGGGGCTGCTCGCCCTGTCGACCTACTTCGCCACCGCCGACAGCATCGAGCTCGCCGAGGCCAATCGCGGCCTGCCCATCGAGGTGCATCACGGCAGCTTCGATCCGGTGGTGCCCGAGGCGCTGGGCAGGGCCGGTTTCGAGAAGGTCCGGTCGCTGGGCTACCCGGCGAACTACCGCCGCTATCCCATGGCCCATGCGGTCTGCCCGCAGCAGGTCACGGATATCGGCACGTGGCTCTCCGAGCGGCTCGCCGCTTGACGCCAAGCCCGCGTCGACGGGCTCGGTACGGCGGGTCAGGGTGTCTCGCCGCCGAAGTTGGGGTACTGTAGGCCGAGAAGGCCCACTAGAGGCCGATCGCTGTCGTCAGCGAGAAACCCCAAGGTAGGTGTGGCGCATGGATAGAGCCAGGCCAGGGCGTAGGGAAAGACATGAGGGTCAGCATCGGGTGCGACGTCGCTGGGCGTTCGGCGCCATGGCGGCGCTTGCCCTGGCGTTGATGGTCGGCGGTGCCGGTGCCCTGCTCGGTGTCTGGCCGGCCCTGGGGCTGGTAGGGCTGGTCCTGGCCGTCAGCCTGGTGGTGATCCAGCGCCTCGAGGCCCGCGCCCGCGACCGGCGACGCAGCGCCGAGGAACGCCTGGCCGACCGGCTGCTGGCCGGCTTCCCCGGGGCGGTGATACTGGTCGATGACGCGGGAGTGGTGGAACAACTCAACCCCGACTTCGAGCACCATGCGGGCTACCCGCCCGGACAGCTGCTCGGCAGGCGTGTCACTACCCTGGACGTCAAGCCGCTGCATGGCGACATGCACCATGCGTTGAACTTCGCCGCCGCCCGTGGCCAGCCGTGGCAGGGTGTGCTGGCCTGTCGGCGTGCCGATGGCGAGCGATGCTACCAGGATACCGTGGTGTTGCCGCTGCTCGAGGAGCCCGACGGCCGACGGCGGTTGCTGCTCGTCCAGCGCGACGTTACCCGCATGCGCCAGCGCTACCTGCACGACCAGATGCTGCTCGAGCAACTGCAGGGTACCGTCTCCCGGCTGCCCGCGGTGATCTTCCAGGCCCGGCAGGATACCAGTGGTCGGATCGGCTTCCTCTACCTCAGCGAGGAGTTGCAGCGGCTCTGTGGCTTGAGCCCGGAAGCGGTGCTGGACGATGCCGATCGGCTGCTCAAGCGGGTCCACCCGGAGGATCGCGATCGGCTCACCGCATCGATCGCCCAGTCGGCGGTGAGCCTGGAGCCCTGGTGGCTGGAATACCGGCTGCTTGTGCCGGACGGCGTGCGCTGGCTGGAGGGCCGGGCGGTACCTCGTCGCCGGCGCGACGGCCAGACCTTTTGGGATGGCCTGCTCATCGACATCGGCGAGCGCAAGCAGGCCGAGCAGCGGGTCCAGCAACTGGTCGGTACCGACATGCTCACCGGGGCGCTCAATCGGCGTGCCTTCTTCGAGCAGGGGGAAGCCGTGCTCGCGCTTGCCGAGCGTCATGGTCGTCGGGTGCCGCTGGCGATGCTCGACCTGGACCATTTCAAGCACCTCAATGACACCCATGGCCACGCGGCCGGCGATCTGGCGCTGCAGGCCTTCGCCATGAGCTGCCGTGACAGCCTGCGACCGTACGATCTCTTCGCCCGCATCGGTGGCGAGGAGTTCGCGGTGATACTGGTCGACAGCGACCCGGATCAGGCCTGGGAGATTCTCGAGCGTCTGCGTCTGGCGGTGGAAGCCATCGAGCTGGAGGTGGATGGCGTGATGCTCCGTTTCACCGTCAGCCTCGGGCTCACTATCCTCGAGCCGGGCGGCAGCCTGGACGGGGCGTTGTCCCGGGCCGATCGGGCGCTCTACCGGGCCAAGCGCGAAGGCCGCAACCGCATCAGCGCCCAGGGCCCCTCCGTCACGTCCCGCGGAGCTTCGTGACGCGACCGGATTGGCATCCCCGCCTTGAAGGGTGCAGGATAACCCCCATGACTGGAGAAGAGGTCTTCGTTTCCCGCCATGCCATGGAGGAGGTGAGCATGCCCGATCTTTCCACCGATTTTCGCCTGCCCGTGGCCTGTCCCAACTGTGGCAGCCATCGCATGCGGGTCTCCCAGGTGAAGAATCCCGACGACAAGGTGTTCTGTGCGTCCTGCAGGCGTTACGTCTGTCTCTATCACGAGGCCGAGACCGTGCTGCAGCAGGGGCCGGGCAGTGACAGCGAAGCGTTGATCGAGAAGGCCGCCAACAGCCCTTCCGACTGATCCGACTGGATGTCGGCCTTCGTCCCTCTCGTCCACGCCGGGCTGCTGGTGGGCCTGGCGCTGGTCTGTCTGGTCGATCGTCGGCTGGCACGGGCCTGTCTCGCCTTCATCGGCTTCGCGTTGATGATGGCGCTGGCCTGGTGGCATCTGGGGGCTCCCTGGCTGGGCCTGGCCGAGGCGCTGTTCGGTGCCCTGTTCACCGGCCTCGCGCTGCTGCATGCCCTGGGTACCTGGTCACGCGAGCCGGGGCCGCCCTCCCATGATCACTTCCTGAGGCGCCGACGCCAGGTGCCGATCCGGCTGCTGGTGGCGGTGGCGTGGGCGATCCTGGTCGCCATGGGGGTGGGCCTGCTGCTCGGCACCGGCGTGGTCGAACTCCTGGCCGAAGGGCGCCGGCGACCGCTGTTGCCGGCGGGGCTCGCCATCATGACCCTGGGGGCCTGGGCCTTCGCCACCCATACCCACCTGCTGCGTCGACTGCTCGCCTTCAATCTGCTCGGGTCGGGTATCTTCCTGCTGTTGGCGGGGCTCGCCGGCGCCCGGGCCGAGGTCCAGGCGCTGATCCTGGTGGGGCTGGTGGTGGCGTGGCTCGGCACTCTGCTGGGGGCGGTCCTGATCCGTCGCCTGCATGCCCTGGAGAGTCGCGTGACCCTGGTCGCCGAGGACGAGCCGGGAGGCGGCGAATGAGCGCCTGGTTCGGCCTGGCCGCTTCCCCGGAAGCATTTCCTCCCGCCATGATGGCGGCACTGTCGCTGGCCCTGCTGGCGCCGCCGTTGCTGGGAGTGGTGGCCATGCGCTTCCCTCCCCGCCATCCAGCACCGGTGGTGGCGGTCGCGTTGCCGGCGATCACCCTGTGGCTGTTGACCGCCGTGGCAGCGCACGGCGGTCATCATGCGCCCGTGTCGCTCGGGGCGCTCGATCTGCAACTGCGCCTCGATGCCCTCTCGGCACTGCTGCTGTTGCTGACTCAACTGCTGATGCTCGCCAGTGCCGCCTATGCCGTCGGCCATCGCCAGGCCGCGCGCATTCCGCGGCGGGCGGCCGCTTGGCTGTGGCCGCTGTTGGGCGGGCTGACCACCTCGCTGGCACTGATCTGGCTCGCCGCCGACCTGCTCACCCTCTATGCGGCACTGGAGCTGATGGGGCTCTGTGCCGTGGCCATGATGCTGTTGCCGGGCCAGGCAGACGCTCTTGCGGCGGGCATGCGCTACCTGCTCTTCGCCCTGGTGGGGTCGTTGGCCTGGTTGCTCGGGGTGGCGCTGTTGCTGGGCGCCTGGGGGCGGCTGGACCTGGCCGGCCTCTCGGCGACGGTCGAGCCCGGGCCGGTGACCTGGATCGCCGTGGCGCTGCTCAGCGCCGGGTTACTCCTCAAGGCGGCGATCTTTCCCCTGCACGCCTGGCTCGCCCCGGTGCATGGCAGTGCCTGGCCCCCGGTGAGTGCGATACACGGCGCCCTGGTGGTCAAGGCCTCCTTCTTCATCCTGTTGCAGCTTTGGCTGTTGCTGATACCGGGCCAGGTGGCTGGGGCCTGGGTGCTCGGTGGGTTGGGCAGCGCGGCGGTGCTGTGGGGCGGACTGCTGGCCTGGCGGGCTCGGGGGCTCAAGCAGGTGGTGGCCTTCTCCACGGTGGGCCAGCTGGGCTACCTGCTGCTGGCCTTTCCATTGCTGATCGGCACCAGCGAGGCGGTAGCGGCACTCGCCTGGCAGGGCACCTGGCTGCAGCTCGCCGGCCATGCCCTGGCCAAGGCGGCGATGTTCATGGCCGCCGGCAATCTGCTGCTGGCCACCGGCCACGGCGGACTCGCGGAGCTGGCCGGTACCAGCCGGCGGCTGCCGTTGGCGCTGATGACCTTTGGCATTGCCGCCGTGACCCTGATGGGGCTGCCGCCCAGCGCCGGCTTCACCGCCAAGTGGCTGTTGCTCCAGGCGGCGTTGCTCGCCGGCCAATGGCCCTGGGTGCTGGTGTTGGCGCTGGGGTCGCTGCTCACCGCTGCCTATGTCTTCCGGGTGTTCCGTTACACCTTCGTCGAGGAGGCACCGCGTCATGACTTCCGGCAACTGCCGGTCGGGATGGACCTCATTGCCTTGCTGCTGGCGCTCACGGCCCTGGGGCTGGGCCTGGCCGCCGACTGGCCCCTGGCCATGCTGCGCCCGGGCGGGGGGGAGCCATGACTGGCGCCTGGTTTCCCCTGGCCGCCCTGGGGAGTTCGCTGCTCGCCGCGGTGCTGATCTTCATGCTGCCCGAGCGGGCCTTCCGGGCGAGGACCCTGCTCAACCTCGGGGCGGCGGTGATCAAGCTGGGGGTGGTGGCCTGGATGGTCTGGGGGCTGCGTCAAGGCCGGGAGTATGCCGTCGAGTTCCCGGTGATGGAGGGCATGAGCTTCGTGCTGCGGGCCGATGCCCTGGGCATCATGTTCGCGGGGCTCTCCTCGTTGCTGTGGCTGTGCACCACCCTCTATGCCATCGGCTATCTGGAGGATTCGCCCAACCGCAAACGCTTCTTCGGCTTCTTCAGCCTCTGCGTGGCCAGTACCCTGGGCATCAGCCTGGCCGGCAACCTGTTCACCTTCCTGATCTTCTACGAGCTGCTCACCCTCTCCACCTATCCATTGGTGGTGCATCGGGGCACTCCCAAGGCGCTGGCGGCGGGAGCCGTCTACCTGCGCTTCACCCTGAGCGCCGGGCTGGTGCTGATGATCGGGATGGTGGCGCTGCATGGCCTGGTTGGGGACATCCGCTTCGGCGAACGCGAGATCCTCGCCGAGCTGGGCGCGGAGCGGCATCCGATGCTGGTGACGATCTTCGTGGCGCTGATCCTCGGGCTCGGGGTCAAGGCGGCGCTGGTGCCGCTGCACGGCTGGCTGCCGAGGGCCATGGTGGCGCCGGCGCCGGTCAGCGCACTGCTGCATGCGGTGGCGGTGGTCAAGGCCGGTGCCTTCGGCATCGTGCGACTGGTCCACGATGTCTACGGCATCGAGTTGAGCCACCAGCTGGGCCTGCTCCATGGGCTGGTGGCCATCGCCACCGTCACCATCCTCTATGGCTCGCTGCGTGCCCTGGCCCAGCAGGAGCTCAAGCCGCTGCTGGCCTTCTCCACGGTGAGCCAGGTTGCCTACATCGTGCTTGGCGTCGGCCTGTTCGGGCCCCTGGGCACCATCGCTGCGCTGTCGCACCTGCTGCACCAGGGCCTGATGAAGATCACGCTGTTCTTCTGCGCCGGCAACTATGCCGAGGAGCTGGGCATCCATCGCATCGACGATCTGGATGGCGCCGGCCGGCGCATGCCGTTGACCAGCCTGGCCTTCACGGTGGGCGCGTTGGGCATGGTCGGCCTCCCACCGGTGGTCGGCTTCTTCAGCAAGTGGTACCTGGGCACCGGCGCGGTGCAGGCCGGCATGCCCTGGGTGATCGCGGTGCTGGTCGCCAGCAGCCTGCTCAACGCCGCCTATTTCCTGCCGCTCCTGCATCGATTGTGGTTTCGTCCCGGTCCCGACCACGGGCGGGGTGAGTGGCCCGGGGAACGCCGCCTGGGCCGTTTCGAGACCAGTGGCTGGCTGCTCTGGCCGACGCTGGCCACGGCGGCCTTCAGCGTGCTGGCCGGTGTGCTGGCGGGCATGCCCTTCAGCCCGTTGGAGTGGGCCACCCGGGTCGCCATCGAGGAGTACCTGCCGTGACCTCGCTGCTCTTCGCGGCCGGCCTCTGGCTGGCCCTGCTGTGGCCACTGGCGCTGGCGCTACGGGTGCCGGTGCGCGCCGCGCTCGCTTCGCCGGGCCACTCGCGGCGGCTGCTCGACGGCCTCTGGTGCACGGCCCCGCTGCCGGCGCTCGGCCTGGCGATGCTGGCACCGCCGGGGCAACTGGTGCTGGAGTGGTGGATGCTCGGTGGGGTCTGGGAGCTCGATGGGCTGCGCCGGCCGCTGCTGGCCTTCACCGCACTGCTGTGGGGGCTGGCCGGCTTCCATGCCCGCGGCTATCTGGCCCCGGAGCAGGCGCGCCTCGAGGCCGGTGACGGCAGCGCCGGTGGCCGGCTGCAGCGCTTCGCACTGCTCTGGCCGCTGACGCTCGCCGGCAACCTGCTGCTGATCGTGGCCGAGGACATCGCCAGCTTCTACCTGGGGTTTGCCGTCATGACCTTCGCCGCCTACGGCCTGGTGGTGCACGCCGGAACCCGGGATGCCCGTGTCGGCGGCCTGGCCTATCTGGTGATGGCGGTACTGGGCGAGGGACTGATCCTCGCCGGGCTGCTGTGGGCCGCGGGCAGTGCCGGCACCCTGACCCTGGGCGGGTTGCGCGAGGCCATTGCCGCGGCGCAGCAGGGTGTCTGGATGGCCGTGTTGCTGTGGCTCGGCTTCGGGGTCAAGGCGGGGGTGGCGGGGCTCCACCTGTGGCTGCCTCTGGCACACCCGGTGGCGCCGACGCCGGCCAGTGCGGTGCTCAGCGGCGCCATGGTCAAGGCCGGCCTGGTGGGCTGGCTGGGGTCTCTGCCGCTGGGCGACCCGGGCGCCGGCGAGGCCTTCGCCCGGCTGGGCCGGGTGATGCTCGTGGCCGGTCTGCTGGCGGCCCTCGGGGCGGCGCTCTACGGTGTCTGCCAGCGCCATCCCAAGGCGGTGCTGGCCTACTCCAGCGTCAGCCAGATGGGCATGATCACCGCCCTGGTGGCGATGGGGCTGATCGCGCCCATGGCCTGGCCGGCGATCTCGGCGGCGGTGGTGCTGTTCGCCGCCCACCATGGCTTGACCAAGGGCGCCCTGTTTCTCGGTGTGAGCATCGGCGAGCACCCCCCACGCGTTCCGGCCTGGCTGCTATGGAGCCTGCTGGCGCTCCCGGCGCTGTCGCTGGCCGGTGCGCTGGGCTCTGGGCTGGCCACCAAGTGGGCCTTCAAGTCGCCGCTCTACGAGTCGGGCCATTCCGGGGTGGTGGCCTGGTTGAGCCTGGCGGCGGTGGGGACCACGGCGCTGATGGCCCGGGCGCTGTGGCGGCAGTGGCAGAGCGGGGTTCAGGCCCGGCGTGATGGCCTGATACCGTTGGCCGGTCCCATGCCGCTGGCCTGGTTGGGAATGCTGCTGGCGGCCGGCACCCTGCCCTGGTGGCTGCCGCTCGGGCGACCGGCGTGGCCGCCGGTGGATGAGCTGCCCGGCCTGCTGTGGCCGGTGGCACTGGGGGTGGGGCTGGCCGTGGCGGCGGCATGGGCTGCGCGTCGCTGGCCGTGGCACCTCCATGGGCGGCTGCCGCCCGGCGATCTCTGGTGGCCGCTTGCCGCTGCCTGGTGGGGGTGTCGGGGCCGGGTACAGGGCCCGATGGCGTGGCTCGGCGAGACCAGGGCCGTGCTGGTCGCGTGCCTGGTCGAGGGAGAGCGCAGGTGGAAAGGCCGGCTCGTGGCGGTGTCCCGCGCCGAGGGGTGGCTACGCCGCCATGCGGCGGTGTTGATGATGGTCATCGCCATCGTGCTGGCGATGACCATGTGGGGCACTGCCTGAGGGCCGGTCGACTCGCCTGATCGACCCGTGGCGCCCCGGTGGGTTTAGAGCATCTCCTCTCCGGCCAGCGCCAGCCGCGAGCGCTCGACGCTCTTGAGGGTGACGTGACCGGCGTGGGGCCAGTCGCGGAAGCGCTGGACCACGGCCGCCATGCCGCAGGTGTTGGCGGTCAGGTAGGGGGTGTCAATCTGGCCGACGTTGCCCAGGCAGACGATCTTGGTGTTGCGGCCGGCCCGGGTGACCAGCGACTTGAGCTGCTTGGGCGTGAAGTTCTGTGCCTCGTCGATGATCAGGAAGGTGTCGTTGAGGGTGCGGCCGCGCATGAAGCCGGGGGCGCGGATCTGCACCCGCGAGCCGAGCAGTTGGCGGGTGGCGCCGTTCTCCCAGCTGCTCCCGCCATCCTCGTCGCGCAGCAGGTTGTCCATGTTGTCGTGGAAGGCGCCCATCCAGGGCGACATCTTCTCCTCCTCGGTGCCGGGCAGGAAGCCGATGTCCTCGCTCATGGAGATCGGCGCCCGGGTGAAGACGATGCGCTCGAAGCGCTTGGTGTCGAGGGTCTGCTGGAAGGCGGCGGCGAGCGTCATGAAGGTCTTGCCGGTACCGGCGCTGCCGGCGATGGTGACCAGGTCGATGTCGTCGTCCATCAGCAGGTTGAGGGTGAAGTTCTGGCGGCTGTCGTGGGCATGCACGCCCCACACGCTGGCGCCGTGACGGTAGTTGGTCAGCAGTTCGAGGCTGGCCAGTTGCGGGCTGACCTCGCGCACGATGGCCTCGAAGCTGGCGCCGTTGTCGCTGTCGGAGACCAGCATGCCGAGGTGCCACTCGGCGGGGATGTCGCCGGTGAGCTGGTAGACCACCTTGTCAGCATGGCGCTCGACCCGTACGTCGACCTTCAGGCTGTCCCACAGGCCGCTGCCATCGTGGCCGGCATCGGGGTAGATCCGGGCGCCATCGATCATGGCGTCGGAGTCGTCGAAGACGCGGTCGTTGAGGTAGTCCTCCACCGGCACGCCCAGCGCCGCGGCCTTGACGCGCAGGTTGATGTCCTTGGTGACGAGTATCACCGAGGCATCGGTGCGCTCCTCGCGTAGCCGGCAGGTCTCGGCGAGAATGCGGTTGTCGGGGCTGTCGGGCAGGGGATCCAGGGGCTTGAGGTCGTTGTAGCACAGCAGGCGCAGGCGCCCCTCGGGGCCCGCGAGCCGGGTGATGGGAATGCCATCGCGAATCAGGTCGACGTTGACGTTGGCGGTCAGGTCCGAGAGGGTGCGGCTGACCTGGCGAGCGGTACGGGCTATCTCGCGGATACCGTTCTTGTGCTTGTCGAGCTCCTCGAGCACGGTCATGGGGATGACCACCTCGTGCTCATCGAACTGGTAGAGGGCGGCGGGGTCGTGGATCAGGACATTGGTGTCCAGCACATACAGCCGGGTGGCCTTCTTGTCGATGCGTACCATCGGCGCAGCTCTCCTTGTCGTCATGGTGTCGACACTCACGGCGCACGATGTCAACCATGTGACAGGGCGCTGGTCGTGCCGTCCTGCTCAGCGCGTCTGCTCACCTCCTGTTTCTGCTTGGACACTGGATATGTCCATACTATCAGCATGGACATGGATTGCTCATGCTGCAAAGCAGCGGATCAACGCTCTCTCAGCGAGAGATCTCCGGGTCCATGAAAACGCTCTCCCCGTCCAGAGTGCCATCGGCGTCGATCCGGTGGAAGAGGGTATCGCGATGGCAGCCGATACCCGTCGCGCCGACCCACTCACGCCATAACGATAGCGTGTTAACATTATGCCCTATCCATTCATGGCGCCGTGGCCTTTCGTCGTTTGGCAGCAAGAGGTATTCACCTGGGTTTCTTCGTGGAGATGGCATGAAGCTGTTGCGTGGGTTCCTGTGGCTGCTCGGTTTCCAACTGCTCGGCCATGTCGTCGTCGAACTGCTGTCCCTTCCTGTTTCCCACGCCATGGCCGGGCTGCTGTTGCTGCTGGCCTGGCTGCTGGTGAAGCGACGGCTGAACGAGAGCGTGGCCACGGCGAGCCAGGCGCTGATACCGCTGCTCGCCATGCTGATCATGCCCGGAGTGGTGGGCGTGTTCTTCGTGATCGATGAGTTCGCCGGCCACTGGATGGCGATCATGGTCGCCCTGGGTGTCGGCACCTTCCTCAGCGTGCTGACCACGCTCTGGCTGATGCGGCGCTTCATGCCCGAGGAAGCCGCGAACGCCGACGCACGGAGGCGCGAGCCATGAGCGACCTGCACGCTTCCCTGCTGAACACCCCGATACTCGCCATAGCGCTGACCCTGGCGGCCTATCTCGGCGGCATTCATCTGTTCGAACGGCTCGGCCGGCCAAGCTGGTGCCCGGCGGTGTTGATCGGCGCCGTGCTCACGGCGGCAAGCCTCTGGCTGCTGCGCTATGAGTACGCCGACTACCAGCGCAACGTGGCCTGGCTGACCCTGCTGCTGGGCCCCGCCACGGTGGCGTTGGCGGTGCCGCTCTACCAGCAGCGACAGCATATCTTCGCCTTGTGGAAGCCGATCCTGTGCTGCCTGCCGCTCGCCGCCGTGCTGGCGGCGTTCTATTCCGTCTTGATCGCCTGGCTGCTGGGGGCGCCCTCCGTAGTGCTGGCCTCCCTGGCGCCGAAGTCGGTCACCGCGCCCCTGGCCATGGGCATCATGGAGCAGATCGGCGGCTCGCTGTCGCTGATGCTCGGTGGGCTGCTGATCACCGGCGTGATGTCGACCATCTTCGTCTCGCTGCTGGCCCGCCTGCTCAGGATCACCGACAAGCGTATCCTCGGCTTCGCGCTGGGCGTGAACGGCCACGCCATCGGCATCGTCCGCGCCTTCGAACTCGGCCCCACGGCCGGCGCCTTCGCCTCGCTCGGCATGAGCCTGACGGGGGTGTTCACCGCGCTGTTCCTGCCGCTGGTATGGCGCCTGCTGGGCCTGTGACGTGACGCTGCCGTTGGACGGTGCGTTCGCCGGTCCGCCCAGCACGAGACCGTTCCCATCGGGTGATCTAGAGTGAGTAAGTGCTTGCTGGATGGGGGGCGCTTACCGCCAACGGATGAGGAAACGATGCGCACGGAAAATGAGAAGATGCTGAGCGGCGATCTCTACGACCCGCTCGACCCGCAGTTGGCCAAAGAGCGGCATCGCGCCCGCCTGCTGATGAAGGCGTTCAACGACTCCCGCGACGACCAGGGGAGGGAGCGCAAGCGGCTGCTGCTCGAACTGGTCGGCGCCATGGGCAAGGGCACCTTTATCGAGCCGCCTTTCTACTGCGACTACGGTAGCAACATCACCCTGGGCGAGCGGGTCTTCTTCAACTTCAACTGCGTGATCCTCGACGTGGCCCAGGTCACCATCGGCAACCACGTGCTGTTCGGCCCCAATGTGCAGGTCTACACCGCCACCCACCCGCTCGATGCCGAGCAGCGCCGCAGCGGCCTGGAAGCCGCCAGGCCCATCTCCATCGGCGATGATGTCTGGATCGGCGGCGGGGCGATTCTCTGCCCCGGTGTCACGATCGGCGTCCGTTCGGTCATCGGCGCCGGCAGCGTGGTGACGAAGGACATCCCCGAGGATGTGTTTGCCGCTGGCAACCCCTGCCGGGTGATACGCGCTCTCGAAAGTGGCGAATCGCGACTCCCTCTACCCAGTACGCGAACGTCGAGAATCGAAAAGTGCATACCGAGCATTCTCGAGGGTAAGGGCTTGAACGATCGCTGATCCCGGGTATGTCAGGTGAGTAAGTACTGACTGGAGGGCTTGTCGCACCCTTGCTATCTGATGCGAAGTCCTTGCCAGGGAATCGGCCATGGGTAACGAACACTCACCAGTCTCACCACCAGCATCCACCGCTTCTATCCGCCGGCACTCCCCGAGTACCGGCGGCTTCCTCACGCCTCGATCCACACCTCATCGCCCTTGAAGCTTACCTTCCAGCTGCGCAGCGCGACGCTGTCGTCTTCCAGGCATTGGCCGTCTTCCAGGCGGAAGTGCTGTTTGTAGATCGGTGAGGCGACGACGAGCTGGCCCTTGAGGTCGCCGACGATGCCGCGGGCGATGACGTTGGCGTTGGAGAAGGGGTCGTGATGGTCCAGGGCGTAGAGTTCCTGTTCGTGGCCGGGGAGGTAGAAGAGCGCGACCTGTGCCGGCCCTTCGGCGGTTTCCACCCAGGCGGCGACGCCGGAGAACGGCACCAGGGCGGCACGGGCACAGAGGGATTGCCAGGTCTGGGTCATGGTCTTGGCTGCAGTGGCGTTGGTCATGGAAAACTCCTTGTGTTCGGTTGGCGAGTTGCCGGCGCGGGGAGACCCTCCGGGGTCAGACCCCGGCGGCGGTGATGCCGCCCGCGAACGGCACGACACTGGCCTCGGTAACCCGGTTGGGGTCTGACCCCGGAGGGGCGGCCTCGGCGCTTGTTATCGGCTGACCAGGGGCGTTGGGCCCGGCTCATCAGGCAGGGCGGAGCTGGCCGCGCTCTTCGGTCACGATGATGTCCGGGTCGGGGCGCGAATCATTGACGAAGCTGCGGAAACGCTTGAGCTTCTCCGGGTCCTTGATGGCGTTGGCCCATTCGCACTCGTAGCTGTCGATGACGGCCTGCATCTGGCTTTCCAGCTCCTCGCCAAGGCCGAGGCTGTCGTCGAGGATCACCTCCTTGAGATAGTCCAGGCCGCCCTCGAGGTTCTCGCGCCATACCGAGGTGCGCTGCAGGCGGTCGGCGGTGCGCACGTAGAACATCAGGAAGCGGTCGATGGTCCTGATCAGGGTCTCGTCGTCGAGGTCGGTGGCCAGCAGCTCGGCGTGGCGCGGGCGCATGCCACCATTGCCGCAGACATAGAGGTTCCAGCCGTTCTCGGTGGCGATCACCCCGACGTCCTTGCTCTGGGCCTCGGCACATTCGCGGGTGCAGCCGGACACGGCGAACTTGATCTTGTGTGGCGAGCGCAGGCCCTTGTAGCGGTTCTCGAGGTGGATCGCCATGCCCACGCTGTCCTGCACCCCGTAGCGGCACCAGGTGCTGCCGACGCAGGACTTCACCGTACGCAGCGACTTGCCGTAGGCGTGACCGGTCTCGAAGCCGGCCTCGATCAGCTCGCCCCAGATGTCCGGCAGGTCCTCGAGGCGTGCGCCGAACAGGTCGACGCGCTGGCCGCCGGTGATCTTGGTGTAGAGGCCGTACTTCTGGGCCACCTGGCCGAGCACCACCAGCTTGTCCGGGGTGATCTCGCCGCCGGGAATGCGCGGCACCACCGAGTAGGTGCCGTTCTTCTGCATGTTGGCCATGAAGGTGTCGTTGGTGTCCTGCAACGGGATATGCGCCGCATCGGTGATCGGCTCGTTGAAGCAGGACGCCAGTATCGAGGCCACTGCCGGCTTGCAGATATCGCAGCCGAGGCCCGGGGTATGTGAAGCGCCATGCTTCTCGATCAGCTCGCCGAAGGTCTTGATGCCCTCGACGCGCACGATGTCGTAGAGCTCCTGACGGGTATGGGCGAAGTGCTCGCAGATCGACTTGTCGACCTCCACGCCGCGGCTCTCGAGCTCATGGTCGACCAGGCTCTTGAGCAGTGCCGCACAGCCGCCGCAGCCGGTGCTGGCCTTGGTTTCGCCCTTGACCGCGGCGAGGTCTACCGCCCCACCGTCGATCGTGGCGCAGACGTCGCCCTTGGTGACGTTGTGGCACGAGCAGATGGTCGCGGCCTCGGGCAGGGCATCGGGGCCCAGTGCCGGAGCGCCTTCGCTGCTCGGCAGAATCAGCGAGGCCGGGTCCTCGGGCAGTTCCATGCGGTTGGCGTAGTACTGCAGTAGGGTGTCGTAGACGCTGTTGTCGCCCACCAGCATGGCGCCCACCAGGCGTTTGCCGTCGCTGGAAACCACCAGCTTGCGGTACTGCTGCTTGAGCGGGTCGAGGTAGCGGAACATCCGCGCCCCGGGGGTGCGGTCGCCATGGGCATCGCCGATGGAGCCCACGTCGACCCCCATCAGCTTGAGCTTGGTGCTCATGTCGGCGCCGCCGAAGGTCATGCCGCCTTCCAGCAGGGTCGCGGCGGCGGCCTTGGCCATCTGATAGCCGGGGGCCACCAGGCCGAAGATGCTGTTGTTCCAGAGCGCGACTTCCCCCACGGCGAGAATGGCCGGGTCGCTGGTCAGGCAGCGGTCATCGATCACCACGCCGCCGCGTTCGCCCATCTCCAGGCTGCAGTCGCGGGCCAGCTCGTCGCGGGGGCGGATGCCGGCGGAAAAGACGATCAGGTCGGTCTCCAGCACCTTGTCGTCCTGGAACACCATGCGGTGGCGGCTAGCCTCGCCATCGATGATCTCCTGGGTGGCACGGCCGGTGAGCACCTGCACGCCCAGCGCCTCGATCTTCTCGCGCAGCAGTTCGCCGCCCTCGCTGTCGACCTGCATCGGCATCAGGCGCGGGGCGAATTCCACCACGGCGGTGTCGAGATTCAACCCGCGCAGGGCGTTGGCCGCCTCGAGGCCGAGCAGGCCACCGCCCACCACCACCCCGGTGGTGGCCGTCTCGGCCGCTTCACGGATGGCGTCCAGGTCCTCCAGGGTGCGGTAGACCAGGCAGCCGTCGCGATCGTTGCCGGGAATCGGCGGCACGAAGGGGTAGGAGCCGGTGGCCAGCACCAGTCGGTCGTAGCGGTAGCGGCCCTGGGGGGTCAGCACTTCGCTGCCGTCGCGGTCGATGGCGGTCACCGCCTCGGCCAGGCGCAGCTCGATGCCGTGCTCGGCGTAGTAGTCGGCGGTGGACAGCGCCAGCGAGTCGGCATCGCGGCCGCTGAAGTACTCGGAGAGGTGCACCCGGTCGTAGGCCAGGTGGCGCTCCTCGCCGAAGACGATGACGTGGTAGCGCTCGGTGGCGCCACGCTCGACCAGCTGTTCGACCAGGTGGTGGCCGACCATGCCGTTACCGATGATGATCAACTGCTGTTTGTCGGAATTTGGCGTGTTCATGCGGCCTCCTTCAGGGGGCTGTCCTGGGGTTCGGGGGAGTCGAGAAGCAACTGGGCGTCGGCGGCGCCGAGCAGCAGCGCCTGGCGGCAGGGACCGAGATCGGTGCCGGCCAGGGAGCGCTCGAAGTACCAGGGGCCCATGGCGGTGTCGCCATAGAGCACGGCACCCTCGATGCGTCCGTTGCGCAGCAGCAGGCGGCGGTACTCACCCTGTTCGGGGTCGTGGTAGGCGAGCACCTCGTGGCCGTCATCGGGATCAATGGGGCCGAAGGCATAGAGCGAGACGCCGCTGATCTTGAGCTTGGTGGCGGTGGGGGCCTCCCGGTAGCCGGCCACGGGCGCGTCGCCGGGACGCTGACAGAGCCGGTCGACGAGGACGTCCACCTGACGCCAGATCGGCTCGACCAGGCCGTAGAGCTGGCCCTCGAACTGGCAGCACTCGCCCAGGGCGTGGATCGCCGGGTCGGACGTGGTCAGGTGGGCGTCCACCAGGATGGCGCGCTCCGTGGCGAGTCCGGCCTGGCGGCCCAGCTCGGCGTTGGGGGTGATGCCGATCGCCACCACCACGCAGTCGGCGGGCAGCCGGGTGCCGTCCTCGAGGCGCACCTCGTGCACCCGGCCCTGGCCGTCGTCGAGGAGCGCGGCGATGTTGGCCTCGGTGAAGATGGTCAGGCCGCGGCGGGTCAACTCCGCCTCCAGCAGGGTGGCGGCGGTGGCGTCGAGCTGGCGGTTCATCAGCCGGTCGTCGCGCTGGATCAGGCTGACGGCCATGCCGCGCTTGCGCAGCCCCTCGGCGGCCTCCAGGCCGAGCAGGCCGCCGCCGATCACCACGGCGTTGCCGCCGGCCTCGGCGGTGCGGGTCAGGGCGGCGGCGTCGTCCAGGTCGCGGAAGGCGCGTACCCCGTCGAGCTCCAGGCCGGGCAGCGGCGGCATGGCCGGGCGCGAGCCGGTGGCCAGTACCAGGCGGTCGTAACCGAGGGTGCGACCGGCATCGGTGGTGAGGCGGCGTGCCTCGCAGTCGAGGGTCGCCACGCGCTCGCCGAGGATCAGCTCCACGCCCTGCTCGGTGTACCAGTCGGCCTCGCGCAGGGTCAGGGCATCGCGGGTCATGTCACCGGCGAGCAGCGGCGAGAGCAGGATGCGGTTGTAGGCCGCTACCCGCTCCTCGCCGATCACGGTGATGCGGGCGGGGCGGTCGTCGCGCTTGAGCAGCGTCTCGACCAGCCGGTGGCCGGCCATGCCGTTGCCGACGATCACCAGGTGCTCGGTCGCCGGGGAATCGGGATGTCGATGACGCATGTCCTGACACCTCTCTTCTTTGATGCGGAAATGATGAAACGAAGAAGACGCCTCGGCGTCGCCTCCCCTGGGGGAGTGCGCAGAGACGTCTTCGTCATGATATGGCGTGCGATCGCCGTTGATCGCCTGGTGTCGTTACTCAGTCAAGAATCCGGCCAGAATGCCAGGAAGTTCAGTTTTTTTAAGTTGATTCATGTGGTTGTGAGCGGGGTGGTATGCCGATGCCGTCCCGGTCAGGAGTGCTGTTGCACATCAGTGGTGCGTGGCCGCATCGAAATGCACAGGGCTGTAGCACTCCTCCAGGGTATGCAGATCGAGCGTGCGCCCGTGGTCGCGCATGTGCCGGCCGAGGTGCTCGGCGAAGCGGCCCGCTGTCGCGGGGCTGGGGCGGAGCACCCCCTCGCCGTGGAGGCGCTGGTGGATCGGCGCGCTGTCCAGCCCCAGGCCGTCGAGGTGGCAGATCGAGCGGTCGAGATAGGGCGGCAGGGCGAGCCAGTCCCGGGCCCGGCGCCCATGCTCGGGGGAGTCGGCGAGCCAGCTGCTCGCCCGCGCCAGGGCGCGGATCAGCGCCGCCTGGGTGGCCGGGTAGCGCCGCGCCCAGGAGCCGGTCACGCCGAGCACCTTCTCCGGATGGTCGGGCCACAACTGGGCGCCGGTGGCGACCAGCCGCCCCGCGCCGCGGTGGCGGGCCAGGGTCCCCCAGGGCTCGCCGGCGCAGAAGCCGTCGATGCGCCCCTCCTGCAGGGCTTCCACCATGCGCGGGGGCGGCAGGGCGATGAGCTCCACCCCTCGCTCGGCGTCGATGCCCGCCAGCGAGAGCCACTCGCGCAGCAGATAGTGCTGGCAGGAGAAGGGATAGACCATGGCCAGGCGGGGGCGGCGTTCGCCCGCTTGCCGGCGCAGCCAGTCGCCCAGCGCGCGTGCGCCCGTCGCGGGATCCGCGCCGAGTGCCGCGCCGCTGTCGTGGCAGAGCCTCTCGGAGAGCGTGAGGGTATTGCCGTTGCGGCTCAGGATGATCGGTGCCCGGGCATCGCAGGGCGCCCGGCCCAGTCCCAGGCTCATGGCCAGCGGTAGTGGCGCCAGCATCTGGGCACCATCGAGCAGGCCGGCGGCGACCTTGTCACGCAGCGTCGACCAGGCGTTCTCCCGCGACAGCGAGACCTCCAGGCCCTGCTCGGCGAAGAAACCCTGTTCCCGGGCGATGATCAGCAGGGCGGCATCCAGCAGGGGAATGAAGCCCAGGGTCAGGCGTTCCAGTTCGGGGGATGGCGGCATGGCCGTCGTGCTCATGGCTGTCTCTTTCATGACAGGGGCCCCTACTCGGGTGATCGAGTGTTCAGGCGTTCGAGAATGTCGATGACGCTGTCGGCGACCTCGGCCAGTCGTTGGCCGCGATCCATGGCCAGCTTGCGCAGCATGCGATAGGCCTGCTCCTCGTCGCAGTCCTGGTGCTTCATCAGCAGGCCCTTGGCGCGCTCGATGCGTTTGCGGTCGGCCAACTGGTTACGCGCCTGGTCGAGTTCCTGGCGCATGGACTGGAAGGCATCGAAGCGGGCGATGGCGACCTCGATGATGGCCTTGACCCGGCCGGGCACCAGGCCGTCGACCACGTAGGCGCTGACGCCCGACTGCAGTGCCGCCTGCATGGTGTCGGGGTCGTGCTGGTCGGCGAAGAACACCACCGGACGCGGGTTCTCGCGGTTGAGCAGGGCCATGCTCTCCAGGGTGTCGCGATCGGGCGATTCCATGTCGATGATCACCACGTCGGGCTGGTGGCGGGCGACCATCTCGTTGAGGCTCGCCGGGCTCTGCAGATGGCAGATGACCGTATGACCCTCGCTGGTGAGGGCCTCCTCGACCATGGCGGCGCGCACGACCTCGTCGTCGATCAGCAGGATGTTCAGGGGTGGTGGCATGGCTGTGTCGCTCGTCGTGTTGCGTGCGTTTACTGCGTTGCAAGATGCATTCCAGTTACCGCTACCTCGAGGCGGGACGCCAGTTCCGGGCGGGTGGGAGGGAGGCGTGGCCGTCGTGTCGAGGGCTGTCGGCACCAGGGTGGTGCATGGTGTGGCCGGTCATGATAGTCATTGGTGCGGCGGGCGGGGGCATGGTTCCCGGCAGGAGGGGCGAGGGAGTCCCAGGTCTTTGGAGTGACAGCAGAAATTACAGCATGGCATGTGTGTTGCTTGAGGGGTGGCACTAGCTGATCACACGGTAAGGAGAGCCATGCCGGTTCTCCGACCAGGCAACGACGCCCGCCAACGGCCCCCTGCTCAGGGGGGTGTTGGCGGGCGTCGCCGTTTCCAGACCTACCGCGACAGGAGATCGTCATGCATCAGGCCCGAACCACCTGCCCCTACTGCGGCGTCGGCTGTGGCGTGCTGGCCTGCGTGGAGAACGACCGGATCACCGGGGTGGACGGCGATGCCGATCACCCGGCCAACTTCGGGCGGCTGTGCGTCAAGGGCTCGGCACTGCACGAGACCCTGGGAGACCACGGTCGACTGACCCGTCCGCGGGTCGACGGTGCCGAGGTGGACTGGGAGACGGCACTCGACGCCGTGGCCGAGCGACTGCAGGCGACTCGCCGCGACCACGGCAAGGGGGCGGTGGCGGCCTATCTCTCGGGGCAACTGCTCACCGAGGACTACTATGTCGCCAACAAGCTGTTCAAGGGCTTTCTCGGTACGCCACACCTGGATACCAACTCGCGGCTCTGCATGGCCTCGGCGGTCGCCGCCTACAAGCGCTCCCTGGGGGCCGATGCGGTGCCGTGCAACTACGAGGACATCGAGGAGGCCGAGCTGGTGGTGCTGGTCGGCTCGAATCTGGCCTGGAACCACCCGGTGCTCTACCAGCGCCTGCGCACCGCCAAGAGTCGCAACCCGCTGATGCGGGTGGTGGTGATCGATCCCCGGGTGACGGACACCTGCGAGATCGCCGACCTCTACCTGGGCCTCAAGCCCGGCAGCGACGCCCGGCTGTTCAACGGCCTGCTGGCCTGGATGGCCGACAAGGGCAGGCTGGACCGCGTCTATCTCGAGAAGCACACCACTGGCCTCGATGACGCCCTGGCCGCGGCCCGGGAGGGCGACGGCGCGGTGGAGGCCATCGCCGCCGACTGCGATGTCGACCCGGAACGCCTCGAGACCTTCTTCTACTGGTTCGCCAGCCAACTGCACGTGGTGACCCTCTACTCCCAGGGAATCAACCAGTCCTCCAGCGGTACCGACAAGTGCAATGCCATCATCAACTGCCACCTGGCCGGCGGCAAGATCGGGTTGCCGGGCGCCGGGCCCTTCTCGATCACCGGCCAACCCAACGCCATGGGGGGCCGCGAGGTGGGCGGATTGGCCAACCAGTTGGCCGCTCACATGGACTACCACAGCCCCGGTGCCATCGACCGCGTTACCCGCTTCTGGGCCACGGAGCACCTGACGCCGGATGTGCCGGACGGGCCGGGCCATAAGGCGCTGGAGCTGTTCGAGGCGATCGAACGGGGCGAGGTGAAGGCGGTGTGGATCATGGCCACCAACCCGGCGGTGAGCCTGCCGAGAGCCGATAGGGTACGGGCAGCACTCGAGAAATGTCCGCTGGTGATCGTCTCCGAGTGCGTGGCCGACACCGACCTGCTGCCCTATGCCGACATCGTGCTGCCGGCCTCGGGCTGGTCGGAGAAGGACGGCACCGTGACCAACTCCGAGCGGCGCATCTCCCGCCAGCGCGGCATCCTGCCGCCGCCGGGCGAGGCGCGTCACGACTGGTGGATCATCACCCAGGTGGCCCGCCGGCTCGGGTTCGGCGAGGCCTTCGCCTTCGAGCACCCGGGCGAGATCTTCGACGAGCATGCCCGGCTGTCGGGGTTCGAGAACCGGGACGGCGCCGACTCCGCGCGGCTGTTCGATATCTCCGGCCTGGCCGGGCTCGACCGGGCGGCCTATGACGCCCTGGCGCCGATCCAGTGGCCGGTGACGGCCCGGGCACCGCAAGGGACGGCGCGGCTGTTCGAGGATGGCCGTTTCGCCACCCCGGACGGCCTGGCCAGGCTGATCCCGGTGCGGCCCCGCGAGCCCGAGCAGGCGCTGAGCGAGGCACGGCCGCTGCGCCTCAACACCGGCCGGGTGCGCGACCAGTGGCACACCATGACCCGCACCGGCCGGGCGCCGCGGCTGATGAACCACCGCGCCGAGCCCTTTATCGAGCTCACCCCGGAAGATGCCCAGGCCCTGGGCATCGAGGATCAGCAACTGGCGCGCTTGACCGGCGCCGGCGACGACTACCTCGGCCGGGTGCGGGTCTCCAAGGGGCAGCGCCGTGGCGAGGTCTTCGTGCCCATGCACTGGACCGGCCAGTTCAGCGGTCGTGCGAGCATGGGGGGACTGCTGGAGGCGCATCGCGACCCCGTTTCCGGACAACCCGAATCCAAGCATGGCGCGGTCTCGCTCGAACCCCTGGCGGCCGGCTGGGAAGCGACCCTGCTGGTGGCCGCCGACCTGGCGGTCGACGCCGACTGGTGTGACACCGCCGGCTACTGGGCGCGCATTCCCCTCGGCGGGTGCCAGCGCTGGCAACTGGCCGGCGGTCGGTCGGGCGAGCGTCCCGACTGGCTGGCCTGGCTGAGCGCGCACCTGCCGGTGGCCCCGGCGCTGTGGTGCGAAGACCCGGCCAGTGGACGCCTGCGCGCCGCGGGGATCGAGGCGGGTCGCCTGCGCTGGTGGCTGATGGTGGCGCCTCCCCGGGAGCTTCCCGGCCTGGCCTGGCTCGACGAGCGCTTCCAGGAGAGCGCCCGCGGCGAATCGCTGGATGCGGCCCGTCGCCGACGCCTGCTCGCCGGCTGCGACGATGGCGCCGCCGATAGCGGCCCGGTGGTGTGCAGCTGCCACCAGGTGGGCCGGTCCTCCATCGTCTCCGCCATCCACGCCGGCGACACCAGCGTCGAGGCGCTGGGCGCCCGGCTGGCCTGCGGCACCCAGTGCGGCAGCTGCATCCCCGAACTGAAATCCCTTATCGAAGAAAGTGCCGAAGAGGAGAGGGCCCATGCGCGCGCTGAGCCGAAGCCTGAAAGCATTGACGTTGCCTGATGTCCCCAGCGCCCTGGCACGCCTCGGCGCCGTGGCCAGTCGGTACCTGGAGGGGGTGAGGGGAAGCACCGGGGGGCAGGGCATCCTGCTGCCACGGGATGGCGATTGCCGTCCCGGTACCGTCTATCTGGTGGGGGCCGGCAGCGGCGACGTGGCGCTGTTGACCCTCAAGGCCGCGCGGCTGCTGATGCAGGCCGATGCCGTGGTCTACGATCGCCTGGTCGGCGATGAGGTGCTGGCGCTGATTCCCGTCGGCCGCGAGCGCTACTATGTGGGCAAGGCCCGGGGCCACCACAGCGTGCCCCAGGCCGAGATCGGCGACCTGCTGGTCAGGCTGGCCGGCGAGGGCAAGTCGGTGGTGCGCCTCAAGGGGGGCGATCCCGGGGTGTTCGGGCGCATGGGCGAAGAACTCGCCGCCCTCGCCGAGGCCGAGGTGCCCGCCGAGATCGTGCCCGGCATCACCGCGGCATCGGCGGCCTGCGCGGGCATGGGCATCCCGCTCACCGACCGGGCCCATGCCCAGCAACTGCGCTTCGTCACCGCCCAGCTGTGCCGCGAGGACGGCGAACCCGACTGGGCAGGCCTCGCTCGCCGCGACGAGACCCTGGTGTTCTACATGGGGCTCTCCAAGGTATCGGCGATCTGTGCCGGATTGAGACGCGCCGGCTTACCCGGCGACTGGCCGATGATGCTGGTGGCCAATGCCAGTCTGCCCGGGCAGGAGGCCCTCGTCGGCACCCTGGCCGATATGCCCGACAGGCTCACCGCCGCGCCGCTGCCCTCGCCGTGTCTCATCGTGGTCGGCAGCGTGGTACGGATGGTCGAGGCCAGCCCGGCGAGGGCCGGGCGGCAGGTCCAGCCCGAGATGGCATGAAACGCCCTCACCACGATACCCCCACCTCCACTACCAGGCTTGACCACCGCGACAATCCCGCTTGGGCACTCGCCGGCGGGGTGCCAGGGCGTACGGTAAGCCAACTCTCTGAAATGCCGGGAAACGCGATGGATATCCTCTGCGTAACAGCGGCGTTTCATCGAGAAACGTGAGGTTAACCCGATGTTTGTCCTGGGAATGATCCGCATGATTTCTCGAGCCGCTCCCGCCATGTTTCAGCGGTGATACATAAAAGGCTCTGCTCCGGTCTCGGCCGGCGCCTCTTCTCTCCGGCTGGCGTTGACGAACGACTCATTATCTCCCGGGTTTCCAGTGGCTTGGCAAACCCGTGGGCGGTGGTGGCATGGATCGTGCTGCATGGGTCTGTGACTGCGAGCGGGAATCGACGTTCAAGGGTGCTGACTCACCTCGATGCAGTAGCACCGGTTCGCAGTGACGCAGCAATGGAAATCGAAGGGTTGAGTCGTACTTATCACGGAGAAACGATCATGAAAAAGTATCTGGTAGTGGCGGGTACTCCCTTGCTGGCATTGGTGATGGCAATCTCCACTGCTCATGCAAACCCGAGTGCCGGCTTTGCCGATCAGGTCGACCAGAACGTGGCCTCCAGCGCGACGGCGGTGGGTGGCAACAGCGGCAACGCTGAGGGTGGTGCCGGTTTCGGCCTGGGCGTCGGGGGCAGCGGCAACGGCGGCGATGCCTACGGTGGCATCAACAACGACGATTCCAATGATGACGACTCCACTGGCGCCAACGGCGGCACCGGTGGCGATGGCTATGCCGGCTATGGCGCAGGCACCGGAACCGGCGGCAATGGTGGCTCGGTCGGCCGTGGCGGTGATGCCTGGGCGATGAGCGAGTCCTACAACACCTCCACCAGCGTGATCTCGCTACAGGAGATGAACTCCACCGTAGTGGGAGCAGGCTTCAGCATCAATGGCGGCCTCGGCGCCTCCGCGGCGACGGGTGGCGCGGGTGGGACCGCGGCGGCGGTGAACCTCGGTGTCGGGGTCGGCGGCGCCGGTGGCAACGGCAACGGTGGAGATGGTGGACAGGCGGTCGCCAATGCCGGCGATGGTGACAACGGTGGCGACGCCGCCGGCACCGGGCTGGGCCTGGGCCTGGGCCTGGGGGCCGGTCAAGGTGGCGATACCGACGCCGGTGCCGGCTCGGCCGCAGGCGCTGCCGCGGGTAACCTCGCGGCGCTCGGCGAGGTCGGTGACGATTTCGCCGACGCCGGGTCGACGGGGACCTTTGGCGGCGATCAGAGCGCGGCGGCCGATTCGGCTTCCACCGCCACCGCGACTTCGGGAGATGGCGGCGCGGGCAACGGTACCGGTACCGGTTCCGGGACCGGTGAGGGTTCCGCGTTCGCCGGCAGTGGTGGCAACGGCGGTGATGCCGAAGCGATGGCCGGCAACGGCGGCAACGGCAATGGTGGCGACGGCGGTCGCGGCCAAGGTTCCACGGGCGAGGCCATGGCCAGGGCCGGCAACGGTGGGGCCGGCGGCGACGGCGGCAACGGCGGCGCTGCCTCCTTCACAACCGGTGCGGCGAGGGTGGCCGTTGGTGGAGGCGTATTCGGTGGCATCAACAACATGAACGTCTCCACTGGCCTCTACAACTCGCAACTGGCCGGCACCAGCGTTGCCGCACACAGCAGTGTGCATATCGGCAACTAACGGAAAGCACGCCGTGGAACCGGGGGCCGGTGGGTTCAACCACCGGCTCCCTCGATGAATCAGCCGTATGGATCGGATACCGGGAGTCCAGGCCATGAAGGCGACATCACTCAATCTACTCGGATATCGTTACCGGTTTTACCCTGCGTTTCTGGCTGCGGTGCTGTTGTCGATGGTGGGCATGTCTTCGGTCGGCGTGGCCGACAGCGGAACAGCGCCATCTTCGGGGTTTGCCGCCATGGAGAGTCTCGACCTTCAGGAGATGGAGGCGGCACGGGGGAGAGAAGGTGCCATCATCCATTTCAATACGGTGAAAAGTGTTCAGAACATGAGCGCCACCGTCACCGATTCCTCATTCAATGTCGTGAACGGGAACATGGTCTCGGGAAATATCAACTTCGATAGCAATGCCCTGGGCCGCTACAGCGGCACAGGCATCTTCAGTGCCGTGACGGGGCATGGCAACTCGATCAACAACGCCGTCGGTATCAGTGTCTTTATTTCGAACTAGTGCAGCCGGTGCCGGAAACGTCACCGGTCGTCCGCTGCCAGTCGAAGGGGCGTGTGTATCATGAGGGTGCTCAGGGGATTCACTGCCGTCATCGTGTCGTTGTCGCTGGGGTGCGCGGCCAATGCCGGACCGGTCACCATCTCCAGCCACTTTGGTACCTTCCAGGTGGAGGCCAAGAGCCTGCAGGAGATGGGGTGGGACGGGGTCATCCGGCAGCAGTATGACTACAGTTGTGGCTCGGCGGCGGTAGCGACACTGCTGACCTACCATTACGCTCGCGAGACTACCGAAGCCGAGGTCTTCGAGTGGATGATCCGGGCCGGAGATGCCGAGCAGATCCAGCGCCATGGCTTTTCCATGCTGGACATGAAGCGCTATCTGGACAGCCAGGGCCTGAACTCGGATGGTTTCCGCATCGAGCTGGACGATTTCATCCGGATTGGCGTGCCGGCGATCACCATGGTCGATACGGCTGGCTACAAGCACTTCGTCGTCGTCAAGGGAGTCGACGAGCACAACGTGCTGGTAGGGGACCCGGCGGCGGGCACTATCGTGGTTCCCAGGGAGCACTTCGAGACGCTCTGGAACGGAACGGTGCTCGGTGCCCGGGAAGAGCTGGAGATCGCCCAGCGGCATTTCAATCATGAACGAGACTGGGCCGTGCGGCCCGCTTCTCCCGTCGAGCGCGGCGTACAGCGCTCGAGCATCGGGGCCAGCATGCTTACCCTGCCGGGCATGAATGAACTGGGCAGGTAACGAGGAGGAGGCATGGCATGAAGGCCCATTGCACCACGCTTGCCGACGGACGGTGTCGCGATCCGCGAGGATCGATCCGACGGGGGCAGCGACTCGTTGCTGGCGTGCTATTCATGGTCTCGGCGTCACTCGCTTTCGGCACCGGGACAGCGCCTTTCGGCGAGTCGGCGACGGCCGGTCGGGACGACGATATCTTCCACCGTGGCATGGTCATGGAGGAAGACGAACTGGAGCAGCTTCGCGGTGGCTTCAATATCGCGGGGATGGAGCTGGCATTCGGTGCCGAACTCAGTACGCGGATCGGCAATCAAGTCCAGCTGATCTCGGTGATGAATGTCACCCGGTCCGGTGTGGAACTCGTCTCGCAATCCTTCAACGACCGCGGTGGCACGGCGACCCGCGTTGGGCCCGAGGCGGGAGTTCGGGTGGTGGACATGACACCGGCCGGCATCAACCTGGCCGGCTTGGCCGACTTCTCCGGCGTCACCCTCCAGGATGCCCAGGGGTTCACCGCGGCCCTGCACCGGGTCACTCAGGATGCCATCCTCAGCGGGATAGTGAGCAACGCCTCGGGGCAGGATATCCAGCAGCGGATCGACATCAGCGTACGGGTGGGCAATGTCGGCGAGCTGCAAGCCGCCAAGCAGCGAGCGGCGATCATCGACTCGTTCTCCGGTATCCTGCGCTGAACCACCTGGCATCCGGTTCACTGGCTGTCAGAACCGAAAGCGAGAAGGCTGCCCCAGTGGGCGGCCTTCTCGCTTCGACTCCTGGGCCCGGCGTCGAGCCTAGAAGACATCCATACCGAAGGGAATGCGCAGCGTCAGTGTCGTGTCGGGGGCATCATCGGTGATGCCGAACTCCAGGCCCAGGTTGACGGAGACATCCTGGTTGAGCTGGTAGGACCAGCCCAGCAGCATCGAGCCGACATTCAGCGTATTGGAGCTGCGCGTCGCCGATGCACCCGTATCAGGGTCGAAATACTGGGTCTTGGTCTTGCCGATGAAGTCATTCTTGTAGCCCAGGGTAAAGGAGGTCCTGGGGTTGATCGAGTAGGCCATGCCGAAGCTCAGGCGTACGGCATCGCCGGGGTCGACCTTGCCCACGGAGATGTCTCCTACGCGCTCGTTGACATTGTCCTCGAGGTTGAACATGTAGCCCAGGTTGGCGAAGTAGACGGCCGGTGAAGACGGGAAGAGCACCGTCAAACTGGGCTCGATGGAGTGAAAGCCCGTGCCGGTGGGCAGTTCCTGGGGAGTGCCTTCGCTGTTGCGATGGATATCGAAGGGGCCCTTTCCGGTGGTCGTCTTGTAACGCAGGTTGGCGATATAGAAGGGGCTGCCATCCAGGCCGCGATTCAGCTGGTAGTGGGCGGCCAGCTCGATATCGCCCAGGCTGTTGCCCGAGAGCTCGCGGTCGAGATCGAAGGGGGGATCCACCTCGGCCACCGTGACCCTGTTCGTCTCATCCCGGTAGACATAGGGAATCTTCATTTCCAGCTCCAGCCGATCGGTAAAGCCCAGGCGGCCGGTGAGGGAAGCGGTGTAACTGTCGCGGTCGAGATCCTGGGCGGTGAAGACGCCGATCAGCAGGGTGCTGAGGATCTCGACACCCTCGAAGGTCATGCGATTGATACTCTCGTGGGAGTACTGGAATTCTGGTTCCAGTACCAATCTCCCTCTTGGGGTCAGGACACCGCCGAACTCGGCGATAGCCTGGACTTCCGGTTGAGACTCCCGTGCGGGGGGCTGTTCACCGACAGGCTGGATAGGTGCACCGTTGGGCGTCTGGGCCAGCGCTGAACCATAACCGATCAGCGATACGAGGCCGGTTGCGTAGACGACTTGCTTGGCTTGGATGAGCATGGCGTTGTTCCCTTTTCATGCAGTTCGCGCACTGTCTTGTCGGTAGAGGAAAGCGAGGGGGCACACCGTTTTCTCTCCCCGCCGCTAACTGGACGGCAACCGGATGATGTTCGCGGAGCAAAGATCGGCCTCATCCGCGGCGGTACCGCAGCAGCGATCGATTCCATGCTTGTCGATCAGTCGGTAGAGCGTGACTCGGGAAACACCCAGCTCGCGTGCTGCATGAATCACCTTGCTCTTGTTGCGTGCGAGGGCCGCCTTGATGGCATCGCATTCCGCCATGTCTCGAGCCTGCTCGAGTGTGAGACGGTGCCGAGAGGCGTACTGCCTCCTCTCCAGACCCAGGTCATCGGGGGTGATCAATCGCTTGTCACACATGACCATCGCTCGTCTTACCCGGTTGATGAGTTCGCGTATGTTTCCTGGCCAAGCGTACTGACGCATAAGGACCAGGCTTTCACGGCTGAAGCCGCGTACCTTCGTGGCTTTCTCGGCGGTGAACTTGCGGAAGAAGAAAGTCGCAAGTGGCTCGATATCCTCCGGACGCTCCCTTAGTGGGGGGGTATTGATCTGAAGGACATTGATGCGATGATACAGGTCGTCCCGAAAATTCCCTTCCTGGACGGCCTTTTCCAGGTTCACATGGGTGGCTGCCAGGACTCGAACATCAACAGGGATCTCCGTCAAGCCTCCCACGCGGAGTACCCTGTGATTCTCTAGAAATCTCAGAAGGTTGACCTGCATGTCGAGTGGGAGGTCACCTATTTCATCAAGGAAAAGTGTGCCTTTGCATGTCGATTCAATGATGCCTTCCTTACGATGAGTGGCGCCGGTGAAGGCGCCTTTTTCATGACCAAAAAGTTCGGATTGGATGAGTCCGGAAGGAAGTGCGCCACAGTTTACGGCATTGAATGGGCCTTTCTTGCGTGGTGAATTATCATGAATGGCGCGCGCCGTGAGCTCCTTTCCTGTTCCAGATTCTCCAGTTATCAATACCGGTGCATCGACCGATGCGATCTTGCCGATATCCCTGTAAAGGCGTCGGATGGTGGCCGATTCCCCGACCATGCAATAATCATTTTCTTTATGAGTTGTGACTGGCTTGGCTGTCTCATCGTTAGGCATGATTCGAGCCATTTCTGCTGCATTCTCAAGAAGGTTATTGGCCTTTTCTTCATCCAGTGGAAAGGTGATGTAAGTGTGGAATAGCTGGCCTATAAGTCGACGAATGTCTTTGGTGAGTAATGACTTTTTATCGACCAGTGCGATCCATAATGTTTTTCCGGTGTTGATCAAGATTTCGATATCTTGATGGTGGGAGGATGAATGGCTTTCCAAGATAATGAGGCCGGTGTGGTAATTTTTTTTCTGTAATAATCTTTCCGCGTCGAAAGTGCTCTCGGCATGGTCTATTGACCATTTGTAGGGCGTCATGGTCGCTGTTATATGCAGATAAATTCGCCTCTCTCCAATCAGGATGAGCCGTCTTGATGTGTCCATCATCATTGTCTCTTCCATTGCCGTGATACCCGTGGCCTCGCTTTCACTGTGTCCCTTGGCGAGTTACCATTCATGCGCCAGGCGAAGCGGCCTTGAATGTCATGACACACGCTGTCTTCCCTTCCTGGGGAGCGAAGTCAATGCATGATGGGGGGCTTGGTTGTTTCGTGCCGATGTCGGTGTTTTTTTATGCCGTGACATACTCTCCTCCTGCTCTTTGGCCATAAGGATAGTGGGGGGATCAACGAAGCACTGTGAAGTGTTGTTCTTGCTTTAAGTGTTGTAAAGTCGCGTTACATTCTGGCTGTCTGGCCGAGGGGGTAGGCGAGTCGCGAGTAATGAGATGAAAGCGCTGATATTTCATTTGCCTGGAGCTTTCCACGCAATGAGGGTGTGCTTCACTTCGATGGTGTCGATGGGGAAAATAGCGATTCAGTACCATTCATCATCATGGAGACTAAGCTTTCCACATGAGCTGTCTGCTGCTCCTGGAAGTGAGCTATCCGGTTCCGTGTGGCAGGTGCGTGCAGTGCGGCGTGATAGTCAGGTTGTCGCGCCTGATGGGGGAGGAGGAAGCTGGAGCGGGTGGGAGCCGCTGGCCGCATGGACCGGCCAGGGCGTATCGGCCTGGCCGGTCGAGTCGGCCGGGGGGCGGTGCCACCGGCGGTCAGCTGTCGGTTCGGCCCTGGAAGGCGTCGAATACCTCCTGGCCGGTCAGGTTCTGCGTGGCGTTCGCGAAGGCGTAGAAGGCCGGCTTGTCGTCGATGAATATCTGGGTATCGAAGGTCCAGGCCTCACCCCCATCGACCAGCCCCACGGGGATCGCGTAGTGGTCGCCGCTCTTCAGCCTGTAGAAGAGGTGCGTGCCGCAGTGGCGGCAGAAGCCGCGCTCGGCCCAGTCCGACGAGGCGTAGACGGTGACATTCTCCTCGCCCTCCATCTCGACCCGAGTGACGGTTTCCAGGGCCAGCAGGGGGCCACCGCCCCAGGTGCGACACATCTGACAGTGACAGGCCCCGATGTTCTGCCGGCCGGCCTGCACGGCCAGTTGCACCGCGCCGCACAGGCAGCTGCCACGGGCCGTCATTCCATTCTTCATGTTCTCCTCCTGCTCGTTCCTTGGGAAGGAAGTGGTGGCGGATGCTCCGCCAGCGGTGATCCTCTGCAGTCTAGGCGTTGATGGCGGGATTCTCCTGACTCGACCATCAGCCCATGGGCCGAGTCGGTTCGCCCCGGGCGAGCGCCTCTTCCAGAATCGCCTCCCGAAGTGCCGTGGCGGCCGCCGAGAGTGGATGGCGTCGCCTCGTCACGATGCCAAGCTCACGGCGGATCGTCGGCGTCACGAGGGGGCGGTGGTCGATACCCTCCGAGGCGATCTGGCGAAAGCTGAGCGAAGGCAGCACGCTGATCCCCAGGCCGGCGGCCACCATGCGGCCCACCGTGGCGATCTGACTGGCATCGCAGATGATATCCAGTGGCTGGCCTACCTCTCCCATGATGCGGTCGATGTCCTGGCGCGAACTGGAAAGTCGATTGATGCCGATGAACGGCTGTCTCGCCAGCTGAGCCCACTCGACGCTTGTCTGCGCAAGCAGCGGGTGTCCCAGCGGGCAGACGGCGACGTAACGATCCACGAGCACCGGCTCGAAGACGAGATCCTCGGAATCCTGGGGCGACACCGAAAGCCCCATGTCGGCGCGCCCCTCCCGCACCATCTGGTTCACCTGCTCGGCCAGCACGTCGTGCAGGCTCAGGTTGATGCGCGGGTAGTGGGCGTGAAAGGTGGCGATGATGCCCGGCAGCAGCCCCGCGGCCAGGGTGGGTAGTGCCGCCACGGTGACCTTGCCCCGCTGCTTCGAGAAGCGTTCGCCGAGGTCGGAGAAGGCCTCGTTCCAGTCGTCGAGCAGGCGTACTGCCACCGGCAGAAAGGCATCTCCCTCCGGGGTGAGTGCCAGTTGGCGGGTGGTACGTGAGAACAGAGGACCCCCCACCGTCGCTTCCAGCTTGCGGATGGCGATGGAGATCGCCGGCTGGGAAAGATGAATGTGCTCGCTGGCCTCGGCCAGGCTGCGGGAGTGGGCAACGGCGACGAAGGCTCTGAGCTGTTGAATGCTGGGATTCATTTATTAATTAAAACACACTTTAAAAACTATTCAATATACAAAATTGTCGACGCCCACCATTCTGCTACTGGGACTTCCACTCTTCTCTACATCCGGCTTGCCAAGCAACCATTCCGGTACCCAGCTCAGCACAGCCCGTCACCACAACAAGTCACCACAACAAGCCATCACAACAATGAGCCCACCACCGGGCCAAGGAGCCATCATGAAAATGCCAATCAAGACGATGCTCACCGCCATGGCCGCCAGCGTCGGCCTGCTTGCCGCCGCGTCCGCCGTGCAGGCCGATGAACGCCTGCTGATCGGCTCGACCTCCAGCTCGTCGAGCCACTACGGCTACTTCGTGGCCGTCAACCAGATCATCAACAGCCGGGTCGACGGCGTGAGCGCCTCGGTGGCCGAGACCGGTGCCACCGTGGATAACCTGCGCCGCCTCGGCCGCAACCAGATCGACATGGGGCTGGTGACCACCAACACCGGTTACCATGCCTACGCCGGCCTCGAGGATTTCGACGGTCGCCCCGTGGATAGCCGCCTGCTGTGGGTCTATACCGTGGCGCCCCAGAACGTGGTGATGCGTCGGGATGCCGATGTCGCCACTCTGGAAGCGCTGGAAGGGGTGCGCTTCAACCCGGGCATTACCGGCTCGGCCACCGAGAAGACCACCGAGGCCGTCTTGCGGACTCTGGGCATCTCGCCCGACTATGTGCGTGGTTCCACCACCGATATCGTCGATGCCATGAAGGATGGGCGCGTCATGGGCTCGGCCAAGTCCGGCGTCGGCAATAAGCTCGATGGCTCGAGCATGGATATCGCCACCTTCACGCCGATCAGCGTGCTATCGCTCTCGGGCGAGCAGGCCGAGACGTTGCGCGCCGAGATGCCGGACGTGGCCATCGTCGATATTCCCGAAGGCGCCGGCGACGGCATTCCCGCCTACACCACCTGGGCCTTCGGCGTCGCCGTGCACGCCCATCCGGACCTCGACGAGGAGATCGCCTATCAGATCGTCAAGGCGGTGATGGAGAACCCCGAGCCCCAGGCCAATGCCTTCTCCGCCATCCGTGACGCCGACCTCGCCGAGATGACCCTGCAGGTGGGTACGGTGCCGCTGCACCCCGGGGCGGCTCGCTACTTCGAGGAGCAGGGCCTGGAGATTCCCGATGCCCTGAAGCCTGCCCAGTAACGGCTATCGATAGGAGTCTGCCATGCGCGCGAACCTGACCAAAGTGCTGGCCCTGATGCTGGGCGGGCTGATCCTCTATACCTCGGCCACCGGCCCCTTCGAGAGCCTGGTCCAGCGCAGCGTCTTTCTCGCGTCGGTGATCCTGCTGGGGTTGACGCTCTATCCGCTGGGGGCCGGCAAGCGCTGGCGGCCGCTGGGGCTGACCGTCGACCTGTGCCTGGCCGTCGGCGTGGTGCTGGCCTGCGGCTACGTGGCCATGAACCACGACCGTATTCTGGTCGAGTTGCCCTGGGCATCGCCCCGGGACATGCTGTTCACCGCGGTGCTGGTGGCGGCGGTGCTGGAGCTGTCGCGGCGCGCCATCGGCGTGATCTTCCCGCTGCTGGTGCTGGCGGGGCTGGCCTATGCCTGGCTCGGGGCGGCGATACCCGGGCCGCTGGGGCACCGCGGCTTCGATCTCTACTACATCACCGAGACGCTCTATCTCGGCGACCTGGGCGTATGGGGCATGCTGGTCGGCGTGGCGGCCACGACCATTGCCGCCTTCGTGCTGTTCGGCTGCCTGCTGCTGCACACCGGCGGCGGCCAGACCTTCATGGACCTGGCGCTGCGCATCAGCGGGCGCTCGCCGGGCGGTGCCGCCAAGGTCGCCACCGTGGCCTCGGGGCTGTTCGGCATGGTCAGCGGCAGCGCCGTGGCCAACGTGGCCACTACCGGCAACTTCACCATTCCGATGATGAAGCGGCTCAACTATCCGCCGCCCTTCGCCTCGGGCGTGGAGGCGGTGGCCTCCACCGGCGGCCAGATCGCCCCGCCGATCCTGGGGGCGGCGGCCTTCATCATGGCCGAGATCCTCGGCGAGAGTTACCTGCGCATCGCGCTCGCCGCGCTGCTGCCGGCGATCCTGTTCTATCTCGGCGTGTTCCTGACCATTCACCTGGTGGCGCGGCGCCGCAACCTGCAGGTGGTGCCCGACGACGAACTGCCCACCTGGCCGGAGGTGCTGCGTCCCGAGCGGATCATTCCGATCCTGGCGGCACTGGGCGGGCTCTTCTACGGCGTGCTGTCGGGGCGCTCGATCCAGATGGCGGCCTTTTACGGCATCCTGATGACGGTGCTGACCTTCGTGCCCTTCGCCTTGCTGGCGAAGATGCCGCTGCGCGAGATCGCCGGCAAGCTGCTCGCGGGGCTGATCGATGCCGGCAAGGGCATGGTGATCATCGGCGTGCTGCTGGCCGGTGCCCAGATGCTGGTGGCGATGATCGGCATGACCGGCATCGGCGTGACGCTGGCGAGCCTGATCGTTACCGTGGGCGGGCAGTCGCTGTTCCTGGTGGCCTTCATCGTCGGCGGCGTGTGCCTGATCCTGGGCATGGGCATTCCCACCACCGCCGCCTACGTGCTGGTGGCCTCGGTGCTGGCGCCGGCGCTGACCGCCATCGGCGTCGAGCCGCTGATCGCCCACCTGTTCGTGTTCTACTTCGCCACCCTGTCGGTGATCACGCCGCCGGTGTGCGTGGCGGTCTTCGTCGCGGCGGGTATCGCCGGCACCAACTGGCTACCGGCGGCGGGGGAGGCCGTGCGCCTGGCGGCGGCGATCTACGTGATTCCCTTCCTGCTGCTGATCTACCCGGCCCTGGCCGGCTTCGGCAGCGCGGTCGACATCCTGCTGGCCAGCTCCCAGGGGGTGGTGTTCGTGGTCGCCTTCGCCTCGCTGATGTCCAGGGCGGCGCTCACCGGCAGCCGGGTGCTGGACGTGGCGGGACTCGTGCTGGTGGTCGGGCTGGCCCTGACGCCAGGCTGGTTGACCACGGCAGGCGCCCTGCTGGTGCTGGTGGGCCTCTACGGGCGTCGTCGGCACCACCTGCTCAGCGTCACCAGGAAGGCCGTGACGGTAACCACTGGCGGCATCACCGCCAAGGAGACCCACCCATGACCTTCCTGTTGGGGAGCGGGGCCGGCTTCTCCGGTGACCGTACCGATGCGGCGATTCCCGTCGTGGCCGAGCTGATTCGCCGTGGCCAGCCATCGGCCCTGGTCTTCGAGACCCTGGGGGAACGCACCCTGGCCGCCGCCCATCGCGCCATGCGCGACGACCCTTCGGCCGGCTTCGAGCCGCTATTGGAAGAGCTGCTGACGCCGGTGCTCGACGACTGCCTGCGCCATGGCATTGCGATCCTCGGCAACTTCGGTGCCGCCAACCCGGATGGCGCCTGCCGTGTGGTGGCCGAGCTGGCCGCCCGTACGGGGCGCGGCGGGGCGAGCATCGGCCGGGTCCATGGCGACGATATCCGCGCTCGCCTCGGTGAGCTGGAGCTACAGCGCTGGGAGGCGGAAAACCGCGAGCTGCCCGGCGAGATGGCGCTGATCTCGGCCAACGTCTATCTGGGGGCGGCGCCCCTGGTCGAGGCCCTCGAGCTCGGTGCCGAGGTGGTGGTCACCGGCCGGGTGGCCGACCCGGCGCTGTTCCTGGCCCCGCTGGTGCATCACTTCGGCTGGGCCTGGGACGACTGGGATCGCCTGGCCGCCGGCATGATGGCCGGACACCTCGCCGAATGCGGGGCCCAGGTCAGCGGTGGCTACTTCGCCGACCCCGGCCGCAAGGAGGTGCCGAACCTGGCGCGGGTCGGCTATCCGATCATCGAGGTGGAGGAGGACGGCAGCCTGGTGGTGACCAAGCCCGTCGACACCGGCGGCATGGTCACCGCGCGCACGGTCAAGGAGCAGCTGCTCTACGAAGTGCACGACCCGGCCAACTACCTGACGCCCGACGTGGTGGTGGATCTTTCCTCCGTGCGGGTGGAGGAGATCGGCCCCGACCGGGTGGCGGTCAGCGGCATCCGCGGCAAGCCGGCCCCGCAGCGGCTCAAGACCACCGTCTGCTACGAGGGCGGCTGGCAGGGCGAGGCGGAGATCTCCTACGCCGGGCCCAACGCCCTGGCCCGGGCCCGGCTCGCCGCCGAGGTGCTGCGCGAGCGGCTGACATTTCGTGCGCCACCGGAGTTGCGCTCGCGGCTGGACATCGTCGGCCACGCCAGCGTCTTCGACAGCGATGCCGGCGACCTGCAGCGCACGATGCCAGGCAGCGCCAGCGGCGACTACCGCCTGCGGCTGGCCGCCGAGCACGCCGAGCGACGCTGGGTGGAGCGCGCCACTCAGGAGCTGCTGGCGCTCTACTGCGCCGGTCCGGCCGGCGGCGGCGGGGTGCGCCGACAGTTCCAGCGGCGGGTGTGCACGTCTTCCTATCTGGTCAAGCGTAGCGATGTGGACGCCTTCGCCACGCTGTTCGATGCGCGTCCGGCCGACGAAAGGAGCCCAGCCCATGCCACGCGTTGAAGCGACCACGGCCGGTGCCGTGAGCGAGTGCGGCAGCGAGCGCCCCGGCGTGGCACTGCATCGCCTGGCCCATGCCCGCGCCGGCGACAAGGGCGACCGGCTCAACCTGGCGCTGTTCGCCTATGACCCGCGCCACTACGAGACGCTGGTGGCGCAGGTCACCGAGGAGCGGGTGCTGGCGCTGTTCGCCCACCGCGGCGCCAGCCGCGTGCGCCGCTACCTGCTGCCGGGGCTTGCCGGCATGAACCTGGTGATCGACGACGTGTTGCAGGGCGGCGTCAACGGCGCCCTGAACCTGGATGGCCATGGCAAGACGCTCTCGTTCCTGCTGCTGGGCATGGAACTCACGCTGCCTGCGGCACTGCTGGACTGAGCCGTGTAGCTCGCGCTGGCGCGAGGCCCGGCCATCCAGTACCGGTGCCGTGCCTCAGAGGCGCCGTTTCTGCAGGATATCGGAGAGGTCGAGGATGGAGCGGGCCATGGCGGCCATGCTCTTGCTCTGGTCCATCGAGGCCTTGCGCAGGAAGCGGTAGGCCTCCTCTTCGGTCATCTCCTGGTGGGCCATGATCAGTCCCTTGGCACGCTCGACGAGCTTGCGTTCGCGCAGCGCCTTGCGTGTGGTCTCCAATTCGTCGCCGAGGGCCTGGAGGCGAGAGGCCTGGACCTGCATCAGTTCGATCAGCGAGCGATTGAGCTGGGAATCGACGGCATTGGCGGTAAGGATGCCCAGCTCGTGGCAGGGTTCGCCGTCGAACAGGTCGACCAGTTGCTGACACATGGGCGGCGAAGAGCCGTTTGACGTCAGGGTCGCGCGCAGGGCCACGAGATCGGCCATCTCCTGGCGTGAAACGGCGATCTTGTCACGGCACATCGCCGAGAGCTCGTCGGCCAGGGCCTCCTCCACCCGTTTCATGGCGTCGATGCGCCGGGTGGTCAGCTCATACCAGGTTTCCCCGAGACTTCGACGGGTATCGGGGCGGGGGATATCGCTGCCGGCCATTTCCCGCAGCTGCTGGACGCCGGCCTGGGTGCGTGGGGGAAGTCCCTCGTGCCAGCGACGACGTGCCTGAGGCGTGGCGAACTCGGCGAAGGTGTCGAAGCAGCGCTGCTGGGCGTCGACGAGGTGGCGCAGCAGCCGGCGATGGGGAGTGTCGAAGCCGCCGGCGGTGAAGCCGATGGCACCACAGGCACGTTCCTGGCCGGCCAGTTCCTTGCCCTGCATGAAATGGAAGATGGCCACCAGGGCGTGGGTGATCTCGGGGTCGCCGGCGGTATCCGCGGCATCGAAGACCACCGAGAGCAGGCCGCTGATCAGCCGGTTGAAGGTCAGGGTGGCCTCGTCGGCGGTGATGGTCAGGGTCTCGATGTGGCCCCGCAGGGCGCCGAGGCTGTCCAGGGCGTACCAGACCCGGGCGATACGCCCAAGCAGCCGGGCCCCGGCCGCCGGCCGGCTGCCGTCACTGGCCAGGGTGTCCAGACGCTGGCGCATGATTCGCTCGGTCTGCAGGCACTCCTCGACGCGCTCCTGGCGGTGATCGGCGAAGCGCTCGCCACGGGAAGCCAGGTAGACATTGGAGGCACCGCGCTCCTTCTGCAGTGCGTGGATGAAGCGGCTGATGTCTCCGACGATCTCGCAGGTGGTGGCGAGGTGCTCCAGGTTGTCGATCTCGCAGCGCTTGGCGGCGAGTAACAGGCGTTCGGCAGGATTCATGGGTTCGTTGACCTCTTCGGTGTCGCTCTGGAAGCGAGACGCTCCTGCATCTAATTCGCAAGTTCCGTGCCAGTTCGTTCCCGACGACTGCCGCCGCCCCGGTGGGGCGGCGGCAAGCACGCGATCGGGCGGGTGAATCAACGCAGCGACAGGGCGCCGGCACCGCTGTCTTCGCCCATGGCCTCGCGGTAGGCCTTGGCCTCCTCGGCCTCGGTTTCCTCCGAGAAGCGCACCAGCAGGGCGAAGGAGGCCAGCACCAGTACGACCAGGCCCAGGTAGAAGAGCCCCTGCTGGTAGGTGATCGCCTCCGAGCGGAACAGGAAGGCGGCGGCCACCGCACCGACGTTGCCGCCGGCGCCGACGATGCCGGCTACCGCCCCCAGCGCCTTCTTGTTGATGAAGGGCACCACGCCATAGGTGGCACCTTCGGCCATCTGCACGAAGAGGCTGAACACCAGCATGATGCCGATGGCGTACGACAGCACATGCATCTGCGAGAAGCCGATCAGGGCGATGCCCTCGCAGACCAGGGCGATGAACAGCCAGCGTACCCGCCCCTTGAGACCGCCGTTGCGGGCAAAGAGATCGGAGAAGACGCCGCCCATGGTGCGGGCGAAGACGTTCATCAGCCCGAACAGGCCGGCGATCATCCCGGCGGTGGCCAGTGTCAGGTCGAAGTGGTCGAAGAAGTAGATGGCGGCGATGTTGTTGATGGTCAGCTCGACGCCGAAGCAGATGGCGTAGACCACGAACAGCGCCCAGACACGGATGTCCTTGGCCGCGGCCAGGAAGCTCTTGCCGGCGCCGTTTTCGCCATTGGCCGGCGGCAGCTCGCCGCGGGCACGCAGCTCATCGAAGTTGCCGTTGGGGGCGTCCTGGGTGAACAGGTAGTAGCAGATGCCGGTGATGAACAGCACCACGCCGGGCACTACCATGGCCAGCCGCCAGCCCAGTGCCTCGTTGACGCCGAGCATCAGCAGGCCGGAGAAGATCAGCGGCATCAGGATCTGGGTGGTACCGCCGCCCAGGTTGCCCCAACCGGCGCTGGTGGCGTTGGCGGTGCCGACCACGTTGGGGGCGAACATCATGGTGGTGTGGTACTGGGTGATCACGAAGGATGCGCCGATGGCGCCGATGGCCAGCCGTGCGAGCAGGAAGGTCTCGAAGCTGTTGGCGAAACCGATGCCCATGACGGGAATCGAGCCGAGGATCAGCAGGCCGCTGTAGGCCTTGCGCGGTCCGATGCGGTCGCAGAGCACGCCGATCAGCAAGCGTACGATCACGGTGATGGCCACCGAGGCGATGATGGTATTGCCGATCTGGGTCTGGGTGAGGGCGAGGTCCTCGCGGACCACCGCCATCAACGGTGCAATGCCGAACCAGCCGAAGAAGCAGATATGGAAGGCGAACCACGAGAAGTGGAAGGCACGCATCTGGGGGGAACTGAAGTTCAACAGGCGAATCCTGTTGGCCTTGTTGAGAATATCCATGGGTCAGGCCTCGCGTTGGATGGTAGCGAATCCGGGAACGTGTCCTTCATCGTTGAAGGTCAGGTTCGACGCACTCGTACTCCTGGGGGAGCCTGGTCCACGCCTACCATTATCTGGTCTATCCCAAGCAAGGCGGCTGCCAACTTTGTGGTATTTCTTTTATTTCATATGGTTGGCTATGAGTCGAGGGGAGGTGGCGAGGCGTGAGCAGGGTCTGCTGCGCTGCAAGAAAGGGCAAGGCGGGGCCAGGATGCCCCGCCTTGGTGCCTGGGGAAGTGCCTACTGCATGGCCAACGGGCGCTCGTCACGCTCGCAACCCAGGAAGGCGGAGCTCTCCAGCCACTCAGGGTCGGGATAGTAGGCGAACAGGTAGTGATCCTCCTTGAGGCTGTCGATCAGCGGGTAGGTCACCTCCTGGCGCACCGCCGGGCAGCCGTGGCTGCGGCCCAGCCGGCCCGTCCGCCGGATAAAGGCCTCGCTGACGTAGTCGGCACCATGCATCACGATGGCGCGCTGGTAGGCCAGGTCGTTGACACCCGGCTCCAGTCCTTCCAGTCGCAGCGAGTAGCCATTGCGGCCGTAGTAGCTGTTCAGGGTGCGGAACAGCCCCAGGCTCGACTGGTGGCTTTCCGGGGTGTTGGAGAACAGCGTGGCTTCGGCATCTCCCGAGCCCTGCCCATGGGAGACCAGCTCCTCGAACAGCAATTCGCCCCGGTCGAGGTCAAACACCCAGAGGCGTGGCTCGGTGGAGGGCAGGGAGTAGTCGATCACCGCGAGACGGCCGGCCTCGGGAGCCGCGCAGTTCAGGGCGCTGGCGGCGAGTTGCAGGACTCGGCGGTCGGCGTTCGGTGCCAGTCGGGTCAGGGTGTGCGCCAGGGGCGCGGGTCGGAGTAGGTCGGGGTGCAGTACCTGGGCGAGGAAGTCGTCGGCGGCGGCCGACAGGCTGACCAGCAGCGAGCCGGTCATCAGGGGAAGCAGGAGTCGCGTCATGGGGGCCCCGTGGCGTTCGTTCTGGCGCAAGGAAGGGGGCTGCTTCCCTGTACCCCCCTATCTGGCACTATTATGACCATGAGGGTCAGGATGACCAGGCGCCTCCATCAACGCAGGAGTTCAGGACGATGCACGCTCGCGCAGGCAGGATCTTCCTCATTTCCTTGCTGTTGGCCCTGCTCATGCCGGTGGCCCTCGTCTCGGGGCAGGAAGAACCGAGTGAGGGTGAGTCAGCGTCACCCCTCGAAGCCGCCATCACCGCCCTGTTGGCCGAGGCGAGCGATGACTTGCAGGCCTTCTATGCGGTGCGCGGGCAACGCCCGGCCTGGACGGATTCCCGCACGGTGGCCGCCTTTGCCGCGGCGCTGCATACCCTGGATGGCGATGGGTTGATCCCCGAGGATTATCGGCCGGACGCCCTGGTGGCGGGGCATCGGCGGGCCTATGAGAACGAGGCCGATCCCGAACAGCAGGCCCGTTTCGACCTGCACGCCAGCCGGGTATTGCTGACGGCCTTGCGGCATCTGCAGCGTGGCAAGCTGGATCCCCGCGGCATCGACCCCGACTGGGAGGTGCCGATCGCCGCCCCACCGCTGGACCTGGCGGCATACTCCCGGGCGGTGGATGCCCAGCGCTTCGAGCAGGCCTTCGCCGCGGTGCGTCCCGCCTATGCGCCCTATGAGCGGTTGCGGACCGGCCTGGCTCGCTATCGCAACCTCGAGCGCCTCGGCGGCTGGCCGAGCCTGCCGGCCCGGGACCGGGCGCTGCGTCCGGGCGAGATCGACGATGACGTGGTGGTGCTGCGCGAGCGGTTGTCGGTGATCGGTGAGCTGGAGCTGGTGGCGGTGGATGGCGTCAACGTGGCGGAGCTCGAGCTGGAAGCCCCGGATCCGCGCCACTATGACGAGCGACTGGAAGCGGCGGTGCGGCGCTTCCAGCGTCGCCACCTGCTGGAGGCAGACGGCATCGTCGGGACACGGACCCGGGCGGCGCTCGACGTACCGGTGGACGAGCGCATCGACCAGATCCGCCTCAATCTCGAGCGGGCCCGATGGCTGCTGCATGGCCTGCCCGACGCCTTCGTGCTGGTGGACATCGCCGGCTACCAGATCAGCTACTTCCGTCCCGATGGCGAGATCTGGCGCTCGCGCATCGTGGTGGGGCGGCCCTACCGGCGCACCCCCTCGCTGCGCTCCGAGATCACCCACCTGACCGTCAACCCGACCTGGACGATCCCACCCACCATCCTGCGCGAGGACGTGCTGCCGGCGGTACGCCAGGACCTCGGCTACCTGTGGCGGGAAAGGATCCAGGTGCTGGGCCCCTCGGGTGTGCCCCTCGATCCCTGGGAGGTCGACTGGGAGCGGCCCGGCAATGTCATGCTGCGCCAGGCGCCGGGGCCGCAGAATGCCCTGGGGCAGGTGGCGATCCGCTTCCCCAACGACCACATGGTCTATCTCCACGATACCCCCGCCCAGGGGCTGTTCGCCCGCGAACAGCGCGCCTTCAGCTCCGGCTGCATCCGGGTGCAGGGCGTGCTGGAGTTCGCCCAGCTGCTGTTCGACGATACCGACAGCGGCCATGACATCCAGGCACTGATCGACAGCGGCCAGACCCGCAATGTGCGGCTGGCGAAGCGCGTGCCGGTGATCCTGCACTACTGGACGGTGCACGCCGCCGAGGACGGCGAACTGGCCTTCCGCCCGGACATCTACCAGCGCGACGAGGTCTTGCTGGAGGCGCTGGACCGGCCGCTCGAATTGTAGCAGGGTGCCCTGCGGCACGAGGAACGCGGCGTTCGGCGGTGAGGGAAAAGGCCCCGGTCACGTCCTGTGACCGGGGCCTTGGCTAAGCCAGCCTGGCGCCACAGCAGGGACAGACTGCCGATGGTGCCGGTTCAACCGCCTTGTTGCGCGGCGTGGGCCTCGCCGGAGCGGTGGCTTGCTCGCGTTCCGGGTTGATCGCTACCAGGTTGCCGCGCTCCCAGCGCAGGCCGATGTCCCGGAGCATGCGGGGGTCGCACTCCCTCAGTTCGGCGTATTGACGTCGCTTGGTGTAGTGCGCGCGAACGCTACGAATTATCCCTTTGGCGGTACGTGCAATTGCCATTCTCAGTCTCCTTGGGTCAGGAGGCCGGGGCTTGTGCGCGAACAAAATATGACCAGGGGGAGGTGATAGCTTGGCCGCGACAAGTGCCGCGGCCAGCGTCCTTCAATCAGTTAGCTACTGGCACACGGCAACGGGCATGCTCGCATCGCGTTATGGGAAACGGGATGCCAGGTGCCGGATGTATTGCCGCGGGTTGACCAGAGCATGAAGGGCGGGTCTTCGTTGAGTGGATGAGCGCCACGCGGCGAGGCGTGACCCTTTCTCTTATAAACAATGACTGATGAAGCGTCAACCGATGCAGCGGTAGACCTAGACCGATGATCGGCCGTCAGCGGTAGCCCTCGGCCTGCAACCGGAACAGCCGCGCATAGCGGCCATCGGCCGCCATCAGGCTGTCGTGGTCGCCCCGCTCGAGGATCCTGCCGCCGTCGACCACCAGGATCTGGTCGGCGGCGCGCACCGTGGAGAAGCGGTGGGAGATCAGGATGGTCATCTTGTCGTGGCTGTGTTCGCGGAAGTCGGCGAACACCGCGGCTTCGGCGGCGGCGTCCATGGCCGCGGTGGGCTCGTCGAGCACCAGGATGTCGGCGCTCTCGCGCATGTAGGCCCGCGACAGGGCGATCTTCTGCCACTGGCCGCCGGAGAGCTCCTGGCCGCCCTTGAACCAGCGCCCGAGCTGGGTATGGTAGCCGCCGGGCATGTCGGTGATGAAGTCGTCGGCCAGGCCGCGCCGGGCGGCCTCCCGCCAGCGGGCCTCGTCGGCGAAGGCGGCGACGTCGCCGGCCCCCAGGTTCTCGCCGACCTTGAGCTGGTAGCGCACGAAGTCCTGGAAGATCACCCCGATGCGCCGGCGCAGGGCCTGGATGTCCCAGTCGCGCAGGTCGCTGCCGTCGAGCAGGATGCGCCCCTCGCTTGGCGCATAGAGTCGGGTGAGCAGCTTGATCAGGGTGGTCTTGCCGGAGCCGTTGGCGCCGACCAGGGCCAGGCTGCCGCCGGGCCTGAGGTGCAGCGAGATGCCCGACAGCGCGGGCTTCTCGGCGCCGGGGTAGGTGAAGCTCACGTTCTCGAAGCGGATGCCGTCTCCGGGCCGGGCGCCGGTGGTGCGGGTGCCGGACTCGGCGTCCACCGGCTGCTCCAGGTACTCGTAGAGGTTGGAGAGATAGAGGTTGTCCTCGTACATGCCACTGATCGAGGTGAGGCTCGCCGAGAGCGCCGCCTGGCCCTGCTTGAACACCATCAGGTACATGGTCATCTCGCCGAGCGTCAGCTGGCCGGTCACGGTCTCCACCACCACCCAGGCGTAGGCACCGTAGAAGGCCAGGGTGCCGAGCAGGCCGAGCAGGAAGCCCCAGGTCTCGCGGCGCAGCGTCAGGCGGCGATCCTCGCCGTAGAGGGTGTCGAAGATCCGGCGGTAACGGTCGAGCAACAGCGGCTCGAGGCCGAACAGCTTGACCTCCTTGATGCTGTCCTCCCGGGCCAGCACCGTCTCCAGGTACATCTGCATGCGGGTCTGGGGGGAGCGCCAGCGGAACAGCTGGAAGGCATCGCCGGAGAACTTGGCCTCGGAGACGAACACCGGCAGGGCCCCGATCACGAGGATCAGGATCGCCCAGGGCGAGAACTGCACCAGCAGCACCCCGAAGCTGGCCAGGGAGATGGCGTTCTGGGCGAGCGAGAAGGTCTTGTTGACCAGCCCCAGCGGGCGGATCGAGGCCTCGCGTCGGGCTCGGGTCAGCTTGTCGTAGAACTCCGAATCCTCGAACTGGGCGAGCGTGAGGGTGCCGGCCTTCTCGAGGATCATCACGTTGACCTTCTGGCCGAGCAGGGCGCGCAACAGCGACTGCTGGGCCGAGAGCCCGCGCTGGGCCAGGGCGATGACGGCGATCACCCCCGCCTCGGCCAGCACGTAGCGCAGCACCGGCCACCAGTCCACGCGGCCTGTCTCGCCATGATCGACCATGGCGGCCACCACGGCATCGACGATCAACTGGCCGATCCAGGCCGCCACCGCCGGCAGTACCCCGGCGACCAGGGTGCAGGCGGCCAGACCCAGGGTCAGCGAGCGGGAGGTCTGCCAAACCAGCGTGAGCGCCCGGTGGCTGTAGCGAAAGACACCGAAGAAGGCGTTGAGGCGGTTGCCGTTGGCGGGCGGTGCAGGGATGGCGCGGCGCAGATGGGGTGAGGACAAGCGGGATCTCCGGTCCTGGGAAGCTGTTCAGTCTACCCGGCCGGCGAGGGGATCTCTCATCCCCCGGAAGGACCGCGCCCCGCTCGATGGCGGGGCGCGGGACGAGGCTCGGGTGGGGAAGGCTCAGCCCTCGTCGTCGTCGCTCGCTTCGGGCTGTTGCGCGCGGGCGACCACGGTGCCGGTCTCGCCGCTCTGCAGGACGGCCAGCAGGGGCTCGGCGTCGCGCTGGAAGGCCAGCAGCGCATCGCCGGACAGGCTCTGGTTCTCCGGCAGGTCGACCTTCATGGCATCGACCTGGTTGTTGTTGACGATCACCTCATAGTGCAGGTGCGGCCCGGTGCTGCGGCCGGTGTTGCCGGAGAGCGCGATGCGCTCGCCCATGCTGACCCGGTCGCCACGATTGACCAGCGGGCGCGACAGGTGCAGGTAGCGAGTGCGGTAGCCATTGTCGTGGCGTACCACCACGTAGCGGCCGGCCACCGGATGATTGCCTACCTTCTCCACCTGGCCGTCTGCCGGCGCCTGGATCGGGGTGCCGATGGGCATGGCGAAATCGGTACCGCGATGCGGGCTGATGCGCCCGGTGACCGGGTGCTTGCGGCGCGGATTGAAACTGGAACTGAGGCGGTAGCTGCCCGCGAAGGGGTAGCGGTTGAAGGCCGGATCGAGGCTCTCGCCTTCCGGGGTGTAGAAGTTGTTGTCGGCACCGTTGCGGACCACGGTCAGATCCATGCGAGCCCCCTCGTACTGCACCGCCAGCACCCGGGAGTCGAGGCTCTGGCCGTCGACGATGTCGGACTCGACCAGCACCTGAAAACGATCGCCGCGACGGGTGTCGCGGCGAAAGTCCAGTTTCTTCTCCAGCAGGCGGGAGAGCTGGCTGACCTCCGAGCTGGAGAGGCCGGTTGCCTGTGCCGAGCGGGCGAAGCTGCCGCTGACGGTGCCGGCGAACAGGCGCTGGGTGGCTTCACCGGCGCGTTCGATGGTGGCGACCTCGAAGCCGTCTTCCCCGCGCTCGATGAAGAAGCCATTGCGGGCGTTACGCATCACCCTCAGGGTCAGTAGCTTGCCGTCCTCGTCGAGCTGATACTCGAAACTGTTACCGGCCCGCCAGCGGGTCAACACGTTCTTGTCGGGCAGCTCGTCGAGCAGGCTCAACACCTCGCTGTAGCCGAGCCCCAGGCGATTCTGGGCCATGACCGCGAAGGTATCGCCCTGCTCTACCGTGTAGGTCTCCCATTCGGGTACGTAGGGCTCGCTGGCGGCGATCTCTTCCTCGAGGAAAACCGGGCCTTCCCCGAACAGGATGAGTTCCTCTTCGGGGACCTCTTCATAGGAGGTGGCATCCGCCACCAGGGCCTCGTCATGATCGAGCATGCCGCTGGAAATGGTGCCGATCACCACCGCCATGTGCAGCGCACCATCATCGAGCATCGGCTCGTCGGCCAGACCGTCATCGACCGGCTCGTCGATGTGCCGTTCGGCCCTGGCCAGCGTCAGTGGCACCACCCGGTTCTCGGCGCTCTCGCCGGCGGCACTGGCCGAGGTGACAAAATCGATATCGACGACTTCGGAGGCGGTGAGACTCGACAGCGGTACATGTTCGCGGGTGGCATCGAGCGCCAGCGAGGCCATCTCGATGGCATCGGCGACCGGGCTACGGTCGAAACTCAGCGAGGGGAGGCCGGGTTGAGTATCGGGATCGAGGGGGACGAGAACAGTGTCGAGCGGCTGATTCTCACGCTGGACATCCTGGAAGGAGGTGACGATTTTCTGTGCGCCCAGCACTGTGACCATGGTGGCAACGGGTAACAGTAACAGCTTGTGCGTGCGGGGCAGCGAATGGAGGATTCGCAACATGGGTAAAGGCCAATGACTGATGAAAAGAATAAAAAAAGGCATCGAAACCATAACCCATGACGCATGGCGTGCCTAGTCTGTATGTACATACAGGAATGTGCCGATCCACGCCTGGCGCAGATCGGCTCGGGTAAAGCGAACGCTGTTTACTAATCGTTCATTGGAGCCGAAGACGAGGGGGAAATCAACCCCTGCCGCGGTCGGTCATCCTCGGGTGCCCGTCAGGGTGCCGTCGCGATAGTCGCGCAGGGCTTGCTCCAGTTCGGCGTGCTCGTTCATCACGAACGGCCCGTAATGGGCGATGGGCTCCCGGTGTGGTTGGCCGGCCAGCAGCAGGGCCTGGCCGCCCGCGGCGCTGCCCAGCACCAGTTGCTCACCACTGCCAAGCCGGGCCAGTTGGCCTCGGGGCACGGTGGTCTCCCCGACGGTCAGGCTGCCGTCGAAGACGTAGACCAGCAGGGTGGGGGCATCCGTCTCGAGGGACAGCTCACCACCCGGTTCCAGGCGCACATGGGCCACGGCTCCGTCGCCGGCGAGGGCATTCAGCGGGCCATCGACGTGCTCGCCGCCGGCGTTCTGCCAGCGCCCGCCGAGGGCGATCAGCTCGGCGCCCTTGCCGGCGAGGCGGGGCATCTCGGCCGCGCGCACATCCCGATAGGTGGCCGGGCTCAGCTTGTCCCGGGCCGGCAGGTTGAGCCACAGCTGGAAAGCGTGCAGGCCCTGGCTGTCGGTGAGTGGCATCTCCGAGTGGATGATGCCGCGGCCGGTATGCATCCACTGGGCGTCGCCGGCGCGGATGGTGCTCGCGTGACCCAGGTGATCCTCGTGGGTCAGGCCGCCGTGGATCACGTAGGTCAGGGTCTGGATGCCGCGGTGGGGGTGGGGCGGGAAGCCGCCGATGTAGTCGTCGGGACGGTCCGACCCCAGCTCGTCGAGCATCAGGAAGGGATCCAGTCCGCCGCCGAAGTCATGGATCCGCTGGATCCTCACCCCGTCGCCATCCTGACTGGGATGGCTGGGTTGCAGCTGCTCGACCCGACGCGGCGTAGTGGAAGCCATGAGATTTCTCCGTTCTTGCAAGGTTTCCCTGGCATTTTAGGTCGGATTTTTCGAAAATTAAGCGCAATGTTTCGCTTTGAGTGTTCGAGGAAATCGAAATGTCCCGAGTCACCCTGACCCAATGGCAGATGCTGGCCGCGGTGGTCGACCATGGCGGCTTCGCGCGGGCCGCCGAGGCCATCCACAAGAGTCCGTCGACCCTGAACCACGCGGTGCACAAGCTGGAGGAGCAGCTCGGCGTACGGGTCCTGGAGCCGGTGGGGCGGCAGGTACGCCTGACCGAAGCGGGTGAGATGCTGCTGCGTCGGGCGCGCCAGTTGATCGAGAGCGCCGCCTCGCTGGAAGACGTGGCAACGCGCCTGGCGGAGGGGCTGGAGGCCGAGGTGGTGTTGGCCATCGATCAGGTCTTTCCGCCCGACGCCCTGGCCCGCGCCCTGGAGACCTTCTCGCGGGAGTTTCCCCATGTGCGGGTGCAGTTGCACGAGACGGTACTCAACGGCGGCATCGAGATGCTCTATGACGGCAGTGCCGACCTGGTGGTCTCGGGGCTCGCCGCCCAGGGGTTCCTGGGCGAGCCACTGGTCACGGTGCGCTTCATCGCCGTGGCACATCCGGCGCATGCGCTGCATCGGCTGGCACGCCCGCTCGACCTGCGCGACCTGATCCAGCATCGCCAACTGGTGGTGCGCGACTCGGCGCTGCGACAGTCGATGGACTCGGGCTGGTTGAAGGCCGAGCAGCGCTGGACCCTGGGTCACCTGCATACCTCCATCGACATGCTCGAGCGGGGTCTGGGCTTCGCCTGGGTGCCGGAGACGCGGATCCTCGGTGCCCTGAACGAGGGGCGGCTGAAGCCGCTGCCGCTCACCGCCGGCGGTATCCGCCAGATTCCGATCCAGCTCATCCATCGTGACCGCGACCGGGCCGGGCCGGCGACTCACGCCATGGCCAGCGCCCTCAAGCAGGGCGTGGCGTCCTGCTCGGAGGTCGAACCATTCGATATGGTCGAATGAATCGTGGCAAAGGATGCGCTTGAGATTCGATGAAATCGCTCTAGGCTCTACCTCAAATCCCTGTTGACTGACGAGAGGACACCATGGGCCTGTTGATCGAAGGCGTCTGGCATGACCAGTGGTACGACACCGGCAAGCACGGTGGCGAGTTCGTGCGCGAATCCGCCCAGCTCCGCGACTGGATCACCCGCGACGGCGGCCCGGGCCCGGACGGCCAGCCGGGGCTGCCCGCCGAGGCCGGGCGCTACCACCTCTATGTCTCCCTGGCCTGCCCCTGGGCCCATCGCACCCTGATCCTGCGCCGGCTCAAGGGGCTCGAGGAACTGATCGGCGTCTCCCACGTCAGCCCGCTGATGCTCGACCAGGGCTGGACCTATCAGGAGAGCGAAGGCTCCAGTGGTGACCCGGTCAACGGCGTCGACTACCATCGCCAGCTCTACACCCTGACCGACCCGCACTACACCGGGCGGGTCACGGTGCCGGCGCTATGGGACAAGCGCGAGGGGCGCATCGTCAACAACGAGTCCGCCGACCTGCTGCGGATCTTCAACGACGCCTTCGACGCCTCGACCGGCAACCGGCTCGATTTCTACCCGACGGACCTGCGTCGAGCCATCGATGCGGTCAACGCCGATGTCTACGACCACATCAACAACGGCGTCTACAAGGCGGGCTTCGCCACCGAGCAGGCCGTCTACGAGAAGCACGTGGTGGCGCTGTTCGAGGCGCTGGAGCGGATGGAGGCGCGGCTGGCCGAGAGCCGTTACCTGGCCGGCGAGTGGCTGACCGAGGCCGACATCCGGCTGTTCACCACCCTGATTCGCTTCGATGCGGTCTACCACGGCCACTTCAAGTGCAACCTCAGGCGCATCGAGGACTACCCGAACCTGTCGAACTACCTGCGCGAGCTCTACCAGTGGCCGGGCATCAAGGAAACCGTGGACTTCGACCATATCAAGCGCCACTACTATTACAGTCACGACACCATCAACCCGACGCGCATCGTGCCCCGTGGCCCGCTCCTCGACCTCGAGCGGCCCCACGACCGCGAGCGGTTGCCGGGGCAGGGGATTCGCGAGAAGGGTTAGGCGTTCTTCGCCAGCCAGCGATCCAGCGCATTGGCGAACTCGCGGCGGTCGGTGTCGGCGTAGCCCTTGGGACCGCCGGTGTGCTCGCCGCTGGCGCGCAGGGTCTCCATGAAGTCCCGCATCTGGACCCGGGCGCGGATATTGCTCCGGTCGAGCATCTCGCCGCGGGTGGTCATCACCGCGGCGCCCTTGTCGATGGCTTCCATGGCCAGCGGCAGGTCCGAGGTGATCAGCAGGTCGCCGGCGGCCAGGCGCGCGACGATCTCGTTGTCGGCGGCATCGAAGCCGTGGCTCACCGCCAGCGCCCTGACCCACTTCGACGGCGGCAGCGGTATGGCGTGGTTGGCCACGAACCAGGTCGGCGTGGCGGTGCGCTCGGCGGCGCGCACGATGATCTCGCGGGCCACCTTGGGGCAGGCATCGGCGTCGACCCAGAGACTCGGCATGGCAAACTCCTGGCAGGAAGGGGGCAAGGGGCGCGATGAACGCCAACCCGAAAAGGCTGGCCAGCGATGAGTGCCGATGGTAGCATGCGCGCTCCTCGCATGTGCTGACCCCGCCATCATGACGATTCGCCTGAGCCGAGTGCCCGAGCCGAATCACCGAGACCTGCGGTCATCTACCGCCAGTGTCCGAGATGTGAAGATGGAGCGCCAACCAGATGCCGCCAGAACAGGTGGCATCGGCGCAGAAAGGTCGCCTTAGCGGTTCGCCAGCCCCTTGGGCTCGAACCGGATGCCAGGTGCGACCGGCGTCCCCGATACCGTGACTCGCTCTGCCCCCTGGCCATGACGGCCCAGCGACTGGCGCAGTGCGCCCGACCGTTTGCTTGCGTCGGGGGTGCCTCAATGTGATTTGCCGGCCATCGCCGGCCTACCAAGGTGTGATTGATGACCTCGACTTCTGTCGCTGCGCCGAGCTTCGGCGATCTGGCCCTGCTGCCTGCCGTTCTCTCTGCTGTCGAAACCCTGGGCTACGAGACCCCTTCGCCGATCCAGATGCAGACCATCCCGGCGTTGCTGGAAGGCCGTGACATGCTCGGCCAGGCCCAGACCGGCACCGGCAAGACCGCTGCCTTCGCGCTGCCGATCCTGTCGCGCCTCGAGCTCGAGCGCCGCGAGCCCCAGGTGCTGGTGCTGGCGCCGACCCGTGAACTGGCCCAGCAGGTGGCCGTGTCGTTCAGCAAGTACGGCCAGAACCTCAAGGGCCTGGAAGTGGCGACCCTGTGCGGTGGCCAGGAGTACCGCGAGCAGTTGGGCGCGCTGAAGCGCGGCGCCCAGGTGGTGGTGGGCACCCCCGGCCGGGTGATCGATCACCTGGATCGCGGCAGCCTCAAGCTCGACGGTCTCTCCGCCCTGGTGCTGGACGAGGCCGACGAGATGCTGCGCATGGGCTTCATCGACGACGTCAAGCGCGTGGTCGCCGACACGCCCAAGGATGCCCAGCGGGTGTTCTTCTCCGCCACCCTGCCGTCCGAGATCGAGCGCATCGTCAATCGCTACCTGGTCGACCCGGTCAAGGTGGCCATCGAGGCCCGGGTCGGTACCGCGGCGAGCATCGACCAGCGCATGGTGCGTGTCGACGGCGGTGCCAAGCTGGAGGCGCTGTCGCGTATCCTCGAGGTCGAGCCCGTCGACGGTGCCATCGTCTTCGTGCGCACCCGGGCCGCCTGCACCACCCTGATGGAGCAGCTCTCGGCCCGTGGCGTCAACGTGGCGAGCCTCTCCGGTGACCTCGACCAGAGCCTGCGTGAGCGCACCATCACGCGCCTCAAGCGTGGCAAGGTCGATGTGCTGATCGCCACCGACGTGGCCGCCCGCGGTCTCGACGTGCCGCGCATCACCCACGTCATCAACTACGACCTGCCCCAGGACGCCGAGGCCTATACCCACCGCATCGGGCGTACCGGCCGTGCCGGCCGCACCGGCGTGGCGATCACCTTCGTCGGCTTCCGCGAGGGGCGCAAGGTGGGCTGGCTCGAGCAGGCCACCGGCCAGAAGCTGAGCGAGATGCCGCTGCCCGACGAGGCCGCCATCCGCGCCCATCGCGACGAGGTATTCCACCAGCGCGTGGTCGCCTCCCTGACCAAGGGCGCCGAGGAGCAGACTGCCCTGGTCGAGCGCCTGGTCGAGGAGGGGCACGACCCCATCGAGCTGGCCTGTGCCTTCGCCGCCATGGCGCGCGCCGACGAGGCGCCGATCGGTCGCCTGCAGGCGCCGCGTCGCGACAATGACCGTGGTGAGCGCGCCGCCCGCGACGGCAAGCCGCCGCGTCGCCGCGACAGCGGCCCCAGCGAGGGCATGACCCGCTACCGCGTCGCCGTGGGTCACAAGGATGGCGTCAAGCCGGGCCAACTGGTCGGGGCGCTCGCCAACGAGGGCGGCATCGAGGGCGCGCGCATCGGTCGCATCGATATCCGCAACGCCTTCTCGGTGGTCGAGCTGCCGAGCTCGCTGCCGGCGAGCATCCTGGCCAAGATGGCCCGTGCCCGGGTGGCCGGCCGTCCGCTGGAGATCAGCGAGGATCGCGGCGCCCCCGAGCGCGCACCGCGTCGTCGTGACGACGGCGAGGCGCCGATCCGCCGCCAGTCACGCGGCTGAGGGACAGGCCAGGCCGACCGCTACGCAGTGGCGGGCGGCAAGCCACCAGGCAACGGGCCGGGGGAGTTCTCCCCCGGCCCGTTTTTCGTGAGCGCCAGACGGCGTTCGCCAGGCCGACGGACGCCGGCTTGACCTTGCCCGGCGTGCGGTTCCAGGCCCGCACCCATCTCCTGCCAATGACGAACATGTCCAGCATTTGTTCAACATATACTTTTGCATGTGTCGACTTGCCGCTGGCCGTGGCATTACTGTCTGTGGGGTCTGGACCCCTTGCTTGCCGCTCATGGCCTGACTGTGCCACAGGAGCCTCTTCCCATGTCGTCACCTGATTCGTCCCGAGCCCGTCCGCCCCGCTCCGACGCGTGGTCCGGCACCCCCGACAAGCCACACCGGATCACTCCCGACCAGCTGCGTTCGCGCTACTGGTTCGACAACCCCGAGCATCCGGGCACCACGGCGCTGTGCATCGAGCGCTACCTGAACTACGGCATCACCCTGGAGGAGCTCACCAGCGGCAAGCCGATCATCGGCATCAGCCAGTCCGGCTCCGACCTGACGCCCTGCAACCGCCACCACATCGAGCTGGTCAAGCGCGTGAAGGACGGCATTCGTACCGCCGGCGGGGTGCCGTTCGAATTCCCCATGCACCCGATCCACGAGAACGTGCGCCGGCCCACCGCCGCGCTGGACCGCAACCTGGCCTATCTGGGGCTGGTCGAGGTGCTGCACGGCTATCCGCTCGACGGCGTGGTGCTGACCACTGGCTGCGACAAGACCACCCCGGCGGCGCTGATGGCCGCGGCCACGGTCAACATCCCCGCCATCGTGCTCTCCGGCGGGCCGATGCTCAACGGCTGGCGCGGTAGCGAACGGGTCGGGTCCGGCACCATCATCTGGGAGCTGCGCAAGCGCCTGGCGGCCGGTGACATCGACTACGCCGAGTTCCTGTCGCGGGGCGCCGACTCGGCGCCCTCCATCGGCCACTGCAACACCATGGGCACCGCCTCGTCCATGAATGCCCTGGCCGAGGCGCTGGGCATGAGCCTGCCCGGCTCGGCGATGATCCCGGCGCCCTACAAGGAGCGCGCCATGGTCGCCTACCAGACCGGGTGCCGCATCGTCGAGATGGTCTGGGAGGACCTGAGGCCGCTGGACATTCTCACCCGCGAGGCATTCGAGAACGCCGTCGTGACCTGCTCGGCGCTGGGCGGTTCCTCCAACGCGCCGATCCATGTCAATGCCATCGCCCGCCATGCCGGGGTCGAACTGACCAACGACGACTGGCAGCGGCTGGGCCACGAAATCCCGCTGCTGGCCAACGTGATGCCGGCCGGCGCCTACCTCTCCGAGGAGTTCCACCGCGCCGGCGGCGTGCCGGCGGTGCTTCACGAACTCCTGGCGGCGGACAAGCTTAACGGCGAGGTGATGACCGTCAACGGCCGTGCGCTCGTCGCCAACGTGCAGGGCTGCGAAACCCGCGACCCCGAGGTGATCCGCCACTACGCCAACCCACTGGTGGAACACGCCGGTTTCCTCAACCTCAAGGGCAACCTGTTCGACTCGGCGCTGATGAAGACCAGCGTGATCTCGCCGGACTTCCGCGCGCGTTTCCTCAACGACCCTGCCGACCCCGACGCCTTCGAGGGCAGGGTGGCGGTGTTCGACGGCGCCGAGGACTACCACGCACGCATCGACGACCCGGCGCTCGGCATCGATGAGCACACCATCCTGGTGATGCGCGGCGCCGGCCCGGTGGGTCACCCCGGCGGCGCCGAGGTGGTCAACATGCAGCCGCCGGAGGCGCTGATCCGACGCGGCATCGAGTCGCTGCCGTGCCTTGGCGATGGGCGTCAGTCGGGGACCTCCGGTTCGCCGTCGATCCTCAACGCCTCGCCGGAGGCGGCCACCGGCGGTGGGTTGGCGTTGCTGGAAACCGGCGACCGGTTGCGTGTCGACCTGAAGCGAGGCGAGGTGCGGCTGCTGATCGACGAGGCCGAGCTCAAGGCGCGGCGTCGGCGGCTCGAGGCGGCCGGCGGCTATCGCTATCCCGACCACCAGACGCCCTGGCAGGAGATCCAGCGCTCGATGGTGGAGCCGCTGGAGCGCGGCATGACACTGGCGCCGGCGACCCGCTATCGTGACGTGGCACGCCAGCATCCGCCGAGGGATAACCACTGACATGAGCCGGTTGAGCGCGTTGTCATATCGCCAGCAGGGGGTGCTGCTGACCGGCGGTGGGGCGCTGATCATGGCCCCCGACGCGCTGCTGATCAAGGTCGCCGACCTGCCCGATGCGGAGATCCTGATGTGGCGCGGCTTTCTCTCGGCGCTGGGGTTCTTCCTGATCGCGCTGATACGCCATGGCCGCGGCATCCTGGCGGCCTATCGTCGCTGCGGCTGGACCGGCATCGCCGTGGCGCTGCTGTTCAGCCTGACCACCTGCGGTTTCGTGCTCGGCAACCAGTACACCAAGGCGGGGAACGTGCTGATGATCCTGGCCGGCTCGCCGCTGATCGCCGCGGGGCTGTCCCGGGTGATCCTCAAGGAGCGGTTGCCGAGGCGCACCTGGCTGGCGATCTGGCTGTGCATGGCCGGTATCGCCATGATCGTGGTCGACGACGTCGGCGCCGGCTCCTGGGTGGGCAACGCCTTTGCCTTGATGGCGGCGACCACCCTGGCCCTCAATTTCACCCTGTGTCGCACCCGCCCGGGCGCGGACATGAGCCCGATGCTGGTCTTCAACGGCGTGATCGTCGGGGGCGGGGCCGGGCTGGTGTGGCTCGCCGGGGGGGCGCCGTCCCTGCCCGCCGCCCACCAGCTCACCGTGGTGATCCTGCTGTGCCTGGTCATCGTGCCCTGCGGGGTGACCCTGCTGCAGCGCGGGCCGCTCTACCTGCCCGCCGCCGAGGTGGGCCTGCTGCTGCTGCTCGAGGTGGTGGTGGGCACCCTGCTGGCCTGGTGGATCATCGCCGAGCAGCCGGCGCCGATGGCGCTGGTCGGTGGCACCCTGGTCCTCGGTACCCTGTTTGCCAAGGGGCTCTACGAGCGGCGGCTGGAACTGCGGCTGCGGGCGGGGGCCGGGCCGGCACTGCAGGACTCGGCAGAGCAACGAGCCGGCTGACGCGTCTGTCGAGTAGGTCTCAGCGCCTGGCCAGCCGCTCGCCCAGCGCCTGCATGAAGCGGCTGCCCGCCTCGAGCTGTTCGATGTCGAGGTACTCGTCGGGCTGATGGGCCTGGCCGATGCTGCCGGGGCCGCAGATCACCGTGGGCAGCCCCTCGCGCTGGAACTGGCCGGCCTCGGTGGCATAGGCCACCGCGCCGGAGGGCCGCTCGCCGAGCAGGTCGCGGCACAGGGCGAGCACCTCGGCGTTGTTGTCGTCGGCCAGGGCCGGCACCGTGACGTTGAGCGTCTCGGTGACGATGCCCGTCTCGGGGGCGATGCGCTGCATCCTGGCCTCGAGCTCGGCGGCGTAGTCGTTCACGCGGCCGAGCAGGTCGTCGAAGCGGTCCTGGGGCAGGTGGCGGATCTCCCAGTCGAAGCTACACTCCCTGGCCATGATGTTGATCGCGGTGCCGCCACTGATCCTGCCCACGTGCAGGCTCGAGTGGACCACGTTGAAGGCCTCGTCGACACGGCCCTCGGCCTTGAGCTCGGCCATCACGTCCTCGATCCTCGTCACCAGCCGGGCGGCGACATGGATCGCCGAGACCCCCTGGTCGACCTGGCTGGAGTGGGCGGCGCGGCCGGTGACGGTAGTGCGCAGGTTGGTGGCGCCCTTGTGCGCCACCACCGGCTGCATCATCGTCGGCTCGCCGACGATCACCGTGGCCGGCCGGGGGTGGTCGGCCAACAGGCGCTCGATCATGCGCGGGGCGCCAAGACAGCCGACCTCCTCGTCGTAGGAGAGCGCCAGGTAGATGGGCTTCTCCAGTGCCATCGCTACCCAACGGGGGACCTCCGCCAGGGCACAGGCGATGAAGCCCTTCATGTCGCAGGTGCCGCGTCCGTAGAGACGGCCGTCGTCCTTGTCGACCAGCGCGAAGGGGTCGCTCGACCAGGGCTGGCCGTCCACCGGCACCACGTCGGTATGGCCGGAGAGCACCACGCCGCCCGCCACCGCGGGGCCGATGCGGGCCAGCAGGTTGGCCTTGCTGCCATCCTCGTTCTCGATGCGCCAGTGCTCGACGCCGTGGTCGTCGAGGAAGGCTTCCACGAAGTGGATCAGCTCCAGGTTGGAGTCACGGGAGACGGTGGGAAAGCCCACCAGTCGCTCGAGCAGCTGCTTGGCGGTCATCATGCGAGAGAGTCCTGGGTGAATCGGTCCGCTGTCAGCCTAACACGATCGCGCGCTAGGCCCCCATCACCGATGGGCCGCGCCTCGCGGCGGTGGGACGGGTCGCCCGGCATGCCGGGAATCGGGGGCGAAGACAGGCGCGAGCTGATGGCGGTGTTCGACCGGCACGGCGTGCTTGAGGGCGGCCCCGTCCTGACCCACGCTATGAAGGGTTACCCCTGCCGACTGTCCCTCTCGTCGAGGGAGGAGAGTCCCATGAGCTATGTCGATGCCTTCGTGTTACCGGTCCCGCTCGAGCGGCTGGATGACTACCTGCGCCTGGCCCGCCACGCCGGCGAGATCTGGAAGGAGTACGGGGCCCTGGAGTACGTCGAGTGCGTGGCCGATGACGTCAAGCCGGGCGAGCGCACCTCCTTTCCCCGCAGCGTCGAGCTGGAGCCGGGCGAGACGGTGGTCTTCGCCTGGGTGCGCTACGCCACCCGCGAGGACCGCAATCGCATCCTCGAGCTGGTGATGAACGACCCCCGCCTGGCCGACATGCTGGACCACGCCAAGCTGCCCTTCGACGCCAAGCGGCTGTTCTGGGGCGGGTTCATGGAGCGGATCCGGCTGTAGCGGCCGGGCTCCGGCGCCTCGACGCCGGGCTCGGCCACCATCTCGACGAGGTCTCGAGACCCCGAACGACACCCTCCGCGAGACGAGCTGAGATGTCCGCGCCATCGGCATATCGCCACGAGATGGTTAAACGATGCGATTCTTTCGACACGTCTCCGGCATATGTCGATGGCGTCGACACGTCGGCGGCTGGGGCGCCTGCTCATACCGCTGATCCTGGTGGAGGCGGGCATTCTCAACGAACCCTTGCTCTACCTCTCGGTGTTCTTCAAGAAGCATCGCCAGGTCTACTACGAGCGGCTGCAGCAGGTACGGGTGACCGGCGATACCCGGCGGATCGACCCCAGCATTTACCGGGAGGGCAGACTTCCTCCAGAACATCTGGCGCTGGCGCAGCTGTTCAAGGATGAACCGGAGTCAACCAAACTGGTGTGGGTGGTAGTGCGGCCAGCGGTCTATCTGGCGCTACAGGAGCATGGCCAGAAAAAACAGGCGCTGTTTCCGGATGTGATCACACCGCTAGTCTACGGGGTCTGGGTGATGCGGAAGGGTTGGTTCACTCCGGCGGAGCCCCCGGTGTTCCCCCGTGACTTGCTGCGTCCTCAGGCTGATGACCGTTTCCTGACCAAGGCCGAGCCGCGTGTCTGGTCGGGAAGAGGGTTTCGATCCCGAGCACTTCGATCCGCTCGAAGTGAACGAGATTCTCGCGGACTCATGAGCGAAATGGGGAGTCGGGGACGCGCCGGAATCCAGAGTCATATACCAGAGATCATGAAATCGACGGCAGCGATGATCTTCTCTCGGTAGTGGTTGAGGTCACAGGCCTTGGCCCCGAGGCGTTGCCTGTCGATGCCGGCAAGGTCTTGCGTCATGGCGATATAACGTTTGCCGTTGACTTCAAGGCTTGGATTGAGCTGAGTGATTTGCATCCCTCCTGCCAGATCGGGTGGGCAAAGGGGCACCACAACGGTGGTGCGGAGCTCGCTCAGCAAGTCACTCTGGATGTCGAGCAGGTAGGGGTACTGCTTGCGTGATGCCGGGTTCTTGTTCTCATACACGCAGAACTGGGCCATCAGAACTTCCTTTCGCCATCGCTGAACGTTCCGTTTTCCTCAACGAAACGGTTGTACGCCTGGATGGCTCCGGCATTCTCCCGCTGCCACTTGGCGCGCTGCTCGGCACGGACCTGTTCTGCTAGGGCTCTTTCCAGGGCTGCGGAGAGGTTGATGCCCAGGCTCCGGGATTTTGCAAGCAAGTCACTGTTGATGCTGACGTTTGTCGGCTTCTTGGGGGCTCGGGTATCGTAGATCTGATGCATGGCTGCTGCCTCGCCAAGGTTATATGCATAGCCTATGCGCATCGACAATGGCGGGCAAGGGTTTGCCATCGCTTCGCGATGGATCGCGCGGCGTAGCCGTGCTCCTGCACCGGCGGGCGCTCGGTGCGCCGGCGACCCGAGCAGGGCCGCCGGCATTTTCCATCACACACTGACCAACCTCGCCCGACTCGTGCCGTTGCCCATGGGCTCCACCTGGATCTGCACCGGGATGCGCTCGTGCATCTCCTGCACGTGGGAGATCACCCCCACGCGGCGGCCCAGCGCCTGCAGGCCGTCCAGTGCCTCCATGGCCAGCGCCAGCGACTGGGGGTCGAGGCTGCCGAAGCCCTCGTCGATGAACAGCGACTCGATGGAGAGCTCGCCGGAGGCCATCGAGGCCAGCCCCAGCGCCAGGGCCAGGGAGACCAGGAAGGTCTCGCCGCCGGAGAGCGAGTGCACCGAGCGGCGCTCGTCGGCCATGTCCCGGTCCACCACCAGCAGGCCCAGGGGGCTGCCACCGCGCTCCAGGAGGTAGCGGCGGGTCAGGCCCCCCAGGTGGGCGTTGGCCTGGTCCAGCAGCCGCTCCAGATTGTAGGCCTGGGCGATGCGCCGGAAGACCTTGCCGTCGGCCGAGCCGATCAGCTCGCTGATCTGGCCCCAGCGGCGATACTCGGCCCGGGCGGCGTCGAGTTCGGTTTGGCCCTCGCGTTGGCGCTCGCGGCGGCGGTCGTCGTCGCGCAGGGCGTGCATGGCGGCGTCGCGGGCGTCACGGGCGGCCTGCCGTCGCGGCGCCAGGGCGCGCTCCTCCTCGTCGAGTCGCTGACTCAGGGCATGCAGTTCGGCTTCGATCGCCTCCTCGGGGGCGGTGGCCGGGATCTCCGGGAAGGCGTCTCGGCGGTGGGCGACCAGGGCCCGCTGGCGTTCGTCGAGGCTGACCCCGGCGGCGTGCCGTTCGCGATCGGCGCTCTCGAGCTCCTGGCGGCGCGCGTCGATCCCGGTCTCGTCCACGGCCAGCAGTCGCGTCAGGGTGGTGTCGTCCAGCTTGGGATGTCGACGACGCCAGGCATCGAGGCTGTGCACGAGTTCGTCGCGTTCGTTGGTCAGGGTCTCGGCCTGCCGGCGCTGATAGGTCGCCTGCTGGTCGAGCCGGTCCCGTTCGCTCCGTCCTGTCTGGTGGTCACGTCGGGCAGCCTCCTGCCTCGCCCGGGCGTTCTCCACGGCCTGTTCCAGGGCCGCCTGCCAGGCATCCGGCGAGGCGTGCTCGCCCAGGACCTCGGCCAACTCCTCGGCCAGCGCCTGGCGCTGCTTGCGCTGGGGAACGAGCTCGGCCGCGAGCCGCCGCTGGGTCTCCTCCAGGCTCTCCTGCCGGGTGGCGAGCTTGCCCAGGGTGAGTTCGTCGCGCTGGAGCGCCTCGCGCAGTGGCGTCAGGCGCGCCTCGGCGGTCTCGATCGTCTGCAGCGCCTCGCGGGCCCGGTCGCGTGCCTGGCGTGCGGTCGCCAGCTCTCGTGTCAGCCAGGCGGGCCGCTCGGGCTCGGCCACGGGCTCGAGCTCCGTGACCAGCGCCTGACCGGCCAGGGTGTCGTCGGCTTCGGCACGCTCACGGGCGGCGTGCTCGAGATCCTCCTCGTGCTGCCGGAGTCGGGCGTCCAGCGCGCGATATTCGCCCTGCAGCTCATGATGCCGTTCCCGGGCGGCGGCGGTGCGTGTCTCGGCTTCCTGCTGCTGGCGCTCCTCCTCGGCTTCGGTGGCGGCGAGCCGGGCGGCTTCCGGCGTCTCGGGGGGATGGTGCCGCCAGGGGTGGTCGCGTCCGCCACAGACGGGGCAGGGCTCGCCCTCCCGCAGCCGGTCGCGTAGCCAGACCACGCTCTCGCTGCGGGCGGCGCGCAGCCGCTCGAGGCTATCGACCAGGCGTCGCTGCTCGGCTTCCAGGCCTTCGAGGCGGGTGGCGGCCTCGCGTCCCGTCACCAGCAGTCGCTCGCGGGTCGCCTGGTCCCGGCGTCGGCTCTCCTCGAGAGCGGCATGGCGCTCCCGGGCGCGCATCACGGCCTGCCAGGCACCCTGCAGGGCCTCCAGGGCCAGGTGCCGGTGGGCGGCGGCCTCGAAGGCGGCCTGCCAGGCCCCCCGCGCGCGGCCGATATCGGTGTCGTCGCTCAGGTGCGTCTGCAGCTGCGCCTGCAGGGCGTCGCGTTCCCGGCGTCGCCGCTGGCTGGCCGCCCGGGTCTCGGCCAGCTCCCGGTGCACGCCATCGGTCTCGTCACGCTGGCGTCGCTGCTCGGCCTCGCTTCGCGCTATCTCCCGATCGAGCCCGGCCAGGCGGGCGGCCTGCTCGCGGGCGGCCTGGAGGGCCGGTCGGGCCTGGACGCTGTTCCGCATCGCCCGCTCCAGCGCCGTCTCGGCGGCCTGCAGCGTCGTGACATGCCGGTCGAGTGCCTGTTCGGCCTGGGTCAGCCGGTGGTGGGTGGTGGTCCGGGCCTCGTTGAGGCCGGCCAGGTCCGCCTCGAGTCGTTCCCGACGGGCAAAGCGGTGACGCTGGGGGGCCAGGGCCTCGAGCTGGGCCTGCTCCGCGCGACGCGGGGCGAGTGCCTGCCAGGCCTGTTCGGCGTGGACATGGCGTGAGCGTGCTTCCTCCCGTTCGTCATGAAGCTGGCGATGGCGCTGGAAGGCATCGCGCCGGGCGGCCAGGGTGCCGGCTTGGCGGTCGAGCGCGGCCAGGGCGGCATCGCTGTCGCGGGCGGCGCGCTCGAGGCCGGCCCGGGCCTCGGGCTCGGCGGGCAGGTCGTCGGCCAGCCGGGCCTCCAGGGCGTCGACCTGCTTCTTTGCCTCGTTGGTGCGCCGGTAGGCGGCCATGGAAATGGCGGAGTACTCGGCGGTGCCGGTCAGGCGCTCGAGCAGGTCGCTGCGCTCGTTGTCGTCGGCCTGGAGGAAGGCGGCGAACTCGCTCTGGGCCAGCAGCACGGCACGGGTGAACTGGTCGAAGGTCAGGCCCAGGCGCTCGGGCAGCAGGCGGTCGAATTCGCGTTTCTGGGCGGTCAGCAGGCGGTCGTCGTCGAGGTCGCGCAGCGACTGCTCCACCGCCTGCAGGCGTCCCTCGGCCTTCTCGCGGGCCCGGCGCACCGCCCAGCGGGCCCGGTAGCGTCGCCCGTCGCGGCCGAGGAAGTCGACCTCGGCATGGCCGCTGGCGGTGCCGCGACGCAGCAGGGTGCGCGGGTCGGCGGTATTCAGCGTCTCCTCGCCGACGTCCGGCAGCGGGGCGTCGCGGCCGGGGGCCTGGCGCAGCCGCGGCGTGCTGCCGTAGAGGGCCAGGCAGAGGGCATCGAGCAGGGTACTCTTGCCGGCGCCGGTGGGGCCGGTGATGGCGAACAGCCCGGCATCGCGCAGCGGCGCGGCGGTGAAGTCGAGCTCCAGCGGACCGGGCAGCGAGGCCAGGTTGGCCAGGCGCAGGGCGAGGATCTTCATGGGGTCTCCTCCCGGCTCGCAGCGTCCAGCACGTCCTGCAGCAGGTGGTCGAAGTCGGTCAGGATCTCGGGGCCGGGAGGCGTGCCCCAGCGGTCCTGCCAGGTGCGCTCGAAGAGCCGCCGCGGCCCCAGGTCCTCCAGGTTGACTCGGGTGGGCCGGGCCTCGCGGGCGACCTCGGGCAGCCGGCGCTGCAGCCGCAGCAGGCGCAGCGCCTTGCCGTCGAGGGCCGCCTCGACGCGGGCGCGCAGGTCGGGGACCGGGGCGTCGAGGTCGACGCGTACCTCGAGCCAGGGCCAGCGCTCCCGGGGCAGGGCGGGATCGTGCGCCAGGGCCTCCAGCTCGGCGAGGATGGCCTCGAGGGGCGCGGGCCCGAGGCGCTGCATGGCCACCGGGCGGGGCACGGGAATCGCTTCCACGGCAGAGAGGGCTTCGCCCTCGAGGGTTGCCTCTACCACCTGGTGGGGGTAGTCGACCTCGCTGAAATCCAGCGGCAGGGGGCTGCCGCTGTAGCGGATCCGCTCCTCGCCGACCCGCTGGGCGCGGTGGAGATGGCCCAGCGCCACATAGGCGATGTCGGCGGGGAACAGGCTGGCGGGGATCGACTCCTCGCCACCGATCACGATGGGCCGCTCGCTGTCCTCGGAGACCGCCGCCCCGTGCAGGTGGGCGTGGCTCATGGCCACCAGCGCCTGGCCGGGGGTGCGCCGGCGGCGGGCGGCCTCGATCAGTTGCCGATGCACGCGGGAGATGCCGGCCACATAGTCATTGCCCCCGTCGCCGTCACCGTCGATGTCGGCGACCTCGCGGGCGATGCCGTTGCCGGTGACCTCCGCCGGGCGCAGGAAGGGCAGCGCCAGGCACCAGGCGCGGGTCTCGCCCTCGGCATCGGTGAGCGGCACCAGCAGGTGCTCGGCATCGAGGCTGCCATCGTCGCACCAGCGTACCCGGCCCAGGGCGTGGGTGCGCAGGCGGCGCATCAGCGGGGCGGGCAGCTCGATGCGGTTGCCGCTGTCGTGGTTGCCGGCGATCAGCACGATATCGAGCAGCGGCAGGCGCTCGTGGGCGCTGACGATGAACTCGTAGAGCAGCTCCTGGGCCCGCAGCGAGGGGTTGACCACGTCGAACAGGTCGCCGGCGACCAGCAGGACATCGGCCCGGCGCTCGGCCAGGGTGTCGAGCAGCCAGGTGAGGAAGGCGCGGTGCTCCTCGTGGCGCTCCTGGCCGTGGAAGCTCTGGCCCAGGTGCCAGTCGGCGGTATGGATCAGCTTCACCCTCGTCTCCCGGTGGTCCGTCACGGTGGAAAGCCCGTAGTCTAACGCGACAGGAGACGACGCATCAGGGAGACCCGCGATGATTTCGCCACCACTGCACGACTGGCATCTCGCCCCTCGGCAGGCCATGGCCCTGCAGAAGCAGCTGGCCGGACGCGTGGAGCGCGAGGATCGCCTCGCGCCGGTGCGCCATATCGCCGGGGTGGACATCGGCTTCGAGCAGGACGGCGAGATCACCCGCGCCGCGGTGGTGGTGCTTGCCTGGCCCGGTCTGGCGGTGGTGGAGCAGAGCGTGCACCGGGAACCGACCCGCATGCCCTACATTCCCGGGTTGCTGTCGTTTCGCGAGGTGCCGGCGACGCTGGCGGCCTTCGAGACGCTGGCCGTGCGGCCCGAACTGGTGATGGTCGATGGCCAGGGCATCGCCCATCCGCGCCGCCTGGGGGTGGCCGCCCACCTGGGGCTGTGGCTCGACCTGCCGACCATCGGCGTGGCCAAGTCGCGGCTCTGCGGGCGCCACAAAGAGCCGGGCCCCGAGCGCGGCGACTGGACCCCGCTCGTCGACGGCGACGAGACCATCGGTGCGGTGCTGCGCTCACGCAGCGGCGTCAAGCCGGTCTATGTCTCGTCGGGGCATCGCATCTCGCTTGCCACGGCGCTGGAGTGGGTGGTGCGCTGCCTGGGGCGCACCAAGCTGCCGGAGCCGACGCGGCTGGCCGATCGGCTGGCCTCTCGGCGGGGAAAGTAACCCCTACACGATATCCAGCGGGACCTTTCGCTTCGGCGCCGGAAAGGCCGCGTCGAGCCGGGCCAGGGCCGCGTCGTCGAGCTCGATGGTGAGGGCCGCGGCGTTCTGCGTGACGTGTTCGCGCTGCACCGCCTTGGGGATGGCGATGACGTCGCGGCGGCCGTCGACCGGGCGGATCGCCCAGGCCAGCAGCAGCTGGGCCGGGGTCACGCCGAGCCCCGTGGCCACGTCCAGCACCTCGGGATGGGTGAGCAGCTCGCGGCGCAGGCCGCCGGCCTGGGCCAGCGGACAGTAGGCCATGGTGGGAATGCCATGCTCGCGTTGCCAGGGCCGCAGCGCGTGCTCGATGCCCCGCGAGCCCAGGTGGTAGAGCACCTGGTTCACGGCGCAGTCGCCACCCCCGGAGACGCCCGTCAGCGCCTCCATGTCGTCGATATCGAAGTTGGAGACGCCGAAGCGGCGGATCTTGCCGGCCTCGCGCAGGCGCTCGAAGGCCTCCAGGGTCTCGTCGAGCGGGATGCTGCCGGGCCAGTGCAGCAGGTAGAGATCGAGGTGGTCGGTCGCGAGCCGCGAGAGGCTGCGCTCGCAGGCGGCGATGGCGCTGTCGCGCCCGGCGTTCCAGGGGTAGACCTTGGAGACCAGGAAGGCGTCGTCGCGACGGCCGGCCAGCGCCTCGCCGACCACCTCCTCGGCACCACCGTCGGCGTACATCTCGGCGGTGTCGATCAGCGTCAGGCCGAGCTCGAGCCCCTGCTGCAGGGCACGCACCTCGTCGCGGCGTGGGGCCAGGCCCTCGCCCATGTACCAGGTGCCCTGGCCGATGGCGGACAGGTCGAGTGCGGGTTCGTGGGCGGTGGCCGGGAGTCGGACCCGGGGCAGGGGAGCGGCGGCCATGGCGGTCCTCCGTCGGTTCGCTGGTGGATAGCCGGGCGTGCAGGCCTTCGAGCCTTCATGCTGCGGCAGGGCAGGCGGCTTTGCAATCCGGGCGCCGGCGGCGGACCATGGGGGATCTCCCCCTGCCGAGCCTTGCCATGACTGCGCCCGATTCCCACCCTCTCGTCGCGACCCGCGCCTGGGTCGAGACCTTCGTGGTCGCCCACGATGTCTGCCCCTTCGCCGGCCGCGAGCTCGCCCGCGGCACCATCCGCTATGCCGAGGCGGCCGCCGACGACTGGGAGGCCGCCCTGCTGACGCTGATCGAGGAGTGCCAGCGGCTCGACGAGACCCCCGGCATCGAGACCACCCTGCTGGTGCTGTCCCGCGGTGTCGAGGACTTCGATGACTACCTCGACCTGCTGGCCATCGCCGAGGCGCTGCTGGCCGAGCAGGGCTATGAGGGGATCTACCAGCTGGCGAGCTTTCACCCCGACTACTGCTTCGAGGACGCGGAGCCGGACGATCCCGGCAACTTCACCAACCGTTCGCCCTGGCCGATGCTGCACCTGCTGCGCGAGGCGAGCCTGGAGCAGGCGCTGGCCCACTACCCCGATGACCCGGCGCAGATCCCCGAGCGCAATATCGCCGAGATGCACCGACTGGGTCGGGTCCGGCTCGCCGAGTCGCTGGCGGCGCTTCGCGACGTGTCGCGTCGAGGCTGACCGGCCTCGGTCGCTGGGGTAGGCTGTAGGCGCAGCATCCCTGACATGTCTCATCCCGCCATGAACGAGGAGTTCGCATGACACAGGTAACCCGCGCCGGCGTCCCGGTAGACGTGGCCGGTGACTTTCCGGCCGTCGGCCAGGCGGCGCCCCCCCTGACCCTGACCAACATCGAGATGGCCGACGTGACGCTTGCCGACTACGCCGGCAAGCGCAAGGTGCTCAACATCATCCCCAGCGTCGACACGCCCACCTGCGCCACCTCGACGCGCAAGTTCAACGAGCTGGCCTCCGCCATGGATGCTACCGTGGTGCTGGTGGTGTCCGCCGACCTGCCCTATGCCGCCAAGCGATTCTGCGGTGCCGAGGGGCTGGACAACGTGGAGACCCTGTCCACCTTCCGGCATCCCGAGTTCCATCGGGACTGGGGCGTCGCCCTGTGCAGCGGCGTGATGTCGGGCCTCTGCGCCCGGGCGGTGGTGGTGCTCGACGAGCAGGACCGGGTGATCCACGGCGAACTGGTGCCGGAGATCAAGCAGGAGCCGGACTACGAGGCGGCACTGCAGGCGCTGGGGTGAGAGGCGGCTACACTTTGTGGGCCATTTCGACAAGGAAGGAGAGCGATTCATGAGCATCAAGAAGACGGCATCCGCCCGCTGGCAGGGCGGCCTGAAGAACGGCAAGGGCACGGTATCCACCGAGAGTGGGGTGCTCAAGGAGACCCCCTACGACTTCCGGCAGCGCTTCGAGGGCGAGGCCGGTACCAACCCCGAGGAGCTGATCGGCGCCGCCCACGCCAGCTGCTTCTCCATGGCGTTGTCGCTGATCCTGGGCGAGGCCGGGATGGAGGCCGAGAGCATCGATACTCGGGCGACGGTGTCCCTGGACCAGGGCGACGACGGCTTCAGCATCACCGCCGTGCACCTGGAGACCCGGGTGCGGATGCCCGGCGCCGACCGGGCCGCCTTCGAGGAGGCGGCCGAGAAGGCCAAGGCAGGCTGCCCGGTGTCGAAATTGTTGAATGCCGAGATCACCCTGGAGGCCAGCCTCGAGAGCTGACACGGCGAACCTCGCGGTAACTCCCCGACGGCCACCCTTGCGGTGGCCGTTCTCATTGGTGGCGGGAACGGCCGGCGGCCTCGACCAGGGCGCGGATCAGCCGCTGCTGGGGCCGATTGAAGATCAGCCACTCCGGATGCCACTGCACGCCGATCAGGAAGTCGTGGTCGCGGGACTCGATGCCCTGGACCAGGCCGTCGCGGTCACGGGCGACGATCTCGATGCCGCGCCCGGCCCGCTGCACCGCCTGGTGGTGCAGGCTGTTGATACGGCACCAGCTCACGCCGAGGATGCGGTGCAGCCGGCTGTCGCCGACGATGTCCACGGTCTTGCGCGGCAGCACGGTGCGCCGTCGCTTGAGGCCTTCGTGGGTGGTGTAGATGTCCGGGTCCAGGGTGCCGCCCAGGTGAACGTTGATCAACTGGGCGCCGCGGCAGATGCCGAGCACCGGGGTGTTCCGGGGAATGAAGCTCTCGAGCAGCTCGAGTTCCAGTTCGTCGCGCTGGGGGTCGACCCGCACGTCGAGCTGCACCTCCCCGCCGTAGAGGTGGGTCTGGATGTCATCGCCCCCCCCCACGATCAGGCCGTCGAGGTGCCCCGGCCAGGGGCGCGAGGGCGACAGGCGCTGGGGGCGGCCGCCGTGGCGCCACACCGCGAACCAGTCGAAGAGCCAGGCAATCTGGCTCTTGTCGTCGGAGGTGGTGATGCCGATCAGCGGGCGGGACGGGGCATCGTGGCTCACGTTTCCCCCATCCAGCCACGCAGCTTCCGCAACCAGCGGGCCATCGGCGACCGGGTGTGCTTGACCACGAAGGCGGTGGCCCGTTCGGCCAGCCGCTGCGGATCGGCGGCCAGCCACTCGACCTCCACCCAGCGATTCCATTCCACCACCGAGCCCCAGCCGGGCTCGGAGAGCTGGGCATTGGGCAGCCGGTAGTGGAAGGTCGGGCGTGGCTTGACCAGGCGGTGGGTGAACAGCGGGTGGGGGTAGTCCTGTCGCAGGCAGGCGAACAGCGGGAACATGTCCAGCTCCCGGTTGCGGGTCGGGTTGTACTCCAGGTAGTCGCCGATCAGGGTGTCGACGTCCGGGGCATAGTCCGGGGCGAGCACCTTGAGCGCATAGGGCTTGGGGAAGGGGTTGGCATGGGGCAGCACCTCCCGGGTGATGTCGATGTCGATCTGCTCGCGCAACCACTCGGCGGTCAACAGGTAGGCGCGCAGGTGGGCGAGGAGCGTGGCCACCTCCAGGCGCGGCACCTCCGGGTTGAGGTGCAGGCCGAAGCCGTAGAGCAGACTGGCATCGGTGCCCTTGGCGCCGTGTCCCCGCAGCGCCTCGAACAGGGCGTCGAGGGCGTCGAGTTCATCCCAGGGGACCGGTGGGCAGATGATCTCGGTCGGCACCAGGCCGGTGACCACGTCACCGATCAACTCCCGGGTGCGGGTGTGGAAGTCGACGCGCATCTGATGGCGCTGGCGCTCCCACTCGGTGTCGTCCTTCGGTCCGGTGCTGAGCACTTCGTCGTCGGGGTGGGCGTACTGGGTGTCGAGCTCGATGATGAAATCGCCCCATCGGGTCTGCTGGACCTTGAGGCGATGGGCGCTGACCGTCACGATCTCGCCACCGAACAGCTGCCGGACCAGCTCGGCGGTGTCCCGCGGGGGGAGGCCGGCGAACTCGATCTCCACGCCGACGCGCCGGGTCTCGCCTGCGGCATTGCGGGGCTCGGGTGGCGGTATCGGCATCATGACGGCATCCTGTGCGTGACATGAGGGGTTCTTGCGGAGCCTGGGCTTTGTCCGAAAAGTCGGCGAGCGATGGCCAGACAAGGCAAAAATCAGCGAAAAAGCGGAGTTTACGTGGGTGTAAATGAGCATTTTAAGCTGATTTTTAACGCTGTATGGGCGAGCGCAGGCAGTTTTCGGACAAAGCCTAGCATACTGCCCGCGGGATTCAGGAGAGCCCCCCGTGGAGACTGCCTCGACCGAGACGGAGACGAGATGTTGCCCAGCCCGCCGACCGGCCCGATGCCTTCCCCATGCTCCGCGCTGGCGGCGCGATGGCTGCCGTGGTGGCTGCTGGTGCTGGCGATGCTGTGCCTGGCATTGCCGGTTCAGGCACAGCCGTTGGGGTTGTCCGGGTTGCTGGAGGGCGAGGAGTCGAGCGAGGCCCACGACCCCGAGGCCTTCCAGGCGTCCCTCGAGCGGGTGATCGCCACCCTGGAGGACGAGCGGCGCCGCGGCGAGCTGCTGGAGAGCCTGCGCGACCTGCAGGCGGCCCACGGCGAGGCCGACGAGCAGGACGGTGGCCCCTCGCGCCAGGGGCTACTCGGCGCTCTGGCCGAGACCATCAGCGACCTGGGCGAGCAGGCCGAGGCGGGGGACTCGCCGCTGGATCACTGGGGGGAGCAGCTCGAGCAGGGCTGGCAGGCATTCAGTGCGCTGGTGGTCGAGACCGGCAATGCCGAGCTGGCGCGTTTCGCGATCGAGGGGGCGGTGCTGCTGGGCATCTGGGTCGGGCTGCTGGTGATCCTGATTGCCCTGGGCCGATTGCTGGCGAAGCGACGGGGCTGGCCACTCGATCTGCCGCGGGAGCCCCGTGCCCGGTTGCTGGCGGTGCACTTCCTGCGCCGCATGCTGCCCTGGGCACTGGCCTTCGCCCTGGTGCTCGGCATCGCCCAACTGGTACCGGCCAGTCCCGGCCGTGCCATGGTGCTGGTGGTGGCCTATGTGGCGCTATGCGGGCGCACCCTCTCGGTCGTGGTGGAGACGGTGATCTCGGTGTTCACCCGTGGCCACCGCTTCGTCGCCGTGCAGATTCTCCAGCAGCACGGCCTGCGCCGGCTGTTCATGATCGGTGCGCTGATCGCCCTCGGCGATGCCTTCAACTCGTCGCGGCTGGTGGCGTTGCTCGGCGACGAACTGGCCGGCCTGATGTCGGTGCTGGCCAACATGTTGGCGGCGTTGCTCAGCGGGCGCTTCATCTTCAAGTTCCAGCGGCCGATCAAGCACCTGATCCGCAACCGCCCCTACCGCCAGCGGCGTGACAGCGGCGGCTCGGCCGAGGTGGTCAGGGTCGTGGGCGGGCTCTGGCACGTGCCGGCACTGCTGATGGTGGGGGCGTCCCTGGTGGCGATCTTCGTCACCGTGGGCGATGTGGGCACGGCCCTGGCCCGCTCGATCATCACCGCGGCGCTGCTGGTGCTGACCCTGGTGGTGACCGGGCTGTTGCGGCGGCAGTCAGAGCGTGCCGCGCGCCGGCGTCGCGTCAGCGAGTACCGCAAGCGGCTCGAGCGCTTCGGCTACGCGCTCTCCCATGTGCTGGCGTGGATCGCCTTCGCCGAGCTGTCGCTGCAGGTGTGGGGCGGTTCGCTGATCGGGCTCGGTCAGCAGGGGGTGGCCAGCGCTCGCATCGGGCAGGCGCTGCTGGGAATCGGTTTCACCGTGCTGCTGGCCTGGCTGGTGTGGATCTTCGCCGACACCGCCATCCAGCGGGCGCTGATCTCCTCGGCGCGCTCCCGCGGGCGGCGGGTCAACCAGGCCCGTGCCCAGACCATCACGCCGATGATCCGCAACGTGATCTTCGCCACCATCGTGATCATCGCCGCCATCGTCGGCCTGGCCAACCTGGGGGTCAACGTCACCCCGCTGCTGGCCGGCGCCGGGGTGATCGGCCTGGCCCTCGGCTTCGGCGCCCAGACCCTGGTGCAGGACCTGATCACCGGCATCTTCATCCTCATCGAGGATTCCCTGGCCATCGACGACTTCGTTACCATCAATGGTCACATGGGCAGCGTCGAGGGGCTGACCCTGCGGACCGTGCGGCTGCGCGACATGGACGGCATCGTGCACATCATCACCTTCAGCCAGATCCAGTCGATCCACAACATGTCGCGGCAGTTCGGCATCGCCCTGATGCGGGTCCGCGTGCCCCACGGCATGCGGGTCGACGATGTCATCGCCATGGTGCGGGAGGTGGCCGACGAGCTGCGCCAGGACCCGATGATGCGCCACCATATCTGGTCGCCGCTGGAGCTGCAGGGGATCGAGCGCTTCGACGAGGGCGGTGCCGTCCTGCGCATGCGGCTGCGCACCGCCCCGGTGATGCAGTGGGACGTGGCCCGTGCCTTCAACCTGCTGCTCAAGCAGCGCATGGAGGCGCAGGGGCTCGACCTCGGCATCCCGCGGCTCAGCGTCAGCATGGAGGGCCGCGGTAGCGGGCGCCCGGACGGGGCGGAACCCGAGGGGGACGACCACGACGCCAGTGGCCGCCGCCCCGGCGAGGCCGGCGTGGCCGATCCCGAAGGCGACACCAGCGCCCGCGGCGGTTCGCCGGATCCGGCGTAGTTCACGAGGGAAGTCGGCAGCACGGTGTGGATGCACGTCCCGGCGACTTTGGGCACAATCGGGCCGCGGGTTTCACGGCATATCGGCGGATCGCACTCCGTCGCAGCGGCGGGGTGGGACGAGATGAGCGGGGCGATGAGCAGAGACGAGGCACCGGCGAAGGGTGCCACCATTCGCGAGATCGCCAAGGCGGCGGGGGTCTCCATCGCCTCGGTGAGCCGGGCGCTGAACGGCAAGCCTGGGATCAGCGAGGCGCTGCGCGCGCATATCCTGCAGATCAGCCGCGACATCCACTACCGGCCCAGCGCCGCCGCCCGGGCGCTGATCGGCGGCAAGAGCGCGGTGGTCGGCATCTCCCTGGGGCGCCAGGACATCGAGCTGCGCCCCTACTACATCCTGCTCTACCAGCACCTGACCCTGGCCTTGCATCACCAGGGCATGGTGCCGATCTTCTTCGCCTGCGACCAGACGCCGACCCTGCCCGAGCGGGCGGGGTCGGCCATCCTGCTGGGCGACTTCCCGGGAGACGAGCGCCCCGGCTTCCTCGCCGCGCAGGGCATTCCCTTCGTACGCATCGGCCCGCCCGGCGACGGCTTCTCGGTGGCCCCGGACGACCGCCACGGCATCTACCTGGCGACCCGGCACCTGATCGAGCAGGGACGCCGGCACATCGCCTATGTCGGCGATGGACTCGGCGACGACCGGCATCGCCTGCAGGGGTACCGTCGGGCGCTCGAAGAGGCCGGACTGCCGGAATGCCTCGTCGGCGTGCCGTTCAGCTACGATCCTGCCCTGACCGCCTATCGCTATCTCGGCCGCTTCCTGGAGCAGGCGCCGCCAGCGCTCGATGGCCTGGTCTGTGAGAACGACGAATTCGCCCGCGGCTGCCTGACGGCGCTCGAGGACCGGGAGATCCGGGTGCCCGAGAGGGTCGCGGTGACCGGCTTCGACGACCTGCCGACCCTGGCCGCAGAGCTGACCACGGTGCGCCAGGATATCGGACGCATCGCCGCCGAGGCGGTGGGGCTGCTGGGCGAGGCCATCGCCGGTGCCAGGCCCCGGCACATCGACCTGCCGGTGACGCTGATTCGCCGCCGGACCAGCTGAGCCACGCCCGTCGGTCGTGGCTCTCGGCCTGTTGTCAACGATCGCTCCCGCATTCCGTCCCCCGTTCTCCCGACAGGATCACTTTGCGACGAAAGTCGGTTGAGTAAACGTTTACTCTCGCATAGTAAGCGTTTACCTTGTTCATGCCTGCACTGATCAATTCCATCCACTCAACGCCCCGAGGGGCAGCCCTGACAGGAGAATCACGATGACGCTCAAGGTCACCGTCTGGGGGGAGAACGTGCATGAACAGACCAACGAGGTGGTCGCTCGGCTCTACCCCGATGGCATGCATCGCTGCATCAGCGATGCGTTGAACGAGGACGCCGGGATCGAGGCCCGTGCCGCCACCCTCCAGGAGCCCGAGCATGGCCTGACCGAGGAGGTGTTGGAGGACACCGACGTCCTGCTGTGGTGGGGACATGCCGCCCATGGGGAGGTGCGCGACGAGATCGTCGACCGGGTGCAGGCGCGAGTGCTGCAGGGCATGGGCCTGCTGGTGCTGCACTCCGGCCACTACTCGAAGATCTTCAAGCGCTTGATGGGCACCACCTGCTCGCTGAAGTGGCGCGAGGCCGGCGAGCGCGAGCGGCTGTGGGTGGTCAATCCCGGCCATCCCATCGTCCAGGGGCTCGGTGACTACATCGAGCTGCCCCACACCGAGATGTACGGCGAGCCCTTCGCGGTGCCCAACCCCGACGAGGTGATCTTCATCAGCGCCTACGAGGGCGGCGAGGTGTTTCGCTCGGGGCTCACCTACAAGCGCGGCAACGGCAAGATCTTCTACTTCAGCCCCGGCCATGAGACCTACCCGATCTACTACGACGACCAGGTACGGTTGGTGCTGAGAAACGCCGTGAAGTGGGCGCGCCCCGAGGGCTCGCGATGGATCGACAGCTGCCCGAACGTGCCGCCGGAACAGGCACCGAACCCGGTGGAGGTGAAGGGAGAAAGCCTGCACAAGCCCGGTGAGGAGGGATTCCGCTAATGATCAGGCTCGCGATCATCGGGGCCGGCAGCATGGCCGGCGAACACGCCAGGCACTTCGCGGCGCTCGAGGGCGTCGAGGTCGTGGCGGTGTGCGATCTCGACGCCGACAGGGCGCGTGCCTTCGCCGAGGAGCACGGCATCGCCGAGGCCTATTCCGACCTCGCGGCGATGCTCGCTCGCGACGACATCCAGGCGGTGAGCAACGTCACCCCGGACGGGGTGCACAAGGCCACCTCGCTGGCCGCCATCGCCGCCGGCAAGCACATCCTCTGCGAGAAGCCGCTGGCGACCAACGAGGCGGACGCCCGGGAGATGGCCGAGGCGGCCCGCGAGGCCGGGGTGATCAACATGATCAACCTGAGCTATCGCGATGCCCCGGCGATCCAGCACGCCCGCGAGCTGATCGCCTCCGGGGCGATCGGGCGGGTGATGCATGTCGACGCCAGCTACCTGCAGAGCTGGCTGGTCAGCACCGCCTGGGGCCAGTGGGATCGTGACAGCCAGTGGTTGTGGCGGCTCTCCGAGGGCCACGGCAGCAAGGGCGTGCTCGGCGACGTGGGGGTGCATATCCTCGATTTCGCCAGCTTCCCGGTGGGCGATATCGCCGCCGTCAACTGCCGGCTCAAGTGCTTCGACAAGGCGCCGGGCAACCGCATCGGCGACTATGTGCTCGACGCCAACGACAGCGCCCTGATGCGCGTCGAGTTCGCCGGTGGCGCGCTGGGTACCATCCAGGCCACGCGCTGGGCCACCGGGCACCTCAACTCGTTGAAGCTCTCCGTCTATGGCGACGAGGGGGCGGTCAGCGTGGTGCTCGACGACGCCCGGGACCGGGTGCTGACCTGCTTCGGCGACGACGTGCACGAGGCGCGCTGGACATCGGTGGAGGCACCGCCGACACCGAACATCTATCGACGCTTCGTCGACGGTATCGTCAGTGGGGTCAACGACCAGCCCGACTTCGCCCGGGGGGCTGAACTGCAGGCGGTGCTCGACGCCTGCTTCCGGGCCGATGCGCTGGATCGCAGCGTGGCCCTCAGAGCAGCCAGCGACACAGCGCGACACCCAGCATGATGCCCAGCGCCAGCAGCCCGGCCGCGGACCAGGGGCCACGCAGGCGGTGCCAGCGGTTGTGCAGCAGGGCGGCACGGGTCAGGCGCTGCATCAGCTCGTCGTGGCGGGAGCCGTGGGTATCCGGCGGTAACGAGAAATCGTCGGCGGGGCCGTCGCGCCAGTAGGGGGCGTGGGTGAGGCCGAGGCGGGCGCGCAGGCGACCGATGTCCGACAGGGTGGTGTGCAGGGCATCGTACTCCTCGCGCCGGGAGTCGACCTCGAGCACCGTGCGGGCATCCGCCTTGAGGGCGGTGTGCTCGCAGTGCTCGATGGCACGGGTGACCTCGGCCTCGCCGGCCCCGGGGTCGAGACCCAGCCGCTGGTAGAGATTGCGCATCTCAGCTCACCTGCATCAGGTAGTCGTAGGCACGGCGGATCCGCTGGAAGCGCTGGGAGGCGCTGGCCATCACCGCCTCGCCATCGTTGAAGAAGCGGTCGGGATGGTGGGTCTGGGCCAGGCGGCGGTAGGCCCGGCGGATCTCGCCGCGGCTGGCACCGGGCTCGAGGCCGAGTACCGCCAGGGCACGGCGGGTACGATCGCCGGGCGCAGCCCCCTGGCGAGCGCCCTGATCACGCTGGCGATGCTGCTCCTGGCGGTATCGCCCCTGCCGGGACTGCCCCTGCTCCCCGCTATGCCGCTCGTGCTCGGAGCGATGCCGGGAATCGTCTCGGCTGTCCTGCTGCTGCGACGCCTGTTCCCGCTCTCGCTGGCGGCGGCGATGCTCCTTGGCCTGCCAGTAGCCGCTTCGGCTGGGATCGTCCGGAGCGGCGAAGGCCTTGCCGGTCACCGCCGCATACAGTGGGGCGAATTCGCCGGGGGCGACGCCGAGCAGGTCGGCGAGGAAGCGCAACACATGCTGGTTGGCCATCGACAGCCGGCCGTCCTCGACCGCCAGGGCGATGGCCAGGCGCAGGAAGGGGGCGGCCTGCTCCCCATGCACCTCCTTCTGCAGCACCTCGGCGGCGAGCTGGATGGCGCCCAGGTCCTGGGTGGCGGCGATCTCGAGGATCGGCGCCAGCGCATGGCCGTGGCGAAAGCCGCCGGTCAGCTCGGCCAGGCGCGAGCGTTCCGGTTCGCCGATCGGGCCGCGGTTCGCCAGCACCCAGGCGAGCAGCAGCAACGCCGCGGTATCGGCCTGGTGGCGGCTCTTGAGCAGCAGCAGCTCGAAGGGCGAGAAGCGGGCAATGGTCATTCCCTGGCTCCCGGGAGTTCGGTGTTGTTCTTGGCAGATCAAGGGGGTACGCCATGGTCGCCTCGCTGCGGAGCGTTGGCAAGTCCGCCGCCTCACGCAGTACCATCGGAGGTCATGGCATGACCCCGACTTCGCGGGGTGGCCCCGGGCCAGGAGCAGCGGCGAAGTGATCACCGTCGAGCGCAAGGACAGCTTTCACCTCAAGATCTCCCGCGTGCTGCAGGAGGAGACCTCCCACAAGCTGGACCTCTTCCTGTTCGTACCCGGTGAGCTGGGGCTCAACACCCATGTGATCTCCGAGGATGCCTTCTATCATGGCGCCATCCACGTCAAGCGTACCTACTACAGCGATCGCCACCACCTGCCGCTGGTGATGAGCCGCCTGGCCGACCGCGGCAAGCTCGACCCCAACCAGTACCGCCTCGGCCTGAGCCTCTACGCCTACCAGTACGTGGTGGCGCTGGAACGCTCGACCCAGGCGCTGCTCGATACCGCTCGCGAGGCACGCCGGGCGGAGAAACGTGGAGAGGAGACGAGTGCCCGGCGACGCGGCGATCGGGCCAGGGAGTCTGTCGACGCGGGCGGGGCGGAGGAGAACCGCCGGGAGGGTGAGCTCGCCGAGGAACTGCACGAGCGCCTGGAGGAGCTCAGCGAGCTCACCCAGGGGATCCTGCGCCGACTGCGCCGACAGAAGCCCGGCGACGAGAGCCTGCACCGCTACTATACCAACATCGACAACTACCTCTCCTGGCTCACCGAGCAGAGCCTGCTGGCGCTGGTCGCCCACCTGCCCCGCGGCAGTGGCTACCGGGAGATCCGAGAACGGTTGCTGGCGATCTGCCGGGCGGAGAGCGAGCATCGCGAGTCCTGCGAGTACAACTCCGCGCGGGTCACCCGCGACCCGACGCGGATGTCCAACAAGATGCGGCTGCTGCGTCGGTTGATCGAATATCCGGTCACGCTCAAGCAGCGCAACCAGGAGCTCGGGGGCGGTGAGGAGAAGGCGGTCAAGGGGCTCGCCACGGCGGTGGTGATGGTCTTCGTCTCCCTCGGGCTGCTGCAGGCCAGGGACGCCCTCGGCGACATCACGGTGCTGCTGGTGCTGGTGATGGCGGTGCTCTATGCCCTGCGCGAGGTGTTCAAGGACGACCTGCGCGTCACCCTGTGGCGCTGGCTGCGCAAGGGACGCCCCAAGTGGCGCCGCCAGTACCTCGACCCCTCCAGCAACGCGCCGGTGGGGCGCCAGCTCGAGTGGTTCGACTACAAGCGCTTCACCCGGCTCGATGCCGATGTGCAGCGGGTGCGCAAGCGCAACGTGGCCCAGCGCGAGGAGGTGGTGCTGCACTACCGTTCCAGCTCGCGGATGTCGCCGACCCGTTTTCTCAGCGGTTACGACCGCACCCGCGAGACCCTGAGCCTGGATCTGTCGCTGCTCGCCCGGCTGATGGACAAGGGCTCGCACCACGTCTACCGGCTCAAGGAGGGCCAGGTTTCTCGGGAGGCGGTGGAGAAGCGCCACCTGATCAATCTGGTGATCCGCGACCTGGAGGGCGGACGGGAACCGACCCTACAGCGCTGGAAGATCGTCATGAGCCGATCGAAGATCGTCGATGTCGAACTGGTGCACGAGGAGGGAGATGAGAGATGAAATCGCCACTCAAGACGCTGCTGGCGCCGGTGGAGTGGGTGGCCGAGAAGCTCGGCACCACGCCGGAGATCGAGCGCAGCACCGGCGCTTCGGCGAGTGAGCTGCGTCAGGGTGTCACCAGGTGCTCCGGCGCGAGGTTCTCCGGGCCGAAGGCGTCGGGCAGCAGCTCGTCCATGGTGTAGTGCCTGAGCAGCCGGCCCCCGGCGTCGACCACCTGGATCAGGGTCTCGGCGGTAGCGAATTCGCGGATGCGCTGGCGGCAGTCGCCGCAGGGCGTGCAGGGGCGCTCGCCGGGGCCGATCACGTAGACATGGCGCAGCCGCCTCTCGCCGGCGCTGACCATGGCGGCGATGGCCGAGGCCTCGGCGCACAGGCCCTTGTAGTGGGCCACCTCCACGTTGGCGCCGACGTAGCGGGCGCCGCTGTCGCTCTCCACCAGCGCGCCCACCGGATGCTGCGAGTAGGGGGCGTAGGCGTGCTCGCGCACCGCGATCAGCTCGGCCACGATCGCCGCGTCGACGGGTTGTCGTGGGGCTTCGCTCATGGGGTGTCTCCTGCCTGGGCCCCGTCGTCGCGCAGCACGCTCTCCAGGGCGATCTCCATCATCTCGTCGAAGGTGCTCTGCCGCTCGGCGCTGCCGAGCGAATCGCCCTTGAGGATATGGTCCGACACGGTGCAGATGGTCGCGGCGCGGGCGCCGAACTCGGCGGCGACGCCGTAGAGGCCGGCGGCCTCCATCTCCACGCCGACGATGCCGTAGCGCTTCAGCAGCTCGAAGATCTCGCCCTGGGGGTTGTAGAAGAGATCCGCCGAGAACAGGTTGCCGACCTTCACCGCCACGCCCAGGGCCCGGGCGGCGTCTACCGCGTGGCGGCTCAGCTCGAAGTCGGCGATGGCGGCGAAGTCGTGGCCCAGCAAGCGGGTGCGGTTGACCCCCGAGTCGGTACAGGCGCCGAGGCCGATCACCACGTCGCGCACCGCCACATCGTCGCGCACGGCGCCGCAGGAGCCGACCCGGATCAGCCGCTCGACCCCGTAGTCGGTGATCAGCTCCTTGGCATAGATGGAGGCCGAGGGGATGCCCATGCCGTGACCCATCACCGAGATCTCGCGGCCCCTGTAGCGGCCGGTGTAGCCGAACATGTTGCGGACGTCGGTGACCAGGCGTGGCGCGTCGAGGAAGGTCTCGGCGATGTACTTCGCCCGCAGCGGGTCGCCGGGCATCAGCACGGTGTCGGCGAAGTCGCCGCGTTCGGCGTTGATATGGGGAGTCGCCATCAGTGGCCTCCTGTGGTTGCGGTGCCAGTCGAGGGGGGGAGAAAGCTCTCGCCGTCGGCCATGGGCGGCAGGCCGAAGTGGCTGGCCAGGCTCTGGCCGATGTCGGCGAAGGTCGCGCGGCCGCCCAGCGAGCCGGCGGCGAGCCCCGCGCCCAGCGCCAGCACCGGCACATGCTCGCGGGTGTGATCGGTGCCGGACCAGGTGGGATCGCAGCCGTGGTCGGCGGTCAGGACCAGCAGGTCGTCGTCGGCCAGGCGCCCGAGCAGCTCGGGCAGCCGGGCGTCGAAGTGCTCGAGGGCGGCGGCGTAGCCGGCCACATCGCGGCGATGGCCGTGGACCATGTCGAAGTCGACGAAGTTGGTCATGATCAGCGAGCGGGGGCCGGCCTCGGCCAGCGCCGCGAGGGTGGCATCGAACAAGGCGTCGTGGCCGCTGGCCTTGACCGTGCGCGAGATGCCGCAGTGGGCGTAGATGTCGGCGATCTTGCCGATGGCGATGACCTCGCCGCCCTCGTCGTGGAGCCTCTGCAGCACGGTGGGTGACGGCGGCTCGACGCTGTAGTCGCGGCGATTGGCGGTGCGGGCGAAGTCGGCCGCGCGTTCGCCGGTGAAGGGCCGCGCGATCACCCGGCCGATGTTGTAGGGCTCGAGCAGTTCGCGTGCGATCTCGCAGACCCGATAGAGGCGCTCCAGGCCGAAGGCCGCCTCGTGGGCGGCGATCTGGAACACCGAGTCCGCCGAGGTGTAGACGATGGGCTTGCCGCTGGCGACGTGCGCCTCGCCGAGCCGGGCGATGATCTCGGTGCCCGAGGCGTGGCAGTCGCCTAGCACCCCGGGCAGCCCGGCCTCGCGGACCAGCGCCTCGAGCAGCGCCGGCGGAAAGCTCGCCTCCTTCTCCAGGAAGTAGCCCCAGGCGAAGCGCACCGGCACCCCGGCGATCTCCCAGTGGCCGGAGGGGGTGTCCTTGCCCGACGAGACCTCCCGGGCGTAGCCGTAGGCGCCGGCGACCCCGGCGGGGGGCGCGACCCCCGCGGCCCAGGCGCCGGTGCTCTCGGCGTGGGCGTGGAACAGCCCCAGCCGGGCCAGGTGGGGTAGCGTCAAGGGGCCGTGACGGCCGGCCGCGTCGGCGTTGCCGCGGGCGCAGGCCTCGGCGATATGGCCTAGGGTGTCGGCGCCGGCGTCGCCGAAGTCGGCGGCGTCCGGGGCGCTACCGATGCCGAAGGAGTCGAGCACGAGCACGATGGCACGGGTCATGGAGCCTCCCGACGAATCACGTCCTGGATCAGTGTAGGTGGTGAGGCGTGCCCTTCGCCCACGGCGATGGCGGCGAGCAGCCGCCGGGCGGCGTACTCGGCGTCGTCCTCGCTGCGGGCGTGGACCATTGCCAGCGGGTGTTCGGCATCCACCGGGTCACCGATGGCGGCGATCCCGGTGAGGCCGACCGCGTGGTCGATGGCATCGCCGGGCTGGCGGCGGCCGCCGCCGAGTTCCACTACCGCCAGGCCCAGGGCGCGGGTATCCATGTGCTGCACGCGGCCCGGGCGTGCGGCGAAGACGGCGCGTGTCACCGGCGCCGTGGCCAGGTAGCGGTCCCGC
>NZ_PNRE01000057.1 GCF_002879645.1 Halomonas heilongjiangensis | reverse complement strand
AAGCCACCGAGCAGGCCGAAGCCGATGCCCTCGCCGAGCAAGAGGCCACCGACCAGGCCGAAGCCGATGCCTTGGCGGAGCAGGAGGCCACCGACCAGGCCGAGGCAGATGCCCTCGCCGAGCAGGAAGCCACCGAGCAGGCCGAGGCAGACGCCCTCGCCGAGCAGCAGGCCACCGAGCAGGCCGAAGCCGACGCCCTCGCCGAGCAGCAGGCCACCGAGCAGGCCGAAGCCGACGCCCTGGCGGAGCAGGAAGCCGCCGAGCAGGCCGAGGCAAACACCGTCGCCGAGCAGGAAGCCATCGACCAGGCCGAGGCAGACGCCCTCGCCGAGCAGGAGGCCAGCGACAAGGCTGACGCGGAGGCCCTGGCCGAGGCCGAAGCAGACGCCCTGGCCGCTGCCGCCGCCCTTGAGACCCAGGAAGCCAGCACGACATCTGAAACAGTCGTGACTGCGGATACCACGCGTACCAGCGACCAGGAAGCCAAGGCAGCGACGGCGTCAGAAGCAGATGATGACGACAACCAGATATGGAAATACCTGGGAGCCGCCGCGGTAGGTGCCGTCGCCGGCGCCTTGATCCCCCAACTTGGTGGACGGGTCGTCGAGAATCAAGGCGACCGTATGATCGTTGAGCGCGACGGCGAGTTGCATGTGCGCAAGGACGAGAATCTCCTGTTGCGTCGTCCTGGGGTAACCGAGACGACCGAATCCTTTGCCGATGGCATTACCCGCTCCACCGTCACGCGCGAGGATGGCAGCCGGATCGTGACCATTCGTGATTCCGGTGGCTTCGTTCTCAAGCGCACTCGCTATCTGCCCGATGAGACCGCTATCGTGCTGATCGACGAAACGCGCAAGGCCGATAGCTGGGTGTCTTCCGTCGACCTCGAGGAATCCCTGCCTCCCCTGCACCACGACCTGCCGGAAAATCGCTACGTGGTCGATTACCGCCGTGCAGATGAGGACATCCTGCGCCAGGCACTACTAGCACCACCGGTACAGGAGTTCGATCGAGTCTTCACGCTCCGCCAGGTACGCGAAAGCTCCCGAGTGCGAGCCATCATGCCGCGTATCGATCTCGACGTTATCCAGTTCGCGACCGGCTCGTCGGCCATTCAGCCCTCCGAGGCCGAAGCGCTGCGTCTGATCGGGAACACCATGGCTGACATCATCGAGCAGCACCCGAATGAGATTTTCCTGGTCGAAGGCCATACCGATGCCGTTGGATCGGACTTGATGAACCTCGGGTTGTCCGACCGGCGAGCAGAAGCCGTCGCCCTGGCACTGACCGAATACTTCGCCATTCCCCCGGAAAACCTGATCGTACAGGGCTATGGTGAGCGCTATCTGAAACTGGATACGCAGGGTCCCAGCCAGGAAAACCGACGCGCCAGCGTCCGGCGAATCACCCCGTTGATCGATGCAAGCCTGGCCAGCCGCTGAGAAGCCAGACCGGTAGCCAAGGCACCGGAAAAGCCGACAGACACTGTGTCTGTCGGCTTTTTGATGCGGCGTTCTTCGCAGCAATCGGGACGTCGGATAGAGGCTGAGCTCAAGGGGCATTCCAGCCGGGAGCGCTTCGCTCGTTCAGTAACCACGATCCCAGCCCGGCGACGGCGAGCCCCAGGGTGGCGAAGAGCATGAAGGTGGCGGCATGGCCTTCGGCCCCGACCAGCCAGCCCGCCAGCGGAGAGCCGGCGACCTGGCCGACCGAGGTGGCGAGCAGCGGCAGCACCGGGGCGAAGGCGGGCGCCTCGGTCATGATCTGGATGCTCCTCACCAGGTAGAAACCGGTCAGGGTCATGTACCCGGCGCCGAACAGTGCCGCCGATGCCAGGGCGAGGGCGAAGTTGCCGGGAACGACGACCAGCAGCGCGAGGCTTACAGACATCACCGTGAGGCCGACAGCATGGCTCGCGGCCGGCCCGAAGCGCGAGATGAGATCGCCGGCGCCGGCGCCCGCCAGCCCCCCGAGGCCGACCGCCAGCCACATCCAGGCGGTCTGGCTCGGCAGCAGTCCCCCGGCGGTGATCACCGCATCGGGGGCAAACACCCAGTAGGCCGCGCTCACGCACCCCATGCCGACGGCCAGGCCGCTCAACCTGCCGATCCCGAGCCATTGCGCCCGGCTCACCGGCGTGGCTAGCAGACGGGGTCGCGAGAGTGAGATGCGCTGGTCATCCCGAGGCAGATAGCAGAGGGCCGCCAGGGCACCCAGGGCCGCCAGGGCGGCGAACCCGGTATAGGCGCTGCGCCAGGCCTCCGCCCAGAGCAGCACCGCGGGCATGGCGAGCGCGATCCCCAGGCTGGTGCCCGCATTGATGGTGGCGTTGACCCGCCCGCGCAGCCCGGGCGGTACGACCCGGTGAACCGCCTGAGCCATGACCGGCGATGACAGCCCGGTGCTGATTCCACAGATCAGCACGCCGGTGGCCAACAGCAGTGATGATGGCGCCTGGGCGATCGTCATCAGCCCGACCCCGGCCAGGCCGGCGGCCGCCACCCCCGTGCGGCGAACCCCGAGGCGGCGCGTCACCCAGGGAGCAGCGAGGATCGCGAAGACGAAGCTCAGGAACGGCAGGGCGCCGATCACCCCCGCCATGGACGGAGAGATCGTCAGCTCGTCGCGCATCGCGGGCAGGAAGAGCCCGAACACGAAGCGGGCCAGCCCGTAGGTGATGGCAATGACCCCGCTGCCGAGGGCCGCCATGCCGAGGGGGGACAGTGGCCTCATGGGGTCTCGCTCCGGGCCGCTGCGAGCAGGGCGTCGGTCACCGCCCGAGTATCGGCCAGGGCCGTCTGCATACCCAGAATGACCACCGCCGTATTGCTGCCTTCCAGCACCATGAAGAGGCGTCGCGCCAGGCCAGCGTGAGGAACCAGGCCATCGCGAACCACGGCGGCCTCGATGCGTGCCAGCAGGTCGGCCTTGGCAGCCGTCGCCAGGGCATGGATTTCGGCGCTGTGCTCGGCGAACTCGCCCATCGCCTGGGCCATGATGCAGCCATGCTGGCTGTAGCGTTCCAGCCAGCGGCCATGCGCATCGACCAGCGCCCGTGTTGCCTGGCCCGGCGGGGCGACGGCCATTGCCGCATCGAGGCTGGCGATGAAGCGTTCATGGCGGGCCTTCAGCACGGCCGCCACCAGGGCCTCCTTGGAGGCGAAGTGGTTGTAGAGCGTCATGCGCACCACCCCGGCGGCAGCCACGATACGGTCGATGCCGGTGGCGTGGAACCCCTGCTCATAGAAGAGTCGCTCGGCCGTGGCGAGCAGCTGGTCGCGCTTGGAGGCTGGCATCGATGGGCGCTCCTGTATAGACCGATCTATCTAGATGGAGGCCCATCTAAATACAGGGCACCCCGCGGTGTCAAACGATACCGCCGTGAAGCGTGTCCGGCAGCGATGGGAAAGGAGCAGGGGGAGCGCAGGAATGACGGATCGTGCCATTCCGGCGAACGTTTCGTTCACAAAGCCCGATGGGACTTCAGCGCAGGATGGCGGCCGGGATCAGGCGTCGCTCGCGTTGCCGACCGTCTGGATGACCTCAAACCCTTCGAAGTTCGGCGGTCCCAGGTAGAGCCCCTCGCGCTTGCTCTGGCCGGCGTTGGCGTGTGCCTTGCGGAACGCCTCGGAGTGCGTCCAGGCCTCGAAGTCCTCCCGCGAGCGCCAGACGGTGTGGGAGGCGTAGAGCACGTGGTCCTCCTTCTCGGGGCCGCGCAGCATGTGGAACTCGACGAAACCGGGCAGGCCCTGCAGGTGGGTTTCCCGCTCCAGCCAGATCTGCTCGAACTCCTCTACTCTCTCGGGGTTGACCCGAAAACGGTTCATGGCGATGAACACGGTGCTCGCTCCTTGTGGTCAGACGGCGAATGGCATCCGGAGGACGATGACACCTTCACCGGTGGTGGGCAAGGCCACCGCAAGCCGCCGCGCTGCGCTCTGACCCGCACTGGCAACAGGCCTGCAACGATCTGATGCATCCGAGCTTCAACAGGCCTTCGTCGATCGCCTCGCCGAGGCGGTCGACGGCGATGGCGTCATGGGCCGAGCCCGAGACGATATTGGCGCCGGTGGACAGCGAGGCCTCACGAAGGCATCGGCCCGGGAGTAGGGGGTACGGGACTTCTTCATCGACGGAACCCCGGCTGAATGATGGCCTGTCCCCTGATTAATAGCAAAAGGCCGCTTTCCTGGGAAAACGGCCCTGCAAGTTATGACTTCCTTATCAAGAAATCTACATTACTTATCCGACGTGCTGGTCGATTTCTTGCTCTTGTCGGCCTGCCGCTGGCTTTTCTGTTGAGTATCGACAGCCTCTTCCTTACCCTTCTTGAAGCTGTCCTTAACTTGATCCTGCCCCTTCTCAAGGTTTTCCTGAAACTGTTGCTGGCCCTTCTGCATGTTTTCTTCGAGCTGCTTGCGACCCGAGTGCATGCTCTCCGTCGTCAGCTGCTGGGTCTCCTTCAGGTATTCCTGACTCAAAGTCTGAATCTTGTCAGCGTCTGCCTTCAATCGCTCACTCAATTCCCGAACGGCCTGCTGCTGCTCCTCGATCACCTGCCGCAAACTTTCGGAATCCTTGACTTCGAGCCAGGAACGGGATTGCGCCAAGCTGTTGTCCGAAAAGGCGCGAACGGCATCGAACTGAGCAGAGAACAGTTGTTCAAAGTAATCGGTGGTCAGTGCTCCGTAGGCACGTACAGGCTCGACGATGGCATTGTCGAACTGCTCTTTGGCTCGCTCGGTGGCCTGGTTGCCATCTGTCTTGGTCTTTTCAGCGCTCATCTAATCTCTCCTTGTCTTGTAACAAACAAGTGAAGTAATCATTCCAGTAAAATGTGCAATTCGGCAAGTAATCCCTCAACAACCTGATGCCGATTTAGCCTGTTTGTGTAGAAGCGTAAATCCACGATGACAGCACGTCATTCCTTGTCGGGCCGGCACCTACGACTACATCCACCCAACCATAAACAGTCAGAGAGAATCTTTCTGTGCGGTAGCACACCCAGATCTACGTTATTCACCGTGAGGGCTTAGGTAAGAAGATGGCGAATGGTGTTCTCTTGTTGAATTTCTGGCAGAACACGATTCAAGAGGACCACTCGCCATGGGTGAAAGACTATCTCCCTGGCTTCTCTCCTGCAGCGGTTGGCCATTATGTTGCCGCTGCAGTCGCCAGCGGTTCGGGTGGCACGAGAAAGTCCAAGAACAGCGCCGCACCCCCGTGTCCTGGAACATGGGAAATCAGGGACTGTCCCCGAATTGCATCAGAGCTTCAACAGGCCGTCGGCGAGCGCCTCGCCGAGGCGGTCGACGGCCAAGGCCAGCCTGTCGTCGATGACATGGAGAGTTTCCGTCCAGTCGTCGATGTGGTGCAGTTCCGCCTTGCCGTCCGAAATGCCGCGCAGCACGACCAGCGGCACGTCGAAGCGCATGCAGGCGCGCAGGCAGGCATAGCTTTCCATGTCCACCATGTCGGCGGCGATGGCGTCATAGGCCGGGCCCGAGACGATATTGGCGCCGGTCGACAGCGAGGCCTGACGAATGCCGGAAATGCGCAAGGGCAGCGGGACGGTCGCCGGCAGGTCGAGAAAGGGCGTGGCACCCTTCTCGAAGCCCAACGGGGAGGCGTCCATGTCGCGGTAGGAGACGGAGATCGCCTGATAGATCTCGGTCTGCTCGAGAATCCGGCTGCCGGCCGATCCCAGTGACACCACCAGATCAGGCAGGCGCTCGCGTCGGTCGAGGGCGGCAAGGGCAGCGGTGAGCTCGACGGCCGCCTCGACGGGGCCGACGCCGGTCATGAAAGGGTCGAAACGCTTCCTGAGATGCGGGCCGTATTCGGCCTCGGCCGCCATCACGAAGAGGATGTCGCGGCCGCCCAGTACCGTCAGCTTGGCTTCGCCGCATGCATCGGCCCGGGAGTCACGGGGATGGGGCTTGTTCATCGACACTGCCTGCCTTGCCATGGGGTATTTCGCCCCAGTGTACCGCCTTGACGGGGTGTCCACCGCTCCTGAGCAGGCGCCTAGACTGAAGGGAGGTTCCCACGCCGCCGCCAGGAGCACGCCAGGGCAGGGAGCCAGGCGCGCGAGACAGCGGCGGGAGGAGGTTTACCATGCCTTCCAGAGCACGCTATGCCCATGGCGGCTGGCTGGGCGTTGCCCTCGGGCTCTTCCTGGCTTCACCCCTGGCCGTCGCCGAGGTTCGGGAAGCCACCGGTGAGTGGCGCCGGATGGCACCGCTACCCGAGGCGCGCACCGAAGTCAGCGTGGCCACCGACGGCGAGCGCATCTACCTCGCCGGCGGCTTCCTGCAGGCCGGTGAGCGCGACGCCACCGCGCCGCGCACGCTCTTCGTCTATGACCCCGGCGGCGACCGCTGGGAAGCCCTCACGGAGCTGCCGCGTGGCGTCAATCACGCCGGCCTCGAGTATCACGACGGCCGTCTCTACGTGATCGCCGGCTACGACGAAGCCAGCTTCACCCCCACCGACGCTTTCCATATCTACGACATCGACGCGGATAAATGGCGCCAGGGCCCGGTGGTCCCCACCCCGCGGGGCGCCTTGGCCACTGCCGTGCTCGATGGGCGCATTCACGCCATCGGCGGCACCACGCACGGTCGGGAGGATGTCGGCGTCCACGAGGTCTACGACCCGCAACGCGACGCGTGGAGCCAGCTCGCGGCCATGCCCACCCCGCGCAACCATCACCGTGCCGCCGCGATCGACGGTCGCATCGTCGTCCTCGCCGGCCGTGACGACTCTACCTTCCGACTCACCACCAACGAGATCTATCACCCGGAGGACGATCGTTGGGAGGAGGGGGCCCCGGTGCCCACTGGGCGCAGCGGGGTCGCCGTGGCGGTGCTCGACGACTGGGTCTACCTGTTCGGCGGCGAGACCTTCACCCCCGAGCGACGCACCTTCGACGAAGCGGAACGCTACCACCCGGAGGAGGACCGCTGGGAGCGTCTGCCGCCCATGCCCACGGCTCGCCACGGCCTGGATGCGGCGGCGGTGGAGGGTGCCGTCTACGTCATCGCCGGCGGCCCGAAAGCCGGCTTCGCCTTTTCCGACCTCAACGAGCGGCTGATTCCCGACGACTGAGGCTCGCCTCTCCGTTGATCCGGCGCATGGGAAAAGCCATACTTCAGTTCTAGGCTGAAACACAAAGCAACATAACGATACAGTCGTACGCAAGGGATGCCCCTATGGCAACCGCTTCCCCCGAGTACCGCATCACTCTGCACTCGCACGACCGCCGGGTGCAGGTGTAAGGAGGATGACCGAATCGTTTATCCAGGTAGGCGTCGTACCACGGCAGAGTCGCTGGCGTTAAGCTTTGTCCGAAAAGTCGTCGAGCGATGATCAGACAAGGCAAAAATCGGCGAAAAGACGGGGTTTACGCGATGTAAATGAGTACTTTGAGCCGATTTTTAACGCCGTATGATCGAGCGCAGGCAGTTTTCAGACAAAGCGTAGTGCTGTTCATATCTTGACCTTTAAGGTGGCCCATGGAAGCTGGAGCATCCAACGCAACAGAAGAGCATCCGCTGGTGGACATTTCCCTGGGGCTGGATGAACTCGCCGAAGCGACGACCGAACACGCGCTGCTCGAGGTCCTGCATGCCATCCGCACCCATCTCGGCATGGAAGTCGCCTTCATCTCGGAGTTTGAAGACGAAAGACGGATCTTTCGCTTCGTGGACGAAGAGGCGGGAGCCCCGCACCTGGAAGTCGGGGCGTCGGATCCTCTTGAGGAAAGCTACTGCCAGCGGGTCGTGGATGGCAGGCTGCCGGAGGTGATCCAGGATGCGCGGCAGGAGCCGGCGGCGCTGGACCTGGCGGCCACCCGGGAGATACCGATAGGCGCCCACCTCAGCGTGCCCATCCGCCTGCAGGATGGCAGCGTTTACGGCACCCTGTGCTGTTTCGATCGCCAATCCAACGCCACCTTGAATGAGCGTGACCTGGCCATGATGCGGGTCTTTGCCGACTTCGTGGCGCGGCAGCTCGAGCGTCAGCGCAAGCGCAAGCAACGGCAGAAGGGTGCCGAGGCAAGAATACGCGATGTGCTCGACCAGCGTCGCTTCCACATCGTCTACCAGCCCATGTACGATCTCGTCGACCAGCGCATCGCCGGTTATGAAGCGCTGTCGCGCTTCGTCGCCGAGCCGAAGCGAGGTCCCGACAAGTGGTTCGAGGAGGCCGCCACGGTGGGGCTGCGAGTGGAACTGGAGCTGGCGGCCATCGAGTTGGCGCTGGAGGCGCTGCCCGAGATTCCCGACTCGGCCTACCTGTCGCTCAATGCCTCTCCGGTCACCATCCTGTCCGGCCGGCTTGCCGATCTGTTCGGGCCCTATCCCCTCGACCGCCTGATGCTCGAGGTCACCGAACACGATATCGTTGACGACTACGCCGGCCTCTTCGAGGCGCTGGTCGCGATGCGCAGGCAAGGGCTCAGGCTGGCGATCGATGATGCGGGCGCCGGCTATGCCAGCTTTCGCCACATCCTCCGCCTGGCGCCGGACGTCATCAAGCTGGATCGATCCCTGACCCACGGCATCGACACGCGCCGCGACAGCCGAGCGCTGGCCGCGGCGCTGGTGGGCTTCACGGCCGAAACGGGCAGCCGGCTGCTCGCCGAGGGCGTCGAGACGCAGGCCGAGTTGCAAGCACTGCGAGACATCGGGGTCCGCAAGGCACAGGGCTACCTGCTGGGTCGGCCGGGCCCCTTGCCTGCCTGACGAGGCCCCTGCGGTAGCTTTTCGAGTCCGATCGGGAAAATCCTTGAACAGCATCCCGGTGAGGATGGGATTGGGGGCGTCGAGGAGCAGCGGGGCGGTAGTGACTTCACCGGTCCGTTGATCCAGCGCATGGGAAAAACCATGCTTGAGTGCTAGGCTGAAACACTAACTAACATAACGATACAGCCCGTACGCAAGGGATGCCCATATGGCCACGGATACCCCCGAGCCCCGCATCACCCTGCACCCGCACCACCGACGGGTGTGGGTGAAGATCGGCGACACCCTGCTCGCCGACACCACCCGCGCCATCGAACTGCGCGAACGTGGCTACCAACTGCGGCAATATATTCCCCGCGAAGATGTGCGGATGGACCTGCTGTCCCGCTCCGAGACCGTGACCCAATGCCCGTTCAAGGGCGATGCCTCGTACTTCTCGTTTGGCGATCAGGCCGATGTAGCGTGGAGTTACGAACAGCCTTTGGAGGGGATGGAGGTGATTGAAGTGAAACTGGCGTTCAATGCAGAGTTTGCTAGCTGAAAGCTTTAATAATGATAGTAATTTTAAACGATTTTTGAGTTTTTTATGATTGAAGAAATTGTCTTGAAGAGGTTCAAAAGATTTCGTGATCAGGCAGTTCCTCTTGTACCTGATGGGGTTTATTTGGTTGCTGGTGCAAATAATTCAGGGAAGTCTACTATCCTTCATTCTCTTGCTGTCTGGGAGTTCTGTAGGACAATAATTGAGGCGGAAAAGGGTTTTGAGGCATTCCTGCCTGGAAGCAATGTCCAAGGTCTAGGCCTTGGTGATGATGAGTTTTCTCCCATCCTTGTTCCGTCGCTGAATCACTTGTGGACAAATCTTAAATCACAAAAAGAAGCAGGTGATGTCGACGGCTATACTTTGCGAATTAGGTGTAAATGGCAAGTGGAGGGCCGGGTTAAAGAGCTTGAGTTTGGCTTGTCGCTTGCAAACGATAGAATGTTTGTTAAGTCGACTTTTTCTAATTTGGAGGATGGTGATAAAGTCCCACGGGTTGCATATCTTCCACCATTTGCTGGAATAACCGACAAAGAATCTCGACTCCCTTTGGCTATAAGGCGGCGTAGGATTGGAGAGGGGGTGGCAGGTTCAGTGTTGAGAAATGTTTTGTTAGATTTGCAAAGATTAAACCATAAGAAGCGTGAAAAGCTAAGGGAGGGAAGGGGGAAGATTAAAGATTCTGATCTTAGAGATCTTAGGCAGTCTGACCCTTGGGAAGTTTTGCAGCAAACATTGAGAGAGATTTTTGGTGTGGAGTTATCTATTCATCCGTTCAGGGAAGAGTATCACTCATACATTAAAGTTGAAGTGATCAAAGGTTCGCATGCCGGGCATAGGATTAATCGATTTCCACGCTACAAGCCACGGGATCTGATGGTTGAGGGTAGCGGTTTTTTGCAATGGCTAAGTGTTTATGCGCTAGCAACAGATCCAAATATTTCTACACTGCTGCTAGATGAGCCTGATGCCCATTTGCACAGTTCGCTTCAAACCTTGCTTTTAGAGAAGTTGGAGGAGGTTTCATCTGTAACGAAAAAACAAGTTTTAGTTGCCACGCACTCTTCTGAAATATTAAGGAGCTCTCCTCCCGAGAAGATATTGGAGGTCAGGCAGAGTGCTCCACCCAGATTTTTAAAAAATGAAACACAAAAAGTAGGTTTGCTGGCAGGGCTTGGGTCAGAATATTCCCCTAGGATGGATAAGGTGAAGAAAAATAAAAGACTGCTTTTGGTGGAAGGTGAGTTTGATTGCAGGATTTTAAAGCAAGTTGCTGATAAGATGGGGGTTGAATGGCCAGATAGATGGGTCGAATGGGTTAGTGCAACTGGCCATAAGGAAAGGAGACAGCTCTTCAAGGCTCTGAAGGAAGAAGTGGAAGATTTAAAGGTTGTCAGTCTTCGGGATCGTGATGATGAGCCGCTGGAAACTGTTGGTGAAGGGCTGAATGACAAAGCTCATACTAACCCTCCTCCAGGATTTAATTGTAGAAAATGGAGGCGTCGTCATATTGAGTGCTATCTCTTGTGGCCGCCAGCCATGGCGGCTGCATCTAGGTTTTCAGTTGAGCAGATAAATGAAAGCCTGAGAGATAAATATGGCATTGCAGTTGGGGAGGGGTTTAAGGATATCGCTCCGCCGCAAGCGCTTCTTGATGTAAGGGGGAAGGAAATTTTAAAGTCGTTTAATATAGACCCTCATAAGGTAATTCCTAATATGGATGAAGAGGAGATGCCTCAGGATTTGAAGGATATTGTAAACCAGCTTGTGAGGCTGGCTGAGTGATTGGGTAGGTATGAGTGGTTTTTGTATGGTAATATTTGCCTAATACCCACCATTCTTAGATGTGGTTTAGTTGTTCTATTAACCCACTCACCCGCATCACCTGTCTCTCCACCGCATCCAGTAGCTGACCTCGCACGGTATCGACCAGGGCGAGCCAGTGGCGGGTGCGGGTGATGCTGGTGTAGACCAGTTGCCGAGTGAGGATGGGGTTGGGGCATCGGGGAGCAGCAGAGGGTTGACAATGGCGAAGACGGTTTCCACCGCCTGCAGGCGGCTGGGTAGTACCCACTTGATGTTGCCACTGCCGTCAGGAGAGGCGAAGCGCAGTGAAGCTAATAAAATCGGGGTCGTACATCACTCACTTCTATTTTCTCTAGACAAATAGTATTTATGATCGGTGGGATAAAGTGCGTAACATATATAGCTCCGGAAGATTCACACCGGAGCTTATGGTTATTTATATTAATTAAGTTTTTCTTTGATATGATCCCGGAGTTCGCCAACATACTCATGGGAGGCAGAGCCACCACTGGGGCCCGTGAACCTGAGTAGCTGAAGAGGGGTGTGATGCTCCGGGTTTACTATGTCTGCTTCGTCAAAGCGACAAGTGACAGTTCCAATCCCTGAACTGCCTAATTTGGTTTCTCTTAGGTAGTCGACTGTTACCAATACGGTTTTTCCTTGGCCTCCCATCCATTTCTTTGTGTACTCCGACAGCTTTATAGGAATCTCAGGAAACCCTTCATGCATTTCTGTTGCATGCATACATGCCTTCGCTTGAATGTCATCAATGTTAGCTATTTCTGTGAACTCGGAATCGTTTTTCTTGCCAAATGAAAAAGCGACTGCATGGGTGGTGATAGCAGCAGCACCCAAAATCAGACTTGCTAGACATACTGTTTTTAACATTTTACCTTAACCCTTTGTTTTGATTTTTGAATATTATAGCACTTGTTATGTTTTCGGTGAAAATCTATTACCTTCATCATCAGCCGCAGCAATGTCCTACCTTCGCGGCCCCGACAGCTTCCTACAATTTTCCCAACCCACTCACTCTCATCACCTCTCTCGTCACCGCCTCATCTAGCATCCCACGTCCAGTCTCCACCAGTGTGAGCCAGTCCCGGGCGCGGGTGATGCCGGTGTAGACCAGCTCCCGGGTGAGGATGGGGTTGGGGGCGTCGGGGAGCAGCAGGGCGGTGTGGGTGAATTCCGAGCCCTGGGACTTGTGCACCGTCATGGCGAAGACGGTCTCCACCGCCTGCAGGCGGCTGGGCAGCACCCACTTGATCTGGCCGCTGCCGTCGCTGGCGGGGAAGGCGATGCGCAGCAGGCGGCGGCCCGGCTCTCTGTCGTCGGGCAGCGCCAGGGTGATGCCGATATCGCCGTTCATCAGCCCCAGGCCGTAGTCGTTGCGGGTGACCAGCACCGGGCGGCCCTCGAACCAGCCGCTTTCCAGTTCATGATCCGAGGCCGCGATCAGCCTGGCGCGGCGCAGCGCCTGGCCGATGCGCGGGTTGAGGCCGTCGATGCCCCAGGGGCCGCGGCGCAGGGCGCAGAGCAGCTGGAAGCGGCCGTGGGCCTCGAGCACGGCGCGGGCCCAGGCGTCGAAGGGCGCGCGTTCCTCGCCGCCGGCCTCGCCGAAGCTTGTGTCAGTGGGGCGCTGGTCGCGTAGCACCTCCAGGTAGTGGCGGTAGCCGGTGGGCGGCGCCAATGGCTCGCCGCGGGGATCGCGGCGGCCCTGGCCGCTGTTGGGGAAGCCGACCGGGGCGCCGTCCACCACCAGTCTGTCCAGGGCCGGGTCGTCGGCGTCGGCCAGGCGCAGGCGGGCCAGATCGGCGTAGGCCGGCGTGTGCTCGAGCACCTGGCGCACGGCGCGGCGTTTCTCCTTGGCCGTATGGCCAGCATCCAGCGGCCGGTTGACCGCTTCGGCGAGCTGGCCGATGCCGCTGGCGGCGTCGAAGCGGTGGCTGACCCGCAGCATGGCGATGGCCTGGTCCAGCGGCTGGCCTGGGGTGCCATGATAGTCATCACGGTAATCTGCGGGCAGGGGAGCGCCGGTCACCGCCTCCAGCCACTCGGCGGTCTGCCGGGTGTAGTGGCCGCCTTCGGCGCGCTGGCAGAGGTCGCCGAGCACGGCACCGGCTTCGACTGATGCGAGCTGGTCCTTGTCGCCCAGCAGCACCAGCCGGGCGCGGGGCGGCAGGGCGGTGAGCACCGCTGCCATCATCTCGATATCCACCATCGAGGCCTCGTCGATCACCAGTACGTCCAGCGCCAGCGGGTTGCCGGCGTGGTGGCGGAAGTGGCGGGTATCGGGGCGGGAGCCGAGCAACCGGTGCAGCGTCGTTACTTCCGTGGGGATACTGTCGCGAAGGGTCGAGATATCCACACCCTGTTGGCCCACGGCGCTGGCCAGTTCCACCAGCGAGAGGCCCTTGACCTGCTTGGCGATGGAGTCGTTGAGGCGCGCCGCGGCCTTGCCGGTGGGGGCGGCGAGGCGGATGCGCAGGGCGTGGCGGTCTTCCTGGCCGAGCTGCAGGGCCTGGAGCAGGGCGAGCAGCTTGACCACGGTGGTGGTCTTGCCGGTGCCGGGGCCGCCGGTGATCACCGCGAAGGGCGAGCGGGCGGCGAGGGCGCAGGCGGCCTGTTGCCAGTCGATTGTTTCCGTGGTGGGGAACAGCGCGTCGAGGGCGGCGGCGAGGGTGGCGGTGTCGGTGGCGTTATCCGGGCGCCTGCCGTCGCTTGTGCTGGTGGCGTCATCCGGGCGCCTATCGGCGCCATCGCGCGGCGGAGCCGTGCTCCCACAGGGTGCAGTATTTCCACAGGTGGCACTGTTCAACCGGGCGGTGATCTGCTGGCGGATATCCTGCTCGTACTGCCAGTAGCGGCGCAGGTAGAGCCGGGGGCCTTGGTGTTGATGACCAGGCGCGGTGGCGCCGCGCACCAGCGGGGTGTGGCCGGGGGCGCCCTGGTCGCCGTCGGCGACCAGGCCGGGGTGAGCGAGGGCTTGCTCCCATTCGCCGAGCGTCAGGCCGTCGAGCACCTGGCTGGGCAGCGGCGGCGGGTCGCTCAAGTCGTCGCCCTCCGGCGGCAGCGACAGGGCCAGGTCGGGTGCTGCCAGGGTGGTGGCGAGGTCGAGGCATACATGGCCGCGGCCGAGCTGGTGGCTGGCCAGGGCCGCGGCGAGCAGCAGCGGGGCGGAAGCATCGGGCACCTCGCGCTGCAGGAACACCACCAGGGCGCGGTCCAGGGCGCGCAGCCAGCCGCGCGCCACCCAGCGCTCGAGCAGGGCCAGCAGCGCGGCGGTGTCGCCGAGTGCCGGGTGGGGCCGATCCGGCCGAGGCGGGGGCTCGGGAGCGTCGTCGAGGTCGTCGAACAGGTCTCTCATTGCGGCGCCTCCGCCTGCGGGGAGTGAGTGGTCGCTGCCGGGGCCTGGCCCTGGAAGAGGGCGTCCAGGGTCTCGATCAGGGCCCGCGGCGGGCGTTCGGCGTGGACGCCGCGGCCCTCGGTGGCGGTGGCGGAGCCGACCCCGCGCAGGAAGACGGTGAGCGAGCCGCCGATATGGCGGTCGTAGTCGTAGTCCGGCAGGCGCGCCTTGAGCAGCCGGTGCAGCGCCAGCAGGTAGAGCGCGGCCTGCAGGTCGTAGCGCTTGTCGAGCATGGCATCACGCATGGCCGCCGGGGTGTAGGCGTCGTCGTCCGGCCCCAGGTGGTTGGATTTCCAGTCGAGCACGTAGTAGCGCCCCCCAGACTCGAACACCAGGTCGATGAAGCCCTTGAGCATGCCGTTGAGGGTGTCGGCATCGAGCGCCGGGCGCGGGGCGCCACCGAGTGTGTGAGCGCTTACCGGGGCGTCCAGGGCGCGGGTGTCGACGCGGCTGGCGGCGAACCAGAACTCCATCTCCACCTGGTAGACGCCGAGCTCGCCGAGCCGCACCTGGCCCGCCTCGGGCAGCGGCGCGGTCTCCTTCCACTCGCCCTTCTCCCAGTAG
>NZ_PNRE01000033.1 GCF_002879645.1 Halomonas heilongjiangensis | reverse complement strand
TGGCCATCGTCGGCACCATGGTCGCCTACTTCGCCGCGGTGGTGATCAACTTCGGCGACTTCACCCGCTTCGTGAAGACCGAGCGCCAGATGAAGCTCGGCAACCTGCTCGGCCTGCCGCTCAACGTGGCCTTCTTCTCGTTCATCGCCCTGATCATCACCGCCGGCACCCTGGTGCTGTTCGGCGACGCCCTGACCAACCCGGCGGACATCGTCGAGCGCGTCGACTCGCTGCCGCTGACCATCGTCGCCGCCCTGACCTTCTTCGCCGCCACCGTGGGGATCAACCTGGTCGCCAACTTCATCCCCCCCGCCTACGACCTGGCCAACCTCTTCCCGAGCCGGATCAGCTTCAAGATTGGCGGGTTGATCACGGCGATCATCGCCTTCTTCGTCGGCGCGTTGTGGGTCTCGGTGATCAGCCAGATCGGCGTGCCCGGCTTCGTCAATGCGCTGGGCGCCATCATCGCGCCCTTCTACGGCATCATCGTGGTCGACTATTACCTGGTGAAGCATCAGCGGCTGGATATCCAGCAGATGTTCTCCTCGGCCCCCGGCAGTGCCTATTACTACGTCAAGGGCTGGAACCAGAAGGCCCTGATGGCGTTCGGGCTGGCCGCGCTGTTCTCGATCTCCTCGGTGTGGGTTCCCGCCCTGGCGGCGCTGAACGGCTATGCCTGGCTGATCGGCGCCGGGCTCGGCGGCCTGTTCTATTACTTCATGATGCGCAACCAGGCGGTCGCGGCCGCCCCGACCCGGTCGTAAGCGCGACCTGGTCCCTTGCCCCCTCCCGGGCCAGCCTGGCCCGGGATGCCCTACCCGCACCGCGCCCTCAGGCGCCGAAGATGCTGTGCAGGTCGGGCGCCTCTTCCCCCTCCTCGACGATCGAGAGCGACGCCTCGATGGCCTTGAGGTGGCGACTCATGAAGGCCTGGGCGCGTTCGCCGTTGCCGGCTTCCAGGTGGCCGATCAGGTCGTCGTGGTCGTGGGATTCGCAGCCCAGGTGGCCGGCGTTGCCGTAGACGGCGAGGATCAGCGAGGAGCGCGAGCAGAGCCGACCGACGAACTCGGCCAGGGTGGCGTTGCCCGAGAGCCGGGCCAGGCGCTCGTGGAAGGCGGCGGAGAGCTTGATCGCCGTGCTCTGCTCGCCGGACTTCAGCGCCTCGCGCTCGCGCCGTGCCATGTCACGCAGCTCGCGTACGTCGGCATCGGTGATGCGCCGGGCGACCTCCGGCATCAAGCCGCACTCGATCATCTGGCGGGCATCGAAGACATCCTTGGCCTCGTCGGCCGTGGGCCGGGTGACGCTGGCGCCACGCCGCGGCGTCAGGGTGACCAGCTGCTCCAGGGCCAGGCGCTGCAGGATCTTGCGAATACCGGTCCGGCTGACGCCGAACACCTCCGACAAGGCATCCTCACGCAGACGAGCCCCCGGCTTGAGCCGGTGCTCGATGATGGCATCGCTGATCGAGCGGTAGATGGCATCATGGCGTTCGGCACCATCGCCATTCTTGCCCAGGCGAGTGCCGGCAGGCTTGCGCTCGGCCACGGTCTGGCGCTGGTTCATGAAGCTCTCTCCTTCGACCCCTGACTGCCCTCATTGTATACGCTAAGCGACCCGACCGACGACTGTCCCGCGCGCGACGACCCGCCGCAACGGCGGGTCGTCGCGGATCGCGTCGCCGGTAGGGATCAATCGCTCCAGGCGGCGATGGCCTCGCGCTCCTCGTCGGTCATGCCGGTCATGTTGCCCAACGGCATGTAGCCACTCCCCACCACCTGCTGGATCTGGGACCGCTGGCTAGCGGTCTGCTCCGGGGTATCGTAGGCCACCCCGGCCGGCGGGGCGTTGAAGCCGGGCTGGGTCGGCTGGCGCGAGTGGCAGGCCACGCAGCGGGTCTCGACGATGGCATGCACCTCCTCCAGGTTCGGGCCGGCACCGGCGGTGTCGCGCTCCCCCACCGGAGCACTGACGGCCGGGGCGGCGATCCACAGCGCTACGGCGATCAGCGCCGTCCCGGCCACCGGATAGGCCGGCTGGATCCTGCCCGAGTGCATCAGCACGAAGAACTGGCGAATCAGCGCACCGCCGAAGATGAACAGCGACATGATCACCCAGGCGTACTCGTGGGAGTAGGCAAAGGAGTAGTGGTTGCTGATCATCAGCAGCACCACCGGCAGGGTGAAGTAGGTGTTGTGTACCGAGCGCTGCTTGCCGCGCTTGCCGTCCAGCGGGTTGGGTGCCTCGCCGGCCTTCATGGCCTTCACCATGCGCCGCTGGCCGGGAATGATCCAGAAGAAGACGTTGGCCGACATGGCGGTGGCCATCACCGCACCGGTGAGCAGGAAGGCTGCGCGACCGGAGAAGATCTGGATGCTCAGGTAGGAGACCACCACCATCATCACCGCCACCGCGAGGCTCAGCACCCCGTCGCGGGTCATGTTGGGGCTGATGCGCTTGCACAGCTCGTTGTAGACCACCCAGCCGCCGAGCAGGAACAGCAGCGCCACCACGTTGGCCTGCCAGCCGCTCATGTTGGCGGCCCACTCCCAGCTACTGTTGGGGTTGACCAGGTAGAAGCTCGGGTTGGCCATGTAGAGCAGGATGAACAGGGCGAAGCCCGACAGCCAGGTGGTGTAGGCCTTCCAGAACGACCAGTGCAGGTCCTCGGGGAGCTTGGCCGGCGCCGTGGCGTACTTCTGGTTGTGGTAGAAGCCGCCGCCGTGCACGGCCCACATCTCGCCGAAGACGCCCTTGTCGCGGTCTTCGGCGGCCTTGGGCGTGCGCAGGCCGTTGTCCAGCATCACGAAGTAGATCGACTCGCCGATCCAGGCGATGGCCGCGATGACGTGCAGCCAGCGCAGCATGAAGTTGGCGAAATCCAGCAGGTAGGCTTGCATGAGGGGAACCTCATTTTATTGCATTGTTGTTGATGACTGACGACCGGGCGTGGTGCGACAAGTCGGCGAGTGGTAACCCTCAGCTGCCGCGATAGGTGGCGTAGCCATAGGGCGACAGCAGCAGCGGCACGTGGTAGTGCGCGTCGGCGTCGGCCACCCCGAAGCGCAGCGGGATGACGTCCAGGAAGCGCGGTTCCGGCGCCTCGACACCCCGGGCGCGCAGGTAGTCGCCGGCGTGGAACACCAGCTCGTACTCGCCGACGGAAAAGGCCTCGCCCTCGAGGATCGGCGCATCGCAGCGGCCGTCGTCGTTGGTCACCACCTCCTTGAGGCAGGTGCGGCCCTCGCCCTCGAGGCGATAGACCTCGATGCGAATGCCCTCGCCGGGGCGGCCCTGGGCGGTGTCGAGAACGTGGGTGGTCAGACGTCCCATCGTGACTCTCCTTGTGTTGTCGTGAGTGTTGTGGTGAGCGTCGGGGGTGAATCGCGGGTTTCGCTTGTCGGTGACGGGGCCGGAAGGCTACCCTCACCTCATGAAGACAGTTTTAGACATTATTGGAGTACATTTCAAAACATTTTTTGTATACATTTAGTCGAGAAGATCCGGAAACCACCCGCAGGAGCATGACAATGACCGACAAGACCCTGACCCCGCGCCCCAGCCGGCTGGACAAGGCCGCCTTCGTGGCCGGCTACGGCGAGATCTACGAGCACTCCCCCTGGGTCGCCGAGCTGGCCTGGGAGAACGGCCTCGAGGCGCGCCACGACACCCCCGCCGCCCTGGCCGAGGCGATGGGTGAGGCGCTCTCCTCCGCCCCCGCCGAGCGTCAGCTGGAGGTGATCCGCGCCCACCCCGACCTGGCCGGCAAGGCCGCCATCGCCGGCGACCTGACCGACGACTCCACCCGCGAGCAGGCCGGCGCCGGCCTCGACCAGTGTTCGCCCGAGGAGCTCGCACGCTTCGAGCGACTCAACGAGGCGTACAAGGCGAAGTTCGGCTTCCCCTTTGTGATGGCGGTGAAGGGCAGCGACCGCTACGCCATCCTCGACGCCTTCGAGACGCGCCTGGAGAACGACCCCGCCGAGGAGCGCCGCACCGCGGTGGAGCAGATCAATCGCATCGCCCGCTTGCGCCTCGAGGCCCGTGCCGAGGAGAGCCGCTGAGCCCCACCCGAGCCTGACGTCCTTCCCTCATCCGCCGCGGGGCGCCGGTGATGCCGGCGCCCTGCGGTGTTTATCCGGGTGCGCTCCCCGTCCCTCGGATGTCCACCGAAGGATGCGGCAGGATGGCCACGCGGGAACCCGCCCGGCGCTGGCCGGGCGGGTGTGGCGCGTGAGAGGGGACGGAACTCAGCGCTCGGGGGCGGCCTCGGCCTCACCGGCATCGGCGTTCTCGCCGGCCGCCTCGGCGTCGGCACGGGCGATCTCCTCGCGCTCGCGCTGCTCATCGGCCAGGGAGCGCCGGGGCAGCACGATGTTGAGCACGAAGGCGGTGATCGCCGCCACCACGATGGGCGCGCCGCCGATGATGTTGCGAACCATCTCCGGGAACTGCTCGATGGCCGCCGGTACCTCGGCGATGCCCAGCGCCAGGGCCAGCGAGAGGCCGACGATGGTCAGGTTGCGCGCCGAGAGCTCGTCCTTGATGAGCAGCTGGATGCCGGTCATGGTGATCATGCCGAACACCGTGATGGTGGCGCCGCCCAGCACCGGGTAGGGAATGGTGGTCATGATGGCGCCGAACTTGGGGCTCAGGCCCGCCAGCAACATGAACAGGCCGGCGATGGCCAGTACGTAGCGGCTGATCACCTTGGTCATCGCCACGATACCGACGTTCTGGCTGAAGGTAGAGGTCGGCAGCGCCGCGAACAGCGAGCTCAGCGCGGTGGTCAGGCCGTTGCCCAGCAGGCCGCCGGTCAGCTCGCGGGTCTTCAGCTCGCGGTTCATGCCCGCCACGCTGGTGGCGGAGAGGTCGCCGATGGTCTGCACCGAGTTGATCACGCAGATCACCACCATGGAGACGATCGCCGCGGAGTGGAACTCCATCTGGAAGGGCATGAACTCGGGCACCGCCACCCAGCGCGCCTCGGCCACCGCGCTGAAGTCCACCATGCCCATCGGCAGCGCCACCATATAGCCGACCAGGATGCCGATGATGATCGCCGACAGCCTGACCACGCCACGGCCGAACTGGGAGGCCACCAGCACCGCCAGCAGGGTGATGATGCCGACCATCCAGTTGGCCAGGTCGCCGAAGCCCTCGGCGTCGACGTTGCCGCTGCCGGCCATGTAGCGGATGGCGATGTCGTAGAGCGAGAGGCCGATCACCAGCACCACGGTGCCCGCCACGATGGGCGGAAACAGGTGGCGGATGTACTGGATGAAGTAGCCGACCACCATCATGATGATGCCGCCGATCAGCTGGGCGCCGAGGATCCCCTCGATGCCGAACTGGCCACCCACCGCGATCAGGGTCGGCACGTAGGCGAACCCCACCCCGAAGATGGCCGGCAGTCGGGCGCCAAACTTCCACACGCCGTAGAGGTGGAACAGGGTGCAGATGCCCGAGGCGAGCACCGCCACCTGGATCAGCAGCAGCTTCTCCTGGGGGGTGGACCCCACCACCCCGGCGATGATGATCGGCGGGGTGATGACGCCGGCGATCATCGCCAGCACGTGCTGCAGCGAGATGGGCAGCGCCTTGTAGACAGGCGGTCGACCGTAGAAGTCGAACAGCGAGGTGTTGCGCGTCTTGGTTGTCATGGAGCTATCCGGGGCTGTTGTCCGTCGTCAATGCATACCGCATGTCGCCACCAATGACCATGAAAAGGCCACTTTTTGGCATAAAGTTGTATACATCACCACATGCTCAGGGCCTAGAAGTGCCACTCGAGCTGGAAGGTGGGCGCGTCAGTATCCACCCCGGGCTTGCCGTGGTTGCCGAACTTGTTGCGCCAGTACTCGTAGCCGACCCCGGCCCACAGCTGGTTCTCCTCGCCCCAGGCAAGCTTGCCCACGTCGAGCATCAGCGAGGTGCGCATCAGCTGCTCGGGCTTGGTGGCATTGCCCTGATAGTCGTCGCCCTTCTCGCCGTTGTAGTTGTAGAAGCCCTGGAACTTCAGCGGCAGGGTGCCCGCCTCGAAGGGCAGCCCCCAGGCCAGGTTGAGCTGGTAGTAGGGAGCGAACTCGATCTCGTCGACGTTGCAGAAGCTCGCCCCGCAGTGGTTCCACTCGTGTGCATAGAACAGGCTCAGGTCGACAAAGCCCCTGGGCACGTTGAACTTGAGGGTCGGCCCGGCCAGCAGCATGCGCTTGCGTGGCGCGAACTCGGTGTTCTTGGTGTTGAGGTCGACGCCGCCGCTCAACGCCACCTCCTCGACCGGCCCGAAGGCCAGCGCCGCGCCGAACAGCTTCCCGTAGTGGAGCTGATGGCGGTAGGTGAGGTAGGCCTCGGTGGCGCCGGTATCGCCGCCGGCTTCGGTGGGGTCCGCGCGGTCCGACTGCAGGAGGTCCACATTGAGGAAGTTCTGCCCCAGCGCGTAGCCGCTGGCGTGGGTGAACTGCAGAACGTGCTTCTCGACGTCCCGGGGGTTGCTCGGCTCGGTGAACTGGGTGCCATAGCGATAGCCGATGAAGGTGTCGCTCCAGGTGGCCGCCTGGGCGACGCCGGCCAGCGGCCCGCCGATCAGCAGGGCGCCGGCCAGCAGGCGAACGGGGGGGCGGTGTCGCATAAGAAATGTCTCCGCTTGTTGTGTTTATCTGTATACAACCTATGCCTAACGTGAGAAACACAATAGACTAAAAAACTGTATACGGAAAACATTTCCACATTCGCCCCGCCTTTCGTCGGAGTGACGAGAGCCGACTAGACTATCGAAGAAGAACCGGCCGCAACGGAGGTCATCATGTTCCGCAATCGCCGCGAAGCCGCCGAGCGCCTGGCCGAGAGGCTGAGCCACCTGGCAGGGCAGAACCCGCTGGTGCTGGCCATTCCGCGGGGCGGCGCCCCCATGGGACGAATCATCGCCGACGCCCTGGACGGCGAGCTGGATGTGGTGCTGGTCCGCAAGGTCGGAGCCCCCGGCAACCCGGAATTCGCCATCGGCGCGGTTAGCGAGGACGGCAGCGTGTACCTGGAGGAGGAGGCCCGCCACTGCCCCGACGGGGTGCTCGCCGAGGAGATCGAGCGCCAGCGCGAGCTGATCACCGAGCGGCGCCGCCGCTACACCCCGGTGCGCGCCCCCATCGACCCGAGGGGACGCACCGTGGTGGTGATCGACGACGGCAGCGCCACCGGCGCTACCATGGCCGCCGCCCTGACCACCCTCCGTCAGCGCGCCCCTGCGCGGTTGATCGCGGCGATCGGCGTGGCCCCGCCCGATACCGTGGAAAGGCTCGCCGCCCTGGCCGATGAGGTGGTCTGCCTCGAAGCACCGCGTCACTTCCGGGCCGTCGGCCAGTTCTTCGTCGACTTCGGCCAGGTGGAGGATGACGAGGTCATCGCCCTGCTCGGAGGAGACGAGGCGTGACGCCCCCCTCTCCACACAACGAGAACGGGCCGCCCCCCGAAGGGGGCGGCCCGCAGTATTATCCGGCCGCCTGGGCAGCCGATGGCGTTACTTGGCGGCGGCGGTGGCCGACTTCACGCTCTCCTCGACCAGCTTCTGGCCCTTCTGAAGGTACTCCTGGCTCAGCGCCACGACCTTCTCGGCGTCACCCTTGAAGCGCTCGCCCAGGTCCTGGGCGGCCTTCTGCTGGCCTTCCACGACTTTCTTGAAGCTGTCGGGATCCTTGACGTCCAGCCAGCTGCGGGTCTGGGCCAGGCTCATGTCCGTGAGGGCGCGTGCGGCGTCGAACTGGGCGGCGATCAGCTTCTCGCTGTACTCCAGGGCCAGCGAGCCGTAGGCACGCGCCGGCTCGACGAACACGCTCTGAAACTGCTCGGTAGCTTTCTCGGTGGTTGCTTTGCTCATGAGACACCTCCATCTGGGTGGCAAGCCAAGGCAGAATGCCTTGTGTTGCATTGCAACATAGCAGGGCTTCTTGTGCATCGCAACACCCATTTCCACGGCTATCCAGGTCGCCGGGGGTCACCGCCAGGCCAGGGGCCGGACGCCGGTCGGGCACACGCAGGGAAGACGGTGGCTCAGCGCTGCCCGAACAGGTACTGGCGGGCCTCCTCGTCCATCTCCACCCCATCGCTCGGGTTGATGTTCTCCACCAGCGCATAGGCACGCCGCACCGCCGGGCGCGCCTCGATGGCGCGCATCCAGCGCAGCACGTTGGGATACTCCTCGATGTCCTGCCCCTGCTTGTCCCAGGCTCTCACCCAGGGGTAGATGGCCATGTCGGCGATCGAGTAGTCGTCGCCGCCGACATGCTCGTGGTCGTCCAACCGGCGGTCGAGAACACCGTAGAGCCGGGAGGTCTCCCTCACATAGCGCTCGATGGCGTACTCGATCTTCTCGGGCGCGTAGTTGAGAAAGTGATGATTCTGCCCGGCCATCGGGCCGAGATTGGCCATCTGCCAGTAGAGCCACTGCACTACCACGTAGCGCTCGCGGCCGCTCTGCGGCAGGAAGCACCCGGTCTTGTCGGCCAGGTATTCGAGGATCGCACCGCTCTCGAACAGCGCCAGCGGCTGGCCACCATCGGCGGGCATGCGGTCGACGATGGCCGGAATCCGGTTGTTGGGCGCGATGGCCAGGAACTCGGCGGTGAACTGCTCCCCCCGGCCGATGTTGATCGGGCGAACCTCATACTCCAGGCCCGCCTCCTCGAGAAAGATCGTGATCTTGTGACCGTTGGGCGTCGTCCAGTAGTAGAGCTCGATCATCTTTCTCTCCTTGGGTGATCATTCCTGGCCCTGCGGACGGACACCACCGGCTCAGCGGTAGGCGCCCTCGATATCGGTGACGCGCATGGCACGGCGTCCCAGCCCGCCATGCTGGTCGAGCATGCGTTCGACCCAGGCGTAGACCGGGTCGGCGTTGGACACCAGGTCGGCGCTGGAGACGCAGCGGGCCCACATGAAACTCCCGAAGACCAGATAGTCGGCTGCGGCCGGGGCATCGCCGTCGAGATAATCGGACTCCTGAAGGTGGCCACGCAGCGGCTCCAGGGCGGCATCGAGCTGGGCGAGCCCCTTGGCAGGCGAGTGGAACTCCTCGAGGGCGCGACCGAAGCGCTTCTCGCGGGTCTCGCGGAAGTAGTCGCGGTCACCGGGATGGATGGCGTTGAGCAGGTCCATGATGATGGTGCGCATCATCGCCGGAGCCAGCGAGCGCTCGGCGTAGTGCTTGAAGAAGCGCGCCCGGGCCTCGGCGACGCCCTCTCCCAGCAACGGCGCCTCGGGGTAGGCGCGATCGAGGTAGCGCAGGATGTCGTAGCTCTCGGTCACCACCTCGTCGCCATCGACGAGCACCGGCACCTTGTCGTGCCCGGCGAAGGCCAGCGCCTCCTTGTCGGTGAACCGCCAGGGCCGCGCCTCCACGTCCAGCCCCTTGTGTGCCAGGGCGTACTTGACCCGCCAACAGTAGGGCGAGAAACGCAGGCCCTCATCGATACCGCATAGGTCGTAGAGTATCCGTGCCATGCCGACTCCTCGCATCCGGTGAGATTCATGAGTCGATAGTGCCAGGCTTTGCCGAGCCCCGCCAACCGGCACCTCTCTCCTGGCCATCTGGCGACACTGGCTTGTCCATTAGTCTAAGCGGTCGCGCCCTCCCCGGCCGGAAACCGTTCGCCCAGGCGCGTAAGAACAACCATATTTTCAATGCCTTCCATCACTATCGGCAAAAAGGAAAGCCCTCCACATATTGGTCATACCAATTCTCCAGATATGGTCATCCCGGCCGGAGTAGGCGTATCTTGCGACCGTCCGCCGCCCGACGGCAGGCGAATGCCAAGCCTCGCGACCCGTTCGACAACCACCCGAGGAAAACCAGCCTCATGACTGATACCACTCTTGCACTACTCGCCTTCGTGCCCCTGGTACTGGCCGGAGTACTGCTGATCGGCTTCCGTGTGGCCGCCAGGACGGCCATGCCGGTCGTCTTCGTGGTCACGGCCCTGATCGGCCTCTTCGCCTGGGAGATGACCTTCAACCGGGTACTCGCCTCGACCCTCCAGGGGTTGATCCTCACCGTCTCGATCCTGTGGATCATCTTCGGTGCCATCCTGCTGCTCAACACGCTCAAGCATTCGGGGGGCATCACCGCGATCCGCAAGGGCTTCTCCGGCATCAGCCCCGACCGCCGCGTCCAGGCGATCATCGTCGCCTGGCTGTTCGGCTGCTTCATCGAGGGCGCGTCCGGTTTCGGCACCCCCGCCGCCGTGGCCGCCCCGCTGATGGTCGCGCTCGGCTTCCCCGCGCTGGCCGCCGTGGTGGTGGGCATGATGATCCAGTCCACGCCGGTCTCCTTCGGCGCCGTGGGTACCCCGATCGTGGTCGGCGTCACCGGCGGCATCAACCGCGAAGCCATCACCGAACGCCTGGCCGCCGACGGCGCGACCTGGACCGAGTACTTCCGCCTGATCGCCGGTGAAGTGGCCATCGTCCACGGCATCGTCGGCATCCTGATGCCGCTGATCATGGTGGTGATCATGGTGCGCTTCTTCGGCGCCAACCGCTCGTGGAGGGAAGGCCTCTCCATCGCGCCCTTCGCGATCTTCGCCGGCGTCTGCTTCGTGGTGCCCTACATGCTGGCCGGCGTCCTGCTGGGGCCGGAATTCCCGTCGATGATCGGTGCCATGGTCGGCCTGGCCATCGTCGTGCCGGCGGCGCGCCGCGGCTTCCTGATCCCCAGCGACACCTGGGACTTCCCCGAGAGCACCTCCTGGCCGGACGAGTGGATCGGCAAGCTGGTGATCAAGACCGAAGATGTCGTGGGCAAGACCCCGATCACCACCCTGATGGGCTGGGTTCCCTACGTGCTGCTGGCCATCTTCCTGGTAGCCTCGCGCACCATCGAACCGCTCAAGGCCGCGCTGACCTCCCTGAGCGTCGGCTGGAGCAATATCCTCGGCGAGGCCGGCGTGTCAGGCAGCATCGAGCCGCTCTACCTGCCCGGCGGCATTCTGCTGATGGTGGTGCTGGTGACTGCCGTGCTACACCGCATGCGTGCCGGCGAACTCAAGGCCGCCTTCGGCGAGTCCACCCGGACCATCTTCGGCGCCGGCTTCGTGCTGATCTTCACCATTCCCATGGTGCGGATCCTGATCAACTCGGGCGTCAATGCCGCCGATCTGGTCTCCATGCCGGTGGCCATGGCACAGTTGGTCGCCGATGGTGTGGGCGGGGTCTATCCCTTCTTCGCCCCGGCCGTGGGCGCCCTCGGTGCCTTCATCGCCGGCTCCAACACCGTCTCCAACCTGATGCTGGCCGAGTTCCAGTTCAACGTGGCCGAGGCGCTGGGGGTCTCCACCGCCTTCATGGTCGCCCTGCAGGCCGTGGGTGCCGCCGCGGGCAACATGATCGCCATTCACAACGTGGTGGCGGCGTCTGCCACCGTGGGCCTGCTCGGTCGTGAAGGCATCACCATTCGCAAGACCATCCTGCCGACCATCTACTACCTGGTGTTCACCGGCCTGATCGCCCTGACCGCCTTCTACGTGATCGGCGTCTCCGACCCGCTGCTGCGCGCCGGCTGATATGCCACCGTGACCCGGCAACGACACCGCCCCCATGGCATGGCCCTGGGGGCGGTGTCGTTTCGGCCCACGCGCCGGGCGGGCAGTCGCTACCGATCAGTCGATGCGCTTGAGCTCGCGCGCGTGCAGCCTGCCCCGCTCCACATAACCCGTCGCGTTCCTGGCGAGTCCGGCGATCTGCTCTTCGGAGAGCTCCCTGACCAGCCGAGCCGGGGCGCCGACAATCAGCGAATTGTCGGGAAACTCGGCGCCCTCCTTGACCACCGCCCCGGCCGCGACCAGGCAGTTACGCCCGATCACCGCGCCGTTGAGGATCACCGCCTGGATGCCGACCAGGCTGCCATCGCCGATGGTGCAGCCATGCAGCATCGCCTGGTGCCCCACGGTCACACCCTTGCCGATCTTCAGCGGGAAACCCGGGTCGGCGTGCAGCACGGCACCATCCTGGATATTGCCGCGTTCACCGACCTCGAGATGGTCGGTATCGCCACGCAGCACCGCCTGATACCACACGCTCGCGTCGCGCCCGAGAGTGACCTGCCCGATCACATCGGCGGTTTCGGCCACGTAGACGCCTTCGCCGATGACCGGAACCTGTTCGCCGTATTGATAGATTGCCATGGGGTTCTCCTCGAGGTGGGTTGTATCACCGATCAAGCGTGCCAGCCGACGGAGAGACGCCTTGCGCCGCCCTCACTCCCAGCCTTCCAGGCGCATGGCCGAGCGCTCGAGGCGCTCGTTCTCGGCCTCGATCTCCCGCAGGTTGTCGCCGATACTGGAGAGGTGCTCCAGCGCCACGCGCCGCGCCAGCTCCGGCTTGCCCTGCACCACGGCCCGGTGCAGCCGGGCATGCTGTCGGTTGATCATCGCCCGCGGCCCCGGGCGATGGTAGAGGTGCTTCACCGAGGCGAAGACCGAGCTCAGCAGCAGGTCCGTGAGGCTCTGCAGGGTGTGCACCAGCACCGGGTTGTGCGAGGCCTGGCAGATCGCCAGGTGGAAGGCATGGTCCAGGCGCGCCAACTGCTCCACGTCGATCGGATCGGCCGCTTCTGCATAGTCCGCCAGCTCCCGGTAGCGACGCGAGATCAGCACCCGATCCGCCGGCGTTCCCCGGCTCGCGGCGAGCCGCGCCGACTCTCCCTCGAGCAACGCCCGCACCTCGAGCAGGTCGTACAGGGTCCGTGGATGACTCCTGAACAGATGCATCAGCGGGCTCTGGTCCTGGGCGGGCAGCAGGTGCGCCACCGTCGAGCCATGGCCATGACGGGTCTCGATGATCCCCTTGCTGCGCAGGATCCTGAGCCCCTCGCGCAGCGAGGCACGGGACACCCTCAGCTTGTCGCAGAGGCGTCGTTCGGAGGGCAGCAGCTGCCCGGGGCGGAAGACACCATCGAGGATCAGTTGCTCGAGCCTGGCCGCGACGCTCTCGGGGGTGCGCATGCCACCTCGCAGGTCGTCGGTCGGGAAGGCCATCGCATGCTCCCTGGAGTGCCCGATCGCAGTGGTAAACCGGCGACTGGCCGTTTACGCTGCAAGGGCGTAGATTGGAAATACTTTCCATATAATAGACGAATTACTGGTCTGACCACCACACCATAGGCTGGACAGGCGCGCAACAAAACCACAGATTGTCGCCCGCGGTCACAGAATTACCGAGACGCTGATTACCGAGACGCACGGGGAGTCACCATGAATATCCTCCATGACGACAGGCTCGACGGCGAGTTGCCGCGCATCGACAAGGCCGCGGTGCTCGCCGAACTCCAGCGAGCGGCTCCCGGCCTGACCCTGCTGCACCGCGAGGAGGACCTGCGCCCCTTCGAGTGCGACGGTCTCTCCGCCTACCGCGTGCTGCCCATGCTGGTCGCCCTGCCCGAGACCCTCGAGCAGGTCGAGACCCTGCTCAAGCGCTGCCGGGCGCTGGGCGTGCCGGTGGTCACCCGTGGCGCCGGCACCGGCCTCTCAGGCGGCGCCCTGCCGCTGGAGCAGGGCGTGCTGCTGGTGATGTCGCGCTTCGATCGCATCCTCGCCGTCGACCCCGATGCCCGCACCGCCCGCCTCCAGCCCGGCGTGCGCAACCTGGCCATCTCCGAGGCCGCCGCTCCCTACGGCCTCTACTACGCCCCCGATCCCTCGTCGCAGATCGCCTGCTCGATCGGCGGCAACGTGGCCGAGAACGCCGGCGGCGTGCACTGCCTGAAGTACGGCCTCACCGTCCACAACGTACTCCGGGTCGAGGTACTGACCATCGAGGGCGAGCGCATGACGCTCGGTTCCGAGGCGCTGGATGCCCCGGGCTTCGACCTGCTGGCGCTGTTCACCGGCTCCGAGGGCATGCTCGGCGTGGTCACCGAGATCACCGTCAAGCTGCTGCCCAAGCCGGAGACCGCCAAGGTGCTGATGGCGAGCTTCGACGATGTGGAGAAGGCCGGCCGCGCCGTCGGCGACATCATCGCCGCCGGCATCATCCCCGGCGGGCTCGAGATGATGGACAACCTGGCGATCCGCGCCGCCGAGGACTTCATCCGCGCCGGCTACCCGGTGGAGGCTGAGGCGATCCTGCTCTGCGAGCTCGACGGCGTCGAGGCCGACGTCGACGACGACTGCGAGACGGTGCGCCGGGTACTCGAGGCCGCCGGCGCCACCGGCATCCAGCAGGCCCGCGACGAGGCCGAGCGGGCGAAGTTCTGGGCTGGGCGCAAGAACGCCTTCCCCGCGGTGGGCCGCATGTCGCCGGACTACTACTGCATGGACGGCACCATTCCGCGCCGCGAGCTGCCCCGGGTGCTCAAGGGCATCACCGACCTCTCCGCGGAGTACGGCCTGCGGGTGGCCAACGTCTTCCACGCCGGCGACGGCAACATGCACCCGCTGATCCTGTTCGATGCCAACCGCGAGGGGGAGCTCGAGCAGGCCGAGGCGCTCGGCGGCAGGATCCTCGAGCTGTGCGTGGAGGTCGGCGGCTCGATCACCGGCGAGCACGGCGTAGGCCGCGAGAAGATCAACCAGATGTGCGCCCAGTTCCGCCCCGACGAGATCACCACCTTCCATGCGGTGAAGGCGGCCTTCGACCCCGAGCGGCTGCTCAACCCGGGCAAGAACATCCCGACGCTGGCCCGCTGCGCCGAGTTCGGCGCCATGCACGTGCACGCGGGCCAGCTGCCGCATCCCGAGCTGCCGCGCTTCTGAGGAGCCGAAACGATCATGGCCAACACTGCAACGCCTCCCAGGGATCATGACGCCAGCGAGGCGCTGGCCGAACGCATCCGCCGCGCCGACGCCGAGGGCACACCCCTGCGCATCGTCGGCGGCGATACCAAGGCCTTCTACGGCAGGCCCGTGCAGGGCCGTATCCTCGATACCACCGAACACCGCGGCATCACCTACTACGACCCGGTGGAGCTGATCGTCTCGGTGCGCACCGGCACGCCGCTGGCCGAGCTCGAGGCCGCGCTGGCCGAGAACGGCCAGATGCTGGGCTGCGAGCCGCCCCACTTCGGCGATGACGCCACCGTCGGCGGCATGGTCGCCACCGGGCTCTCCGGCCCGCGGCGCCCCTGGGCCGGCAGCGTGCGCGACTTCGTGCTCGGCGTCCGGGTGATCAACCACGAGGGCCGCGAGCAGCGCTTCGGCGGCCAGGTGATGAAGAACGTGGCCGGCTACGACCTGTCGCGGCTGATGGTCGGTGCCCTGGGCAGCCTGGGGCTGCTCACCGAGGTCACCATGAAGGTGCTGCCGCGTCCCGGCGCCACTCGCAGCCTGCACCTGGACATGCCGCTGCCCCGGGCCCTGGAGAAACTCGCCGAGTGGGGCCGTCAGCCGCTGCCGATCACCGCCGCCGCCTGGCTCGACGGCGCCCTGCACCTGCGCCTCGAGGGCGGGCCGAGTTCGGTGGCCGCCACCGCCGACCGGCTGGGCGGCGACGAGCTCAGGGACGACTTCTGGGCCGCGCTGCGCGAACAGCGGCTGGCGTTCTTCTCGAAGGAGGACCCGCGTCCCCTGTGGCGCCTGGCGCTGCCCCACCACACCCCGGTGATCGACCTGCCCGGCGTCGCCGACGGCGACCCACTCTACGACTGGGCCGGCACCCAGCGCTGGCTGAGAAGCGAGCTCGACGACAAGACGATTCGCGAGGCCTGCACCCGTGCCGGCGGTCATGCCACCTGCCATGGCCCTCACCTCGGTAGCGGGGGAACGGCCGAGCCCTTTACCCCGCTGGCGCCGGTGGTGGCCAAGTACCACCGCAACCTCAAGGCCGAGCTGGACCCGAAGGGGATCTTCAACCCCGGCCGACTCTACGCGGCCCTCTGAGAGTGATGGAAAGCTGACATGCAGACGCACTTCACCGAGGAAGCCCTCAAGCAGCCGCATATCCGCGAGGCCGACCGCGTGCTGCGCACCTGCGTGCACTGCGGCTTCTGCAACGCCACCTGCCCCACCTACCAGCTGCTCGGCGACGAGCGCGACGGTCCGCGGGGCCGCATCTACCTGATGAAGGAGTTGCTCGAGAGCCGCGGCGACGACGACCGGATCACCGAGGAGACGCGGCTGCACCTGGATCGCTGCCTGACCTGCCGCAATTGCGAGACCACCTGCCCCTCGGGGGTGGAGTACCACAAGCTGCTCGACATCGGCCGCGCCGAGATCGAGCGCCGGGTACCGCGCAAGGCCAGCGAGCGCGCCCTGCGCTACGGGCTGCGCAAGGCGCTGGTGGATCCGAAGCGCTTCCAGGCCCTGCTCAGGCTCGGCCTGATCTTCAAGCCGCTGGTGCCCGGCGCGCTCAAGGCCAAGATGCCGCCGGCCCCGGTGGATGCCGGCCAGCGCCCGGATCATGGACGTCATGCGCGTCAGATGCTGATCCTCGAGGGCTGCGTACAGCCCGGGCTCTCGCCCAACACCAACGCCGCCACCGCCCGGGTGCTCGACCGCCTCGGCATCGGCCTGACCCCGGCCCCGGAAGCCGGCTGCTGCGGCGCCATCGACTACCACCTCAACGCCCAGGACGACGGCCGGGCACGCATGCGCGCCAACATCGATGCCTGGTGGCCGCATATCGAGAAAGCGGGCGAGGCCGGGGTGGAAGCCATCGTCCAGACCGCCAGCGGCTGCGGCGCCTTCGTCAAGGAGTACGGCGAACTGCTCGAAGACGACCCGCAGTATGCCGAGAAGGCCAAGCGCATCAGCGAGCTGGCCAAGGACCTGGTGGAGGTGCTGCGCGACGAGGACCTCGCCCCCCTGACGCTCGAGAAGAGCAGGCGCCTGGCCTTCCACTGCCCCTGTACCCTGCAGCACGCCCAGAAGCTCGGCGGGGCCGTGGAGGGTGTGCTCACCCGGCTCGGTTTCAGCCTGACGCCGGTGCAGGACGCCCATCTCTGCTGCGGCTCGGCGGGCACCTACTCGATCACCCAGCCCGAACTGTCGACGCAGTTGCGCGACAACAAGCTCGACAATCTGGAGGCCGGCGACCCCGAGGTGATCGTCACGGCCAATATCGGCTGCCAGACCCACCTGGCCGGTGCCGGAAGAACGCCAGTGAGGCACTGGATCGAGATCGTCGACGAGGCGCTGACGTGAACGTCACGGCGCTTATGCATTCAGCTGCCAGACCCACCTCGCCGGCGCCAACCGCACCCCGGTACGCCACTGGATCGAGATCGTCGATGAGGCACTAAACCCAGCCACGAGCAACGGGCACCGAGCTGCGAGCGACGTAGCCCATAGCCCGAAGCCCGAAGCCCGAAGCCCGAAGCCCGAAGCCCGAAGCTGATCCTAACCAAGGAGACTTGCATGAAAACAAAACCCGTACTGACCCTGACCGACGTCAACGCCATCCTCGATGCCGCCCAGCAGGAGGCCGAGGCCAACGGCTGGCTAGTGACCATCGCCGTGGCCGACGACGGTGGCCACCTGCTCGGCCTGCGTCGCCTCGACGGTGCCCCGGCCATGACCCCAGACATCGCCTCCCAGAAGGCGCGCAGTTCCGCCCTCGGTGCCCGCGAGACCCAGGCCTTCGAGGAGATGATCAACGGCGGCCGCAACGCCTTCCTCTCCGCGCCGCTGTCCGGCCTGCTCGCCGGCGGCGTGCCGGTGCTGGTCGATGGCCAGGTCGCCGGCACCGTCGGCGTCTCCGGGGTCAAGCCCGACCAGGACGTGCAGATCGCCAGGGCCGGTATCGCCGCCGTCGGCTGATCCCGCCCGCACCACAAGCGCCCGCTGTCTTGAGGCAGCGGGCCTTTGTGCATGGGCGTGAATCCAGCGGCGGACCTATACTTCAAGCGGCCACCACCGCAGGGAGAACCAGCGATGATCAAGAAACTGTTTGCCGCCCTGGCGCTGATGCTGTTCACGGCATCCGCCTGGGCCAATATGTGTCCGGCCCTGATGGGCGAAATCGACGAGGCCCTGGAGGACGAGGCCACGGTCGCCATGCTCGACGAGGGGCAGCTCGAGGAGGTCCGCGACCTGCGTGCCCGGGGCGAGGAGGCCCACGGGGCAGGCGACCACGACGAGTCCGTGGCCCTGCTCGAGCAGGCCAAGGAGATCCTCGGTATTTGATAACTCTTGCCGGCCGAGGGCTACTCGGCTCTCGTCCGGCCCACTTCCCCTTCGCACGCATCCCGGGGCTGCGCCGCCCCGGCCAGCACCCACTCCTGGAGCGCTCGCTTCGCCTCGCTGGAGGCCTCCGGCTGGGCATCGATCAGCCCGTAGCCCCGCGGCGAGCGCAATGCCAAGCCGTGCAGGCCGACCAGCATGCCGCCGTCGAGCAGGTCGTCGACCAGGCCTCGCCACCCCATCCCGATGCCCTGTCCGGCGATCGCCGCCTGGATCAGCAGCGTGTAGTTGTTGAACGTCAGCTCCGAGGATTCCAGATAGCCGATGCCCGCCAGTTGCGCGAAGTAGCTCGGCCAGTCCAGCCAGCTCTGCCCCTGGTCGGCGGTCAAGGTCAGCAGCGGCAGCTCGGCCAGTCGCTCGGGAGACTCGATCGGCCCGTGCTGCTGCAGGAAGCCGGGGCTGCAGACCGGGAAGACCTCCTCGTGAAACAGTCGCGGCACGCCGGCGGCGAGGGTGCGCTCGTCGCAGAACACGATCGCCACGTCGACCTCCTGCGTTCGCCAGTCGAGCACACCCTGGTTGGTCACGATGCGCACGTCGATATGCGGATGCCGTTCACGGAAGCGCGGTAGGCGCGGCATCAGCCAGTAAGCCGCGAACGAGAAGTCGGTGAGGATATTGACGTGCGGATGACGATGCCGGTGCTGGAGCCGGTCGATGGTGCGATCGATGGTCGCGAACCCCTCCTGCACGCTGACGAACAGCGCCTGGCCCGCCTCGGTCAGCCTCACCCCGCGATAGATGCGCTCGAACAACGGCAAGCCGAGCTGCTCTTCCAGGGCGCGGACCTGCTGGCTGACGGCCGACTGGGTCGAGCGCAGCTCTCGCGCCGCGGCGGTGAAACTCAGATGCCGTGCCGCCGCCTCGAAGACCCGCAGGCCGTTGGGCGACGCCGCCCTGCCTATCCATGACATTAGCTTGCCTAATGCCTCCCATAAAAATTCAGCGAGTTTACAGGCCTTGAGATTAGCAGGGAGACTGTCGTGACAGCCAGTCCAGGCGTGGAGCGAGTACCCTCATTCATCGCTCGCATCGACGACACGTCTCTACAACTCGTCTCTACAACAACAGGAGGCCCCATGACCCGCAAGCAGCCCAACATCCTGTTCCTGATGGCCGACCAGATGGCGGCCTCGGCCCTGCCCGTCTACGGGCACCCCCTGGTCAAGACGCCGCACCTGACGCGCCTGGCCGCCGAGGGCGTGGTCTTCGATTCGGCCTACTGCAACAGCCCGCTGTGCGCACCGTCGCGCTTCACGCTGATGGCCGGCCAGTTGCCGTCGCGCATCGGCGGCTACGACAACGCCGCCGATTTCCCCGCCGACACCCCGACCTTCGCCCACTACCTGCGCGATGCCGGCTACACCACCGCGCTGTCGGGCAAGATGCACTTCTGCGGCCCCGACCAGTTGCACGGCTTCGAGGAACGCCTGACCACCGATATCTACCCGGCCGACTACGGCTGGTTCGTCGACTGGGAGGACTTCGAGACCCGCCCGAGCTACTACCACAACATGTCCTCGGTGATTCAGGCCGGCCCCTGCGTGCGCTCCAACCAGCTCGACTTCGACGACGAGGTCACCTTCCGCGCCAAGCGTTTCCTCTACGACTATGCTCGCAACAACCCGGCTCGCAACAACCCGGCCCGCAACGGCGAGCGGCGTCCCTTCTGCCTGACCGTGTCGCTGACCCATCCGCACGATCCCTATACCATCCCGCAGGAGTACTGGGACCGCTACGACCACGACGCCATCGACATGCCTCGCGTGCCCTACTCGCGCGAGCGGATGGACCCGCACTCCAGGCGCCTGCGTCATGTCTACCAGCTCGACGAGGACACCCTCGGCGACGAGCAGATCCGCAACGCGCGCCATGCCTATTACGGGGCGCTCAGCTATGTCGACGACCAGATCGGTGAGGTGCTGAAGGCCTTGAAAGAGACCGGTCTCGACGAAGACACCATCATCGTGTTCTCCGGCGATCACGGCGACATGCTCGGCGAGCGCGGCCTCTGGTACAAGATGAGCTGGTTCGAGGATTCCGCGCGGGTGCCGATGATCGTCCACGCCCCGGGCCGCTTCACCCCGGGACGGGTCAGCGAATCGGTGTCGACCATGGACCTGCTGCCGACCTTCGCCGAGCTCGCCCACGACGGTACCGCCCCGGAGTATGCCGTGCCCGTCGACGGTCGCAGCCTATTGCCGCACCTGACCGGCAACGGCGGCCACGACGAGGTGATCGGCGAATATCTCGGCGAGGGCGCCATCGCGCCGTTGTTGATGATCCGCCGCGGGCGCTACAAGTTCGTCCACACGGCACCGGATCCGGACCAGTTGTTCGACCTCGAGGCCGATCCGCTGGAGCTCAACAACCTGGCCGAGGATCCCGCGCACCTGGACCTGTGCAAGCAGTTCCGCGACGAGGTCGCCCGGCGCTGGGACTACGAGCGGCTGCACGGCGAGGTGATCGCGAGCCAGCGACGCCGCAGGCTGGTCTCGCGGGCGCTCATGCAGGGCAGGGTCACGCCCTGGGACCACCAGCCGCTGTTCGATGCCAGTACCCAGTACATGCGCAACACCATCGACCTGGACGATCTCGAGCGGCGCGCGCGCTTCCCGGCCCCGCCCGCCGACCGGCCCTAGTCGCGCGACGGGCCGGTAGTACATCAGGAGGTACCGCCACTAACCCTCTGGTTTCTACCTGTTGAGCCAAAGCACCGCAGTCATTCCATGAAGACGAGGTTGTTGGCCTATGACAAGAAAACCCTGACTATTCCATAAATTACAATAAGGAGAGGCATCTCATGAATACCACGAGCGACCCCGCGTCGCCTCCCATGAACAGCGATATGCAGACGGACTACGTCGTTGGCCAGGACAATATCGAAGGGCGACTGGGGCCCATCGGCTTCGATATCCACAATCGGGTCTTCATCGTATCGGCGCTTGCTTCGGTCGTCTTCATCGTCCTCACCCTGTTGTTTCCGGAGAGGGCGGGGAGCCTTTTCCAGTCCATTGTCGGTTTCTCTACCAGGACACTGGACTGGTATTTCATGATCGTGGTGGATTTCTTCATCCTGTTCTGTGTGGCGCTCGTCGTCCTGCCCTATGGGTCGGTCAGGCTGGGGGGTCCCGATGCCCGACCGGAGCACAGTTACCTGTCCTGGTTTGCGATGCTGTTCACCGCTGGCATCGGTATCGGGCTGCTGTTCTTCAGTGTGCTGGAGCCGGTCTATCATGCCAACGTCTCCTTGCCATTGGGCATTGCCTCACCGTTCGGGGCCGATGGCGAGCTGAATCCGGAGGCCATTCCCGCAGCAACCGCCCTGGGCCTTGCCGGCACCTTTCTCCATTGGGGCATCCATGGGTGGGCCGTCTATGTGGTCATGGCATTGGCGCTGGCCATCTTTACCTATAACAAGGGCCTGCCCTTCTCCATTCGTTCGGCGTTCTTCCCGATTCTCGGCGAGCGTGTCTGGGGCTGGTGGGGGCATGCCATCGACATCCTGGCGGTGTTTTCCACCTTATTTGGCCTGGCCACGGCACTCGGACTCGGGGCACAGCAGGCCAATGCGGGAATGAATTTCGTCTTTGGCCTGGAGATCAGCACCACCTTTCAGGTCATCGTCATCCTGCTGGTGACGGCGGTGGCCCTGGTGTCGGTCTGGCGCGGACTCGAGGGCGGCGTGAAGAAGCTCTCCGAGATCAATATGATCCTGGCCGTGTTGTTCTTCTTCTTCGTGCTGTTCGCCGGCCCGACCCTGGTGGGCCTGAACGGGTTCTGGACGGGGCTTTCGACCTACGTGAAGGAGTTCGTCCCCTTGTCGGCCCCCGTCGGCCGTGACGATGATGCCTATCGTCAAGCATGGTCAGTCTTCTACTGGGCCTGGTGGGTCAGTTGGGCACCGTTCGTCGGCATGTTCATCGCTCGGGTGTCGCGGGGGCGCACGGTGCGGGAATTCGTGATCTGTGTACTGTTGGTTCCCAGTCTGTTCATCTTCATCTGGATGGGCGTCTTCGGTGGCATCGCGCTCGATCAGCTCTATGCCGACCCTGCGGGCAGCCTGGTCAAGGACTACGTGATCGACAATTACAGCCCCGAGCTGTCGCTGTTCGGCATGCTGAATGAGCTGCCGCTGACGGGCCTGATGTCTACCCTGGGCATCACTCTGGCGTTGATCTTCTTCGTCACCTCGTCGGATTCCGGCTCCCTGGTGATCGATACCATCACGGCCGGTGGCAAGATCGATGCTCCCCGGCCGCAGCGGATGTTCTGGGCCACGGTGGAGGGATTGATCGCCATCGTGTTGCTGCTCGGCGGCGGGCTGTCGGCGCTTCAGGCCGGGGTGACGGCGACGGCGATTCCGTTCTCCATCGTGATGCTGTTGATGTGCTACTCCATCATCAAGGCGCTGAATGGCGAGCTGCGCCGCAAACCCTCCTGAAGGACGCCGAATGCGTCATTGACACGACGTGCTCCCCCGGGCCCGGCGAAACGGGACCGGGAGGAGTGGTCCTAACCGTTCGGATAGCCCAGACTGTCAGGATCGGTAGACGGCTCATCGAGAGCCGAAGGAGACGACATCATGGCTGGAGGTTGGTCGAGGGACGGTGCCGTGCAGGAGCAGATCGACAGCACCATCGAGGACGCGCTGCAGCGGGCGCGCAGCGAGTTACCACGGGGCGAGAGCCTGAAGCACTGCGAGGAGTGCGGCGACGAGATTCCCCAGGCCCGCCGCGAGGCCGTCCCGGGCGTGCGGCTGTGCATCGCCTGCCAGAGCGAGCGCGACAAGCAGCGGACCGCCTTCAGCGGCTACAACCGCCGCGGCAGCAAGGATAGCCAGCTGCGCTGACCTCATTAGCGTCCTCATCAATTGCCGCGTATCATCGGCCTCTTGTATGCAAGGCTCGAGAGCCCCGACCGTATCGGGGCTCTTGCACGTTAGAGGTCACCATGCCGCTGCTCACCTTCCTGCCCCCGCTCGGCGCCGTGCTGATCTGGTCGGGCAACATGACCATCAACCAACTGACCGTGGGCACCATCGCCCCCAGCAGCATCGCCTTCCTGCGCTGGGTACTGGCGCTGGCCGTGCTCACGCCCTTCCTGGCGCCCGTCGCCTGGCGCCATCGCGAGGCGATCCGCCGGGCCTGGCCCAAGCTGGCGGTGCTGGGTCTGCTCGGCATGGCCCTGTGGCAGGGCCTGGCCTACGTGGCCGCCGAGACCACCTCGGCCACCAACATGGGCATCCTCGCCGCCATGGTACCGCTGCTCACCGTGCTGCTCAGCGCCCTGATCCTGCGCGAGGCACCGAGCCTCGGCGGCACCCTGGGCGGCGTGCTGGCGCTGCTCGGCGTCGCCGTGCTGCTGGGCCGCGGCAACCCGCTCTCGCTGCTGGAGCTGCGGGTCGCCCTCGGCGATGCGCTGATGGTGGTGGCCGCCACCTGCTATGCGCTCTACGGCGTGATGCTCAAGCGCTGGCCCCTGGACCTGCCGCCCTGGGTGGTGCTCTACCTGCAGGCCGTCTTCGCCACCCTCTTCCTGCTGCCCGGCTACCTGATGGGCCCCATGACCCCGGTCGACGGCCACAACGTCTGGCTGATCCTCTACGCCGGCATTCCCGCCTCGATCGTCACCACCTTCCTGTGGATGCGCGCCATCCGCCAGATCGGCGCCAGCCAGGCCAGCATCTTCATCAACCTGATGCCGCTGTTCAGCGCCCTGATCGCCATGGCCTTCCTCGGCGAGCAGATCGCGCTGTTCCACTTCGTCGGCGGCGTGCTGGTGCTGGCCGGGGTGATCATGGCCCAGACGCTGACCCGGCCGCTGCGGCGGGCAAGCAGGGACTCCATCACCGATTAGGAAATCACCGCACGTGACGCCGGATGAGCAGGAAGGCGGCCAGCAGCGGAGCGATGCCGAGCAGGGTGCCGGATGGGTGCCAGGGAAGGTGAACGTGGGGGGATGCACGGCGTAACGTGCATCCCCCTTGGGTGAATCAGGCAGCGCTGGGCTGGGTGGCGGGGCGCGAACGGTTGTAGATGCTTTCGTCGAGTTCGTTTTCGCTCTTGCCGACCAGGACCGACACCATCAGGTCACCACAGACATTGACGGTGGTACGGGCCATATCCAGGATGCGGTCGATACCGGCGATGATCGCCAGTCCTTCCATCGGCAGGCCGACGGTTGTCAGCACCAGGGACAGCATGATCAGGCCCGCGCCCGGTACGCCGGCCGTACCGATCGACGCCAGAGTGGAGGTCATGATGATCAGCAGGTAGTCGGAGAACGCCAGGTCGACGCCAAAGGCCTGGGCGATGAACAATGCACAGACCCCTTGGTAGAGCGCGGTACCGTCCATGTTGATGGTCGCACCCAGCGGCAGTACGAAACTGGAGACCCCTTTGGAGACGCCCATTTCCTCCCCGGCGGCCTTGATGGAAGCCGGCAGGGTCCCGGCGCTGCTGGTCGTGGTGAAGGCCACCGCAGCCGGATTGATCAGGCCCTTGAGGTAGCGCACCGGATTCAGACGCCCCAGGACACTGACCAGGCCGGTATAGAACACCATCACGTGAATGACACAGCCGAGATAGACCACGGCAACCACCTTGATCAGTGGCAGCAGGATGTCCATGCCGTACGTGCCGGCCACCCAGGCCATCAGGCCGAACACGCCGTAGGGTGCCAGTTTCATCACCAGTTCGGTCAGCTTGTACATGCCTTCCGCCAGGCTTTCGAACACCTGCACCGCCGGCTTCGCCTTCTCACCGCACAGGTTCAGCGCAATGCCCAATCCCAGGGCGAAGACGATGATCTGCAGGATGTTGCCGGTCGCCAGCGCATCGACCGGATTCGTCGGAATCATGTTGAGCAGCGTCTCGACCAGGGTAGGCGCCTCGCCGGCGGCAGGCGCGCTGTCGGCCGCCGCCATATTGACGCCTTCGCCCGTTGCGAAGAGCGTGCCCATGCCAAGGCCGATGCTGATCGCGACGGCCGTGGTGCCGAGATAGAGCACCAGGGATTTAAGGCCGATGCGCCCCAGCTTGCGGGTGTCCTGCATCGAGGTGACGCCAGTCACCAGCGAGCAGAACACCAGCGGCACGATGAGCATCTTGATGGCGTTGAGGAAGAGCGTGCCGATCGGCTTCAACAGCTCGGCATCGGGGCCCAGAAGCCCCCCCACCAGCATCCCGAGGGCCATGCCGATCAGGATCTTCTTCCAGAGTGCCAGTTTGCTCCAGAAACCGGCACGAGGTGTCTCTAACGTTGCATGTTCCATTGGTTTTCTCTTCCGTTATCGTTGTGGTCAACCAGCCTGGGCGACAGGCGGCGGCGCAGCGGGCCAGTGAGTGGCCCGTCATAGCCCGATCCCAGACCGTCACTTGGCAAGAACAATGCCAGCCCACGAGAACAGAGGATAAGATATTGTTTTAAATAGATTAAATTGATGAGTGAATGACGGAGACGTCGACCGGGAAGGTATAACCAGGGGAATGGAACGGCACACCGACTCCTGAATATCAGCTATACTTTCAATGAGTTATAAAATAAAAAAACCAGGGTTATAACTATAACCCTGGTTATAGTGATCGATGCCAACTCATCACGACTGGGATTTTTTCAGTCGCTTGCTCAATGCCGGCTGGGAAATACCCAGCAGACGCGAGGCCCGGGACTGATTGCCCTGCGCCCGCTCCATCGCCTCGGCCACCAGCATATCCGCGACTTCCTGCAGGGTCGGCAACGGCTGATCGGGAGCGAAGAGGGGCATTGCAGGGTCCGCTTCGGACTCCAGTATCGCGCCTTCCTGTCCGACCGCCTGGCGAAACACATCCATTGACAGCACGCTCCCACGATGGCGGCCGAGGGCATCGAAACAGAGGGCGCGCAACTCCCTGACGTTGCCGGGAAAGGCATAGTTGCGTAGCAGTGCCACCAGCTCCTTGGGTACCGGAGGCTTGCTCCGGCCCAGGTCCTCGGCGGCTTCGGCGAGGAAGTGATCCAGTAACAGCGGGATGTCACCCTGGCGCTGACGCAGCGGTGGCAACTCCACCTGGTGAGTACGCAAGCGATAATAGAGATCCTTGCGGAACTCGCCGTCACGCTGCTTCTGGTCCAGGTCCTGATGGGTAGCCACCAGCACCCGGGCATGGATACGCTTGGGCCTGTCGCTGCCGAGGGGATAGTACTCCCCCTCCTGCAACAGCCGCAGCAGCTTTACCTGTGAAGCCAGGCTGAGATCGCCTATCTCGTCCAGCAACAGGGTGCCACCACCGGCCTGATCGATCATGCCCGCCCGAGCCTTGTCGGCGCCGGTAAAGGCGCCACGCTGATGACCGAACAGGGTGTCGGCGAAGATATTATCGTCCAGGCCGGCGACATTGACGCACACCAGCGGTCCACGGCGTCCGCTCAACGTGTGGATGGCCCGGGCGATCGCCTCCTTGCCGGTCCCGCTCTCGCCGGTGATCAATACCGGCTGGCTGCTTGCCGACACCGTCTCGAGGTACTGGAACACCGAACGCATGCCCTTGTCACGGGTAATGATGTCGGCGAACACCTCCGGCCGATCCAGCGTATCGCTGAGAAACCGCCGGCGCATCTCCAGGTTTTCCAGCCGCATTTCCTGCATGCGGATCGCCCGGTGAATGCCATCGAGCAGGCGGTTCTCCTCCGTCGTTTTTATGAAATAGTCATAGGCACCTAGGCGAATACAGTTAACCGCGGTTTCCAGTTGGTTCAGCCCACTGATGATGATGACGCCAATATCCGGGTGCTCCTCGACGATCTGCTGCAGCAACGCTTCACCGGACAGGTGTGGCATGGTCAGGTCGAGCAGCACCAGCCCGATCGGATTCTCGACGATAACCTGCATCGCGTCGCGGCTGTCCTGGCACTGGTAGAGATGGTTGATCCCTCCCTGAGTCTCCAATATCAGGCTGAAACTGCGTAGGAACGAGGCCTCGTCGTCGACCAGCAGAACGCCGAAGGCCGGATAGAGATTACTGCTCATTCGGTAAAGTTCCCGGATTGATCGGTAATGAAAGAACGGCGCGCGTCCCTTTACCGGGTTCGGAATCGTAATCCAGCGTACCACCATGCTCCTGTACGATACTCAGGGATACCGATAGGCCAAGCCCCATGCCGCCCTGTTCCCGGTTGGTGGTAAAGAAGGGATCGCTGAGCCGCGAGAGGTTTTCCGGTTCGATACCGCGTCCCTCATCCCGCACTTCGAGACGCAACAGTCCCTTGGCAGCCTCGTATTGTATTGTCACGGAGATGGCTTTATCGCGGGAGTCCAACGCCTGACAGGCATTGACGATCAGGTTGATCACCACCTGCTCGATTTTCTGGGCGCTGCCTCGGAATCGCGGTGCCGATTCGTCGTAGCGGACCCGGAAATGGTCGGTGGAATTGCGAATAGTGCTGTCGACCAGGCGGATGGCGGCGGCCACCACGTCATTGAGATCCACCGACTCGCTCAGGTCGACCGGCCCCTGCCGGGCGAAATCACGCAGGTCATCGACGATCCGACGGATACGCTGGGCCCCGCTGGAGATATCCTCCAACATCCTCGGTATCTCTTTTCTCATCCGGCTGTAGGGTAAGTGGCCAAGCACAAAATCGCCATGCTGCTGAAAAAACGCCTCGTATGCCTCCTCACTGTCACGCAGCACCTCCTTGAGCATCGACAGGTTCATCAGCACCAGACTACAGGGATTATTGATCTCGTGGGCAACCCCCGAGACCAGCACCCCCAGGGAGGTCATCTTGTCAGCCTGGATCAGCTTCTGCTGTTGGAGTTGCAGTTCCTGCGCGCGTCGGGCGACTTCGCGGGTGAGCATCCGATTCCAGATGACGATCCCCCCGAGCACCAGCAATAACACCGCCGATACCACTGCGGCACCCTGGCCGATCTTCTTCCATGCCACTCCCGACTTCTCGAGCGGGCCCAGCCACCGGTCATAGATCGCCTGCTGGCGTCCGGTATTCTTGAGAATCGCCAGGCCTTCGCTGAACTGAGCCAGCAACTCCTCGTTGCCCTTGACAACGCTGTAGCCGTAACGCCGCGCACCGAAGGTCCTGCCCACTGGCTCGATGTTCGAGAGTTCCAGCTCCCGGCCGAGATAGAGCCCCGGCAGGTTCGCCACCAGCGCATAGTCGTGCTTGCCGGATGCCAGCATCCGCAAGGCATCGGCGTGGGCCTCCGCCGGAAACAACTGGGCGCCAATGTCGTTCTGCAACATCAGGTCGTGCATGACGCCGCGCTCCTGCACGATCACCTCCTTGCCCCGAAGCTCCTGCAAGTCGGTGATAGACGCCTGCCCCTTGCGAGCGAAGATCGACTGGTGAACGATGGCATGGGGAGGCGCGAAATCGTACAGTTCGGCACGCTCGGGTGAATAGGCCATCCCCTGCACCACGTCGATTTCACCGGCCTCGAGGAGCTGGCGTATCTCGGCCCAGTTCCCCAGCCGAATCTCGACATCGATCCCCATCACCTCGGCGATCGCCCGGGTCAGGTCGGTGTTGTAGCCGTCCGGCTGCCCCTCCTCGTTGATGAACTCGTAAGGTGGGTAGTTGTGGTCGCCGCCGACGATGATGACGCCTCTCTGGCCAACGGCCTGGCTGCTGGCTGCGGCGTCCATGACGCCCGCCAGGGACAGGACCAGCCCGATAAGGCAGCCCATCACCCTGCGTCGCAAAAGAACAACCATTGCTCAGACTCCAACCGTGCCATCACCGGCAGCGCCATGGCGCTGCAGCAGTCCGGCGACAAGTTAACCGACTCCTCGAGTATTGCAAAGCCGACGACCTTGCCAGGGTCACCGTGCGTGACGACGGCTCAGCGTATCCCCGCGCGCAGGAACGACTGCACGAACTGGCGCTGGAAGAGCAGGAAGGCGACCAGCAGCGGGGCGATGCTGAGCAGGGTGGCGGCGCTGACGGTAGCCCAGTTGACGCCGGTTTCCGGCGCCGAGAAGATGCCGAGCCCCACCGTCAGCGGGCGGCTCTCCACCGAGTTGGTCACCACCAGCGGCCACAGGAAGTTGTTCCAGTGGTGGCTGATCGAGACCAGGCCGTAGGCCAGGTAGGTGGGCTTGGCCAAGGGCACGTAGACCTTGAGCAGGATCGCCATCCAGCCGCAGCCCTCCACCCTGGCGGCCTCCTCCAGCTCACGCGGGATGGTCTTGAAGGTCTGGCGCAACAGGAAGATGCCGAAGGCGCTGGCGACGTACGGCAGACCGATGCCGGTGATGGTGTCGACCAGCCCCAGGCCGCTGGCGATGCGGTAGTTCTCGACGATCAGCACCTCGGGGAAGACGAACAGCTGGATCAGCACCAGCATGAACAGGATGTCGCGGCCGGGAACGGGGAAGCGGGCGAAGGCGAAGCCCGCCAGGGTACAGACGACGAACTGCGCCAGCACCACGCCGGTGACCAGCAGGAAGGTATTGAGGTAGTAGCGGGCGAACGGCGCCTGGGCCCAGGCGTTGGCGAAGTTGTCCAGCGTCAGCGGCGCGAACAGGTCGAAGCGCACCATGTAGGCCGGCGGATGGAAGGCGGCCCATACCGCGTAGACGAGCGGGAAGATCCAGATGACCGCCAGCAGCCAGGCGGCGGTGGTCTCCAGGCTGGGCACCCGCATGGCGAGTCGTCCGGTCGTGGGGCTCGTGGTCTGGTTCATTGATAGTGCGTCCTGCGGTCGAGCACAGTGAACTTGAGCGTGGCCACCACCGCCAGCACCAGCAGGATCACCACGGTGATGGTGGCGGCGTAGGTGCGGTCGAAGAACGAGAAGGCGTTCTCGTAGACATAGTAGAGCAGCAGGTTGGTGGCGTTGTTGGGCCCGCCCTTGGTCAGGATGAACAGGTGATCGACCACCCGCACGGCATTGATCAGCGCATTGATCAGCACGAACAGGGTGGTCGGCATCAGCAGCGGGAAGGTCACCCGCCAGAAGAAGCTCCAGCGGCTGGTGCCCTCAAGGACCGAGGCCTCCTCGAGTTCGGGCGGGATGCTCTGCAGCGCCGCCAGGTAGAAGATCATGAAGAAGCCGGCCTCCTTCCACACCGTCATCGCGATCACCGAGGTGAGGGCCACACCCGGGTCACCCAGCCAGTTGATGCCGGACATGCCCAGCGCGCCGAGCAGCTTGTTGAACAGGCCGATCTGCGGGGCGTAGAAGAACATCCAGATGTTGGCCGCAGCGATCATCGGCAGGATGGTCGGCGTGAAGTAGGCCATGCGCACCAGGCCGCGCCCCGGCAGTCGGGCATTGACGAACAGCGCCATGCCCAGCGCCAGGGCGATGGAGGTGGGAATGGTACCCAGCGCATAGATCAGGTTGTTGCGCGCCACCCGCCAGAAGGTGCGATCCTCGACCAGCATGGCGTAGTTCTCGAGCCCGACGAACTCCGGCGGCGCCCCGCGAAAGCCGGGCAGGAAGAAGCTGTTGATGAGCGTCGCCACGGTCGGCAGATAGGCGAAGGTGCCGAGTAACACCGCCGCCGGCAGCAGCAACAGCGCGCCGTAGATCTGCATGCGTCGGTCGGCGTTGTGGATCACCATGGCTTGCCCCCGCTCCTCTTTGCCTCTCCTTGTTGAGTCCACGAAAGGAAGCGCTGCACAAATAGGCGAGCGAGATGAAGCGCAAGGCGCACGGAGCACAGGAACCGGAGCCTATGGGGTATAGGTGAGGATTCCGAGCACCGCGCAACGCAGCGATTCGCTCGCGCAGCCATTTGTCAGCGTTTCCTCAGCGGGAGCGCGCGTAGCGCCGCAAGGCCGCATCGGCCTCCGCCTGGGCCTGCTTGAGTGCCTCCTCGGGGCTCATCTGACCGGTCAGCGCCGCCTGCACGGCGTTGTCCAGCGCCCGGCGCACGCGGCCGCCCTGGTAGGTGGCCAGCTCCGCGGTGGCGTGCTCGAGCTGGTCGCGGGCCACCGCCGCCGGCGGAAACGCCTCGACGTAGTCGCGCAGCGCCTCGGTCTCGTAGGAGGCAGGGCTGACGCCCATGTAGCCGGTCTCGATGGACCAGGCCGCCGCACGCTCGGGATCGGTCATCCAGCGGATGAAGGTCATCGCCGCGCGCTGCTCCTCCTCGCTGCTGTCCTTGAACAGGTAGAAGTTGCCGCCGCCGGTGGGGCTGCCGCGCTGGGTGTTCATGGGCAGCATGGCCACACCGAAGTCGAAGGAGGCCTCGCCTCGCACCGCAGTGAGGTTACCGGTGCTGTGCCACATCATGGCGGTGGACTGCTCGAGGAAGTTCTGGCGCAGGGTGCCCCACTCGATGGTACCGTCGGGCATTGCCTCGTGCTCCTGGGTCAACGCCACCCAGTACTCCAGCGCCTCGATGGCGGCAGGGTCGTCGAAGTAGATCTCGGTGCCCTCCTCGTTCATCAGCCGATGACCGTTCTGGAAGGCGAAGGCCTGAAACATCCAGTAGGGGTAGCCGGTGGAAGGCACCATCACGCCCCACTGTTCGCCGCCGCTGGCCTCGCGCACCGCGGCAGCCATCTCGGCCATCTCCTCCCAGGTCTCCGGTGGTGTGTCCGGGTCGAGTCCGGCGGCCTCGAAGGCCTCCTTGTTCCAGTAGAGCACGATGGTCGAACGCTGGAAGGGAATACCATAGGTCTGGCCGTCGATCTGGCCGTTCTCCATCAGTCCCGGGTAGAAGCCGTCGAGCCACTCACGCTCCTCGTCGGTCTCGATGACCTCGTCGAAGGCGACGATGGCGTCCTGCTCCAGCAGGTCGAACAGGTCGATGGAGAACAGCACCGAGAGCTGCGGCGGGTTGCCGGCCTCGATGGCCGACATCGCCCGCACCCGGGTGTCGTCGTAGTTGCCGGCGTAGATGGCATCCACCGAGATGTCGGGATGCTCGGCCTCGAACTCGGCCACCAGGCCGTCGATCACATCGGTCAAGGCGCCGCCCACCGCCACCGGGTAGTACATCGTCAGTTCGGTCTGCGCCTGGGCGGGCAGCGAGCCGGCGGCCAGCAGGCCGGCCACGGCCAGGCCACTGCTCTTGAGCTTGCCCTTGGGGAATGAGTTTCGCGCGTTCATCGGTTAACTCCTGGAGAGTCGTTCCCTGCTTGAGTGGGCGAGGTCCGGGCCTCGTTTCTGTGCATGGATTGCTTCTGCGCCAGCCGGCCGGGGCCCGCGGCGAGGTCATAGCCCTGGAGTGCCAGGCGTTGCCCGTCTCCAGTACTGAAGAAGTGTGCCGCCGAGGGGGGCCATTGCAGCCGGCAGGGCGATCCCGCCCCGACCTCGGGCACGCCGTCGATCCGGGCCCGCAGCTCCTGGCTGCCGACCTTGAGACGCACGATGCTGTCGGCACCGAGATACTCCGCATCGATCACCTCGCCCGGTACGCCGGGCGCCTCAATGGGCAGGATGGCGATGTCCTCGGGGCGCACGCCCAGCAGGTGGCCCTTGGCCTCGTGGGAGGCGATGGAGCAGTGCGGCTCGCCGTCGATGACGGCGCCGTCGGCCGCGGCGGAGAGCGCCACCAAATTCATCGCCGGGCTGCCGATGAAGCTCGCGGCGAAGGCCGTGGCCGGCCGGTTGTAGAGTTCGCCGGGGGTACCGTCCTGGACGATGCACCCCGCCTCCATCAGGATCACCCGGTCCCCCATGCTCATGGCCTCGACCTGGTCGTGGGTGACGTAGATCACCGTCATGCCGAGTCGCCGCTGCAGGGCCTTGATCTCGCGGCGCATCTCGCCGCGCAGCCGGGCGTCGAGGTTGGAGAGCGGTTCGTCCATCAGGCAGATGGGGTGTTCGGAGATGATCGCCCGCGCCAGGGCGACCCGCTGGCGCTGGCCGCCGGAGAGCTGGGCCGGCTTGCGCGCGAGGTAGGCCTCGAGGTCGACGAGTCGAGCCACCCGGGTCAGCCGCTCCTGGCGCTCGGCCCTGGGCACCTTGCGGCTGCGTAGACCGAAGACGATGTTGTCGGCCACACTGAGGTGGGGAAAGAGCGCATAGGACTGGAACACCATGCTGATGCCGCGGTCTCCCGGTGGCAGGTCGGTGACGTCGCGCTCGCCGATGTGGATGCGGCCGGCGCTGGCCTGCTCGAGGCCGGCGATCATGCGCAGGGTGGTCGACTTGCCGCAGCCGGAGGGGCCGAGCAGGATCACGAACTCGCCGGGCGCCACCTCGAAGGAGATCCGCTCGACGGCCGTCTGCCCGCTCCAGGCCTTGCTCACCGCCTCTAGCCGGATTCGCTGGTGATTGTGCTTGTCGTCGTGCATGGCGTGCTCGTTACCAGGATGCCCGGGGAAGGGCGACATGCCGTTCACCTCGTCCTCCCTTGAACAGCGTAGCCGGTGATTCATCGGTTTGCGGGCATCTTCCATGCGCCGGGTGACAACCCGATGACGCCGTCATGGCGGCGACACGCCAGCCGGGGCATGACAGCCGGCGACTCTCACGGGCATGCTAGAATTCGCCCTTCACCCTGACCAGGAACCGACGCGTCATGTCCCTCGACGATCTGCATCTGAACCTGCGCAACCTGACCCCGGACGACTACCCGCAGCTCCAGGCGTTGATGGACCGGGTCTACGACGACATCGGCGGCGCCTGGCCGAGGCCCACCATCGACAAGCTGATCAAGGAGTTTCCCGATGGGCAGATCGTCATCGAGGACGACGAGATCATCGTCGGCGTGGCCCTGACGGCCCTGGTCGATTACGACACCTTCTCCAACCCGCACCGCTACGACGACCTGATCGGCAAGCGCGAGACCATCCTCAACGACCCGGACGGCGACGCCATGTATGGGCTCGACGTGCTGATCCATCCGGACTATCGCGGCTACCGCCTGGGCCGGCGCCTCTACGAGGCGCGCAAGGAGCTGTGCCGTTCGATGAACCTGCGAGCGATACTCGCCGGCGGGCGCATCCCCCAGTACCACGAGCACGCCCACGAGCTCTCGCCGGCCGAATACCTCGACAAGGTGGCGCGCAAGGAGATCCACGACCCCATCCTCTCCTTCCAGTTGGCCAACGACTTCCAGGTCAAGCGCCTGCTGAGGAAGTACTTGCCGGAGGACGAGAAGTCCCAGGGCTATGCCACCCTGCTGGAATGGAACAACATCCTCTTCGAGCCCGCCGAACGGGTGCTGGAGAACCGTCCCACCCAGGTGCGGGTCGGCGCCGTGCAGTGGCAGATGCGTGAGTTCGACTCGGTCGAGGCGGTGCTCCAGCAGGTGGAGTATTTCGTCGATGCGCTCTCCGGCTACCAGAGCGACTTCGCCGTCTTCCCGGAGCTGTTCAATGCGCCGCTGATGGGCCTGCAGGACCGGGCCACCCAGCAGGACCAGATGGAGGCGGTCCGCTACCTGGCCGGCTTCACCGAGCAGTTCAAGACCGAGCTGTCGCGCATGGCGGTCTCCTACAACATCAACATCATCGCCGGCTCGATGATCGAGGTGGGAGAGAACGACCGCCTCTACAACATCGCCTACCTGTGCCACCGCGACGGGGACATCGAGCGCCAGGCCAAGCTGCATATCACCCCCCAGGAGCGTCGCGACTGGGTGATCGAGGGAGGCGACGAGCTGCAGGTCTTCGATACCGATGCCGGCCGGGTGGGCATCCAGATCTGCTACGACGTGGAATTCCCGGAACTCTCGCGGCTGCTCGCCGACCAGGACATGGACATCCTCTTCGTCCCGTTCTGGACCGACACCAAGAACGGCTACCTGCGGGTGCGCCACTGTGCCCAGGCCCGGGCCATCGAGAACGAGTGCTACGTGGTGCTGTGCGGTAGCGTCGGCAACGTGCCCTCGATCAAGAACCTGGACATCCAGTACGCCCAATCGTCGGTGTTCTCGCCTTCGGACTTCGCCTTCCCCCACGACGCCGTGCTCTCCGAGACCACCCCCAACACCGAGATGATCATGTTCTCGGACCTGGACCTGACGCGGCTCACCGTGGTGCGCGCCGAAGGCTCGGTGACCAACCTCAAGGATCGCCGCAAGGACCTCTTCGACCTGCGCTGGCGTGACTGGTCATGGAAGTCCGGGGGCCGGCCACCCGGGGCGACTCTGGAGGAGGGCTGACACCATGCTGGGCCACCTGCGTCGCTGGCGAGCCAGGAGCTTCGAGGCACGCCACCCCTTCCCCGGGGAGGCCTGGCAGGAGGCCCGCTCGCGCCTGCCGCTGCTGGCGGCGCTACCCGACGACGAGGCAGGACGCCTCGGCCGGCGAGCCTGGCGCTTCCTGCATGCCAAGCGACTCAGCCTGCACCCGGAGCTCGCCGAGACCACCCCCTTCGACCTGCCCGCCCAGCTGGCGTTGGCCGCCCAGGCGTGCCTGCTGACCCTGGGCTGGAGCGAGATGGAACACGACGAGGCCTTCACCGGGGTCCACGAGATCCTGGTGCTGCCCGAGGCCTTCCGGCGTCAGGTCGAGGAGATGGACGAGTTCGGTGTGATGCATGCCTACGAGGATGAGCGTGCCGGCGAGACCTCCTCCCAGGGCCCGGTGGTGGTGGCCTTCCCCGACCTGATGGAGAGCGGCGACTTCAACGGCTTCAACGTGGTGATCCACGAGCTGGCCCACAAGCTCGACCTGGGCAACTCGCTCGACGTGGACGGCTTCCCTCCGCTGCCCCGCGACATCGACCCGCGGGACTGGCACCGGGTGTTCATGGGCGTGTGGGAGGACCTCCAGGCACGGCTCGAGCGCGGCGAGGAAACGCCCATCGACGACTACGCCGCCAGCCACCCCGGCGAGTGCTTCGCGGTGTGCTGCGAGCACTTCTTCACCGCCCCCGACGTGCTGCACCAGGCCTACCCGGCGCTCTACGATCTCCTCGCCCGCTACTTTCGCCAGGACCCGCTGGCGCGGCGGCCGGCGGACTGACGGGTCGGGCGCGCTACTCCTCCTGCACCAGATGCTTCAGCAAGCGTCCGCGATGACGCAGCAGCTGCCACTCGGCCCCCAGCCGGCTGCGCACCCGCTCCCAGCCGCGGTCGTCGACCTGGGCAAAGGGGGGGCGACACGCCATGGCCCGACGATAGACCACCAGGCAACGCTCGGCATAGCATGCCTCATCGAACGCCGCGGCGGTCGCCAGCGCCGCCTCGCCCAGGGGCGCCCGCCGCTCGACCCCGGCGAGATCGATCAGCGCCGCGGCCATCGCCGCGGCGTCGTCCTCGGCGAGCAGCCGCCCGTTGTGCCCGTCGACCACCACTTCGCACACACCGGGGGCCGCCACGGCTACCACCGGCAGTCCCGCCGCCATGGCCTCGGCCAATACCATGCCCTGGGTCTCGCTGTGGGAGGAGAAGGCGAAGACATCCATGGCATGGTAGGCATCGATCAAGGCCTGCCCCTCCAGCCTGCCGGTGAAATGGAAACGTGCGGCCACGCCCCGTACCGTGGCGATCTCCGCCATGGTACGGCGGGCCTCACCCTCGCCGACCACCAGGAAGTGCGCCTCGGGCAACACGGCCAGGGCACACGCGACCGCCTCGGCCAGGAACGCCAAGTTCTTCTCCCGGGCCAGGCGCCCCAAGTGGCCGACGACATAAGCCTCGGGCGCGATCCCAAGGCGCTCGCGCCGGCCGCTCCCGTTCCCCATGACGAAGCGCAGGGTATCGACGCCACTGGGTACCACGCTGATCTCCGGATTGGCGCCACGCTCGAGCAGCAGGTCGCGGATGCTCTCGCTGGGGGCGATCACCGCATCGCACAGGCGGGTGTACTCGGTGGCCAGGGCGATGGCGAAACGCCGCATGCGCGGCGAGTCACCGGGCACGTAGTGGGTGTAGTGTTCGTAGAGGGTGTGATGGGTGAACACCAGCGGCAGCCCATAGGTCTCCGCCACCCGAGCCGCGGTTCCCCCCAGCAGGAAGGGGTGATGGGCATGCACGATGTCCGGCTCGAAGGTCTCGATCTCGTCGAAGAGCTGGCCGGGCAGCGGTATCGGCAGCGAGAAGTCGCTGCCGTTGAAATGCTGCACCGCCGCCACCCGGACCACATCGGGCTCCTCGGCGGGTTGCCCCGCCAGGCGCGGCGCCACCACCAGCACCCGGTGCCCGGCGTCCTGTAGCCGGCGCTTCAAGCGCTGCACCGATTCGCTCACCCCGCCGACGATGGGCAGATAGGTATTGGTGAACATCAGCACCTTCACGGCGACTCCCCACTTCAGGCCGTCGCGGCAGCATCCGGCAGGCGCGGCACCCTGTTGGCCATCTCCTGTTCAAGATAGGCGACAAACGCCCGGATGCGCGCCGGCACGTGGCGCCGCTGCTGGTAGACCGCATGGAAATCGGCCCGTACCCCCCGCCACTCCGGCAGCAGCTCGACCAGGGCACCGCTGGCCAGGTGCGGGTGCACGTCCCACCAGGAGCGCAGGGCGATGCCGTGCCCGTCCAGTGCCAGGCCCACGATCACCTCGCCGTCGTTGCTGGCGAGCGGGCCGGCGACCTTCACCGCCTGCTCCTGTGCCGGGCGACCACGTCGCTGGAACCGCCACACGGCGAAGTCGCTGTCGTTCTCGCGCAGCAGCAGGCAGGGGCGGCCGGCCAGGTCGGTCGGGGTCGACAGCCTCGGCAAGCGCGCCACCAGGGCCGGCGAGGCACACAGCACCCGGCGGTTGGCCAGGATCCGCCGCGCCACCAGCCGCGAATCCGGTGGCTCGCCCACCCGGATGCCGATGTCGAAGGCCTGATCCCCGAGGCTCAGCGGAAAACTGGAGAGCTCCAGCCCCCCCACGATGCCGGGGTGGTCGCGGCAGAACGCGGAGAGCAGCGGTGCCACATGGCGGCGGCCGAAACCGAAGGTGGAGTTGATCCGCAGGGGGCCGGAGAGTTCGGCCTGGTGCTCGCCCAGGGTTTCCTCGAGCTCGAGCAACTCCTCGAGAATCGCGGCCCCGCGGGCCAGGTAACGCTCTCCTTCGGGGGTCAGGGTCAAGCGGCGCGTGGTGCGGCTGGCCAGTTCCACGCCCAACCGCCCCTCGAGCTGCTTGAGGCGCTTGCTCACCGCCGACAGCGACAACCCCAGCGCACGGGCCGTGGCGGTGAGGCTGCCGGCATGGGCCAGGTGCTGGAAGAAGGTCAGGTCGTCGAGCTGGGCCACGGCATCCTCCACTTTCACTCAACAATGGATTGCACTATAGCCCGATTATCTCCCCCCGATCACGGACTAGACTGGGGCTACCCGATCATGTCCACCCTCAGGAGACGTTTCATGTCCCATCGTATCGCGGTGCTTCCCGGCGACGGCATCGGCACCGAAGTGATGCCCGAAGGCCTGCGGGCACTCGAAGCCGCCGCCAGGCGCTTCGACATCGACCTGACCCTCGAGCACTTCGACTTCGCCTGCTGCGACTACTACCTCGAGCACGGCAAGATGCTGCCCGACGACTGGTTCGACCGGCTCAAGGGCTTCGACGCCATCTTCTACGGCGCCGTGGGCTGGCCGGAGAAGGTACCGGACCACATCTCGCTGTGGGGTTCGTTGCTGCAGTTCCGCCGCCGGTTCGACCAGTACATCAACCTGCGCCCCTGCAAGCTGCTGCCGGGCATCAAGAGCCCGCTGGCCGATCGCCAGCCCGGCGACATCGACTTCTACGTGGTGCGCGAGAACACCGAGGGCGAGTACTCCAGCGTCGGCGGGAAGATGTTCGAGGGCACCGACCGCGAGGTGGTGATCCAGGAGACGGTGATGACCCGCGTGGGTGTCGACCGGGTGCTGAAGTATGCCTTCGACCTGGCCCAGACCCGCCCTCGAAAGAAGCTCACCTCGGCGACCAAGTCCAACGGCATCGCCATCACCATGCCGTGGTGGGACGAGCGCGTGAAGGCGATGAGTGCGAACTATCCCGACGTCGACGTCGATGCGTTCCATATCGACATCCTGACCGCCAACTTCGTCATGCACCCCGACTGGTTCGACGTGGTGGTGGCGAGCAACCTGTTCGGCGACATCCTCTCCGACCTGGGCCCGGCCTGCACCGGCACCATCGGCGTGGCCCCTTCGGCCAACATCAACCCGGAAGGCAAGTTCCCGAGCCTGTTCGAGCCGGTTCACGGCAGCGCCCCGGACATCGCCGGCAAGGGGATCGCCAACCCCATCGGCCAGATCTGGTCCGGCGCCATGATGCTCGAGCACCTGGGCCACAAGGAGGCCGGGAAGGCCATCGTCGATGCCTTCGAGGCAGTACTCGCCGAGGCCGACCCGGCGGTGCTGACCGCGGATGCCGGCGGCCACGGGACGACCGAGACCCTGGGCCGCGCCATCGCCGAGCGCATCGCCGGCTGATAGCCGCCCCGTCACCGACGGTGCCCCGCCCGGTTTCACGGGCGGGGCACTGGCCCGTCGCCACACGCCCTCGAGGATCCCCACCTTGCCGGCGGCCAGGTTGTCGCGCAGGTTGCGCCCCATCTCGACGAAGGTGTCGCCGAAGATCAGCGCCGGCCCGGGTAGCGGTACGCGGCCGGCCTCCTCGCCTGCCTCCCGGCGGGTGTGCTTCTGCCGCCAGGCCAGCGCCGCCTCGGTCACGTCACGCACGCACACGGGCGAGAATCCCGCGCCCGCCAGGCTCGCCTCCAGGGCCTCGCGCCGCTGCAGATGGCTGGTCGCCGGGGTACGCGCCCAGGGCACCGGCAAGGCGAGCGGCTCGGGGTTGTCGCCGGCCACCACCTCGTGGAGCAGCACCCGCCCCCCGGGCACCAGCAGGCGGTGCCACTCGGCCAGCACGCCGGGCACGTCCGGCATGTTCATCAGCGCATGCTGGCACCAGATGGCATCGACGCCGGCATCGGGCAGCGGAGTGTGGGCCGCATCGGCACACAGGAAGCGGGTCTGCTCGGCCATGCCGGTGGCCGCGCTCAGCCACTCGGCCACCACCACGAAGGCCGTGGTGATGTCCACCCCGATCACCTCGCAGCCAACCTCCGCCGCCAGCAACCGGCTCGCCCCGCCGGTGCCGCAGCCCACGTCCAGCACCCGCGCGCCGGGCCCGAGTCTTGCGAGCGCTGCCAGCGAACGGCTGGCCGCGCGGCCCCCCAGGTGCAGCTGATCGATGCCGGCGATCGCCTCGAGGGTCAGACGATCCGGGTCGCAGCCGGCGGCGCGGAAGGCGGCCCGCAGTCGCCGGAGCAGGCCTCCACCACCGGCCACGGCGAGCGCATCATAGTGGGCGTTGAGGCGGCTGGCATGGTCGGTCATGGCGATGTCCTGGCGATTCGGGGCGCCGACAGTCTAGCCCGTCGGCGTGCCCTTCCCCATCGGGCAAAGGTCACAGCGTGATCCGCCGAGTTTCAATATCGCACCCGCGTTTTCACCAGACCGACCCCGGGGCTTGTGAAGCCGTCACGCCGTCAGTGAAGGTGTCGCCAGACCACACAAGACCACGACGGGTACTCCATGCACGCTATTCGACCATTCCATTGCGACCGGCGCGCCGAGCCGTCAGAGCGAGGCGACCATGCTGAGTGAGTGGATCGAATACAGCCTGGCAGGCGACCGGGCCACCGAGCGAGGCCGGGTACCCGGCGGGCACTACCGGCTGCTCGGCCCCGGCCTGCTCGAACTCACCCCCGACGTGCCGGCCGAATCAGCCCGGGCCTGCGTGCTCTCGGTCGGCATCCACGGCAACGAGACCGCGCCCATCGAATTGCTGGGCGAGTGCCTGGCGCGACTCGAGGCGGGGCTCATGCGGCTGGGCGCGCCGGTGCTGGTGGTCCTCGGCAACCTCGAGGCGATCCGCCGTGCCGAGCGCTACGTGGACACCAACCTCAATCGGCTGTTTCGCCGCGATATCGATGCGACGGGGATGGAGCCCGACCGGGCCCGGGAGCTGATGGCCGCCGTGGACGCCTTCCATGCCCGTCACGCCGGCCCGTCGCGCCGGGGCTCCCCCCTGCACTATGACCTGCACACGGCGATCCGCGACAGCCGCTACCCGCGCTTCGTGGTCAGCCCCTTCGCCGAGACCGCCGTGTCCCCCGAGCAGTGGCGCTGGTTCGCCGCCGCCGGCATTCAGGCGGTGCTGCACCAGCATCGCCACAGCTGGACCTTCTCCCACTACTCGAAGCACTATCATGGGGCCCAGGCCTTCACCCTCGAGCTCGGGCGCGCCCTGCCCTTCGGCCACAACGACCTGGCGGCCCTGGCCCCCATGGGGCGGCTGCTCGAGTCACTGGTCGCCGGACGCGAGCCGCCCACCGGTGACCCCGAGAGGATGGCCTTCTTCCGGGTGGAGCATGAACTGATGCGCGAGGCCGAGGCGTTCCGGCTCTGCTTTCCCGACGACACGCCCAACTTCACCGAGTTCGCCCCCGGCACCCTGCTGGCCGAGGACGCCCGGGCCGGCGACACCCGGGTCGGCGAGAGGCCCCTGCGGGTGGTCTTTCCCAATGCCAGGGTCGAGCTGGGGGCCCGGGCGGCCCTGCTGGTCAGCCCCGCGCCGGCACCGGAGGCCTGATCGCCAACCACCGGATCCTGTGGCCGAAATGCGTATCCGCAGACGAAAAAATTGAAAAACTACAACAATATGGAGAAAACATCATGATGATGAACCATCGAAAATCATACCAAAGTCGAATGCTGGCGCGGCAATGCACCGCTGCCGAATGCCCGACGGACTGTTAGAATCGCCCCCTTTTCGCGCCCCTCGCCCCCGCCGGCGCGTCGCCCATGGCGACCTTACCTGACCCGGAGCCCGTTCCATGGCCGATACCCCGATCCCGCTGGAAGTGCGCAACATCAAGAAACGCTTCGGCGACACCGAAGTCCTCAAGGGCCTGTCACTCAAGGCCCGCAAGGGGGATGTCATCACCCTGATCGGAGCCTCCGGCTCCGGCAAGAGTACCTTCCTGCGCTGCATGAACCTGCTCGAGCAGCCCGACGAGGGCGACCTGCTCGTCCACGGCGAGGAGATCCGTTTCAAGCAGACGCGGCATGGGCGCGAGCCCGCCGACTGGAAGCAGGTGGTGCGCATGCGTGCCAAGCTCTCCATGGTGTTCCAGAGCTTCAACCTCTGGGCCCACATGACCCTGCTCGAGAACGTCATCGAGGCCCCGGTCCATGTGCTCGGCAAGCCGAAGAAGGAGGCCATCGAGCAGGCCCGGGCGCTGCTCGAGCGTGTGGGGCTATCCGCACGCGCCGACGCCTACCCCGCCCAGATGTCCGGCGGCCAGCAACAGCGCGGCGCCATCGCCCGGGCGCTCGCCATGGACCCGGAGGTGATGCTGTTCGACGAGCCCACCTCGGCGCTCGACCCGGAACTGGTCGGCGACGTACTCAAGGTGATGCGTGACCTCGCCGCCGAGGGCCGCACCATGGTGGTGGTGACCCACGAGATGAGCTTCGCCCGGGACGTGTCCAGCCAGGTGATCTATCTGCACCAGGGCCTGGTGGAGGAAGTCGGTCCTCCCGCCGAGGTGCTCGGCAACCCGCAGTCGCCGCGCCTCAAGCAGTTCCTGGCGCCCAAATACTGAGGCATCGGCAACGATGTACACCTGCTGACACCCACGCACGGAAGGGAACCGAGATGTTCGATCTTCACGGCTATGGCCCGCGGCTGCTCGAGGGCGCCGGGGTCACCATCCAGCTGGCGATCCTCTCGCTGGCACTCGCCATCGTGCTGGGGCTGCTGACCGCCAGCGCCAAGATGTCGCGCAACTGGCTGCTGCACAAGGTCGCCACCCTCTACACCACGCTGATCCGCGGGGTGCCCGATCTGGTGCTGATGATGCTGCTGTTCTTCGGTGGGCAGATGGTGCTCAACCTCGCCACCGATGCCCTCTACGACCGCTTCGGCGTCGACTGGTACGTCAACCTCAACGCCTTCGCCGCCGGGGCGCTGACCATCGGCTTCATCTTCGGCGCCTACATGGGCGAGACCTTCCGCGGCGCCTTCATGGCCGTGGACCACGGCCAGATCGAGGCCGGCAAGGCCTACGGCATGAGCAACTGGCTGGTGTTCCGCCGCATCCGCTTCCCGCTGATGATGCGCCACGCCCTGCCGGGGCTCTCCAACAACTGGATGGTGCTGCTCAAGACCACGGCGCTGGTCTCGGTGATCGGCCTCTCCGACATGGTGCGCATCGCCGCCGAGGCCTCCCGCGCCACCCACGAGCCCTTCACCTTCCTGCTGCCGGTGGCCGCCATCTACCTGCTGATCGCCAGCGTCTCGGAGTGGTTCTTCGCTCGACTCCAGAAGCGCTACGACGTCGGCTTCGGGGAGCACTGACATGGACAACCTCACGACCTGGTTCAATGACCTGCTCGCCGGCAACGTCATCTTCACGCCCCAGACCCTGGGCTACTACTGGACGGGGCTGGTCACCACCAGCCAGCTGGTGTTTCTCTCCCTGGTGATCGGCCTGGTGCTGGCGATCCCGCTGGCCATCGGGCGCAGCTCGCGCCATCGCTGGATCAGCCTGCCGATCTACGCCTACACCTACGTGTTCCGCGGCACGCCGCTGCTGATCCAGCTCTACATCATCTACTACGGGGTGGTGTTCTTCGACGGCATCCAGCAGACCTTCCTGTGGCCGATCCTGCGCGAGGCCTTCTACCCGGCGCTGATCGCCTTCACCCTCAACACCGCGGCCTATACCACCGAGATCTTCCGCGGCGCGATCAAGGCCACGCCCCGCGGCGAGATCGAGGCGGCACGGGCCTACGGCATGTCCCAGGCCTTGATGATGCGGCGCATCATCCTGCCCAGCGCCTTCCGCCGTGCCCTGCCGGCCTACGGCAACGAGGTGATCTTCATGCTCCACGCCAGCGCCATCGCCAGCGTGGTGACGCTGATGGACCTCACCGGGGCGGCGCGCTTCGTCTATGCCCGCTTCTACGCCCCCTTCGAGGCCTTCCTGTTCGTGGCGGCGATCTACCTCTGCCTGACCTTCGCCATCCTCTACTTCTTCCGCTACCTGGAGAAACGCCTGCTCGCTCACCTGAAACCTGCCTGAATCGACGGCGTCAAACGAACGTTGGAAACGTCGTTGCCGCGGGCATTTCACCCCCGAAACGGCTGCGCTACATTCAGGTTCGACATCACCATCGCGTGCTAGAAACGACAACGAGGAACCGAAGAGATGAAGAAACTGCTGACCATCACGATCCTGGGCATGGCGCTGGCCGCCGGGAGCGCCCAGGCCCGTGACTACGACCATGTACGCTTCGGCGTCGACGTTCCCTACGAGCCCATGGAGTACCGCACCGCGGACGGCGAGCTGACCGGCTTCGACATCGAGCTGGGCAACGCCCTGTGCGCCGAGATGGACATCACCTGCGAGTGGATCGAGCAGGAGTGGGACGGCATCGTCCCCGGCCTGCTGGCCCGCAACTACGACGCCATCATGTCGTCGATGACCATCAACGACGAGCGTCGCCAGACGCTGCTGTTCTCCGACCCCTACATCACCATCCCCGGCGCCTGGTTCGCCGCGGCCGGCAGCGAGCTGGAGGAGATCAACGAGGAGGCCCTGTCCGGCAAGAGCATCGGCGTGCAGCGCGGTACCACCTACGACAACTATGCCACCGACACCTTCGGCGACCTCGCGACGATCAACCGCTACTCCACCGCCGACGACATGGTGCTGGACCTGGATGCGCAGCGTCTGGACCTCGTCTTCCTGGAGTTCGTGGTCGGCAAGACCACCCTGCTCGACAACGACGAGGGCAGCTACAAGGTGGTCGGGGAGATGGTCACCGAGCCAGAGGAGTACTTCGGTGAAGGCTTCGGCATCGCCTTCCGCCAGCGCGACGAAGCGCTCGCCGAGCGCTTCAACGAGGCCCTGGCCACCCTGAAGGAAGACGGCACCTACGACGAGATCTACGAGAAATACTTCGGCGAGGAGTGAGGCACAGTGCAAGCCGCCGCGCGACGGCGAATCGCCATCCTGCCCCCTGCCCCCCGGCCGTCGGCCGTTGGCCGGGGGGCATCGTTCAAGGGGCTCAGCCGACGCGATGCGGCCCCGGTACGTGACTGTCGTCGACCAGCTCGGCCGATCCCACGCCCGGCAGCGGCTGGGACAGTTCCTGCAGGATGCCGCAGTGGCCGGAGTCGGCCTCGCCACTGCAGCGCGAGCGCAGGCTGACCAGCGCCTCGCGCAACGCCTGGAGCTGGGACAGACGCGCCTCCACGTGTTCCAGGTGATCGTCGATCAGGCCGTTGACGGCATCGCAGGGCTGGCGCGGATGATCGTGGTAGTCGAGCAGGGTGCGGATCTCGTCCAGCGTCATGTCCAGCGCGCGACAGTGGCGGATGAAGCGTAGCCGCTGGGTGTGCGTCTCGGCGTAGAGCCGGTAGTTGGCCTGGCTGCGCGCCGGCTCGGGCAGCAGCCCCTCCCGCTCGTAGTAGCGAATGGTCTCCACGGCGCACCCCGTGCGGGTGGCCAGCTCGCCGATCTTCATGCCTCACGCCTCCGGTCGCCCTACCTTATAGTCACTATAGGGTATGTGCTCCGCAACAGCGAATCACCAGACGTTACGCGAGGACGGCTCGACCATCGTGATTGGCCTGATGGTCGTAAACACCTAATCTGGGCAAATCCAACCAGACGCACCAGGGACGACGATGATTCGCACCTTCCAGCTCAATCGCCAGACCATCCAGGAAGCCACCGAGGACACCCGGCCACTGTCCGAGCGCCTGGCCCAGGCGACCTGGATCGATGCCCACGAACCCGACGAGGGCGAGCGCGAGCGGCTCAATGCCTTCCTGGCCGATGAACTGCCGGCCACCGACGACGTCGAGGAGATCGAGTCATCGGCGCGCTATTTCGTCGACGCCGACGGCATTCACGTGCACTCGCTGTTCCTGTCGCAGAGCGAGGGACGCCACGGCAACACCACCGTCGCCTTCATCCTGCAGCCCGAACGGCTGATCACCTTCCGGGACACCGAACTCGCCGACTTCCGCCTGCTCCGCTTGCGTGCCCGCAGTGGCCAGGTGGAAGCCGACTCGGCGCAGAGCTTGATGCTGACGATCTTCGAGCAGAAGGTGGAAAACCTCGCCGATACCCTGGAAGACGTTCACCGCAAGCTCGAGGACGTCAGCCACCTGGTGCTGGAGGAGGATGACGCCGACCTCGAGGATGCCATCGACCAACTGGCCAAGCTCGAGGATAGCAATGGCAAGATCCGTCTGTGCCTCATGGACACCCAGCGCTCGATGTCCTTCCTGATCCGCCACCTGCGCGGTGATGCCGAGCTCCAGGAAACGGCCCGCGAGGTCAAGCGCGACGTCGATACGCTGATGACCCACACCGCCTTCCTGTTCGACAAGATCAACTTCCTGATGGATTCCACCCAGGGCTTCATCAACATCCAGCAGAACCAGATCATCAAGACCTTCTCGATCGCCGCCGTGGTCTTCCTGCCACCCACGATGATCGCCAGCATCTACGGCATGAACTTCGACGTCATGCCCGAGCTGTCCTGGCCCGTCGGCTATCCCTTCGCCCTCGGCCTGATGGCCATTGCCGGCATCTCGCCGTACCTGTACTTCAAGCACAAGAACTGGCTATAGCCCAGCGTTGTCGCTTGACCCTGTAGCCACTACAGGGTGTGTCATCAGCATAGACGATGACACGGAGCCCCATCCATGACCGAACGATCCTGCTGCTCGAGCTGCACCGCGCCCCCCCTCGCCCCGGAGCGGCCGAGCGCACCGCCGCCGGACGCCCGCTCGCTGCGCCTGCGCATCGAGGCCATGGACTGCCCCACCGAAGAAGCCTTGCTGCGCCGCGCGCTGGGGGGCATGCCGGGCATCGAGCGGCTCGACTTCGATCTGATCGGGCGGGTACTGACCGTCCACCACCGCGACGTCGACGAGGAGGCGATCCGCCGGCGCATCGCCTCCACCGGCATGACCCCTGAAGCCCTCGACCCGGCACGCCGGAGCGAGGCCGCCAGCGGCGGCGAGGAGCGCTGGTGGAAGCTGGGCATCGCTGCCCTGGTGGCGCTCGCCGCCGAGGCGAGCGAGTGGCTGGAACTGGCCACCCCCTGGCTGCCTGCCCTGCTGGCCCTGGTGGCCATCGCCATGGTGGGCCTGCCGACCTGGAAGAAGGGCTTCATCGCCCTGCGCCACCGCACCCTCAACATCAACGCGCTGATGAGCGTGGCGGTGACCGGGGCGCTGCTGATCGGCCACTGGGCCGAGGCGGCCATGGTGATCGTGCTGTTCACCCTGGCCGAACGCATCGAGGCGCGCTCCCTGGGCCGCGCCCGCCACGCCATCCGCGAGCTGCTCTCGCTGGCCCCGGAGCAGGCCACGGTCGAGCAGGCCGATGGCCGCTACGCGCTGCAGCCCGCCGCCGCGGTTCCGACCGGTAGCCGGGTCCGGGTGCGCCCCGGCGAGCGCATCGCCCTGGATGGCGAGATCGAGCTCGGCCACCCGGCGCTGGACGAGTCCCCCATCACCGGCGAGAGCCTGCCGGTCGACAAGGCCCCGGGCGATACCGTCTTCGCCGGCACCGTCAACCGTGACGGCGAGTTCACCTACCGCACCACCCGGGCCGCCGCCGACACCACCCTGGCGCGGATCATCCACGCCGTCGAACAGGCCCAGGCCAGCCGCGCCCCCACCCAGCGCTTCATCGACCGCTTCGCTGCCGTCTACACCCCGGCGGTGTTCGCCGTCGCCGTATTCACCGCCCTGCTGGCCCCCTGGCTGCTCGGCGTCGCCTGGCTGGAGGGCATCTACCGTGCCCTGGTGCTGCTGGTGATCGCCTGTCCCTGCGCCCTGGTGATCTCCACCCCGGTGACCATCGTCAGCGGCCTCTCGGCGGCGGCGCGGGCCGGGATCCTGATCAAGGGGGGCACCTTCCTCGAGCAGGGCCGTCGCCTGCGCACCCTCGCCTTCGACAAGACCGGCACCCTGACCCGCGGCGAGCCCACCCAGTGCCACTGGCAGCCGCTGGAGGCGGCCGCCGGCGAGGCCGAGCGTCGCCGGCTGCGCTCCCTGGCCGCCGGGCTCGCCGAACGCTCGGGCCACCCGGTCTCCCGGGCCCTGGCCCGGGCCGCCCGGGAGGAGAGCATCGAGGCACTGGAGATCGAGGCCCTCAACGAGCGGCCCGGCCGCGGCGTCACCGCCCGGGTCGAAGGGCGCCCGGTCTGGCTCGGCAACCGCCGCCTGCTGGCAGGCTTCACGGATCTGGACGAGGGGCTCGAAGCGCGCCTGGCCGAGCGGGAAGCCCGTGGCGAGACGCTGGTCATCCTCGGTGAGGGCGACCGGCCGCTGGCACTGTTCGCGGTGAGTGACCCGCTCAAGCCCGAGAGCCGCGAGGCCATCGCCGACCTGCATGAGCTGGGCGTGACGACGCTGATGCTCAGCGGCGACAACCCGGCCAGCGTCGCCGCCATCGCCGCCGACGCCGGCATCGACGAGGCCCACGGGGCCCTGCTGCCCGAAGAGAAACTGGCGATGATCGAGGCGCGTGCCGGGGCGGGGGCGATCGGCATGGTCGGGGACGGCATCAACGACGCTCCGGCGCTGGCCCGGGCCGATATCGGCTTCGCCATGGGCGCCGCCGGCAGCGACGCCGCCATCGAGACCGCCGACGTGGCGCTGATGGACGACGACCCGCGGCGGCTGGCCACCTTCCTGCGCCTCTCCCGGGCCACGCGCTCGGTGCTGGTGCAGAACATCGTGCTGGCGCTGGGCATCAAGGCCGTGTTCATGGGCCTCGCGTTCAGCGGCCACGCCACCCTGTGGATGGCGGTGTTCGCCGACATGGGGGCCAGCCTGATCGTGGTGGCCAACGGCCTGCGACTGCTCAGCGCAGCACGTGCCTGACCATCAACGGGCCGACCACCTCGAAGACCACGGTGGAGGCGACCACCGCCGCGAGCAGGACCGCCCCGTGTTCGGGATAGCGCTCCACCACCAGCAGCGCCATGCCCATGGCGATGCCGGCCTGGGGGGTCAGCGCCAGGCCGATGTCGTGGGGCAGGCGGGTAGCTTGCCGGCGGGCCAGGTGGCCCCCCAGCACGCCGCCGAGGTAGCGGCCCGCCAGGCGCAGCACGACATAGGCCAGGGTGAGCCAGAGGGCGTCGCCCAGGTGGCGCAAATCGATGCTGGCCCCGGAGAGCACGAAGAAGAACACCAGGAAGGGCCACTCGATGTGCTCGATCTCATTGAACGAGCGGGTATGGTGGGAAGAGAGGTTGGCCACCAGGGCGCCGGCAATCATCGCCGCCAGCAGGGCCGAGACCTCGAGCCAGGTGGAGAGCCCGGCCAGCAGCAGGATCAGCGCGACCGCCTCGACCTGGGTAGGTTCCCCGGGCCTCAGTCGCCCCGTCAGCCAGGCCGCCGGCAGCCCCACCACGCTACCCAGCACCAGGGCACCGCCCAGTTCCCAGCCGGCCTGCGCCAGTGCCAGGCCGCCGTCGCCGGAGAGCAGCCAGCCGAGCAGCGCCATGGCCAGCCCGAAGACGAGAATCCCCCAGGCATCATCGATGGCGACGATGCCCATCAGCAGGCGGGCGCGGAAGCGGGTGTCGCCACTCTCGTGCACCGTCTCGCTGACCGCCGCCGGGTCGGTGGCCACCGAGATCGCCGCCAGGCTCACCGCCACCGCCAGCGGGAAACCGAGCAGCAGCAGGCCGGCACCGACGAACAGCACCCCCATGGCGATCACCGCCAGCGAGACGATCACGATCAGCGGGCCGGTGCTGCGCAACCGCGCCAGGGTCAGCTCGCCCCCCAGCAGGAAGGCGACCATCACCAGCGCCACCTGGAGCAGCGGCTCGCTCAGGCCGTCCAGCGGCCTGGCCCCGGCCTGCCCCAGCCCCCACTGCTGGACGACCGCCACTCCGACACCCACCACGACCAGCAGCGAGATCCGCGGCAAGCGCATGCGGTTGGCCACGGCATCGGCGCAGATGCTCAGGCTGAGGATGATGCCCAGCAGGATCAGGTTGGCCGTGGCGGCATCGAGTTCAGCCATGGGCCACTGCCAGGCCGTGTCAGCCGTCATCTCCGCCGCCCTCCATGGCACGCTTCATGAAGTTGAGGATCCAGCGCACCATCAGCTGATCGTCCACCGGGGCGTGCAGCGAGGCCTGGCCCTCGCGCACCCGCTCGGCGCCCACCAGTTCGCGGCGCAGCTGCATCAGGTCACGGGAGTAGGGCTTGGCGAATTCCGGGTGGCCCTGCACGCCGAGGAAGTGCTCGCCGACCTGCATCAGGTAGACGGGACAGAAGTCGCTGCCGGCCAGCACCCTCGCCTCCGGCGGCAGCGCCTTCACCTGATCCTGATGACTGACCACCAGATCGAGCCCCTCCTGCCACGGCGTCATCCACTCGGCATGCTCGGTGACCCGGTTGAACGACATCCCCACCCCCCAGCCACGAGGGCTCTTGACCACCTCGCCGCCCAGTGCCCTGGCGATCAGCTGGTGGCCGAAGCAGATGCCCACCAGCGGCTTGCCGGCGTACCACAGCTCGCGCACGAAGCCGCACAGCTCGTCGACCCAGGCCAGGCCGTCGTTGACGCCGAACTTCGATCCGGTGGTCAGCCAGGCGTCCACGACGTCCACATCGTCGGGAATCTCGCCATCGAGGCAACGCCAGACGCGAAACGTCAGGGTCGGATCCACCGATGTGAACAGCCGCTGGAACATCTCGGGGTAATTGCCATGCTCGTCACGCAGTTCCAGCGCCACGTCATCGCATTGCAGAAGTCCGATACGCATCGATGCACCTCCTTTCCGGTAGTGCCACCCGCAACCGCAATGCCGCGGCCTAGAGCCGTCCTTCGACGGCCTTGACGAAGATCTCGCGGTACTGGCCGGCATCGAAGGCGATGGGGTTGGTACCGGAAGAGGGATCCGCCACCGCCATCTGTCCGACCTTGTCGGCCTGGCGGGTGTCGATGTCGAGCTCGGCCAGGGCATGGGGAATCGAGAGCCGCTCGCGCAGCTCGAGCACCCAGTCGATCACCGCCGCCGTGCCGGGCTGGCGCAGGTCGAGGTAGCGCGCCAGCCGCACCATGGGCTCGCCGATGGCGCGCTCGTTGGCACGCAGCACATAGGGCATCAGGATGGCGTTCAGGGTGCCGTGGTGGGCGTCATGCAGCGCCCCGAGGGGATGGGCCAGGGCATGCATGGCGCCCAGCCCGCGCTGGAAGGCGGTGGCGCCCATGCTCGAGGCCACCAGCATGTTCATGCGCGCCTCGAGGTCGCCACCGTCCCGGAACGCTCGCGGCAGGTAGTCGCGCACCCGGCGCATGCCCTCCACGGCGATCCCTTCGGCCATGGGGTGGTAGCGCGGCGAGCACCAGGCCTCCAGGCAGTGGGACAGCGCATCCATGCCGGTGGCGGCGGTGATCGCCGGTGGCAGCCCTACGGTGAGCTCGGGGTCGAGGATCACCGTGGCCGGCACCATGCCGGGGTGGAAGATGATGCGCTTGACGTGCTCGTCCTCGTCGGTGATCACCGAGGCCCGGCCGACCTCGGAACCGGTGCCCGCGGTGGTGGGCACGGCGATGACCGGGACGATGGCCTCACCGTCGGCGTGCTTCCAGTTGTCGCCGATGTCCTCCAGCGCCCACAGCGACAGCTCCTCGCGCTGATTGGCCATCAGCGCTACCGCCTTGGCGGCATCCAGCCCCGAGCCACCGCCGAAGGCGATCACGCCGTCGTGGCCGCCGTTGCGGAAGGCCGCCACGCCGTCGTCCACGTTCCTGCCGGTGGGGTTGCCCTTGATGTCGCTGAACACGGCGACACCCAGGCCGGTATCCGCGCAGGCCTGGACCAGCTCGCGCACCATCGGCAATCCCGCCAGGCCCGGGTCGGTGACCAGCAGCGGCGCTTTCATGCCCAGTTCACGGCACAGCCCGGGAAGCTCGCGGATGCGACCGGGCCCGGTGAGGATGGGGGCCGGATAGTTCCAGCCCATGCGGTAGTGGTCGGGTTCGAAGCTCATGGGGACCTCCGCCGTCAGGCATGCTTGAGATGGAAGGACTTGGGCCGGGTCAGGGTCTCGTAACCCAGCCGCGACAGCGAGCAGCCGCGCCCGGAGTGCTTGACGCCGGTCCAGGCCAGTTCGGGGTCGAGGTAGTCGCAGCGGTTGGTGAACACCGTACCGGCCTCGAGGCGCCGGGCGATGGCCTCGCCGGCGGCGATGTCGCGGGTGAAGACCGCCGCGGTCAGGCCGAAATCGCTGTCGTTCATCAGTTCGATGGCCTGGTCGTCGGAATCCACCGGCATGATCCCGACCACCGGGCCGAAGCTCTCCTCGCGCATGACGCGCATGGTGTGGTCGACGCCGGTCAGCACCTGGGGTGCCAGGTAGGCGCTGCCGGGCGTGGACAGCGGATAGTCGCCGGGGTCGATCCAGGCCCTGGCACCGGCCGCCACCGCCTCCTCGATCTGGCCACGCACGAAGTCCGCCGCCGCCGGCTTGACCAGCGGCCCCAGGGTGGTCGCCGCGTCGGTGGGGTTGCCGAGCCGGAGCTGCTTGACCCAGGCCACGGCGCGCGCGACGAAGACGTCGAAGATCTCGTGCTGCACATAGATCCGTTCGATGCCGCAGCAGCTCTGGCCGGAGTTGAAGAAGGCGCCGTCCATCACCCCCTCGATGGCACTGTCCAGATCCACGTCGGCGCGGATGTAGGCCGGATCCTTGCCGCCCAGCTCGAGGCCGGTGGCGATGCAGCGCCCCGCGGCATTGCGTTCGACCATCGCGCCCCCCCCCACCGACCCGGTGAAGGAGACGTGATCGATGCGAGCATCGCGAATCAGCGCCTCGGTGGCCTCGTGGGACAGGTGCAGATGCTGGAAGACACCCTCCGGCAGGTTCGCCTCGTCGAAGGCCTGCTGGAGACGCTCGGCGCACAACGGCGTCTGGGCCGAGTGCTTGAGGATCACCGTATTGCCGGCCATGATCGCCGGCACGATGGCGTTCACCGCGGTCATGAAGGGGAAGTTCCAGGGCGCAACGATGAACGATACCCCCAGCGGTTCGCGGGTGATGTAGCGGGTGAAGCCCGGCTTGTCGGGAAGTGCGATCGGGGCCAGGGCCGCCTCGGCCAGGCCGATCATGGTCCGCGCGCGCTCCTCGAAACCGCCGATCTCGCCGCCGGCGGCGGCGATCGGCCGGCCCATCTGCCAGGTCAGCTCCTCGGCCAACTGGTCGCGACGGGCGACGAAGGCATCCACCATGCGCGAGCAGTAGCGGGCCCGCTCGGCGAGGCTCGTCTCCCGCCATTCACGCTGAGCCGCGACCGCCCGCGCCAGCGCCGCCTCGACCCGTGCCGCATCGGCCTGCTCGCGCTCGACATACACCGAGCCGTCGACCGGGGAAATCGTTTTCTGTATGGCCATGGCTTGTCCTCAGATGATCTCGAAGTAGCGATCCAGTTCCCAATCGGTGATATGCCGGCGGAACTGCCGCTCCTCCCATTCCCGGGTGGCGGCGAAGTGCTCGACGAAGGCGTCGCCGAACAGCTCGCGGGCCGCCTCGGAGGCCCTCAACCGCTGGGCGGCCTCCCACAGGGTCCGCGGCAGGGCCTGATGCTCGGGGTGGTCGAGCTCGTAGGCATTGCCCTCGACCTGCTCGTCGGGCTCGAGTCGCTGCTCGATGCCGTAGAGCCCGGCGCCGATCGCCGCGGCCAGCGCCAGATAGGGGTTGGCATCGGCGCTGCCGAGGCGGTACTCGACGCGCTGCGACTTGTCGCTGCCGGGAATCACGCGCAGCGCCGTGGTGCGGTTCTCGACCCCCCAGGTGGCCTCGGTGGGGGCCCAGAAGCCCGGGATCAACCGGGTGTAGCTGTTGATGGTCGGCGCGAACATGGCCAGCAGCTCCGGCATCAGCTTCTGCTGCCCGGCCACGAAGTGGCGCTGCACGTCGCTCATCTGATGGGGCTTGTCGGCCGCGAAGAATGCCGACTTGCCGCTGTCGATCTCGCGCAGCGACAGGTGGATATGCCCGCTCTGGCCCGGGTAGTCGGGCGACCACTTGGCCATGAAGGTAGCCATCAGGCCACGCCGCTGGGCCCAGACCTTGGTGAAGACCTTGAACAGCGCGCCCTTGTCGCCGGCGGCCAGGGCGCCGTCGACGCCGATGGCCGCCTCGAGCACGCCGGGGCCGGTCTCGGTATGCAGGCCCTCGATGGGGAAGTCCATAGCCTCCGACAGCGCCAGCAGCTCATGGTAGAGCTCGCTGTGCACCGAGCTGCGCAGCATCGAATAGCCCATCATGTCCGGGGTCAGCGGCTTGAGATGGCGAAAGCCCTTCTCGCGCACCGACTCCGGCGTCTCCTGAAACAGGAAGAACTCGTACTCCAGCGCGCCGAAGGCCTCGTAACCCATCCCGCGCCCGCGTTCCAGGACACGCTGCAACAGTCCACGCGGGCAGAGCCCTTCGGCCGGGCCATCGAACTCGGCCAGGAACAGCAGCATGTCGTCGCCCTCGCAGGGCAGCTCGCGGCAACTGTCGGGGACGATCTTCAGCGGCGCATCGGGATAGCCGGTATGCCAGCCGGTGAAGGTGACGTTGTCGTAGAGCTCATCCTTGCTGTCCCAGCCCAGCACCACGTCGCAGAAGGCGAAACCGTCTTCCAGGGCCGAGAAGAACTTGTCGCGCCGCATGTACTTGCCGAGCATCACGCCGTCGATGTCGAACATGCCCACCTTGACGTGGCTCAGGCCGCGCTCCTCGACGATCCGCCGGGCATCCTCCGGGGTCTTGATGTCTCTCGCTTGCATTCGACTCATCGAGCGTTCCTCAGTCTCTCGTTTCTCGTTGTTGTTGAAACATAGCCGTTGGAACATAGCCGCTGGAACATAGCTGTTGGAACATGGCTGCAGGCCCTCAGCTGTAGACCCAGCTGTTGGACCACGAGGTCCCCTATCCGCCGGGGCCCGGGGTGTATCTACAGTGTGATGCGGTGTCGAGACGCTCCGCAAACAGCATCGGTCGCGCTGACAGGGTCGCCATCGGAACGGCCCATAGCGGGGGCAAGGGGCCAGCCATCAAGTGACGATCTCCGGCAGCACCCAGGGCAGGTGCCGCTGCAGTTCGGCGCGGTAGTGGCACTCGAGCAGGCGACGACCGTCACGGGCCAGTTGCGCCGGCAGGTCGCCGAGCTCGTCGCGCCGTGCCACCAGCGTCAATTCACGGTGCAACGGCTTGGTGGGCAGGGGAACAACCCTCACGGTCAAACGGTCGAGCCCCGCCTGGTAGAGGCACAACGGGGTGGTGATGGTCCAACCGGCGCCGGAGCCGACCAGGCTCAGCACGGCGAAGGTGTTGTCGAGATGCAGCCGGGCCGGCAACTCCACCTGGTTGATGCGCAGATGCCGCTCGATGCTCTGGCCGATCAGCGACTGCGGCGTGTAGCGCACGAAGTCCAGTTGCCGTGTCAGCCAGGGCAGGTTGTCCACCGGTCCTGCCCAGTCGGCGGGCAGCACCAGCACGAAGGGTTCACCGAGGATGGCATGCCGCTCCAGACCGTCATAGTTTTCCAGCCGGTCGTCGGAGATGATGATATCCACATGGCGGGTCAGCAGCGCATGGCCATGCATGTGGGACAGGCCGGTGGTCAGCGTATAGTCGCCGGTATGACGCTTGATCACCTCGATCAGTGGCTTGCCCACCGCCGTGGCCAGGGAGTCGACCAGCGCCATGCGCACCTGATGCAGGCGACCGAAGGCCCCCGACACCAGTTCGCGCCGCGTGCCGCGCGCCTCGTTCAGCAGGCGCTTGGCGCGATCGTAGAAGAAGCGGCCGGCGCCGGTGGGTTCCAGCGGGCGCGAGTGACGGTTCAGCAGGGTCACGCCCAGCGCCTCCTCGAGATTGGCCAGGCTCTGGGACACCGACGACTGCTTGAGGCCGAGGCTCTCGGCCGCGGCGGTCTGGCTGCCACGCTCGAGGGTCTCGACGAAGATTTCCATGCTACGCAGATCGAAGCCGAAACCGCTGCGCATCGCGTTCTCCTTGGCCCGGGAACCGATCGTGACAGGCCGGCCCCGCATCGGTCCGGGGCACAGCGATGTCAGGATTCGACGACACCACGGCAGCGCCTGTCCGGTGTCGTCGGCGGCGAGCGTCACCCAGGCGTCGTATCAACCGTAGCGATACGGAGGGCCGGCATCCTGCATGGTCTGGCGATAGTCCTTGAGGATCTGCACCAGCCTGGCGCTGCGCTCGCTCTCCGCGGCGATCTCGTCCCAGAACGCCAGCGCCTCGTTCTCGATGGTCTGCCACTCCTCTTCGGGAATCGAGGTCAGCTCGAGCTTGCCGCCGGTGGTGCGGTAGTGCGCCTCGCCCCACCAGTACCAGTGCTGGCGGTAGTAGTGGGAGTTGTCCATGCACAGCCGGAACAGCGTCTTGAGGTGCTCGGGCAATTCGTCCCAGCGTTCGGTATTGGCGAAGTAGGACCCCGACCAGGCGCCGGAGATGTTGTTGGTCAGGTAGTAGTTGCTGACATCGGCCCAGCCCACGGTATAGGCCTCGGTGATGCCCGCCCAGGCGATGCCGTCGAGCTCGCGGGTCTGCATCGCCACCTCGATGTCCTCCCAGGGCAGGGTCACCGGCACCACGCCGAAGCGGCTGAGGAAGCGCCCGGCGGTGGGGAAGGTGAAGACCCGCTTGCCCCGCAGGTCCTCGAGGCTGCGAATCGGGTCACGGGTGACGAAGTTGCACGGGTCCCAGGCCCCCGAGCCCAGCCAGGTGACGCCCTCGATCTCGCCGTAGGCCTCTTCCCAGATCTCCTTGAGGCCGTAGTGGTGGAACAGCGCCGGCACGTCGAGGCTGTAGCGCGAGGCGAAGGGGAAGTAGCCACCGAACACCGAGACGTCGACCGGCGCATTGATCGAGTCGTCGTCGCTCTGCACGGCATCGATGGTGCCGCGCTGCATGGCACGGAACAGCTCGCCGGTGGGCACCAGTTGATCGGAGTAGTAGAGCTCGATTTCCATCTCGCCGTTGGCGGCCCGGTTGAAGGCGTCGATGGAGGGCTTGATGACATGCTCGGCGAGAGCCGGGCCGGCATAGGTCTGCAGCCGCCAACGGATCGGGCTGCGTGACTGGGCATGCACATAGGGGGCGCCGATGGTGGCGGCGCCGACCGTGGCGGCGGTGGCCACCCCGGCCTTCTTGAGGAAGTCGCGACGGTTGCTCATGGTCTCTTCTCCTGCGGTTGTGCTTGTTGTGTGGCAAGACATGTCAGGCGGTCGTGTCGGGTGAAGGCACCTCCTGGCTCCGATCGGTTGCCTCGGCGCATCAGTAGCCGCGATAGAGCTGCGGCAGCCACAGCGCCAGTTGCGGGAAGGCGGTGATCAGCGCCAGCCCGATCAGCATGATCCCGACGAAGGGCCACACACTGCGGTAGATATCGCCCAGCGAGATCTCGGGCGGTGCCATGGCGCGCATCAGGAAGAGGTTGTAGCCGAACGGCGGGGTCATGTAGGCGATCTGCACGGTGATGGTGTAGAGCACCCCGTACCAGATCGGATCGAACCCCAGGCTGATCACCAGCGGCACATAGAGCGGCGCCACGATCACCAGCATGGCGGTATCGTCGAGAAACATGCCGAGCAGGATGTAGGAGAGCTGCATCATCACCAGTATCTGCCAGGGGCTCATGCCGATGCGGTCGAGGAACAGGCCCTCGATGGCGCGCACCGCCCCCAGGCCGTCGAACACCGCCCCGAAGCAGAGCGCCGCGAGGATGATCCACATGAACATGCAACTGATGCCGAGCGTCTTGCGCACGGTGTTCTCGATCACCACCCAGCTCAGCCGCCGCTTGACCAGCGCCGCCAGTGTCGCCGCCAGCGCCCCCACCGCCGAGCTCTCCACCAGGCTGGTCACCCCCATCAGGAACAGCCCGGTCATGAAGAAGAAGATCAGCAGCGGCAGGATGCCGGCACGCAGCAACCGGAGCTTCTCGGCCAGGCTCATCTGGCGTTCCTCGGCGGGCAGCGCCGGCCCCAGGTGGGGCTGGAAGTGGCAGCGGATGACGATGTAGACGACGAACAGCGCGGCGATGATCAGCCCGGGAATCGCCCCGGCCAGCCACAACTGGCTGACCGGCTGGCGGGCGATCATGCCGTAGAGCACCAGCACCACGCTGGGCGGCACCAGGATGCCCAGCGAGCTCCCGGCCTGGATCACCCCGGTGACCATGATCTTGTCGTAACCGCGGCGCAGCAGTTCCGGCAGGGCGATGGTCGCCCCGATGGCCATGCCCGCCACGCTCAGCCCGTTCATCGCCGACACCACCACCATCAGGCCGATGGTGCCCACGGCCAGCCCGCCCTTGAGCGAGCCCATCCATACGTGGAACATCTCGTAGAGCTCGCTGGCGATCCCCGACTCCGAGAGCATGTAGCCCATGTAGACAAACAGCGGCAGCGTCAGCAGCGGGTACCAGTTCATCAGCTGGATCGCCGCGTTGAAGGGCATCTCGACCCCGCCGGTGCCCCACAGCAGCAGGGCCGAGGCCGCGCCGACGAAGCCGATGACCCCGAACACCCGCTGCCCCGTGAGCAGCAGCAGCATCATCGACGAGAACATCGTCAGGGCGATCATCTGATAGCTCATTCGAGGGCCTCCCCGCACGCCCGGGCGACGTCCTTGAAGAAGGTCGAGAGGCTCTGCAGCAGCATCAGCACGATGCCGAAGGTCATGATGATCTTGATCGGCGCCAGCGGCGGCGCCCAGGAGGTGTAGCTCTTCTCGCCGTAGCGCAGGGCGTACTCGGTACTCGAGATCCCGCCGGCCAGCAGGGCACCGAGGAACACGAACAGCAGCACGATGGTGAGGGCATCGACGACGGCGCGGGTGCGATCCGACCAGCGCGAGTAGAACAGGTCCATGCGCACGTGCGCGGCCAGCTGCATCGAGTAGGCACCGCCCAGCAGGTAGTAGGACGCCATCAGGAACTGGGAGACCTCGACGCTCCAGATCAGCGGGCTGTTGAAGGCGGTACGCGAAACGGAGGCGAAGAGCAGCACACCGATCATCACGAAGACCAGGTACATGATGATCCGCCCCACCCGGCGGTTGAACGCATCCACCCAGCGGACATAGAGCCGTATTGTTCTTGGCATCGTGTCGCAGTGCCCCGTATCCGGTAACGATTCGTGGTGACAATCCGTATCGTTCCAGTCTGAGCAGAGGGGTCGGCAAAGCACAAAGATCATCGATCCCGATGACGCTCGCACTATCGATGAAATCGATAATGCACCCGCCAGGGGCATCATCGGTCGCGACTTCACCACCAGGCAGCGGGCCGCTCAGGACGAGAGGCCGTCTCGGCGTCAAGCGCCGAGACGCAGCTCCGGCACCAGCCAGGGCAGCTCACGCTCGATATCGACGCAGAAGTGACGTTCCAGCAGGCGGCGGCTGTCGCTGGCCAGCTGGCCCGGCAGCCCACCCAGCTCGTCACGCCGCGACACCAGGGTCAGCTCGCGGCGCAGCGGCTCGGTCGGCAACCGCGCCACCCTTACCCCCAGGCCGGCGAAGCCCGCCTGATAGAGGCACAACGGCGTGGTGATGGTCCAGCCCACGCCGGCGCTGACCAGGCGGAGCAAGGCGAAGGTGTTGTCGAGATGCAGCCGGGCCGGCAGCTCCAGCCGGTTGAGGCGCAGGTGGCGCTCGACCGTCTGGCCGATCAGCGACTGCGGGGTATAGCGCACGAAGTCCAGCTGCCGTGCCAGCCAGCGCAGGTTGTCCACCGGCCCGCCCCAGTCACCCGGCAGGACCAGCACGAAGGGCTCCCCCAGTACCGCGTGGCGCTCCAGGCCATCGTAATTCTCCAGGCGATCGTCGGAGATGATGATGTCGACATGTCGCGTCAGCAGCGAGTGGCCATGCATATGGGAGAGGCCGGTGGTCAGCGTATAGTCGCTGGTATGGCGCCTGATGACCTCGATCAGTGGCTGCCCTACCGCGGTGGCCAGCGAGTCGACCAGCGCCATGCGTACCTGGTGCAGCTGGCCGAAGGCGCCCGACACCAGTTCGCGACGGGTGGCGCGGGCATCGTCGAGCAGGTGCCTGGCCCGGTCGTAGAAGAAGCGCCCCGCGCCGGTCGGCTCCAGCGGCCGTGAATGGCGCTTGAACAGCGCCACGCCCAGCGCCTGTTCCAGGTTGGCCAGGCTCTGCGAGACCGACGACTGCTTGAGACCCAGGCTACGCGCCGCGGCACTCTGGCTGCCCTGCTCGAGCGTCTCGACGAAGATCTCCATGCTGCGCAGGTCGAATCCGAAACCGTTCCGCATCGACGCTCTCCCGCTCGAGCCTCGGCCACCGGCAGGGAACTCCCGCCCCGGCCCTCGGTCCACCGTCACTGTCGTCACCACTGTCATCACCACTGTCATCACCACATGGAGGTCACGATGACCGCCCAGGCCGCCGCTGCCACCGCCGACCGCCCCTCCTCGACCTGGACCGGCTGGGGACAATGGTTGGCACTCGTCACCATGACCATCGACCACCTGACCCGCTATGCGCTGCCCACCGGCTGGGAGCTCGACTGGGCCGGAGCCTCGATCGGACGCATCGCCTTCCCGCTGTTCGCCGCCATGGTCGCCTGGCACGGGCTCTTCAACACCCGCAACCCGCTGCGCTACGCCCGGCGCATCCTGGTGATCGGCCTGGTCGCCCAGCTGCCCTACATGATGATGCCCCGGGCTTCGGATGCGTTCATTCTCAACGTCTGCTTCACCCTGGCCGCGGGGCTGGCCTGGGGCGCCTGGCTGCGCGACCTGCTCGCCCGCCAGCGCCGCGGCGAGCTCGAGGCCTACTGGGTCGTGCTCGGCATCGCGGTCTCGCTGACAGTCTGGCAGCTGCTCGGCGACTGGGTCGAGTACGGTCACCGCGGCCTGCTGCTGATCCCCCTGTTCATGCTCGCCATGCACCGGTTGCACCAGGCCGGCGACGCCCTGACCGAGCGCTTGACGGCGGTGGCCTTCACGCTACCGGTGCTGGTGGTGGCCGGGCTGATGAACAGTTCCGACATGGCCAAGTCGTTCACCGTGGCCACCTGCCTGGCGATCCTGTGGCTGGCCGCCGGGGCCCATCGCCTGACCCCCGCGGTACCGAGCGCCATGCCGAGACGGCTATGGCTTGCCTGGTACCCGGGCCACTTCGCGCTGATCGCACTGTGGCTGTGGGCCAGCGGCGTCATCGGATGAACTCAGGCCGACGGTGGCACCTGCACCCGCTCGCCCAACAGGCGTGCCAGCGCCGGCTCCGGCATCGGCCGGTGAAAGTGGAACCCCTGGAAACAGCGGCAGCCTCGCGCCGCCAGGAAGGTGAGCTGGGCCGCATTCTCGACCCCCTCTGCCACCACCGCGAGCTTCAGGTGACGGGCCATGGCCAGCACCGTCTCGACGATGGCGGCGTCGCTGGCGTCGGTCTCGATGTCGCTGACGAAGCTGCGGTCGATCTTGAGCTCGTCCAGCGGTAGACGTTTCAGGTAGCTGAGCGACGAGAAGCCGGTGCCGAAGTCGTCCAGCGCGATGCGCGCTCCCAGCGCCTTGAGCGCCCGCATGCGCTCGGCGGCGGCGTCCAGGCTGTCGATCATGATGCTCTCGGTGAGCTCCACGGTCAGCCGGCCGGGGTCGACCCGGTGGGCCTCGAGCAGGCGCATCAGGGTCTCGACGAATTCCGGCTGGGCGAAGTGCCGGGCGCTGATGTTCACCGAGAGCCGCGGCAGACACGCCTCGGACTGGCGGGCCAGCAGGGCGCAGCAGCTGTCGAGCACCCAGGTCTCGAGCTCGACGATCAGGTCGCTCTCCTCGGCAATGGCGATGAACACCCCCGGCGAGACGACACCGTGGTCCGGATGGGTCCAGCGCAGCAGCGCCTCGACCCCGACCAGTCGCTCCCGTTCGTCCACCTGGGGCTGGTAGTGGAGGGCCAGCTCCCCCGCCAGCAACGCCCGGCGCAGGGCCTGCTCCATCTCGAGCCGCCAGGCCACCCGCGCCTGCATGGCCGGCTCGAAGTGGCAGATCCGTGCCCGCCCCTGGGCCTTCGCCTGGTACATGGCGGTGTCGGCGTGGCGCAGCACGTCACCTACCGCCTCATCGCCGAAGGGAAACAGCGTGTAGCCGATGCTGGGGGTCACGCTGATCCGGCGGCCATCCAGGTCGTAGGGCCGACGCACCGCCGCCAGCAGGCTGCCGGCGCGAGCCTCGGCCAGGGCCAGCAGGCCGGTCCCGTCGCCAGCCGGTTCGGCGAGTGAGAGCCGCGGCACCAGCACCACGAATTCGTCGCCGCTGAGCCGGGCCGCCATGTCGTCCTCCTCGAGGCAGGCCCGGAGCCTGGCGGCCACCTGGCGCAGCAGTTCGTCGCCGATCGCATGGCCCAGGGAGTCGTTGATCATCTTGAAGCGATCGAGGTCGAGGAAGATCACCAGCCCCTGCCCCGCCGACCCGCGCCGGGTGGCGATGGCCGTCTCCAGCGACTCGATCAGCAGGCGGCGGTTGGGCAGATCGGTGAGGGGGTCGAAATAGGCCTGGCGGTGAATGGTCGCCTCGGCCCGCTTGCGCTCGGTGAAGTCCTCGATGATCGCCACCCCGCCGGTCACCCTGTCGTCGGCGTCCCGCATGGCGCTGTAGAAGGCGCGCAACGGCGTGGTCTTGCCACTCGCCAGGGCGCGGTATTCGCCCTCGAAGACACCGGAACCGTTCTCCAGGGCATCGCTCACCGCACGGACGACCCGGGGATCCTCCACCTGCTCGAGTAGATTGAGGCCCAGCAGGCGGGAACGACGGATGCCGAGAATCGCCAGGCAACGGGCGTTGCAGTCGAGCACCCGGCCATGGCGGTCGAAGTGCATCACCCCCAGCGGCGAATGACGGAAGATGGTGCGATAGCGACTCTCGCTCTCGCGCAGTTGCTGCTCCCGGGAGGCCATGGTAAGGCGCAGCTCGAGGTTGTCGGAGATGAAGCGATACAGACGGTTGCTGATCACCATCACCAGCGCCAGGAACAGCACCACCAGCACCGCCAGCAACCAGGCCAGCGGAGTGCCCTGCAGCAGGAACTGCACCAGCAGCGGCAACATGGCCGGCAGCACGAAGGCCGGTGCCACCCACCAGACGGCCGAGAGGGTGGTGACACCACCGGCGGCGATGCCGGTCAGCACGATGGTCAGGGCCGCCAGCTGGCCGTGGTGCTCCATGGTGAACATCACCAGGCCGGCGATGCCCCATACCCCACCGGCGACCAGGGTGCCGAGGGCGAAGCGCCACAGCCAGCGACGCTGGCGGCGGCGCCAGCCGGGCAGTTCCTGGAAACGCCGGGCCAGCCAGAGGCGCAGCCCCGACACCACCAGCACGGCCCCCAGCCAGCCCAACAACGGCTCGGCCGGCAGCACCGGCCACATGGCCGTCACCAGCAGGATGGCCGCCAGCACGCTACAGAGCACCGGCTGCCACAGTCGCTCGTAGAGCATATGGACCTGTTCGCCCACCAGCAGATGGGCACGCTCGACGTCCGTGGCGGCGACGCGATCGCTGTCGCCTGCGACGGCGGGCCTGGGGGGCGTGGACATGCGGAAGTTCCCGGCCGTGGTTGTCATTGTTAATCCATTACCTTTACCGCATATCCTGCCCGATGGCGAGCCTCCCCATCCTGACCCGGATCAGGGCCAGCTGTAGACACCGCGGTTGAGGCCGTCGCGAATCGCCGAGATCACCTTGGCGCCGCGCAGGGTGGCACCGCTGAAGCCGTCGATGTCGTCGACGACCCGCTCCGGCTCGTAGAGCGCGAAGATGGCGGTCACCGGCTCACCCACCAGGCGCTCGGCGATCTGCTCGTGCTGGACACGCACCGGATGCAGGTCGTCGCCCTCCGCCAGGGTCAGGTAGTCGACGTCGCGATAGGCCAGGTGGCGGTAGTCGATCGACTCGAAGCGACCATCGCGCAGGTCGAAGGTGACATTGACCTGGATAACGCCACGGTCGATGAAGACGCCGCGATAGTGCCCATCCTGGGGCAGGCCCAGCATGGCACGGTGTAGCCGCTCGTCGGCGGCGGGCGACTGCGCCCGGGACACACCATCGTCGGGGCTTTCCACGGCGGGATTCGCGGCCAGCTCCGGCTCACCGCGCTCGTCCACCAGGCGACCGATCAGGTAGTCTTCGAGCAGGGTGGCCGCCCGTGGGCTGTGGGGCACCCCGGGGCGCTTGTTATCCCAGCCCGCGGTGGACTCCCGGCCACACCATTCGAGGATCACCGCCTCGTCGGTCGGGTGCCGCGGCACGTAGTCGGTGATGTCGTAGACCCGGCCGTGAATGGCCTTCCAGCAGCTCTCGGCGTTGTCATGCTCGGCAAGTTCCTCCAGGGTGATCGGACCCAGGGCCTCATCGGCGGCGGCATCACGGTCGGCACCGGAGAGGGCGCTGACCGATACCAGGGTCAGCACGCTGGCGACGAAAGCGATGAAAGCGGTATAGGCGATCTTGTTCATAGGAAATCGAAGACCTCGCTGTGGAGTCGTGACGCCGGAATTCCCTGGTCGGCCAGCAACCGTTTCAGAAACGCATTCATGGCCGGCGGCCCGCAGAGATAGATCTCGCGCTCGGTGAAGTCGGAGCAGTGCTCGCGCAGGAAGGCCTCGGTCAAAGGGCCCAGCTCGCGGTAGAAGTGAGGCGTGACCGTGAAGCCCTCGACCCGCGCGCCGATCGCCTCGAGCTCATCCAGGTAGTAGGCGCGATCCGGCCCGTTGGCCAGGTAGACCAGGTGCACACGCCCCCCGGCGAGGCCCCGCTCGGCGATCTCGCGGGCACCGCCGACGAAGGGGGTGATGCCGATTCCGCCACCGAGCCAGAGCCGGTCACGCTCGGGGAAGCGGCGACCGTAGAACTCGCCGTAGGGCCCCTCGACCAGCACCCGGGTGCCCGGGGTCACGCCCAGCAGGGCATGGCTGGCATCGCCCAGATCCTTGATGCCGATGCGCAACCGCGCGTCCCCCGGCGCCGAGGCGATGGTGTAGGGGTGCTCCTCGCCATGTCCGGCGGTGAGGGTCTCGTCCAGCGGCGTGAGATAGACGAACTGCCCCGCCTCGTGCTCGATGCCCTTTCCTTCCGGCGCGAGCACCAGCTCCACGACACCTCGCGCCAGGGGCGTCACCGTCTCGATCCGGTAGGCGTGCCGCGCGACTCGGGGCGAGACCAGCTTGCGCCAGGCGATGGCGGCGAGCCCGGCCAGCCCCAGCAGCCACCACAGTGCCGTCTCTCCGGCCAGCAGCAGCGCGTGCCCGAGGCCCAGCACCAGCGCCGCGGCAGAGACCAGATGCAGCCGCTTCCAGCGCTGGTAATGGGGCCGGCCGAAGAAGTCGAAAGTCGGCGCCAGGAAGATCACCATGGCCAGCCACGCCAGCCAGCCGAACCAGACGGCAGCGTGGGAAAGCGGCGGGAAGAGCGTGACCACCGCCACCTCCAGCGAGAGGGACACCGCTGCCAGGCCGAGCGCCAGGGCATGGATCATCACCAGGATGAAGGCCCCGAACCCCAGCCAGTGATGCAGGTGCCACAACCGGGCCAGCCCGCCGAACCAGCGATCCATGCCCGGCAGCCGGATGCTCACCGCCGCCGCCAGCAGCAGCATGGCGAGCCCCAGGATCCCCGTGGTGCGGCCGATCCAGCCCAGCCAGGCACCGGCACCCTCGGCGCCCGGCCAGCCCAGCCGCGGCAGCGCCACCACCAGCGGCACCAGCAGGGCCACCACCAGGGCGATATCGCCCGGCTTCGGGTAGCGTCGCATCGTCCCCTCTCGTCCCACGCCTGCTGCTCATTGTTGCGGATCGGCCGGCACATTCAACCGATGTGGCGGATTGTCACGCCTGACTTGATCTGTGTCAGGTCGTTCATGCGTGCATGGTCCACACTGACACCAGGAAACATCCGCTTACCCCATGATGCAGGAGATCACATGGCGAGTCATGACAAGGGTGCCGGCCCGTGGCTGGTCCTCGGCCTGCCGATTGCCCTCGGACTGGCCTGGATCACCCAGGGCACCGGAGTGGTCGGCAACGACCTCGAGCGCAATATCCATGTCCCCGATGAACTGACCATGCCGCTGCAGGTGCAGGCCGCCTACAACGGTGACCGAATCTTCTTCCGCTACCGCTGGCCCGCCGAACGCGCCCACGTCTATCACGACATGCTGCGCTTCGAGGACGGCGAATGGATCCGTCACGGCAACTCCCGAGCCGGCCCCGATCCCGACGGCACCTATGAGGACCGGGTGGCGATGCTGGTCGACGACGGTGGCGTCCCGGACTTCGGCCGCTACGGCGGCTATATCACCGTCGGCGACCGGATGCGCTTCTTCAGCGACTCGGCCTCGCCCGCCGAGGTCATCGCCCATCCACACCTGGGCGAGCGACTCGGCCAGAGCGACGTGCGCAAGTACCTGCCGGGCACGCGGACGGACCAGCACGACTGGCGCAGCGTGGTGGATGCCGACGTCCTGGCAACCCAGCGCGAGGCCGGCTACTTCCTCGACCTCTGGCACTGGCGCGCCGGACGCTCCAACCCCATCGGCGCCTCCGATGACCAGTGGATCGGCGAGTACCGCAACAGCGACGCCGGCACCGGCCCCTACACCACCAACTGGGACGCCGACAACAACCGCCCACTCTGGATGCTCGACCCCGAGCAGACCGGCCAGCGCACCCTGCGCTGGGAGGACGTGACGTCCGGCCAGGTCGACTTCGACGGCCTCTACTACCTCTCCGAGGCCAACCGCACCGACTTCGACCCCGACCACGACTGGCAGAACGGCGACGTCATCCCGCGCCGCCTGCTGCGCGATCCCGCCGGCTCCCGCGGCGACATCGCGGTGCACGGTCAGGCCCGCTGGGAAGAGGGCCACTGGGACGTGACCCTGGTGCGCGACATGGATACCCGCAGCCCACTGGACGACAAGGCCTTCCGCGAACAGGGCGTCTACGACATCGGCATCGCCGTGTATCGCAATGCCACCGGCAGTCGCTGGCACTACGTCTCGCACCCCCATTCGCTGGGGCTCGGCCGCCACGCCGACATCCAGGCCCAACGCATCGACGGCGACTCTCCGGACTGGAGCGACGACTGGTTCGAGATGACCCTGTTCTACCCCGGGCAGGTGGACTGGCCGCTGCTGACCAGCCGCGCCCATGCCGGAGCCGACGACATCGCCGCCGGCATGCCGGTGCGGCCCCGTCACAGCGAGAAGCAGCTGGCGCTCTACGGCGTGGAGAGGGAGTTCAACGATGCCATCACCCGCCAATGGGGCCTGACGCTGATCGCCGGCCTGCTCGCCATGCTCGGCGTGACCCTCGCCCTGCTGCCCGCCTTCCGCCCGACTCGCCGAGGAGACCGCTCATGACCGGCATGCACCATATGCTCGTCCATTTCCCGGAGGCGTTCTGGGCACTGGCCACCCTGATGATCCTGGTCGGCGCCCTGCTGTCCGGCCGCCTGGCCGAGCTCAGCCGCGCCGCTCTGCTGCCGGTGCTGGTGCTCAGCCTGCTCGGCGCCCTGGCCGCCATCGTCACCGGCCTGCTGGTCTGGCCGCTGGAGGCCAACCTGGCCAGCCCGATGGTGCGCAACCATGTCCTGATGGCGCTGTGGTCGCTGGGCCTCTACACCATGCTCACCGTGCTGGTGTGGCGCGCCGGCGCGGCCGCCTTCGACGGGGGCCGGCGCTGGGTGCTGGTGATCCTGGCACTGATCGGCGGGCTGCTGTTCGCCACCACCGGCACCCTGGGGGGCCACCTGGCCGGCGCGACGACCCGGTTCTCCGAGCTGCTGCGCCTCACCGGCTGGGAGGTCTACACCACCTTCTACAGCCCGCTCTGGGTCATCGCCGTGATGGTGCTCATCGGCCTGGCCTGCGCCGTGCTGGGCATCATGACCCGGCGCCAGGCCCGCTGACGCACCGGCCGGCACGCTCCGGCTGAACGCTGAAGCCCCCAGGTGAGGGGCCTTCGGCGTTGCGGTCATCTCCCGACGCGACACCAGGCCGTCACGATATCGACTCTATTCGTTCATACCGATGTAACCCCCCCTGCCGACCATGGAGCTCCCCGTGACTTCATGTGAGGCAGGCAGATGCAACAGCCCCAGCACATCGGCAGCACCGACCCGATTCTCGCCGCCGGCGACGAGCCCGCGAGCAACACGTCGCCCAATGCCTACTTCGGCGATATCCTCGAGGCGCGCGTCAGCCGTCGGGCCCTGCTGCGCGGCAGCCTGGCCGCCGCCGTGGCCGGCGCCATGGCCACCACCCTGCCCTTCGGCGGCGCCTTCGCCGCCACCGTTAGTCGCGCCGCCGCGCCGAGCCTCGGTTTCAAGGCGATTCCGGTCAGCGCCGCCGACCGCGTGGTGGTGCCGGAAGGCTACCGGGTACAGACCTTCATTCCCTGGGGCACGCCGATCAGCGGCGACATGCCGGCCTTCTCGCTGGACGCCAGCGGCGAGGACCAGGCCCAGCAGATCGGCAGCCACCACGACGGCATGCACTTCTTCCCGATCGACGGCAGCTCCCGCGACGGCCTGCTGGTGCTCAACCACGAGTACGTGGAACCGCGCTTCCTGCACGGCGCCGCCCGGGGCCTGGCGCTCGATTCGGAGGGCTTTCCGCAGCACGAGGACGGCTCCCGCGACCCCGACCAGGTGCTCAAGGAACTCAACGCCCATGGCGTCTCCGTCGTTCGCGTGCGCCAGGGTGACGACGGCCAGTGGCAGGTGGTCGCGGACGCCCACAACCGCCGCATCACCGGCCTCACCCCCATGCGCCTCGCCGGTCCGGTGGCCGGCACCGCCCATGTGCAGACCAGGTACAGCCCCGACGGCAGCATGACCCGCGGCACCCTCAACAACTGCGCCCACGGCGTCACCCCATGGAACACCTACCTGGCCGCCGAGGAGAACTGGTCCGGCTACTTCGCCAACCAGGACACCGAGATCGACCGTCGCCAGACCCGCTACGGCATCGTCACTCGTGATACCGGCCGCTACCAGTGGCACAAGGCAACGGGCGGCGCCGACGAGACCCTGCGCTTCGATGCCAGCTCCCGCGGCGCCTCGGCCGGCGAGGACTACCGCAACGAGCCCCACGCCTTCGGCTGGATGGTCGAGATCGACCCTCACGATCCCGAGAGCACGCCGGTCAAGCGCACCCACCTGGGCCGTTTCGCCCACGAGGGCGTGATCTTCGCCCCCGCCGAGGAGGGCCAGCCGGTGGTCTGCTACTCGGGCGACGACGCCCGCTTCGAGTACATCTACAAGTTCGTCTCGGCCCGGCCCTATCAGGCCGCCAGCGCCGACGGCTCACTGCTCGACGAGGGCACGCTCTACGTGGCCAGGTTCAACGAGGACGGCAGCGGCGAGTGGCTGGCCCTGGCCCCGGGCGAGAACGGCCTGACCCCGGAGCACGGCTTCGCGGACCTGGCCGACATCCTGGTCAACACCCGCAGCGCCGCCGACCATGTCGGCGCCACCAGGATGGATCGCCCCGAGTGGGGCGCCGTGGACCCGGTCACCGGCCAGGTCTACTTCACCCTCACCAACAACACCCGCCGCGAGGCGGGCCAGGAGCACGCCGCCAACCCGCGGCCCGACAACGGCTTCGGCCATATCATCCGCTGGCAGGAGGACGGTACCCACACCGCCGAGCGCTTCGCCTGGGACCTCTTCGCACTGGCCGGCGACCAGGACGACAGCCGCGACCTGGCCGGCCAGCCCCTCGACCGGGACGCCATCTTCGCCAGCCCGGACGGCCTGTGGATCGACCCCGATCGCCGCGTCTGGATCCAGACCGACATCAGCGAGTCGGTGATGAACAACGGCATCTTTGACGTATTCGGCAACAACCAGATGCTGGCCGCCAACCCCGAGACCGGCGAGATCAAGCGCTTCCTCACCGGCCCCGTGGGCCAGGAGATCACCGGCATCACCATGACGCCCGACCAGCGCACCCTGTTCGTCAACGTCCAGCACCCCGGCGCCACCACCGGGGCCGAGGCGTTCGCCGCCGGCGACTTCGCCAGCCACTGGCCAGAGGGCGGCAGCGCCGTTCCCCGCTCCGCCACCCTGGTGATCACCCGCGAGGACGGCGGCATCATCGGCGCCTGAGCGCGACCCCGCTGCTGACCGGCAAGACGACGAAGGCCCCGCCATGGCGGGGCCTTCGTCGTCGCGTGCAGTACCGGGCAGCGCTCGCTATTCGAAACTGAAGCGCGGCTCGGGCGCCTCGGGCAGCAACGCCGCGCAGGCGCGCACCTTGGCGAGCAGCGCCTCGTGGGTCGGCGCCAGCAGGTTGACGTGGGCCAGCTTGCGGCCGGGGCGCTCGGCCTTGTCGTAGCGATGCAGGTGGGCGTCCTGCATCGTCAGGATCGCGGCCGGATCGCCCTCACGCCCGATCACGTTGACCATGCAGGTGGGCATCCGCGCCGCGGTATCGCCCAGCGGCAGGCCCTGGATGGCCCGCAGGTGATTCTCGAACTGACTGGTCACCGCCCCGTCCATGCTCCAGTGGCCGGAGTTGTGCACCCGCGGGGCCATCTCGTTGGCCAAGAGCCCGCCGTCGCGGGTCTGGAACAGCTCCAGGGTCAGCACGCCGACGTAGTCGAGCTCGTCGAGCAGCGCACGGATATAGTCGTCGGCGACCAGTTGCACGCTGTCGTCGAGATCCGGCATCGGCGCCAGGGAGTAGCGCAGGATGCCGTCGACGTGGACGTTCTCGGCCATGGGATAGAAGACCACCTCGCCATCGCGGCCGCGCACGGCGATGATCGACACCTCGCGCACGAAGTCGACGAAGGCCTCGACGATCAGCCGGGGGTGATTGATCGCGCGCCAGGCCTCGGCGGCCTCGGCGGGATCGCGGATCACCGCCTGGCCCTTGCCGTCATAGCCCTCGGTCACCGACTTGGCGACCACCGGGCAGCCCAGCTCGCGGGCGGCGGCCTCGAGCTCGTCGGCGTGCTCCACCAGCCGGTAGGCCGGGGTCGGGATGCCCAGGCGGTCGAACAGCGCCTTCTCCTCGGCACGGTTCTGACACACCCGGATCGCCTCGCTGGAGGGGTAGACGGGCTTGACCTCCTCGATGGCCTGGACCAGCGCCACCGGCAGGTGCTCGAACTCGTAGGTGACCAGGTCGACCTTGCCCAGGAAGTCGTCGAGATGGTGCTGATCCGTATACACCATGACATCGCCGATGCCCGCGCTGGGGTGGCCGGTGGTGTCGAGAAACGTGAACCGATTGGCCAACGGGTAGCCCGCCAGGGCCAGCATGCGGCCGAGCTGGCCGGCTCCCAGTACGCCGATGTTCATGTCGCTTTCTCCTCTCGCTGGCTCATTCGGCCGCGGGGCGCGGATCGGGGTTGTCGAGCACCGTGCGGGTCTGCTCGGCGCGAAAGGCCTCCACGGCGGCACGCACCGTCTCGTCCTGCAGGCCGACGATCTGGGCCGCCAACAGACCGGCATTGGTGGCGCCGGCCTTGCCGATGGCCAGGGTGCCCACGGCGATGCCGCCGGGCATCTGCACGATGGAGAGCAGCGAATCGAGGCCCTTGAGCGCCTTGGACTCCACCGGCACACCGAGTACCGGCAACGGCGTCTGGGAGGCCACCATGCCCGGCAGGTGCGCCGCCCCGCCGGCACCGGCGATGATCACCTGCAGGCCGCGCTCGGCGGCGGACTTGGCGTAGTCGAACAGCAGGTCCGGGGTGCGGTGGGCCGAGACCACGCGAGTCTCGTGGGGCACGCCGAGACGCTCGAGCATCGCCACGGCATGCTCCATGACCGGCCAGTCGGATTTCGATCCCATGATTACGCCAACCCGTGGCGCTTGGTGCGACGACTGCATGGACAACTCCCCCGGTGATGATGTCGCGACACGCAACGACGGCCCGACGCTACAAGCGTAGCCGCCCGAAAACCGCGCAGCATACCGCCTCCCGCGGGTCGTGGAAAGCCTCGCCGCCTGCCACTGTCGCTGGCGGGCGACAACGATTGCATCCTTGTTGCGCTCTGTCAGGCCGGCTATCCCTTAGTCTTGGGCAATGACACGACGCTCGTGACACCTCACGAGCCTTATCCCGGGAAGGAGACAACACCATGACGCGTTCCATGATCCTGATTGCTGCACTCGCCGGCACCCTGGCACTGGCCGGCTGTGACAGCGCCGATGAAGAGGCGATGGACACCACCGACCAGGCCACCGAGACCACGGCCGACGAGCAGTTCACCACCGCCGGCGACGACGAGGCCGAGGCGATGACCGACGACGACGCGGCCGCGAACGAGCCGGACGAGGATCTCCAGGGCTCCCAGGAGACCATGCTGCAGGAAGAGGCCGAAGCGGGCGCCGGCTCCTCCGATACCGCCGTCGACACCGAGGCCGATGCCACGGCGACCGACGAGATTCCCGAGGAGAGCGACGCCATGGACGCGGAAGACGAGCCCATGGCTGATGACGCGGACACGTCCGCCGAGGACGCAGACGCGACCGAGGACGACGACCAGTAACGGCCACATCGACGACAGCCCCCGAGGCCCGGCAGGCCATGCCTGCCGGGCCTTCTCTGTTCGAGGGCCGTGTCAGCCGTGGGCCACCGCCTCGCGCCGGCTGGCCAGCCAGTTGCCGCCCATGGCCAGCATCATCACCACCACCCCGGCCACTTCCACCATCGGGTTCGGGTAGAAGGCCGCGGCGATCGCCGGCAGCAGCACCAGGCGCAGCGGCCAGGACATCCACGTGAAGAGATACCCCTCCAGGGCCGCGGCAAAGGCCCCCAGGGCCAGGAAGCCGATGAACGCGGTCCATACCAGCACCGACAGCGGCCCGCCCGTGATGATTTCCGGGTTGTAGACCATGAAGAGCGGGATCAGGTAGAGCCCCTTGGCGAACTTCCACGCCTGGAAGCCGGTCTCCATGGGCTTGCTGCCGGCGATCGCCGCCCCGGCGAAGCCGGCCAGGGCGATCGGTGGCGTGACGTTGGAGTCCTGGGAGTACCAGAACACCACCAGGTGGGCGATCAGCAGCGGCACGCCGAACTCGGCGGTCAGTGCCGGCCCCACCAACACGATCAGCACGATGTAGCTGGCGGTGACCGGCAGGCCCATGCCCAGCACCAGGCTGGCCAACAGCACCATGACCAGGGCCAGCAGCAGGTTGCCGCCCGAGAATGCCATCATCATCGAGGAGAACTTGAGCCCCAGCCCGGTCAGGCCGACCACACCGACGATGATGCCGGCGACGGCACAGGCCATGGAAACCGCCACGGCGTTGCGCGCCCCGAGCTCGAGCCCCTCGACCAATTTGACCAGGCCGGCCAAGATCACCCGGCGAATGCTCGCCGGCGTCACCTTCTTGCCTTCACGCGGCGCCATGAACAGGAACCAGAACGTGTAGCGCAGCACCGCCACGACGACCATGGTCACCACCGCATAGAAGCCCACGCGCATCGGTGACATGTTCATCACCAGCAGCCACACCAGCACCCCCAGCGGCAGCAGGAAGTGCCAGCCGGCGCGCAGCACGTCGCGCATCTGCGGCAGCTCGCTTCGGGCCATGCCCTGCATGCCCTGCTTGAGCGCGATGATGTGCACGAAGAGGTAGACGGTCGCGAAGTACATGATCGCCGGCAGCACGCTGACCTTGACCACATCCAGGTAGGGCGTGTTGGTGTATTCGGCGATCAGGAAGGCCCCTGCCCCCATCAGCGGCGGCATGATCTGGCCACCGGTGGAGGCGGCGGCCTCGATGCCGCCGGCCTGGTGCGGCTTGTAGCCCAGGCGCTTCATCAGCGGGATGGTGAAGGCCCCCGTGGTCACCACGTTGGCGATGGCGCTACCGGAGATCGACCCCATGCCCGCCGAGGCGAGCACCGCCGCCTTGGCCGGGCCGCCGCGCTGGCGACCGGTGGCCGCGTAGGCCATGTCGATGAAGAACTTGCCGGCGCCGGTGCTCTCGAGGAAGGCCCCGAACAGCACGAAGATGAAGATATAGGTGGCCGCCACCCCCAGCGGCAGGCCGAAGATGCCCTCCTGCCCCAGGTAGAGCTGGCCGGCCACGCGATCCAGGCCGTAGCCGCGATGACTCATGATGCCGGGCATCCAGTCGGCCAGCCAGGGCAGTTCGCCCCGCGGCCCGGCGAAGGCGTAGACGATGGCCAAGGCACCGATCACGGTCATGCCCAGCCCCACCGCGCGTCGGCTCGCCTCCAGCACCGTCACGGTGGCGATGATGGCGACGCGGATATCGGTTTCGCTCCAGAAGCCGGCGCGACTGATGATCTCGTCCAGGTAGAGGACCAGGTAGCCCCCGGTGATCACCGCACCGCTGAAGAAGGCGATATCGATCAGCCAGCCGATCGGGCCGCGCTTGCGGTGGGGCCCGAATACCGGAAACATCAAAAAGGCCAGCATCATGATCAGCGCCAGGTGAATGCCGCGCTGATAGAACAGCCCCAGTGGCTGGACCCCCGCCGAGTAGAGCTGGAACAGGGACAGCCCCACCGCCACGATGGTGATCAGCCATAACACGAAGCGCGGCTGAATGGCATTGCCCCCGGGCATCGTCACGGGCGGGCTGTTGGATTCGTTCATCGGACTCCTCGTCAGACGTCGTCAGGCTTGCGTAGGGCTTCGGGCTTGATGAGGTGCAGGGTGACGCGCTCGCCGGCGGCCAGCTCGCTCAGGCTGACGCGGTGCTCGTTCCCGGCGGCCTGCCAGAGCAGGCGATGGTCGACGCTTGGCGAACCGACCCGCAACGTATAACGGTCACCGGGGACGGGCTCGTCGATATTCTCTATCCAGTAGCCGCCCCGCCCGTCGGATACCTGTTCGCCACGCCCCGGGGTATGCCCCAGGCCCGCGGCGAAGTCGGGCTGATGGCTGCGCTCCAGCACCATCCGCCCCTGTTGGTAGCGATAGCAGTCGAGTACCGGGAAGTTCCTGACCGAGTGATTCCAGCCCAGGCACCAGCGCATGCCGGGCTCGAGGGGAATCTCGACCAGGGTGTGTCCCGATGCATCGAGCACGGCCAGCTTCGCCCCGTCGATGGCGTCGGCCGCCAGGGCGCCCAGGCCGAGCCACCCGGCGATGGCGCCCGCCAGCAGGCGGCGCGGGGAGATACCTGAGGTCCGGCCACACGACGACAGGGCAGACGTCTTCGCCCCCCCTGCCATGCGCTTGCTTGCCGAGCGCGACAACGATGCGACGTTCATGCGTCACATCCCGTGTCGCGGTTCCGTATCACGGGCGCAGCTTGTCGGGAATCTCGGCGTCGACCTCTTCGTAGTAGCGGATCGCCCCGGGATGCAGCGGCACCGGCGTGGACTCCATGGTGAACTCGACGGTGGTGTCGTTGGCGGCCGGGTGCACGGCGATCAGGTCGTCGATGCGCTCATAGAGCAGCTTGGTCAGGTTATAGGCCAGCTCTTCGTCCATGTCGGCATTCACGACCAGCACGTTGGGGATGCTGATGGTCTGCACCGCCTCGTCCATGCCATCGTACATGCCGGCCTTGAGCTCGTAGGCGGCGAACACCGGTTCGTTCTCCTGGGCGTTGGCGATCTCCTCGTCGGAGAGGCCGATCAGGCGAATGTCGCGGGTGGCCGCCAGGTTGAGAATCGAGCTGGTGGGCGGACCCACGCTCCAGAAGCCGGCGTCGATGTCACCGTCGCGGATGGCGTCGGCGGTCTCGTTGAAGTTGAGGCGCTGGGGCGTGAAGTCATCGTAGCTGATGCCGTTGGCTTCCAGCAGGGCACGGGCATTGAGCTCGGTGCCGCTGCCCGGCGCCCCCACCGAGACGCGCTTTCCCTCCAGGTCGGCGAGTGACTCGATGTCGGAATCCGCCAGGGTGACGAGCTGCACGGCGTTGGGGTAGACCGACGCCAGGGCACGGGTGTTCTCGATCTGGCGCCCCTCGAAGTCGCCGCTGCCCTCATAGGCCTGCATGGCGGTATCGGCCAGCACCAGGGCCAGGTCGGCATCGCCGCGCATGATCAGGCCCATGTTCTCCACCGAGGCGCCGGTCACCTCGGCGGTAGCGTCGTAGCCTTCGAGGTGATTGTTGATGATCTCGGCGAAGCCGCCGCCGATCGGGTAGTAGACCCCACCGGTACCGCCGGTGGCGATGGAGAGCTGCTGGGCCGCGGCCAGCGGGGCCGTGGCGATCAGCGAGGCAGCGACGGCGTACTTGACGATTTGCATGGAACTCCTCCGGTCCTGGAACCAGGTTGTTGTGTGATTGTCGACGGCACCCGGGCGGGCAAGGCACCTAGTCGAAAGCTAGCACGCCCTCAGCGTGTGAGGCCAACGGCATTATTTCTACGTTTTCAGGGATTTTCGGCAATCCTCCGATGGTCGACGCGGGCTTCACTCGGCACGCTGCCCGAGGCAGAGCCGCTTGCCGTCGCCATGAACGACGCGGCCCCGACCGGGGCCGGGGCTGTCGAGTTGCGGGCGGGAAGGGCTCAGCGACCCGGGTAAGGCTCCGAACCGGCCAGCTCGCGATGCATCATCCGATCGCTGTAGTCGGTGCCGTAGCGCATGCGCGACCAGGCATAGAGCGCCAGGCCGATCAGCATCCAGCCGGCGAACATCGCCCACTCGACCGGTGCCAGCGCCGAGGGGCTGCCGGGCAGGTACATGGCGATCAGGCCCAGCGAGAGGGCCACCGAGAGGAACCCGACGAGCTTGCCGTGGCGAACGCGGAAGGGACGCGGCATGTCGGGCTCCCGGCGGCGCAGCATCACGAAGGAGAGCGCCACGAAGAGGTAGGCGATGACGATCCCCAGCCCGCCGGCCACCACCAGCCACACCAGCGCCGGACGGCCGAAGAAGGGCGCGATGCACGACAGGATGCCCATCAACAGGATGGCACTGGTGGGCGTGCGGTGCGTCGGGTGCAATCTGCCGAGGAAGGCCGGCAGCATGCCCGAGTGGGCCAGGGCATAGATGGCCCGCGAACCGCCGACATAGAAGGCGTTCCAGCTGGTGATGATCCCCGCGATACCGGCCAGGATCATCAGGTTGCCGGCCCAGGGCGCCCGGAAGACCGCCTGCATGGCATCCGGCACCGCCAGCGAGCTTGCCGCCAGGGCCTCCGGGTTGAGCATCAGCGAGGTGCCCAGGATGATGAAGGAGTACCAGAACACCGCCAGGATCACCGAGATCATCAGCACCCGGCCGATCTCGCGAAACGGCAGGTTGATCTCCTCGGCCGCCTGGGGGATCACGTCGAAGCCGACGAACATGAAGGGCACCATGATGAGCACCATCATGATGCCACCGACGACCCCCTCGCTGACATTGAACAGCGGGTCCATGGTCGCCCGCTCGCCCTCGAACAGGGCCCCGGTGATGAACATGATGCCCACCACCAGGATCAGCAGGGTCACCACCTTCTGCAGCAGCGCCGCGGTACGGATGCCGACGTAGTTGACCCACATCATCGCCACCGACCCGGCGACGCCGACGGCCACCCAGGTGGCCTTGACCTCCCAGCCGGCGATGGTCCAGAGGTGCCCCACCGCATAGTCGGGGAACAGATGCTCCACCACCGTGGGCAGGGCGACGGCCTCGAAGGCCACCACGCTCACGTACCCCAGGGTGATCGCCCAGGTGCAGAGGAAGGAGGCGAAGTGACCCATGGCCCGGTAACTGTAGACGTGCTCGCCGCCGACCTGGGGCATCGCCGAGGCCAGTTCGGCATAGGTCAACCCGACCAGCACGATGATCAGGCCGCCGATCAGGAAGGCGGTGATGGCGCCCAGGCTGCCGGCCGACTGGATCCAACTGCCGGTCAGCACGATCCAGCCCCAGCCGATCATGGCGCCGAAGGCCAGGGCCAGGACATCCTTGCGCGCCAGGACTCGCGTCAGCTGGCCCGGTGTCGAAGCGTCATTGCTCATGGTCATCCTCCCGTCGGTGGCATCTTGTAGTAGTGGGAAATCGCCCTGAAACGTCGCTAAAAATAGTGAATAACCGACAGCCTCACAAGCCATCCTTGTAAAATATCGCCAAACTTTCGTCGCAGACTCACCCGCCAACCGACCATGCCAGGCCGCAGAAACCCGCAAAAATAGCCATTTAAATACCTGTTAAAACAAAGGGATACACAAATTACACCGAGAGCAACAGGCATCGACTCGCGATTCCGTCCGGCCGGGTCGAACGTTCGATATCTTGCACAACTCCGCCACCCCCACGCCCCCGGCGCTCGCCGGTGACCCCGGCATCCAAACATCAACGAATCCACACTGGCAAAAAACGCGCGAAGCCCCCATGATGTACTCGTCGCCATCGTTATCTGGAGCATCATGAGCACGGCACGTCATACCGCCTACGCGGAACCGATCGATCCTCCGCGAAGCAGCCCTGACCTCGACGTCAGGGACCTGGAACAACGTACACGCCTCATGCGCATCATCACCCGGCTGATCGCCGTGTCCGATCTCGGCAGTCGCGAGATCGCCCGCCGCGCCGGGTTGCCGATGCAGAAGATCAGCGATCTGCTGGCCGGGCGCCTCGAGCACCTCTCGATCGACGAGTTGCGCCAGCTCCATCGCACCATCGACTCCCAGGCCTCGCCGCACTAGTCGCCGCGGTTCGCCCGCACACCGAACGTCCCGCCAGCCGGCGGGACGTTGCTGTCTGGGCGCCCCTGCCGAGGCTCCGCCTCAGCCACTCGAGAGTCAGTCACTCGAAAGATAGTGCACGCTGAACAACCCCTCGGCGTCACTCCACACCGCGCTCGACCGATAACCGGCTCGCCCGGCCAACGCCTGGAACCCCTCGCGACTGTACTTGCAGGAATTCTCGGTATGCAGCGTCTCGCCCCGGGCGAAGTCGAAGCGGTGCCCATCGACGACGAGGGCCTGGCGGCACTCACTGACCAGGTGCATCTCGATGCGGGATGCCGCCGCATCGAAGAAGGCCAGGTGCCGGAAGTTGCCGGGCTCCACCGGGGCACCCAGTTCCCGGCGCATGCGCTCCAGCAGGTTGAGGTTGAACGCCGCCGTGACGCCCGCGGCGTCGTTGTAGGCCGCCTCGAGAAGGCGCCGGTCCTTGACCAGGTCGACACCGATCAGCACGCCGCTGCCCGGGGGCAGGGCCCGGCGCAACCGGGCGAGGAAGGCCTCGGCCTCGGCCGGCGCGAAGTTGCCGATGCTCGAGCCGGGAAAGAAGGCCACCGCCCGCCGGCCCTCGACACCCGACGGCACCCGCAGCCGCTCCGAGAAATCCGCCCAGGCCGCGTGCACCTCGAGCCAGGGGTAGTCGGCCGCCAGGCGACGGGTGCTCTGCAGCAGGAAGTCGCGGGAGATATCCACCCCCAGGTAACGACTCGGGCGCATCGCCTCCAGCAACAGGCGCACCTTGCGACTGGCCCCGCTGCCCAGCTCGACCAGAAGCGACTCCGGCCCGACCAGCGCCGCGATCTCCTCGGCGGCCGCGGCCAGGATGCCCTCCTCGGTCCGGGTCAGGTAGTACTCGGGCTGGCGGCAGATGGCCTCGAAGAGCAGGGAGCCGCGGCGATCATAGAAGTACTTGGGCGAGAGACGCTTGCGCTCGAGGCTCAGTCCGGCGATCACGTCGTCGCGAAACGACGGCCCCGCCGCGTCGACATGCTGGTCATGGAAACGCACTGCACTGGACATCTGATACCCTCGCTGGCGACTGGATGGCATCCCGTCGGCGGAATCCGGCTAGACTGGGCCGACGAGATGCATGCCCCTCAAATCTAGAGCGAGCCCCATGATGCAACAACTGCAGCAACCCCTGGGGTTACAAGTGCTGCGGGATATCGTACTGATCGGCGGCGGCCACTCCCACGTCGGCGTCCTCAAGCGTTTCGCCATGCGCCCGGAACCCGGCGTCAGGCTCACCCTGATCTGCCGCGATACGCAGACCCCCTACTCGGGCATGCTGCCGGGGTATATCGCCGGGCATTACACCTACGACGAGGTGCATATCGACCTGCGCCGGCTGGCGGAGTACGCCGGGGCGCGCTTCTTCGGCGACGAGGTCGTCGGCATCGACCACGATGCCCGCCAGGTGCTCTGTCGCTCGCGCCCCCGGGTGCCCTACGACCAGCTGTCGATCAACATCGGCTCGACGCCCCGCGTGGACTCGGTGACCGGCGCCGGCGATCACGCCGTGCCGGTCAAGCCCATCCATCGCTTCAACGACCGCTGGCAGTCGCTGCTCGAGCGCGTCAAGCGCCACGCGGGCCGCACCCGGGTGGCGGTGGTCGGCGCCGGCGCCGGCGGGGTCGAACTGCTGCTGGCCATGCAGTACCGGCTGGGCAGGGAACTGGCGGCCCTGGGGCGCGACCCCGGCGAGCTGACCTTTGCCCTGTTTACGCGCGGCGAGCGGATCCTGCCCACCCACAACGCCCGCGTGCGCGCCCATTTCCTCGCCACCCTGGCCAGGCGCCGTGTCGAGGTCCATACCGCCACCGACGTCGTCGGCGTCGAGGCGGGCCGGCTGCAGGCCGCCGACGGCAGCTGGCACGCCGCCGACGAGATCGCCTGGGTCACCGATGCCGGCGGTGCCGCCTGGCTGCGCGAGACCCGCCTGGAACTCGACGACGACGGCTTCATCAGGGTCGACGACACCCTGCGCTCGCTGTCGGATCCGCGGGTCTTCGCCGCCGGCGATATCGCCCACCAGGTCAACCACCCGCGGGAGAAGGCCGGGGTCTTCGCCGTGCGCCAGGGACGCCCGCTGGCCGACAACCTGCGCGCCGCCGTGACCGGCAAGCCCCTCAAGGCCTACCGCCCCCAGGCGCAGTGGCTGGCCCTGATCAGCACCGGCGACCGGCATGCCGTGGCGTCACGCGGCGGGCTCTACCTGGCCGGCGACTGGGTGTGGCGCTGGAAGGACGCCATCGACCGGCGCTTCATGGCTAAATTCAACGACCTGCCGCCAATGGAGCAGGGTGCCATGCCGGCCCCCAGGCCCAGCCGGGTGGCGCTGGACGCGGAGGAGAACGCCCAGGCGATCTCGGCCATCGCCATGCGCTGCGGCGGCTGCGGGGCCAAGGTCGGCGCCTCGGTGCTGTCCCGGGCGCTGGCGACCCTCCAACCGGTGGACCGGGACGAGGTGCTGGTGGGCCTGCACGCCCCGGACGACGCCGCCGTGGTGCGGGTGCCGCCGGGCAAGGCCATGGTGCATACCGTGGACTTCTTCCGCGCCTTCATCGACGACCCCTATGTGTTCGGCAAGGTCGCCGCCAACCACGCCCTGGGCGACATCTTCGCCATGGGCGCCGAGGCACAGACCGCCACCGCCGTGGCCACGGTGCCCCAGGGGCTCGAGGCCAAGGTCGAGGACACCGTCTTCCAGATGATGAGCGGCGCCCTCGAGGTGCTCAACGCCGCCGACTGCGCCCTGGTCGGCGGGCACACCGGCGAGGGCACCGAGCTGGCCCTGGGCTTCGCCGTCAACGGCCTGATCGATGCCGACGGCGCGAGCGACAGCCCCACGAGAAAAGCGATCCTGACGAAAGGCGGCCTGCGCCCGGGCCAGGTGCTGATCCTGACCAAGCCCATCGGCACCGGCACCCTGTTCGCCGCCCACGCCCGGCTGGGCGCCCGGGGGCGCTGGATCGACGCGGCGCTGGCAAGCATGTGCCAGTCCAGCCGCGAGGCCGCGGCCTGCCTGCGCGAGCACGGCGCCACCGCCTGCACCGATCTCACCGGCTTCGGCCTGCTGGGCCACCTGGTCGAGATGACGCGCCCCTCGGGGGTGGATGCCGAACTCGACCTGGCGGCGCTGCCGCTGCTCGAGGGCGCCGAGGAGACCGTCGCCGCCGGCATCCTGAGCTCCCTGCAGCCTGCCAACGTCCGCCTGCGCCGGGCCATCCGCGACCAGGCGGCCTGGGTCGAGCACCCCCGCTACCCGCTGCTGTTCGACCCCCAGACCGCCGGCGGCCTGCTGGCCAGCGTGCCCGCCGAGCGCGCAGCGGCCTGCCTGGACGCCCTGCACGCGCAGGGCTACGCCCGGGCCGCCGTCATCGGCCGTATCCTCGAACCCGGCGAGACGCTGGAGCCCATCCATCTGACGGATGGCATCAAGGAGTATGGCCACAGGCGGCCGGAGCGGTAGCGCTAGGGAGGGATAACTGATGCTCAGGCTGGCTGGCTCAACACCCTCAATTCCCAGATCGCGACCACGGCCAAGGTGCCTGTCACCAGCAGAGCCAGGGTCAGCACCGGCAGCCCCGTTGCGGTCAACGCCAGCGTGGCCAGCAGCACCAGCCCTATCAGGTGGGACAGCGGAACGCGGCCCCAGGCGATGGCCTTGAACAGCAGATTACCGATCAGATAGACCGCCGGGCCGCCGATCAGCGCACTGCCCCATGTCCAGCCGGCAATGTCCTGCGGGTGGGCGAGCAGAAACTCCGCCCCCACGGCGGTCAGGATGATGCCGGCCACCAGCGGAATGTGGGCGTAGGTGTAAGCCAGTCGTCCCAGCGCGCCGGGATTGTCCGATGCTTCGATCAGTTTGGCAGCGCGTTGATGGCCGAAGCGGAAATAGATCCACCACAGCAAGATGGTGGTGAAAAATGCCGTGGTGAAAGCCAGAAAGACCGTGGGTGACGGCTCCAGTTTGGTCATGGTATTGCCCGTCACCAGTATCGTTTCGCCCAGACAGATAATGATAAACAGGGCGCAGCGCTCGGCCATGTGCGCGCCGGAAATCTCCCAGTCGCGTCCGGTGGAGCGGCCCAGTCCCGGCACCCAAAAGCCGGCGGCGGCGGAGAGGTACTCGATGCCCAGGGCAATGGCCCAGAGCAGCAGGCGATTATCGCCCTCGGCCAGTGCCCCGGCCACCCAAAACACCCCGGCCAGCGCCAGCCAGCTGGTGATGCGAATAAAGTTGCGGTAATTGCGTTCATCCACGCCGCGCAGCAGACACATGACTATCGCCGAGCGCCCCACCTGCATGGCTGCGAAGGCGATGCCGAATATCAGGCCGCGCTCGCCAAAGGCTTCGGGTATCGAGGTGGAGAGCAAAAGGCCGATCAGCATCAGGCCCAGAAACAGGCAGCGGCCAATCCAGTGCTCGGGGTTCAGCCAGTTGGCCACCCAGGTGGTATAGACCCAGACCCACCAGATCGCCAGCACCAGCATGATGCCTTCGAGAAAACCGCGCGGAGAATAGTGGGCCGCCAGGGTATGGGACAGTTGGATGATGGTGAAGACGAACACCAGATCGAAAAACAGCTCGACAAAGGACACATGGCCATCACCGGCGCTACCGCGCTGGCGAAACAGATGGACAGTGCTCATGCGTCGGTTTCCTGATGATCGTGCAGTGCGCGTGCGATGCGCGGGTCGGGAACGAACCACAACATGGCCACGGCCGCATAAAGCAACCAGGAAAATACCGGCTGCAGGAACGCCAAACCGATACCAGCGGCGTAAAGGCCCATCGAGGTTTTTCTCTTCCAGTCGGCGCGAAAGGCATGGCGCAGAGGGTGGTCATGGGCGTGCTGAGCCAGAATGCGTGTTTGCAGGTAGAAGTAGGCCAGCGCCGCCATCAGCAAGACCACACCATAAATAGCGCTGGGCACCGGCGCGAAGGGATGGCTGCCCACCCAGCGAGTGGTAAAGGGAATCAGCGACAGCCAGAACAGCAGGTGCATATTGCCCCACATGACCGCCGGGGTGAGCTTTCGGCAGGCCGATAGCAGATAACTGTGGTTGTTCCAGTAAATCGCGATATAGATAAAGCTGAGGGCGAAGCTCAGCAACACCGGCCACAGGGCCAGAAGGTCCGATAGCCGATCACCGCTGGTGACCGTAATATCGAACACCATTACGGTGATGATAATGGCCAGCAGGCCATCGGTCAGGGCCTCAACACGTCCGGTATTCATCTCAGTTTGAATTCGCTCGTTGTCTGCGTCACTACTGGCCTCCTTCAGCGACCTTGAATACCAGCGTAAGCATCTGTAACGGTAGATGCAAAGGGCCGTGTCCTCGAGCCCGGCCAGACGCTGGCGCCCATCCATCTGACGGATGGCATCAAGGAGTAAGCTCACAGGCGGCCAGGACCCGCGCCAGCCCCGCCCGTTCGGCCTCGGGGCGGAACAGCGGCGCGCGCCCCAGCACCTGCCGGCGGAGCCGGTCGACGAAGGCCGGCTCCGCCTCGGCGCGGCGCAGCAGGGCCCTCAGGGCCGCGGTGTCGGCCACCGGGAAGTAGCCGGCGTAGTCCTCGCCCAGCAGGCCGCGATTGCCGGGGATCGCCGAGGCCAGCACCGGCAGGCCGGCCACGCAGGCCTCGCTGACCACATTGGCGCCCCCTTCCATGCGCGAGCTGATCACCATCAGCCGCGCCCGGGCCATCCACTGGCGCACCCGCCAGCGGGGCAGGTCGCCGAGCCAGCGGTAACGCGGATTGCCCGCCATCTCGTCGCGGGCGGCGTCGGCCCAGTCCGGGCTGTGGGCGCCACCGAGCTGCACCACGCGCAGCCGCGACGCCGACGGCAGCTCGCGAACGGCCAGGGCCGCGCGCAGCGAGTCCTTCTCCTCGCGCAGGTGGCCGGCGACCAGCACCTCGAACCGGCGCCGGCCGGGCCGCGGGGCCCGGGGCGGCAGGGGGCGCGCCGACTGGTGGACGACATGCAGGCGCGGCAGGAAGCGCGGCGGGAGGTCCTCGGCCAGGCAATCGTGCAGGCCGATCAGGGCATCGCTCGCGGCGAGGCTATCGAGGAACGCCTCGGGGTGGCTGTGCTGGAAGCGGTAGACGTCGGTCCCGGTCAGCACCACCACCAGCGGACACTCCGGAAAGGCGGCGCGACAGGTGCGAATGGCGGCGTGGCTGCGAACGGCATGCAGCGCCAGCACCAGATCCGGTGGCTGGCCGGCCAGGCGGCAGGCATCGGAGCCATCCTCGGACCCGGCGAGGCGGACGCGGCAGCCCAGCTCCTGCAGCAGTCCCGCCCAGCGGGTCGCCGTGGCCCGGTTGCCGGCGTGAGACCCTCGACCCGCCGGTGTGATCAGGGCTACCTTCAACACTATCCACACTCCCTCACCGTCCCACTCCATCCACGAGGTCGGCATGATCCAGACGCCTCCGACACCCCCCAGGGCCGCCGACGAACTGGCGGCGATGCTCACCGATGCCCGCGAACGCAGCCTGGCGCTGATGCGGGACATCCTCGAGGCCCGCGAACTCGGCCCGCGGCTGGCGATCGTCAATCCCCCCCTGTGGGAGCTCGGCCACCTGGGCTACTTCCACGACCACTTCGCCCTGCGCGGCCTCTATGGCCTGCCCGACTACCGCCTCGCCGAGGCCGACCGGCTGTTCGATTCCAGCAGCATCGCCCATGTCGACCGTTGGTCGCTACCGCTGCCGTCACGCGAGGCCACCCTGGACTACCTGTCACGGGTACAGCAGGCCATGCTCGAGCGCCTGCCCGATGGCGACGCCAGTGCCGCCCAGAGCTATGTCTATCAGCTCACCACGCTGCACGAGGACATGCACGGCGAGGCCTTCCTCTACACGCGCCAGACCCTGGGCGATCCGCCCCCCGCGCTGGGCACGCCACCCCGGGGCCATCTCACCACCGCGCCCGCCACCGAGACGCCCGCCGGGGCACTGCCCGGGGATGTCGACATCCCCGGGGGGCGCCATCGGCTGGGCTCCGACGCGACCCTGCCCTTCCGGTTCGACAACGAGAAGCCGCCCATGGAGGTCGAGGTGGCGCCCTTCTCGATCGCCCGGGCACCGGTCACCAACGCCGACTTCGCCGCCTTCGTCGACGACGGGGGCTATCGGCGACGCGAGCTGTGGAGCGCGGCCGGCTGGCAGTGGCGCGAGCAGCAGGGCCTGCAGGCGCCCATCTACTGGCGCCGGGCCGACGCCGGCCATTGGGAAGAGCGTACCTTCGATCGCTGGCGGCCGCTGGCCCCCCATCAGCCGGTCGTGCATGTCAGCTGGTTCGAGGCCGATGCCTGGTGCCGCTGGGCCGGGCGCCGCCTGCCCAGCGAGGCCGAATGGGAGATCGCCGCCAGCCGGGCGCCGAGTGCCGACGGCCGCGCCCTGGCGCCGGGCAAGCGCCGCTACCCCTGGGGCGAATCGCCGCCGGAGGCCGGCCTGGCCAACCTGGATGGCTGGCGCCTGGGACGCCTCGACGTGGCGGCGCTTGCCGACGGCGACAGCGCCTTCGGCTGCCGGCAGATGCTGGGCAACGTCTGGGAATGGACGGCCTCGCCCTTCGGCCCCTTCCCCGGATTCGAACCCGAGCTCTACCGCGACTACTCGGCCCCCTGGTTCAAGGAGGGGCGCTACGTGCTGCGCGGCGGGGCCTGGGCCACCCGGGGGCGGCTGATCCACACCGGCTACCGCAACTTCTTCACCCCGGACCGTAACGACACCCTGGCGGGGTTTCGCACCTGCGCCGTCTGAGAGTCCGACACGGGATGCCTCGGCAATTTTCGGTATCATGCCCCTTCCAGCCGCCCCGGGTGCCGCTGGCCACTTCCAACGTTCCATAAGGGTTGCTCCCCATGCTCAGACACCTGCCCCTTGCCCTGGCCGTCCTGCTCGTCACTCTCGTCACCCCGCCCCTGGCCGCCGCCCAGCCCCTGGTGTTCACCGCCATTCCCGACGAGGACGAGACCCGCCTGCAGGAGCGCTTCCAGGCCGTGGCCGACTACCTCGCCGAGGCGCTCGACGTCGAGGTGCGCTTCATTCCGGTCACCTCCTACGCCGCCTCGGTCACCGCCTTCCGCAACAACCAGGTACAACTGGCCTGGTTCGGCGGCTTCACCGGTGTCCAGGCCCGCCAGCTGGTGCCGGGCTCCCGGGCCATCGCCCAGGGCGTGGAGGATCCCGAGTACCGGAGCTACGTCATCGCCAACCGGGCCACCGGCCTCGAGCCCCATGACGGCGACAGCGCCCCCGAGGCGCTGCGCGGCCTGACCTTCAGCTTCGGCTCGCAGAGCTCGACCTCCGGGCGCCTGATGCCGGAATACTTCCTGCGCCAGGACCTCGGCGCATCGCCCGACGAGCTGTTCGAGCGGGTCGGCTTCAGCGGCAACCACAGCCGCACCATCGCGGTGGTGCAGTCCGGCGCCTACCAGGCCGGGGTGGTCAGCTACAAGGCCTGGGAGAACGAGGTGGCGAGCGGCAGCGTCGATGACGAGCGGGTCCGGGTGATCTGGGAGACACCGCCCTACCCCGACTACCAGTGGACGGTGCGCGGCGATGTCGACGAACGCTTCGGCGAGGGCTTCACCGACCGCCTGCAGCAGGCACTGCTCGACATGAATGATCCCGAGCTGCTGGCCAGCTTCCCGCGCTCGGGTTTCGTCCCGGCCGAGAACGACGACTACCGGGAAATCCTCGAGGTCGCGCAGTCCCTGGGGCTGCTCGACGAATGACCATGCTGGCGCTGCATGACGCCGTCGCCGCCTATGGCGAGACCCGCGTGCTCGGCCCGCTGAGCCTGACGCTGGCGCGCGGCGAGCGTGTGGCGCTGGTCGGCCGCAGCGGTGCCGGCAAGTCGACGCTGCTGTCGGTGATGTATGACCGCTGGCGCGACCAGGGGGCCGCCCTGATGCCCCAGGACCTCGGCCTGGTGGCCACGCTCTCGGTGTTCCACAACGTCTACATGGGCCGGCTCGACCGCCACCCCTGGTGGCGCAACCTGCTGACCCTGGTGCGTCCGCGGCGAGCCGACGTGGCGGAGATCGACGTCCTGCTCAGCCGGCTCGGCCTCGACGACAAGCTCTGGCCCCCCTGCGGCGAACTCTCCGGCGGGCAGCGGCAGCGCGTCGCCGCGGCGCGGGTCATCCATCAGGGCGGCGGGATGTTGCTCGCCGACGAGCCGGTCTCGGCGCTGGATGGCCCCCTCTCCGAGGTGGTCCTGACCGCCCTCACCGACGCCTATCCGACCGCGGTGCTGGCCATGCACGACGTGGACCTGGCGCTGCGCTACTGCACCCGGGTGATCGGCATCCAGGATGGCGCCATCGCCATCGACCAGCCCAGCCAGCGCCTGGCCGCCACCGACCTCCTGACGCTCTACTGATCATGCCGCTGACCGCCACCCGCCGCGTCACCCTGGGGCTGATCCTGCTGGCCGGGGTGTGCCTGCTGTTCGGCGACTTCGAGATCAGTACCCACGACCCCTGGCAGGCGCTGGGCCGCCTGTTCATGGGGCTGATCCAGCCCGACTTCTCCCGCGTCGACTTCCTCGGCGAGGCCCTGCTGCGGACCCTGGCCTTCGCCTTCGTCGGCGTGGGGCTCGGCGCGGCGGCGGGCATGCTGCTGGCCCTGCTCTTCGGGCATGTCTGGGTACGCACCTTCTGCGCCTTCATCCGTGCCATCCATGAGCTGTTCTGGGCGCTGATCTTCCTGCAGAGCTTCGGCCTGCACCCGATCACCGGGGTACTGGCCATCGCCATCCCCTACGCCGGCACCTTCGCCAAGGTCTATGCCGAGATCCTCGACGAGGGCGATCCGCAGCCGGAACGCACCCTGCCGCGGCGCGCCGGGCGGCTCTCGGCGCTGGTCTATACCCGAATCAGCCAGGCCTGGCCGCACCTGGTCAGCTATACGGCCTACCGCCTCGAGTGCGGCCTGCGCTCCAGCGCGGTGCTCGGCTTCGTCGGCATGCCGACCCTGGGGTTTCATCTCGCGGGTGCCTTCGCCCAGGGCCACTACGGCACGGTGGGCGCGCTGCTGCTGCTGTTCTACGCCCTCATCGCCTCCCTGCGGCTGTGGGTGCGGCCACGGCTGCTGCCCCTCTATCTGCTGGCCTCCCCCTTCCTGCTCGGCACCGGGCTGCCGATCCTGTGGAGCAACGTCTCGCGCTTCTTCACCGAGGACATCGTGCCCGCCCCGCTGCGCCACGGTGAGGGGCTCGGCGGCCTTCTGCCCTGGCTGGGCGACCTCCTCGCCGACCAGGCCGTGCCCGGCATCTGGAATACCCTGCTGCTGACCCAGATCGCCATGGTGCTCACCGGCGCGCTGGCGATGACGCTGTTCCCGCTCGTCTCTCATCATTTCACGGGGCGCCATTTCACCGGCCGGGTGCGCGGCGCCCTCGGGCATGGGGTATTGGTGGTGATGCGCTCCACGCCGGAGTATCTGCTGGCCTTCATCCTGCTGCAGCTGTGGGGGCCCTCGATGCTGCCGGCGGTGGTCGCCCTGGCGCTGCACAACGGCGGCATCATCGGCCACCTGGTCGGGCGCCGCAGCAACGAGATCCACCTGCGCCAGGACGCCCCCGGCGGCATGAACCGCTACGCCTACGAGGTGGCACCGCGGGTCTACGGTCCCTTCCTGGCGCTGCTCTTCTACCGCTGGGAGATCATCATGCGCGAGACGGCGATACTGGGCATCCTCGGCATCACCACCCTGGGCTTCTACGTCGACAGCGCCATCCAGGAGCTGCGCTTCGACCGCGCCCTGGTGCTCATCGTGATCACCGCCCTGCTCAACATCGGCGTGGATATTCTCGCCCGGCGGCTGCGCGCCCGCCTGCGCCTGAGCCACACCGCCCAGAGCGAGCCGTAACCGGACCGGCGATCAGGCGAGAAATGCCCCCGCCGGCAAGCCGGCAGGGGCGTCTCTAGATGGGACTCGGGACAGGATCAGTCCGCCTGATCGGTCACCGCGCCGGTGGAGGCGGAACTCACCGCCCTGGCGTACTTGGCCAGCACGCCACGGGTGTAGCGCGGCGAGGGCTGCCGCCAGGCGGCGCGGCGACGCATCAGTTCCTCGTTGGAAAGCCCCACCTCGATGGTGTCGGCCTCGGCGTCGATGGTGATCACGTCGCCGTCCTCCAGCAGCGCCAGCGGGCCGCCGTCGAAGGCCTCGGGCGAGATATGGCCGACCACGAAGCCGTGGCTGCCACCGGAGAAGCGCCCGTCGGTGATCAGCGCCACGTCGTTGCCGAGCCCCCGGCCCATGATCGCCGAGGTCGGGGTGAGCATCTCGCGCATGCCCGGCCCGCCCTTCGGCCCCTCGTAGCGGATCACCACCACGTCGCCGGCCACCACGCTGCCGTCGTTGATGCGCGCCTGGGCCTCCTCCTCGGAGCCGAAGACCCGTGCCGTTCCCGAGAACCGGGTGCCCTCCTTGCCGGTGATCTTGGCCACCGCCCCTTCCGGCGCCAGGTTGCCGTAGAGGATCCGCAGGTGGCTCTCGGCCTTGAGTGGCGCCTCCAGCGGGGCGATGATCGCCTGCCCCTCGGGATAGGGCGCCACCCCCGCCAGGTTCTCGGCGAGCGTCCGGCCGGTGACCGTCAGGCAGTCGCCGTGCAGCAGCCCGGCCTCGAGCAGGGTCTTCATCAGCGGCTGGATGCCGCCGATCTCGACCAGTTCGCTCATCATGTAGTGGCCGCTGGGGCGCAGGTCGGCGAGCACCGGCACCCGCTTGCCGAGGGTGGTGAAGTCCTCGAGGGAGAGCTCGACCCCGATGGTGCTGGCCATGGCGATCAGGTGCAGCACCGCGTTGGTGGAGCCGCCGAGGGCGATCACCACGGTGATGGCGTTCTCGAAGGCCTCGCGGGTCATGATGTCCGACGGCTTGATGTCGCGCTCGAGCAGCTCGAGCACCGCGGCCCCGGCGGCTTCGCAGTCGTCGCGTTTCGCCTGCGACACCGCGTTCTGCGCCGAGCTGCCCGGCAGGCTCATGCCCAGCGCCTCGATGGCCGAGGCCATGGTGTTGGCGGTGTACATCCCGCCGCAGGAGCCGGGGCCGGGAATCGCCGTCTCCTCGATCTGCTTCACCTCGATCAGGTCGAGATCGCCGCGGCTGTAGGCGCCCATGGCCTCGAACACCGAGACGATATCGGTGTGCCCGGCACCGGGCAGGATGGTGCCGCCGTAGACGAAGACGCTGGGCCGGTTCAGCCGCGCCAGGCCCATCAGGCAGCCCGGCATGTTCTTGTCGCAGCCGCCGATCGCCACCAGGCCGTCGAAGCCCTCGCAGCCCGCCACCGTCTCGATGGAATCGGCGATCACCTCCCGCGACACCAGTGAGTACTTCATGCCCTCGGTGCCGTTGGCGATGCCGTCGGAGATGGTGATGGTGTTGAAGATCACCCCCTTGCCCCCGGCCCCGTCGGCACCGGCGCTGGCGCGCTCGGCCAGCTCGTCGATATGGCTGTTGCAGGGGGTGAGGTTGCTCCAGGTCGAGGCGATGCCCACCTGGGGCTTCACGAAATCCTCGTCGGTGAAGCCCACCGCGCGCAGCATGGCACGGCTGGCCGCCTTGCCGGGGCCATCCACCACCGGGGCGGAGTGGCGGCGGCGGGGATCCTTCGGCGTATCGCTCATGGCAGGGCCTCCTCTGGTCGATCGTCGGTGTTCTACAGAGGGTGGCTCTCGGCAGTGGCACTTGTCCATGTCTCGATCGCTCCGTCCGCTCGACACCCCGTCGATACCCGACCTCCCCCTGGCCATTGCTTGCCGGGCCACTCGCTGGGCGCTACACTTTATCGCAGAATGCGATAGGGAGATCGCCTTGCACATCATCACACAGAAACGCATCTGGGAAGCCAAGCGGAAATGGCCCCAGACGGCATCGGCACTGGATGCCTGGTACCGCCTGATGAAGGCAAGCGAACCGGCCGGTTTTGCCGAGATGAAGGCACTGTTCCCGGCGACCGACAAGGTAGGCCGACAGCATGTGTTCGATATCGGCGGCAACAAGATCCGCCTGATCGCGGTGGTGCACTACCGCTACAAGAAGATCTATATCCAGCATGTGCTCGATCATGCGGAATACGACAAGGGCACCTGGAAGGAGTCGACATGACCAGCATCGTCCAACAAGCCGCCGCCCACTGGCGATTCGTGTCCCCCCTGCTCCACGCCCCCGAGTCCGAGAGCGATTACGATGCCCTTGTCGAGGCCCTGGACGAGCTGCTCACCCTGATCGGTGACGATGAGGAGCACCCCCTGGCAAGCCTCGCATCGCACATGGGCGACCTGATCGAAGCCTACGACGACTCTCACCACCCGATGCCGGAGGTCAGTGGCGCCGAGATGCTGCGCCATCTGATGCAATGGCACGGCCTGGACCAGTCGAGCCTTCCGGAAGTCGGCACCCAGTCGGTGATCTCCGAGATCCTGGCCGGCAAGCGGCGCCTGAACGTACGCCAGATCAAGGCACTGACGGCGCGCTTCGGACTACCCGCCGACCTCTTCCTCGACTGACGCCTCACCCTTGGGCTGACGTTACTCTGTGTGCACGGCGTCGTGGAAGGCCCGTTCCCTGGCCACCGTCTCGCGGAAGCGCTCGGCCATGCGCGCGAAGCCGGCCTCGTCCAGCCGTGCCGCCTCCTCGTCCAGGCGCCGGCGCAGCCAGGCGACGAAGTCCCGGAAGGCCGGGTTGTCGTGCAGGTCGATCCACTCCCCCATCAGCGGGTGCAGCCCCTCGACGCGTGTCACGCGCAGGGCCCATTCCAGATAGAGCCACTCGGTGACCACCAGCACCGCCAGCATCTCGGCGTAGCTGCCGTGCATCCCGGTGTCGTGCAGCAGACCGCGGAAGTCTCGGGTAGGCGCCAGGTAGTCGGGCGCCAGGCGAACCTGCTCCGGCACCCCGAAGGCATCGAAGGTGCGCTGGAAGGTGCTGTTCTCGTCGCTGGTCAGCATGCCCATGAACTGGCCCAGCACCACGCGGTCGGCCATGGTCGGCGCGTGGCCGATGGCATGGCCGATCAGCGCGGTGAAGGGGTCGACGAAGCCGTAATCCTGCACCATGTAGGCGGCGAAGGCCTCGCCGGAGAGCCGCCCCTCGGCCAGGGCATCGAACAGCGGGTGGGCCACCGTGGCCGTCCAGTCGGGCTCGCTGATCTCACGCAGCCAGTCGGTGAGGCGTGCCGCTTCGCGGCCGGCGGCCCAGGCGTTCCAGGTCGAGCGGGTGGTCATCGGGCGTCTCCTTCGCGTGCCAGGGGGAAGCGGGAAGCCGGCCGGCGCCAGGCGATCAACAGGCTGACCAGGGTCGACGCCAGCAGCGCGCCGAGGAACGGCGGCAGGGTCGGGATGCTGTCCGGGAAGCTGGCCACCAGCACCCCACCGGCCAGGCTGCCCTGGGCCACCCAGCCGGGCAGGACGGCGCCGAGCATGCCCGCCACCCCGCCGGCCACCGCGGCCAGCGGGCTCATGCGCCGCCACAGGCCCAGCAACACCGGCACCACGATGGCGGCACACAGCAGGTCGGCGATCAGGAACAGGCGCAGCACCGAGAGCCCCTGCAGCGCCACCCACACCACCGGTACCATCAGCACCACCGTGGCCAGACGCGCCGCCCCGACGGAGAGCCCACGCCGGCCGGCGCTGGCCACCGCCAGCGAGGCAATGGCGTTCTGCAGGGTATCCACGCTGGAGGCCACCAGGGTCACCGCCAGCACCAGGGCCGGCAGGCCCAGCCACGCCGGCGCGGCGGACAGCAGCGCGAAGAAGGGAATCGGCGGCTCGCCCAGCGGCAGCCCGCTCATGGCCGCCAGCATGCCCAGGGCCCCGATCGCCAGGATCACCAGCAGGGTGCTGGCCCCGCCCAGCAGGGCGCCACGGCCCAGCGCCCGATCATTCTCAGCCGCCCAGATGCGCTGCCAGTAGCCTTGATGAAAGAGGTTGGCCGCGGTCACCGCGATCACCAGCGTCAGCGCCACGCTCAGGGCACTGCCCATCGGCACCGAGGGCAGCCCCGCCCCCACCGGCATCTCCGGTAACCGCCATACCGCCACCCCACCGACCAGGGCCAGCAGGGCCAGCAGCAGCCACGCCTGCCAGCGGTCGGTGGCCAGGCTGGCGCGCAGCCCCCCCAGCACCGTATAGACCAGGGTGACCACCGCCACGCCGATCACCACCAGCGCCGGTGGCACCTCGGAGAGCAGCGCGGCGATGGCACCGATGGCGGTCAGTTCCGCGGCCAGGAAGCAGGCCATGTAGAGAATCGAGACCAGCGACACCCAACGGCGTACCCCGGGACCGTAGCAGGCCTCGGCAAACTCGCCGATGCTGCGGCCTTCCGGCAGGTGGCGGCGGATCGCCGGCCCGTAGAGCCCCAGCACGAGGAACGGCAGCGACGAGCCGATGGCGTAGCCGGCCAGCGCCACCGGGCCGACGAAGGCGCCGATCTCCGGCGGGGCGAAGAGAATCCAGGCGCCCATGCTCGAGGCCAGGAACGACAGCCCCAGGGTCGAGGCGGTCTGGGAATTGCGGGCGGTGACATAGTCGTCGAGGGGGCCGCCGACCCGGCGGGCCCTGAAACCGAGAACGGCAAAACAGAACAGCGCCGCGCCGAGCACGGCAGACGTCAGGTAGGGCATGTCGCGCTTCCTCCGCCGGTGTGAACCGGGTCAGGTTCCAGGGTCGGTGCCATATGGCGCCCTCTCAGCCCCGCCCCGAGCAACGCGGCGGGACTCCCCTGGCGACAGTGGATGTAAAATCGTGAACGAACCTCAAGTTATGGCCGCAAGGGCCGACATAACGTTCGACCCACTAGAATGACACAACGACACCGGATTTCGAACGTCACCCTCGCAGGACACCGCGCATGCCGTTTACCGAAGCCAAGGAACACGCCCCCGGGCGCCTGCACGCGATCTTCGCCGACCCCTACTCCGCCTTCGACAACCTGGTCCCCGAACGCCATCTGCACCTGCGCGTGGCCGTCGCGGCGCTGGTCGGCCAGCCCATGGCCGACGACCGGCTGCTCCTGCGCGTGATCCATGGCTGGGAGAACGGCTACTTCGAGCCCGCCGACCTCAAGCACAGCGACCACCGGATCGGCTCGCTGGACGACCTGCGCGATGTCGCCACCCGCTATCACCGGGCCTTCGAGGCCCAGGCACCCCTGCCCCGCGACACCACCTCGCTGCTGGCCGGGCCGCTGGCCGCCGCCATCGCCGCCGCCGAAGCCGCCGGCCAGGCCCTCGACGACGAGACCCGCACCAGCCCCGCCCGCTGGCCCGCCTTCGAGCGGGGGCTCACGCTCTACACCTTCTTCAAGGTCTACCACCGCCTCACCTACGGCGAAGACGACGCCTACCGCTCCATCCACTGCGAGACGCCCGACGGCCCCCGCGAGATCCACGAATTCCACCTGGAGGAAGGCGAGTTCGCCGTGATCGCCCCCGCCGAGGGCGAGGCCGGCGACAGCGTGCTGCTGCTGCACGAGAGCCAGCTCATGCCGGTGCTGCAGCTACTGGAGGAGTGTTAACCCTTCGGTTGGTTCGCTATTGGCGAAAGCACTCACGGAAGTGCCAAGCCAGGTACTCGCGATTGGGAGAGGTCGTAGGGGGCAGATCGAGAGGCTGTCCGTCGAGATCCATCAACTGGTCTTTCAACCGACCATTGAGGTGGCTCTCAGCCAGTTCGCGAGAGATGCGAATGCGGCCCTCACTATCAATTCCCATCAATCCCTTGTCGAAGGCGCGATCATGCAAGGCATTTAGGCACAGCCCGTTGGCCGGATCGAGACGCGATTCGGGACGTTCCTGCCAAGGCACGATATGACTGGCGATTAGCAGGTCTTCATGGCGCACACCGGTGATCACACAGCGAGTGTCATAGCGAATCATCACTGCCTTGCGGAAGAGCGGCTGCCCCACGCGCCGCTTCTGCAGTCCCACGACATCCCGGCCCATGTAGTCAGGTTCCCAGCCGCCCTCCCCTTGCTCCATCTCTCCATGAAGCGACAACCAGGCCTCCTCACACTCACACGCCACGGCTTCCGGTTCGGCGATAAAGCGTTGCCAAAGCAACCGGTCCTGTTGGGAGGCACCTGAAAGCCCCTTCTTGCCCAGCGCCAGCACTTCGGGATCGAGACTCGCGTAATTGGAGAGCTTCATAGCGACCGAATTGACCGAGCGACCCATACGCTCGGCCAACTGGATGACTTCGGGTCGTCCCCGGTGTAACTGCCCAAACGTCAGCCGGCAGTAGAGTGACAATACCTGTAGCCGGTCTCGATCCGTCCATGCCATTCTTTCCGTTGTCATGACTTCCCCCCAACGTCCCTGCCTCGAGCCTACGTCGTGGCCTTCGGAGAAGCCAGTCTGCTCACTTCTCCCGCGGCACCCTCCCCATCAGGTAGAACTCCTCGTTGGGCGGGGTGCCGGCGAGGGTGACCAGGCGGTTGGACATACCGAAGAAGGCGGCGATGTCCCAGATGTCGTCGAGGGTGAAGCCGGCCTTCGACGGGAACGCCAGCGGATACCCTCCCACTTCCCAGCAACGCCGGGGCGGCCGGACGCTGCTGCCGGGGCTGACCGGTGCCTATGGCTACCTGCACGGATGGTGGTTGGTTGCCGGCGCCGGCGGAGCCGGCATCGTGCCGCTCGTCGCCCATCACGCTAGCATCTTCTCGAAAGTCGCGGGGAGGCCCCAGGGGCTCCCCCTTGCCTGACCCTTGCCTGCGCTCGCCCATCCAGCGTTAGTCACCGACTGATGGAGGGGCGCCCGCCCGAACGCTACTTGAACATCCAGCTTGCCACCAGCCGCACCACTCGCGGCATGACCACATACACCACCAACGCCACGATGGTGGCGGCGATGATCCCGTGCCGCAGCCCCCAGGTATCGAGCAGCGGAAAGAGGGAGAACAGCGGCTGCCAGAGCAGCGGCACCACGAGGGTCAGCGGCCAGATGACGCCCGTGGTGACCAGCCACTGCTTCCAGCGTACGGGCTGCTTGCTGGTGGCAGTCGGCGGCGTGAACCAGTAGTCGATGCCGCTGAGGATCTCGACCGCCTCGTCCTGCTGCAGGGCGTCGCGGATGTCGTCCATCAGCTCGCGGCGGTCGTCGGACGAGCGCCAGCGCTCGGCCTGGGCCTCGGAGGCGAAGCGCACCGCGATCTCGTAGTCCTGGCCGCCCTCGTGGGGTCTCAGGATATGCACGCCCTGGTGACCGGCATAACGAGAGGCGGCCTCGATGATCTGGCGCAGCCAGGTCTCGTAACGGTCCTTGGCATCGGGGCGGACCCGGTGATGGATGCGGATGGTGACGCCATCGCCGCCCGACAATGGCGCTGCGGATTGGAGTTCGGTCATGCGCTGTCCTTCGCGGTCGGGGAAACCTTGGCGTCTCGCTATGCCTGCCAGGGCAGTGGCGGCGGCATCAGCGGTTCACCGTCGTAGCCGGGGATGCTGCCGAAGCGCGCGCTGCCGACTTCCCAGTCCCGCTGCGCCTCGGCGATCTCGGCCTTGCTGTGGCCGACGAAGTTCCACCAGATCAGGATCTCCTCGTCCAGCGGCGCGCCCCCCACCAGGATGGCCCGGCCACCCGCCGGGAGGGACAGGGTGACGGCCTCGCGCCCGCACCCCAGATAGGCCAGCTCGTTGGACAGGAAGGTGTCGCCCTCGATGTCCAGCTCGCCCTCCAGGGGCAGCACGCCGTACTCGAAGTCTTCCCGCAGCGTCAACCGCAGGGGGCTCGCCTCCCGGCTGACGAGATCCAGGCCCACCAGCGGCGAGAAGGCCAGGGTCGGTGCCCGCCGTCCCGCGAATTCGCCGGTCAGCAGGGTGAAGTCCACCCCCGCCTCCTGCCAGCGCGGCAGCTCCGGGTAGTGGTCGAAGCGCGGGTCGGTGCGGCGGTCGGCCTCCGGCAGGGCGATCCACAGTTGGGCGGCATGCAGGTGCGTCTCGCCGGTCACCGACTCCTCGGTATGGCTGATGCCGCGTCCGGCGGTCATCAGGTTGACCTGCCCGGGACGGATCACCTGCTGGTTGCCCAGGCTGTCACGGTGCAGCACTTCGCCCTCGATCATCCAGGTGAAGGTCTGCAGGCCGATATGCGGATGCGGGCCGACGCGCAGCCCACGGGAATCGCCCTTGAAGACCGCGGGGCCGGCGTGATCGAGGAAGCACCAGGCGCCCACCAGGCGACGGTGGCGGGAGGGCAAGACCCGATTGACGGGAATCCCGCCCACATCGGCGGTACGGGGCGCGACATGCTGGACCTGGCGCTTGCCCTCGACGACCGGGCAGTCGCGGGACGAGGCCAGGTCGCGATCATCGACGAGAGTGCTCATGGGGGCATCCTTCCGAAACTGGTGAATGGGGCTCGGCCCTCGAGGGGGCCGCCTTCAGCATAGGCGCCCCCCTGAACCATCGCTCGGGACCGAGCCGACCGCACTTAGCCCTGAGTCTGCTGGTTGTAGCTTTGAATCAGGTTGGCGTAGGCCGGTAGGTGGCCGGCCAGCAGGCCGCCGAAGCCTTCGATGTCGTTGCGCCAGTCACGGTGCAGCTCGCAGCCGACCCCGAACCAGGTCATCAGCTGGGCACCGGCCTGGGACATGCGATCCCAGGCGGCCTCGCGGGTGGTCTGGTTGAAGGTACCGGAGGCGTCGGTGACCACGAAGACCTCGTAGCCTTCCTCCAGGGCGGAGAGCACCGGGAAGGCCACGCAGACCTCGGTGACCACGCCGGCGATCAGCAGCTGCTTCTTGCCGGTGGCCTTGATGGCGGCGACGAACTCCTCGTTGTCCCAGGCGTTGATCTGGCCCGGACGGGCGAGGTAGGGCGCCTGGGGGAACATCTCCTTGAGTTCCGGCACGATGGGGCCGTTGGGGCCGGTCTCGAAGCTGGTGGTGAGGATGGTGGGGATATCGAAGAACTTGGCGATATCCGCCAGTGCCAGCACGTTGTTCTTGAAGTCGTCCGGGCTGTAGTCGCGCACCAGGGACAGCAGGCCGGCCTGATGGTCGACCATCAACAGGGCCACGTCATCCTTGTCCAGGCGGTTGTAGGTAAAGGACATGGTGGTACTCCTTTCGTCAGGTTGGAATGGCCCGGCAGCACGGCTGCCGGGCAAGCACGCCAGCGGAACTCCCCCCGCTAGTCGTTCAGGGCGCCGTACTTCCCGCGTTGGAAGTCGGCGAAGGCTTGGTGGATCTCCTCCACGCTGTTCATCACGAAGGGCCCGTGGCCGACGACCGGCTCCTCGATGGGCTCGCCGCTCAGCAGCAGCAACTTGGCGTCGTTGTTGGCCTCCAGGTGCAGCTCCTCGCCGCGACGCTCGAAGCTCACCACCGCCTCGTCGCGCACGATGGTCTCGCCATTGACCTGGACGGTGCCCCCCAGCACCACCAACAGGGTGGTGTGGTCCTCCGGCACCGGCAGGGTGGCATGCCTGCCAGAGGCCAGCCGCACGTCCCACATGTTGATCGGCGTGAAGGTACTGGCCGGTCCCTCATGTCCAAGATAGCTACCGGCCACCACCCGTACCCGGCCGGCCTCGTCGTCCAGCGGCACGCTGGGAATGTCGGCATCGAGCAGCGTCTGGTAGGCTGCCGGGGTATCCTTGTCGCGAGCGGGCAGGTTGACCCAGAGCTGCACCATCTCCAGCTTGCCACCGCGCTCCGTGAAGGCCCGGGAGTGGTACTCCTCGTGGATGATGCCGGCACCGGCGGTCATCCACTGCACGTCCCCCTCGCCGATCTTGCCGCCGCTGCCGGTGGAATCGCGGTGCTCCAGCTCCCCTTCGTAGACCAGGGTCACGGTCTCGAAGCCGCGGTGGGGGTGCTGCCCCACGCCGCGAGGCTGCTTGGCCGGCTCGAAGGTGTAGGGACCGGCGTGATCCAGCATCAGGAAGGGGCTGATGTGCTCGGCCCCCATGCGCTCATAGGTGAACAGGGAACGCACGGGAAAGCCGTCACCGACCCAGTGCCCGCGGGGGGCGCCGTATACCGCTTGGATCTTCTTCATCGTCGGGCTCCTGAGTGTTGTAGGGAGGCCGGTAGCCTCGATGACAACAAGCCTATTAAATGAACGACGAACCCACTAGACGGCACATCCGGCACAGACCGTTGCATTAATAGGACAATAGAATGCAGGACCTCAATGACCTCTATTACTTCGTGCAGGTAGTGGATCACGGGGGGTTCGCACCGGCCGGTCGCGCCCTGGGGATCCCCAAGTCGAAGCTGAGTCGTCGCATCGGCCAGCTGGAGGAGCGCCTGGAAACTCGGCTGGTGAATCGCTCGACGCGCCATTTTTCGGTGACCGAGATCGGCCAGGCCTATTACCGGCATTGCGTGGCGATGCTGGTGGAGGCGGAAGCGGCTGATGAACTGATCCAGCTTAATCGCGCCGAGCCCCGGGGCGTGATACGACTGAGCTGTTCGCCGAGCGTGCTGCATTACCTGATCACCCCCCTGCTGGTCCGCTTCATGGCCCGGTACCCCAAGGTCGATATCCAGGTGGAGGCCACCAGTCGCCGGGTGGACGTGGTCAAGGAAGGCTTCGACATGGCGATCCGGATCCGCTTCCCGCCCCTGGAAGACAGCGACCTGACCATGAAGATCCTGTCGCGCAGCCCCCAGCGGCTAGTGGCGGCCCCCGGCCTGTTCGAGAACCACTCGCTGCCCCGCACGCCCGCCGACCTGTGCCAGCTACCCAGCCTGGATTTCGACCAGCCCGACAAGCAGCATCGCTGGGATCTGGTCGGCCCCGACGGGGTCACCGCCCAGATCCCTCATCGCCCCCGCCTGGTGACGGACAGCGCCGAAACGCTGCATGAGGCGGCCCTGGCCGGGATGGGCGTGGTCAAGCTGGCCCTACTGGTCGCCGGGCGCGACCTCCAGGCCGGCCGGTTGGTCGATGTGCTGCCGGGCTGGGTGCCACGCGGCGGGATCCTGCATGCCATCTTCCCTTCCCGGCGCTGCCTGCTGCCTTCGGTCCGGGCCCTGCTGGACTTCCTCGCCGAGGAAATCGCGGAGGAAGACGTCGCGACCCGGGACGTCATCCTGGCGACCGAACGGACCAGCGCCTCCCTGGATGACTGACCGCCCGGGAAGAACGGGCGACCGCGGCCTACAGGCACCCGCAGGCCTCGTCGAAGGCGAAGCGCTCGCCCCGGGGGAAGAGCGCCGAGGCATCCCCGAACCCCAGGTTGCACAGGAAGTTGCTCTTCACCCTGCCGTCCGGCCAGAACTCCTGGTCGACGAGGCGATGGTCGAAACCGGACATGGGCCCCACGTCCAACCCCAGGGCACGAGCCGCCAGGATGAAGTAACCGCCCTGGATGGAGCTGTTCCGGAAGGCCGTGACATCGGCGAACGCCGGGTCCTCCTCGAACATCGCCTTGGCCCCGGGGCTGTGGGCGAACGTCCGCGGCAGGTGCTCATAGAAGGCGGTATCGTAGCCCAGCACCGCGACCACCGGCGCCGTCATGGCCTTCTCCACGTTGCCGGGCAACAGCGCCGGCTTGAGGCGTTGCTTGGCCGCCGGACTCCTGAGAAAGAGGATCCTCAGCGGCTGACAGTTCATGGAAGTGGGACAGTGCTGCATGAGGTGATAGAGCTCGCGAAGCGTCTCCTCGCGGATGTCCAAGTCGTACCAGACATTGTGGGTACGGGCTTCCGTGAAGAGCGTTTCGACGGCTCGGGCATCGATGGCAGCCATGAGATGACTCCTTGACTGGGGCGCTCGACGCAGCGGGCGCCCTTGACTCGACTGGCGGCAGGGTCCTGCCCCACCGCCTCGCATGAGGCCGGATCCCGCCGCCGGCGACGCCATGGCCGGGCGGGGGGATCCGGCGCCGGCTACTCCATGGTCGGCATGACGTAGTCGGCGCCGGCCCGGATGCCGGTGGGCCAGCGGGAGGTGATGGTCTTCAGGCGGGTATAGAAGCGCACGCCTTCGGGGCCATGCAGATGGTGATCGCCGAACAGCGAGTTGCGCCAGCCACCGAAGCTATGGAAGGCCATCGGCACGGGAATGGGTACGTTGACGCCGACCATGCCCACCTCGATCCGGTGGGCGAAGCGCCGGGCCGCATCACCATCGCGAGTGAAGATGGCCGTCCCGTTGGCATACTCATGGGCATTGATCAGGTCGAGCGCCTCTTCCCAGCTGTCGACGCGCACGATGCCCAGCACGGGGCCGAAGATCTCTTCCCGGTAGATGCGCATCTGGGGGGTGACATGGTCGAACAGGCTCCCCCCGAGGAAGAAGCCCTCCTCATGACCGGGCGAGGCGATGGCGACGTCGCGCCCATCGACCACCAGCCCGGCCCCCTCCTCCACGCCGATGCCGATGTAGGAGGCCACCTTGTCCCGGTGCGCCGCGGTGATCAACGGCCCCATCTCGGCGGTCTCGTCGCTGCTGGGCCCCACCTTGAGGGTGCGAACGCGAGGCGCCAGGCGCTCGACCAGGGCATCGGCGACCTCGTCCCCCACGACCACCGCCACCGAGATCGCCATGCAACGCTCGCCGGCCGAGCCGTAGGCGGCGCCCATCAGTGCATCCGCCGCCTTGTCCAGGTCGGCGTCGGGCATGACGACCATGTGGTTCTTGGCGCCCCCCAGGGCCTGCACTCGCTTGCCGTTGGCACAGCCGGTGGCATAGACGTAGCGGGCGATCGGCGTGGAGCCGACGAAGCTCACCGCCTGGACGTCGGGATGCGCGAGGAGCGCATCCACCGCCTCCTTGTCGCCGTTGATGACGTTGAAGACGCCATCGGGCAGCCCCGCCCGCTCCAGCAGCTCCGCCAGGAAGAGGGCGGCCGACGGATCGCGCTCCGAAGGCTTGAGCACGAAGGTGTTGCCGCACACCAGGGCGACGGGGAACATCCACAGCGACACCATGGCGGGGAAGTTGAACGGTGTGATACCGGCAACGACTCCCAGGGGCTGGCGCAGCGAGAGGGAGTCGATGTCCGTGCCGATGTTCTCGGTGACCTCCCCCTTGAGCAGATGAGGCCCCCCGCAGGCGAACTCCACCACCTCGATCCCTCGCCGCACCTCGCCCATGGCATCCGAATGCACCTTGCCATGCTCCATGGAGATGATGCGGGCGAGCTCATCGGCATGCTCGTCCAGCAGCGCCTTGAAGCGGCTCATGACCCGGGCACGGCGCAAGGGGGTCATGGCGGACCAGGACGGGAAGGCACGCTTCGCCGCGGCGACGGCCTGGGCCACCTCGGCTTCATCGGCCAGGGGCAGGCGTGCCGTCACCTGGCCGGTCGCCGGATCGTACACATCGTGAAAGCGATTCCCCTGGCCGGCGAGCCTTTCGCCGTCAACATAGTGATGCAAGGTATTATTCATATTCACCTCGAAGTAGTGTTTAGATCTCAGAAAGCCCCCGAGAAAGCTGGCTTGACATCCCACCAACTTCCCCCGCGAATTGCTACGCAATTGACAGAGCCAACGAACCAGAAAATCATCAGGCTCTAGAAGTGCCACTCGGCATTGAAGGTGATGGCATCAACATCGACGCCTGGCTTGCCGTGGTTTCCGAATTTGTTCCTCCATAACTCATACCCGACACCTACCCATAGGTTATTGCTGCTTCCCCAGGCGAGCTCACCTGCATCGAGCATGAGCGAGGTGCGGGAAAGTTGCTCCGGCTTCGTCGCCACACCAAAGTAATCTCCCCCCTTTTCGGTGTTGTAATTAAAAAAACCCTGAAATTTCATCGGAAGGCTGCCGGCTTCGAAAGGAACCCCCCATGCCAGGCTGAACTGATAGTAGGGATCAAAATCGATGCTGTCCTGGTTACCTTCGAGACGACAGACATCGAGACCACAGTGATTCCATTCACGAGCTAGCAAGACACTCAGATCGACAAACCCTCTTGGCAGATCGAACTTGAGCGTTGGCCCCAATAACAGCATCCGTTTACGGGATGCAAAGCTACTGTTCTTGTGACTCAGGTCGAATCCAGCCGTCAAGGCCACATCCCTGACGGGGCCGAAACTCAACGGCTCTCCGAACAGCTTTCCGTAATGCAATTGATGACGATAGACCGAGTAAACATTAATGGCCCCGGAACCACCACCGTTGATTGCATCATTCCGGTCAGACTGAATGAAATCCACATTGAAGTAATTGGATCCGTACTTATAGCCACTGACATGGGAAAACTGCACGATATGCTGTTCAATCTCTTCCTCGATGCCAGGCTCGTGAAACTGAGTGCCATAGCGGTAGCCGAGGAAGGTGTCACTCCAGCTTGCGGCTTGCGCTTCGGTCAGGATCATGCTGCCAAGCATGGCGACAGAGAGCCAAAGCATATATTTTTTATTCATCATGTATCACTTTTAATTTGAAGTGTTGTCGTTGTTAGTCGCGCATCGAGTCTTCCGGCCGCCCCATCCATGGGAGCGACGCCAGGTTGTTTAAACCACCTCAACGCTACCGTCGGAATAGTTCACCCGGATCTGGATCGAGCCTTCATTCATCAGCCAGGGGCGAACGGTGAAGTTGCGTGCCCCGCTGCGATGCATCGGATCGGCGCCGGCGATGTCACGGGCCTCATCCAGAGAATCCGCCCGAATGACGACCATCCCTTCGCCATGCCATGTTTGGCCATCTTCCGAGAACACGGGTCCCGCGGAAAACATGATGCCTCGCCTTTCCAGCTCTACCTGATAGGCGAGATGCTCCTCGAGGTTCGCCAGAATCCTGTCCATGTCCCCCGCGGAGGTGGTCGAGACGACATACATCTGCTTGGCGAGAAAGCCCTTCTCCTTGCAGACACCGACGATAAAATCCTTGGTCAGGGTATCGTTACTCATGATCGACTCCGGTTCTTGTAATGGTCGATAATCAGCGAGCCAGCACCAGGCTCAGCCATGGAAATGCCGCCAGAATCAGCAGCACGCACAACATGCAAAGGACGAAGGGGATCACGCCCACGAAGACTTCCTTCAGGGCCACGCTCTGATCATCCAGCGAGGCCTTGACCGTATAGACGGACAACCCGAAGGGTGGGGTGATCAAGCCGATCTCCACGGCCACCACGGTGATGATGCCGAACCAGATCGGGTCCATCCCGAAGCTAGCGGAGATGGGCAACGCGATGGGCACCATGATCAACAGGATGGAGACCGAGTCGAGCACGCAGCCGAGGAGCAGGATGACCAGCAGGTACATGAGGACGAACCCGACCGCCCCCAGCCCGGAGCCGATCATCAGGTGGGTGATCTGCTCGGGCACGCCGCTCATCGCCAACATCCTGCTGTAGAGACTCGCGGCGATGATGAGAAAGAGGACGGAGACCGAGACATGCCCGGTTTCCACCAGCACCTTCCAGAACCTGCTCGGCGTCAACATCCCCCGCAGCAGCGTCATGATGAAGGCGCCCAGGGCCCCCACGGCGCCGGCCTCCATCGGCGTGAAGATGCCCGAGTAGATGCCACCCAGCACCAGGACGATCAGGGCCAGGATGGGGACGCCCTTCTTGAGCAGGGACGCCAGGGTTTCCGCCCTTTCCTCATCGGGGTGCTGCTGCAGACTGTCGGCATTGCCCACGAAGTCGGGGAAGAACCTGGCCAGCACCACGATCAGCAGGCAGAAGCAGCCCGCCAGCAGCAGCCCCGGAATGACCCCCGCGATGAAGAGCCGGCCGATCGACTCCTCGGCGAGCACCCCGTAGATGATCAGCAGCAGGCTGGGGGGAATCAGCATCCCGAGCACCGAACTGGCGGCGACGACGCCCACCGAGAAGCGGCTGGTATGCCCGTGACGCATCATCTCGGGTACGGCGATCTTGCTGAAGACGGCGGCGGAGGCGATGCTGACGCCCGTGATGGCGGCGAAGGCGGCATTCGAACCGACGGTGGCCATGCCGAGCCCTCCCCGGATTTTCCTCAGCAACCAGCCGGCCACATCGAAGGTGTCCCGCCCGACGCCACAGACCGAGACGAAGAGCCCCATCAACACGAAGAGCGGGACCACGCCGTAGAGGCTGTCCTGGATCGCATCATTGGCGGCGGAAGCCACCATCCGCAGGGCGAGGGACGGGTCCAGCATCAGCCAGAGACTGACGAAGGAGATCAGTATCAGGGCGATGGCGATGTGAACGCCCAGATAGATGGCAATCAGCATCGAGGCGATCGCGATCAGCCCAATGATCATGGCGGACATGGCTCAGCCTCCCTTCCGTTCTTTGTAGTGGTCGCTTGCGGAAGCCAGGTCCTGCAGCGCATCGATGAGGTACTGGATTCCGGTGGCGCTGCCACCGATCAGGATGACGGTCTTCACCGGCCAGGTGGGCACGGTGAGCAGGCCCTGGACGCCGATGTACTCATTGGCATGCCATGCCTGCGCCCATAGCGGGTAGGTGCCGTAGACGATCAGGGCACTGGCCAGGATGCCGCCCAGGCTGTACACGGCACTCAGGACATGTCCCGCCACGGGGGACGTCGTGATGAACTTCTCGATGAAGATATCCGCCTTCGCCATGCGCCGATGCCTCAACGTGCTGGCCATCTGCAGGAAGACGATCACCACGATGGACAGCGACATCAGTTCCGTGACGCCATAGATGGGTTGATTGAGCAGAGACCTGGACGCCACGTCCGCGCACACCAGGACCATCATCGCGAATATCAGCAGCGACCCCACGGCATTGAGCCCATCGACGACACGGCCGAACCATTCATTCATCATTCTTGTATTGCTCATTTTCCGACCTCCTTTCACTCTCTCGGCGCCTCGGTAGCACCGAGCGCAGCCAAGATCATTGGAGACGTCATGGATGCAAGGGGCTCGATGAAGGCGTTTCCGCCGGCGACACCCGAAGACGTCGCGTCGTCGATGAACGTCCCTGTGCGTGATCCATCGATGCCCATTCCCGGGTAGCCTCTTCACCGAGGTTTCCACCACTAGATTTCTTGGTCCCAGGCACGCATGGGCTCGATGCCCCGCTTGCGTATCGCGTCCATATAGGCCTGGAGGACTTCCCCGGCAGGCAGACCTTTGGCGCGATTGTCCTCGACCCATTCCTTCGCCAGGTTCGGCAGGGTGTCGATCCACTCCCGGGTCTGCTCCTCCGACCAGGTGGCGATGGTGACGTCGGGGTTCTCCTCCATCGCCGCCATGCCCTGGTCGTAGAGGCCCATCGCCCCGACCCCGACGTGCTCGGAGTAGACATCCCCGGCCTCCAGCAGGATCTTCTGGAGCTCGTCGGGCAGGCCCTCGAAGGTATCCTTGTTGATGGCCAGCCCACCGAAATAGGTGGAACCCAGGTTCACCTTCGTCAGGTAAGGCGCCACCTCGTGGAGCTTGATGCTGAAGGCACCGGACGGCAGTACCAGGCTGCCATTGGAGACGCCCGTCTGAACCTGCATGTAGAAATCGGGCAAGGCCCCTTGCACCCCCACGGCGCCCGTCCCGCGCAGCCAGGAAGACAGCACCCCCGCCGCCGAGATCTTCTGGCCCTGCAGGTCATCCAGGGAGTCGAGGGGGAAGGCCGTGAAGATCTGGAAGGGATCGCTGGCGGTTGCGCCGAGGAAGACCGTGTTATTGCCTTCCCATTCGGCCTTCAACGCCGGCACGGAGCGATTCAGCTCGTTGAAGACATCCATCATGATCGCCGGGTCATCCGTAACGCCCGGCGTATAGGCCGTGACCTGCGTCAAGGGCTGTCGGGAACCCTCCAGGGTGCTGAACACCCAGCCGATATCCACGATGCCCTGCGACACCGAGCTGAGGGTCGCGTTGGCCTTGTACAGCTTGCCCCCGTAGGACTCCTGCCAGTTGATCCGGTAGCCCAGATCCAGCTCGGCGATGCGGCGGTCGACCTCGGGGATGAAGTGATCGGAAATGGCGCCCACCCATGGCAGGGATGCCGGATGGCTGGCCCCGACCCTGAGATTGATCGTCTCCATGGCCTGGGCGGATTCTTCGCCGCAGCCGGAGAGTACCAGGGGGAGTGCCAGGGCAAGGGGGGAAATCAGCTTGAGGTTCATCGTCTGACTCCTGAGCTTGTTGTGTATTGTTGGAGTGTCGAGCGGAGGGGGACGGGGCTGTTGTCGTCGAGGGTTATCGCCCACGCCCCTTTCTCGTCCTGGTCAGGCTGCGAGCGGGCTCACCGTCACTCATGACCGAGGAAGTCCTCGATCGCCATGTCGGGTCCCCATTGGTAGAGGGTGTTGCTTCCTCCCTCCACGTAGCCGGTTCGCGACTCGCGGTTGTAAAGGTCGCCGTCGGTGAAGTGCTCGACGATGTTGCCCGAGGTGTCGTACCAGTAGTCGAACACCTGACTGCCGAGCAGGTGTCGGCCTACCCCCCAGAAGGGCGTCCATGCCCGCTGCGTCAACCACTGGTTGCCGAGATACTGGGAGTCCACATCCTGAACCTCGAACGAGGAGTGATGGACGTGATCTCTGGGGGCACCGAAGAGGGCGACGGTGTGATGGTCCGTCCAGTCATCGCCGCGGTCGATCCGCAGGAAGACGGCATGGGGGTTATCCCGCTGTTCTTCGACCACCATGTCGGACGGCAACATGCCCAGGACGGTCGTATACCACTGGAGGTTCGCGTGGAGATCCTGGACGCCCAGGGCGATATGCCCGAGCCGGAGGATCTGGGCGGGGCCCGGTTCTGGTCGTTGCGTATCACCGAACCGCTGCTTGCTGTCGGCGGTGTTGTAGGTCAGGGCGGGTCGCATCGGCAGCGGCGCCACTGTCGAGATGCCATGGACGATATCGACCTGACGGCCGGCGGGGTCGTGGAGTATCACCCGCTCCCCGCCGCCTGGCCTGTCGAGCGCCTGCACCTCGGAGGCGCCCTCCAGGGCGGCGGCTTTCAGCAGGTCGTCGCGACTCTCGACCTCGAAGGCAATGCTGCCGAAGGATGGCGTCTCGGCACGCTCGGCGATATAGATGTAGGGGGCCGAGCAGGCGCCCCGGAAGAACACCCGATCGTCGTCCCTGGACGCCACCACCATGCCGAAGTCGCCGAGGAAGGCTTCGAGCGCTTCCAGGTCGGCGTGGCGATACACCACATGATGGATATCTTTGACCCTAAGCATATTCGCTCCATTTCTTCGCTGTTGTCGTTATTCACCGCTAGGAGGTACAGCCAAGGAAACACGGATTCTTGTCTTGCTTCCCGCCGAGGAGGAGCGACTCCCCTTCGGCCCATGTCCTGATCTATCTCCCTGGATTCCGCTCTCCCTTCCCTCCACGGCTTCGAGATCGCTGGTGCGCGGTCAGAGGATTATCTGGACACCGGGTTTATCAGGGTCCCCAGCCCCTCGACTTCGACGCTGCAGACATCACCTTCCTGCATGTAGAGCGGCGGGGTCCTGGCGAAACCGACGCCGGCGGGCGTGCCTGTGACCAGCACGTCGCCGGGCTCCAGGGTCAGCACTTCACTGATGATGGAGATCAGGTCTGCCACATCGAAGATCAGGTCATCGGTATTGGCCTGCTGGACGACCTCCCCGTTGAGCAGGGTCCTGAGCTGCAGACCCTTCCCACCCAGTGGCAACTCCTCGGCGGTGACGAAGGCGGGACCGAAGGCGCCCGTGGCATCGAAGTTCTTGCCCATGGTCCATTGGGGTGACTTGAACTGGTAATCCCGCACCGAGGCATCGTTGAAGATCGAATAGCCGGCGACATGATCCAGCGCTCGGCCCCGCGATATGTTGCGCCCACCGGTGCCGATGATGACGGCCATCTCGCCTTCGTAGTCGAGCTGCTCTGAGCCTGCAGGACGGATGATCGGCGCATTGTGGCCGATCAAGCTGGACGCGAAGCGCGTGAAGACCGTCGGGTAATCGGGCTGGTCATAGGGGCTCTCCTTGGTATGATCGGCATAGTTAAGTCCCACGCAGATGATCTTCGCGGGTCGCGGCAAAGGGGGCAGAAAACGGATCGACTCGCCCTCGAGGGAGCGGCCCCCACCGAGCCATCGATGCGCCTTCTGCAGCGTCGCTTCGCCCTCTTTCAGCAACTGCGCAAGGTCCCCTGGATAGCCGGCATCGTTCACTGTCAGCCCTCGCAGCCCCTCCTGCTCCTCGATCGCCAGGCCCTGATGCCCATCCTGTTCGAAGGTCACGAATCGCATGTCTTCCTCCTGCTGGTTGGATTTGTCTTAACTGCGGTACGGTACTGTACCGTACCAATCTGGATCAAAGATCGCCCACGGACTCCTCGCTGTCAAACGATTTCTCGATCGGGATGCCCTACCTTCGTCGAAGGCGGCACCTGCAGGGCGGCCACATCGGCGGGACGCGCCGGGCCGGGCCTCGAGCCCGTGCGCGAGCCATGATGCCTACCTCAAGCCCCTGACCCGTCATCGACCGACGCGGCTGGGCCGTCGGTTTGCTATCCGACGGCCCCGGGTAGTATGGTACTTTCAGGTATCTTTTCCGTATCGCCGAGGGAACGCATGGCACGCCCATCACAAGCGAAGAAGCGTGAAGCCATTCTCGATGCCGCAACCGAGCTCTTCCTGGAAAGCGGTTACTCACGCGTCAGCGTCGACGCCATCGTCGCCAAGGTGGGAGGATCGAAGCGCACCATCTATGCCTATTTCGGCGACAAGGATGGGCTCTTCTCGGCGCTGATTTCCCACCTGTGTCAGAAGATCGTCACCCCCATGGTGTCGCTCGATCTCATCGGGTTGGCGCCGGATCGGGCACTGCGCAAGATGGCCGACGCCTTCTTCGACGTGCTGCTGGCCCCGAACACCCTGGAGCTCCATCGACTGGTGGTGGCCGAGAGCCCGCATTTCCCGGACGCGGGCCGGGCCTTCTTCTCCGCCGCCCCCTCCATCTCGTACCGCTGCCTCTCGGACTACTTCGCCTGGGCCGAGAACGAGGGCCTGATCACGCCAGGCAGTCCCTACAACCGTGCGCGGCTGTTCCTCGACTCCCTCACCGGGGATATCCAGCTACGATGCCTGTTGGGCCTCGTCGATGAGCCGGACAAGGAGAAACTGCGGGCGCTGTCCGACGAGGCGATCGACATCTTCCTCGATGGCATCGGCTACCGAAGGGCCAGCCTCCCTTGAGGCGTCATGACCGGCGCCCGGCCTCGTGACGCTTGCACGAGAGCCAGCTCATGCCGGTGCTGCAACTGCTGGAGGAGTGTCAGACTATCTCCCACTGCTGACTGCACGGGGTTTGTATTCAGCCGGCCACGTAAACGAGACCTACTTCTCCCGCGGCACCCGCCCCATCAGGTAGAACTCCTCGTTGGGCGGGGTGCCGGCGAGGGTGACCAGGCGGTTGGACATGCCGAAGAAGGCGGCGATGGCGCCGATGTCCCAGATGTCGTCGAGGGTGAAGCCGGCCTCGAGCAGGCGGGCCTGCCACGCCTCGGTGAGCTCGCCCACCTCCAGGCCCGTGTGGAAGGCGAAGTCGAGCATCACCCGGTGGCGCTCGTTCAGGTCGGCGACGCGGTGGTTGACGGCGACCTGGTCGGCGAGCAGCGGGTCCTTGCTGTAGATGCGCACCAGGGCGCCGTGGGCGACCACGCAGTAGAGGCAGCGGTTGCGCCCACTGGTGGCCACCACGATCATCTCCTTCTCGGCCTTGGTCAGGGTGTCCGACTCGCGCTCCATCAGGGCGTCGTGGTAGGCGAAGAAGGCACGGAACTCGGCCGGGCGATGGGCCAGCATCAGGAAGACGTTGGGCACGAAGCCGGCCTTCTCCTGCACCGCCAGCATGGCGTCACGGATGTCGTCGGGCAGGTCGTGGATCGACTCGGGAACGGGAAAGCGGCTGATGGGGGCGGACATGGCGGCTCCTGGGTGACGTCGTTGTCGGATCAGTGAACGCGATATCTCCAGTTAACGTCAACGTCATCCTGTTGTCCATGCCGGCGTCAGGCTGCCGGCGCTCAGGCGCCGAAGGCCAGGTGGCGCGTCACGATGCGGTTGCGTTCCCGGCCCTTGGCCTCGTACATCGCCTGGTCCGCCTGGACATAGAGCGCCTGGGTATCCGGAACCCTGTCGAAGTCCTCGCAGGCGACCAGGCCGAAGGACGCCGTGACCACGCCATGCCCGGAGCCGGCGTGGGGAATCCCCAGCCCCTCGATGGCCGCACGGAACTGCTCCAGGGCCTGGAGGCCGGCTGCCAGGGTGTCGGCCTCGAGCATCAGGCCGAACTCCTCCCCGCCCAGCCGGAACAGCCGATCGCCGGCGCGCCGGAAATGCCTCTCGAGCAGCGCCGCGACCCTCACCAGTACCTCGTCGCCCGCCTGGTGGCCATAGGTGTCGTTGTAGGCCTTGAAGGCATCGATATCCATCACCGCGAACAGCAGCGGCCGGCCGTGGCGACGACGACGCTGCAGCTCGTCGTCGACCAGGGCATGGAACTGGCGACGGTTGAGCAGCCCGGTGAGCGGGTCGGTGCGCGACAGGGCGACGAGCTGCCGGTTGGCCGCCTCGAGATCACTGGTGCGCGCCCGGACCTGCGCCTCCAGCTGCTGGTTGAGTGTCCGCTGCATCTCGTGAGTGGCGCGCTCGGCCGCGAGCTTCTCGTTCTTGAGCCGATTGATCTTCCAGGCCAGCCCCAGGGCCAGCATCAGGAACTCGAGCCCCGAGCCCGCCTGGACGGCGTACTCGGTGACGGCGTTGTAGGGCAGCACCCCGGCCACCCGCAGGAAGTAGAGCGAGACGCCGACCAGCAGCACGCTCCACGCCACCAGGAAGATCCTGGCCAGGACGTCGCCCCGCCAGCTCAGCCAGGCGGCCACGCCGAGCAGCAGCGTGGAGAGCACGATGGCCGCGGGAATCATCAGGCGAAAGATCGGCGCATAGTGCCCCAGCAGCGCCGGCAGGGCGCTCGCCAGGCAGACGCCCGCCACCCCGTACAGCGCCCGGGCCACTCCCGGCGCCTGCCGCTGCAGGCTGAGGTAATTGCTGCTGAAGATAGCCAGCGTGATGGCGAACAGGCCGATGTTCAGCGGGATCATCTGGTTGTTGAACGTCGGCAGGGTCGGCCACCAATACTGGAAGGCAAAGCCACGTGCGGCAAACATCAGCACGAAGAAGGTGCCGAGATAGATCACGTAGAGCAGCAAGGGGCGCTCGCGGGTGGCGACGTAGAGCAGCAGGTTGTAGATGAGCAGCGCCAGCAGTGCCCCGAAGTAGAGGCTGAAGGCCATCAGCTCCCGCTGGGTCTTGGCCAGGAAGCTGGCATCGTCCATCAGGTAGAGCGGCGTGGCGTCATACAGCCCGTCGTGGGTGTCCAGCCGCAGGATCACGCGGCGCGTCTCGCCGGGCGGCAGCGCGATCGGCAGCACGAAGGTGCGGTGCGCCACCGGGCGCGAGTCGAAGTCGCGGCGATTGCCGGTCTGCCACGCCTGGACCACCTCCCCGCGCTCGTCGACCAGCCAGGCATCCAGGTAGTCGTGCAGCGGCATGGCCAGCTCCAGCAGCCGGCGCTCTGGCGCCGCGGAGGCATTCGCCAGGTCGACCTCAAGCCACCAGGCCGACGACGAGAAGCTGAAGTTGAGGGTGTCCTGGTCGGAGGCCCGCCAGGGCAGCCGGTCGCGGCGGGCGAGCAGCGACGCGATGTCGAGCTCGCGATCGGGGTCCTCGAGCACCGCTACCCGCGGCCCGAGGTTGAGCTCGCCCGGCATCCCGGTAACCTCGATGGCGGCCTGGGCCGGCAGCGCCAGCAGGCAGAGCAGGGCCAATGCCCAGCACAGCCGGCTGGCCACCGACGAGAACGGCGAAGTGTGACGAGTCAAATGAGCTCCGGCATCGTATCCATACGATAACGGGACTCTACCAGCTTTCCCGACCGGCCAGGCAGGCATCGTCAACGCAAGGCGGCCCCGCCTCTCGCGAGACGGGGCCGCGTTTCACGCTGCCGGCGGGATCAGTGCAGCGAGATGGTGCTGTTGATGCCGCTGGAGACGTTCTCGGGCTCGAACCAGCGCGCGGTGACGGTCTTGGTCTGGGTCCAGAACTGGATCGCCTGCTTGCCGTTGGGGCCCAGGTCGCCGAGCTTGGAGCCACGCGAGCCGGTGAAGCTGAAGTAGGCCACCGGCACCGGGATCGGCACGTTGATGCCGACCTGGCCGACGTCGATGTCGGTCTCGAAGCGGCGCGCCACCCAGCCGGAGTTGGTGAAGATCGAGGTGCCGTTGCCGTTGGGGTTGGCGTTGATGAACTCGATCGCCTCGTCCAGGGTGTCGACGCTGACCACGCAGAGCACCGGGCCGAAGATCTCCTCGCGGTAGATGGTCATCTCCGCGGTCACGTCGGCGAAGACGGTAGGGCCGACGAAGTTGCCGTCGGGATAGCCCGCCACCTGGCAGCCGCGGCCGTCGAGCGCCAGGGTGGCGCCCTCCTGCTCGCCGGCACCGATCAGGCGTACCACGCGATCGCGGGCGGCCGGGGAGACCAGCGGGCCGAGATCGGCGTCACGCTGGGTGCCCGGGCCGACCTTCATGTTGCGGGCGCCCTCGACGATGTCCTCGAGCCAGGCCCGGGCCTCGCCCACCAGCACCACCACGGAGTTGGCCATGCAGCGCTGGCCGGCGGCGCCGAAGGCCGAGCCCAGCAGGTTGTTGATGGCCTGGCTGCGGTTGGCGTCGGGCATCACCACGCAGTGGTTCTTGGCGCCCATCATCGACTGCATGCGCTTGCCGGCGGCGGCGGCGCGGTTGTAGAGCAGCGTGCCGACATGGCTCGAGCCGATGAAGGAGAGCGCCTTGATGTCCGGGTGGTCGGCGATCTGGTTGGCCACGTCCGGGCCACCGTGCACCACGTTGAGCACGCCGGCGGGAATGCCGGCCTCGTGGGCCAGCTCGACCAGGCGCATGGTGGAGCTGGGATCCTGCTCGGAGGGCTTGAGCACGAAGGTGTTGCCGGTGGCGATGGCCAGCGGGAACATGAAGCACGGCAGCATGATCGGGAAGTTGAAGGCGGTGATGCCGGCGCCCACGCCCAGCGGCTGGTTCAGGGTGTAGACGTCGACCTCGTTGGCGGCGTTCTCGGCCAGCTCGCCGAGCTGCAGCGAGGTGATCGAGCAGGCGTGCTCGACCACTTCCAGGCCACGGCCCACCTCGCCCTCGGCGTCGGGCAGGGTCTTGCCGTGCTCCTCGGTGATCAGCGCGGCGAGCTCCTCGGTGTGGTCGCGGATCAGCGCCTGCAGCTTGAGCATGATGCGCATGCGCTTGCCCAGCGGCACCTTGCGCCAGGTCTTGAAGGCCTGCTTGGCGCTGGCCACGGCACGGTCGACTTCCTCGGCGCTGCAGAACGGCACCCGGGCGACCACCTCCTGGGTGGCCGGGTTGACCACGTCGCGCCACTCCTGGCTCTGGGACGCGACGGCCTGGCCATCGATATACATGGGGATCTCGCGGATAGGCATGGGGGTGCTCCTCTGTGATTGGGTGGCGTTGCCTTGTTATTCGGCTCTTGCGTTGGACACTGGAAGTCGACTTTCGACTTTATGTGCATGACGGCACGGAATGTGATGTCATCGAGTCTATCCAGACGCTCGAGGGCATGACAACGGGCACTCGGGCACATTGTTTGTGCACCCATGCACAAACAAGCGATCAGGGGAGACGCCGATGCTGGACTGGCAGGATATCCAGATCTTCCTGGAGGTGGCGCGCAGCCAGCGCCTCACCGACGCCGCCCGGCGCCTGGGGCTGGATCACTCCACGCTGTCGCGGCGCACCCGCCGCTTCGAGCAGAAGCTCAATACCCAGCTCTTCGAGCGTAGCACCCACGGCTACCACCTCACCGAGGCCGGTCAGCGGCTGCTCGCCCACGCCGAGGAGATGGCCCGCCACGCCTTCGAGGCCGGCGAGAGCCTCACCGACCAGAACCACCAGATCGGCGGCCAGATCCGCCTCGGGGTGACCGAAGGCTTCGGCACCTGGGTGATCGCCCCGCTGCTCTCGGCGTTCTGCGAGCGCCACCCGGGCGTGACCCTGGACCTGCTCGCCCTGCCCCGGGTGGTCAACCTCAGCCGCCACGAGGCGGACCTGGCGATCACCGTGGAGCGTCCGGTGAGCCCGGGGCTGGTGATCTCGCGGCTCTGCGACTATCGCCTGCGGCTCTACGGCAGCCGCGCCTACCTGCAACGCCACGGCACCCCGCAGCATCTGCCCGAACTGGGTCGGCACCGGCTGATCGGCTACGTCGACGACCTGATCTTCAGCGAGCAGCTGAGCTACCTGGAGCCGCTGCTCGATCCCTCGGTGGTCGGCCACCCGGGGCCGCACTTCGCCATGCGCAGCACCAGCGTCACCACCCAGCACGCCGCCGCCCTGTACGGGGCAGGGCTCGCCGTGCTGCCCTGCTTCATGGCGGAAACCAGCGAGTCGCTGGTCACGGTGCTCGACGACGAGGTGGCGATCGACCGCCAGTTCTGGATCACCGCCCGCCAGGAGCAGCGCCGCCTGGCCCGGGTGCGGCTGCTGTGGGACTTCCTGCGCGAGGCGCTCGACGCCAACCGTGCCTTCCTGATGGGTAGCACCGGGACGCTGGTGTTGCCTTCCCCCTGAGGCCCTCGTCCCCCGAGTCTCGGGTTGATAAAGGCTGGCTATCGAGTCGGTGGATATTCCCGCTTTGTCCTAATAGAGACCGGTGATTAGCTTATAAGGGCGACGACGAGGAACCCGACCGTCAGGCGCCCGAATGGGCATGGTTGATTCGGTTCATTGTCCCATCGGAACGTCATCGTCTATACACAGGTGACAGTTCCCTCAACGCAGCCAAGCTTGGAGAGCGAGATGGGTGATCAGCAGAACGCAGGCAAGTGTCCAGTCATGCACGGTGGCCAGACCGCCAGCGGTCATTCCAACACCGACTGGTGGCCAGAGTCCCTGAACCTGGACATCCTCCATCAACATGATCGCAAGACCGACCCGATGGGCGAGGACTTCAACTATCGCGACGAGGTCAGGAAGCTCGACTTCGATGCGCTCAAGCAGGACCTCCACGACCTGATGACCGACAGTCAGGTCTGGTGGCCGGCCGACTGGGGCCACTACGGCGGCCTGATGATCCGCATGTCCTGGCACGCGGCCGGCACCTACCGCATCGCCGACGGCCGCGGCGGCGGCGGTACCGGCAACCAGCGCTTCGCGCCGATCAGTTCCTGGCCCGACAACGTCAGCCTGGACAAGGCGCGCCGCCTGCTGTGGCCGATCAAGAAGAAGTACGGCAACAAGCTGAGCTGGGCCGACCTGATCATCCTGGCCGGCAACGTGGCCTACGAATCCATGGGCCTGAAGACCTTCGGCTTCTCCTTCGGCCGCGAGGACATCTGGCACCCCGAGAAGGACATCTACTGGGGCGCCGAGAAGGAGTGGTTGGCCCCCTCCGACGAGCGCTACGGCAACGTCGACCAGCCCGACACCATGGAGAATCCCCTGGCCGCGGTGCAGATGGGGCTGATCTACGTCAACCCGGAAGGCGTGAATGGCCAGTCGGATCCGCTCAAGTCCGCCGAGCAGGTTCGCGAGACCTTCAAGCGGATGGCGATGAACGACGAGGAGACCGCTGCCCTGACCGCCGGTGGCCATACCGTGGGCAAGACCCACGGCAACGGTGATGCCGCCGCGCTGGGCCCGGAACCCGAGGCGACCGACGTCGAGGAGCAGGGCCTGGGCTGGAAGAACCCCAACATGCAGGGCAAGGCCGCCAATGCGGTGACCTCCGGCATCGAAGGGGCCTGGACCAAGTACCCGACGAAGTTCGACATGGGCTACTTCGACATGCTGCTCGACCACGAGTGGGAGCTGAAGAAGAGCCCCGCCGGCGCCAACCAGTGGGAGCCCGTCGACATCAAGGAGGAGGACAAGCCGGTCGATGCCAGCGACCCCTCCCTTCGCCACAATCCCATCATGACCGATGCGGACATGGCGATGAAGATGGACCCCAGCTATCGGAAGTACATGGAGGCGTTCCGCAAGGACACGGGCTACTTCCAGGACACCTTCGCGCGGGCCTGGTTCAAGCTGCTCCACCGCGACCTGGGACCCAAGTCCCGCTATATCGGTCCGGAAGCCCCCAGGGAGGACCTGGTCTGGCAGGATCCGGTACCGGCCGGCAGCACCGACTACTCCGTCGAGGCGGTCAAGCAGCGGATCGCCGAGAGCGGCCTCTCCATCGCCGAGATGGTCAGCACCGCCTGGGACAGCGCACGCACCTTCCGCGGTTCCGACTTGCGCGGCGGCGCCAACGGCGCCCGTATTCGCCTGGCCCCGCAGAAGGACTGGGAGGGCAACGAGCCGGACCGTCTGGCCAGGGTCCTGGGGGTGTACGAGAAGATCGCTGCCGACAACGGCGCCAGCGTGGCCGACGTGATCGTGCTGGGCGGCAGTGTGGGCATCGAGCAGGCCGCCAAGGCCGCCGGCGTCGACATCACCGTGCCGTTCGCTCCGGGGCGCGGCGATGCCAGCGACGAGATGACCGACGCCGAGTCCTTCCAGTACTTGGAGCCGCTGGCCGATGGCTTCCGCAACTGGCAGAAGCAGGAGTACGTGGTCAAGCCGGAGGAGATGCTGCTCGATCGCGCCCAGCTGATGGGCCTGACCGCGCCGGAGATGACCGTGCTGATCGGCGGCATGCGCGTGCTGGGCACCAACCATGCTCGCTCCAGTCACCACGGCGTGTTGACCGAGCGGGAAGGTCAACTGACCAACGACTTCTTCGTCAACCTGACCGACATGGGCAACACCTGGAAGCCGGTGGGCAACAATCTCTACGAGATTCGCGACCGCAACAGCGACCAGGTGAAGTGGACCGCCAGCCGCATCGACCTGGTGTTCGGCTCCAACTCCATCCTGCGCTCCTACGCCGAGGTCTACGCCCAGGACGACAACCAGGAGAAGTTCGTCAAGGACTTCGTCAAGGCCTGGACCAAGGTGATGAACGCGGATCGCTTCGACCTCGCTTGATCGAGACGCGCATAGCGAAACGCTCGGGCGCTGCCGTCATCCGGTGGCGCTCGGGCATCCCGCTCCCGGCGCGGGCAGGTTCAGTCGCCGGAATGCACTGAAGTTCTTCGAATCAATGGGCATCGCTGTGCTGACCATCAGTGCAGAAAACAGCCCGAATGAGTTGGCCAACCAGGTAGAAACGTTTATCCATGAAACCTTGAACTCCCGGCAAGCCATTGCCAAGCGACACGGGCATTGCCTGCTGGCTGACCAAACGAGCCTGGCTGGCCGCCAAGTCCCGGCCCCGGCCACCTCGACTATGCCAGGGGGACGGCATAGAAGAGGCAATCGCTGCGGGCGATCTCGCTGTTGGTGGTGGCCATGAACAGACGAAGCGGGCGGCGGGCATGGAGCCTCCCCTCCCGGACGCAGAACAGCTCCCCGACATGCTCCCGGCCATCCCCGTCTCGCGCCTGCAGGCAGGCCAGGCCGTGGTGTCCCAGCCAGCCGAGCGGCGCGGCCGGGGAGGTCACGCCACGATTGTGCTCGTCGATACGCACCCAGAGCGTCAGATCCACGTCGGGACGGGGCGAGCGGTCATAGGCGACGCTGGCGCCGGGTCGCAGTTCCACCCGCAGCGGATGGACCAACACCTCGAGCCCCGGAGCAGAGGGCAGGACCGTCAGGTCCGAACACTCGGCGAGCAGCCGATACAGGCCGTCGGCCACTTCCCGGGCCCCGGGCTGCAGGGCACCGCCGCACTCCAGGGTGAAGACGGGGCACTCGGCCAGCCCCGGAATCCGGAGCGGCAGCTCCATCAGGCTGCCCAGCCTCAGGTCGGTGACGATCAACTGCTCGCAGAAGCGGCCGGCCAGGGCCTCGATGACGGGGTGGCGACGGGTGGTCACGGCGAAGGCGGGCCCATTGCCCGAGGTGTTGTGAAGGTCGATGACGCATTCCGGGGCCCAGGTCTCCAGATCCTGGATGATGGTCCAGGCGAGTTCCCCGTCCGGCCCCGCGAAGGGGGGGCGGAAGCAGCGATTCAGGTCCCGGTCGTCCAGGGTATGACGATGGGTGAAGGTCGGGGGCGACAGCGCCCCCCGGACGTTGGCCAGCAGCACCGCCAGCCGGGTGCGGGGCCGGGGGCGTTCCGCCAGCCAGCGATGCAGTGCCAGCGCCCCGGAGGGTTCGTTGCCGTGCAGCAGGGTGGTGACCACCCGGCAGCGCCGGTCGTCTTCGCCCTCGAGGACGAGCCAGACTGGCCCGCCGAGGGCCTGGAGCCAGGACTCCACGTCGGCATGATCGACCGGTGGGTCGATGATCACCGGCAGCGACAGTCCTTCCATTCACCCCTCCTGCGGCCAGCGCGCTACCGGCCGGTTGGTTGCCGACGCGGCGCGGTAGGCCGCGAACATCCGTCGACAGGCCTCGTTACGGGAGAGGCCCGCCTCCTCGAGGCGCCGCAGGGCCTGGCGCTGCCAGCGGGCACCGCTGGCCCGGGCCTGGAGGCGCTCGGCGATCACCCCGAAGTAGGCATGGCTGTCGGCATCCGCCACGCCCAGGGCGCGCAGGCCCTGCTGAACCTCGGGCAGCAACCGCTCGAGCAGCGTCACCACCGGCGTCTCCTCCAGGCGATGATGCTTGCGATGCGGCCACAGCAGCCGGGCGTCGAGCCCCGACTGGGCGGCACGATAGAAGTTGTACTCGGCATAGCGGAACGGCATGGCGCTCAGCCACTCGGTGATGTCGTCGCGCAGGGCGGCCACCAGCCCCAGCAGCAGGGCCGCATTGGCCACCATGTCCACGGCGGTGGGCCCCGACGGCAGGGCGCGCATCTCGACCCGCAGGTGGCCGCCGTCGCCGGGATCGTAGACCGCCCGGTTCCAGGGCCAGATCGTGCCCATGTGCAGGCGCAGCTCCGCCAGGCCCGGGGCCGTGGTGCCGGGTGGCCGATCCTCGGGGAGGGCCTCGGCGGTGAGCGGCAGGATCGGCGGGTAGAGGGCGACCGCCTCGGCGAACAACTCCCAGGCGCCCTCGCGCACCCAGCCCTGGCCGAAGGTCACCCGTGCCGGCTGCCGCCAGCGGCCGGCGCCGCGCATCCGGCAGTCCACTGCCTGCTTGAACAGGGCGATGCGGGTCTCGTCCCACAGCCGGCGCTGCAGGAAAAGCGGTGAGTTGGCGGAAAGCGCCAGTACCAGCGGGGTGACGATCTGGGCGGTGTTGAAGGTCGCGGCGAAGCGCTCGGGAGGGACTCGCAGGTGGAGCTGGAAGGAAGTGTTGGCCCCCTCCAGGACCACATGGTCACTGCTGACCCGGACGCTGTCCTCGCCATGAATCTCGACATCGAAGGGCTCGTCGCGCATCCGCTTGAGACCCTGCTCCAGGCCACGATAGCGCGGCAGGTCGCTCATGGCGTGCTCACCCAGGTCCGTACGGCGCAGGGTGGGCAGGATGCCGATCGGCACCACATGGGCCCGGTAGGGCGCCGCGGCCGCCTCGAGCCGCGCCAGGGCCTGCAACAGCTGGCGCTCCAGGGCATGCAGGGGGCAGCCCGAGAGCGGCAGCGGCGCCAGGTTGTACTCGATGTTGAAGCGGTTGAGCTCCAGCTGCAGCTGGGGGTCCTGCAGGGCGTCGACCAGGGCCTGGTTGAGGAGGGCGACCCGGCCCCGGTCGTCGACGATGTAGGCCTCCAACTCGGCGCCGATGCTGGGTGCCCCCGCTCCGAAGCCCGGCTGGGCGAGCAGCTCGCGCAGCACTTCGACGCTATCCCGCAGGCGCTTGCCGAAGCGCTGGTAGTCCGACGCCGAGAAGGCGTCGCGGTCGATGATCGCGCCCATAACACCCACTCCCCGGAGCGGCCGTCACTGCTGTCAGTCTAGGTAATGGCGCCGGGGGATGGGGCGCCGAACGCGGATCACGCCCTGATGTCCACCCGATAGCCCCCTACCGCCCCTCGAGGAAGGTGTGTAAGTCCTGGCGCACGCAGTCCGCATAGCTCAGCGCCAGGGTCGCCACCATGGCCACGAAGTGGTCGCGACGCCCCTCGATCAGCACATAGTAGCGCTCGAGCCCCAGGCAACCGGGCCAGCTTGTTCGGGCGCTCGGTGAAGCCGCGGCCCTCGTCAGTCAAGCAGGCGGCTCGGCCGCTGACAACCCGGCCTAGAGGCTGTTGACCAGCACCACCAACGGCAGCAGCGGGCAGACGAAGCGGATGTACCAGGGCCACAGCTTCCAGAACAGGGTGTCCTCGATCTCCGGTGCGCCCTGGCGCAGCTCCTGCAGCTTGGCGTTGCGCGACAGCAGCCAGCCCACGTAAAGGCAGACCAGGGCGCCGATCAGCGGCATGTTGTAAGTGATGGTCACCTCGATGGCCAGGCCGAAGAGCACGTCGAAGTACATCAGGATCAGCGTCGAGATGGCGAAGATCAGCCCGCCCATCAGCAAGGTCGCCCAGGAGCGTGACACCCGGCCGGTTTCCGCCAGGGTGGCGACGGGCACCTCGAGCACCGGGAACATGGAGGTCAGGGCGGCGATGGCCAGCAGGGCGAAGAACAGGATCTCCAGGCCGGCCCCCATGCCGCCGAGTTGGGCGAACATCGCCGGCATGACGTCGAACAGCAGGGTGGAGGAGCTCTGCAGCTCACCCGCGGCATTGAAGATGTCTACCCCCAGTTCGTCGGCCACGAACATCGAGGGCACGATCAGCAGGCCGGCGATGAAGGCCACCCCCATGTCGATGAACATCACCTGGGCGCCGGTCTTCGGCAGGCTGGCCTCGCGGCTCAGGTAGGAGCCGTAGATCACCATGGCGCCCACGCCGATGGACAGCGAGAAGAAGGCCTGACCCATGGCGTCCACCACCAGTTGGCCATCGATTCGCGAGACGTCCGGCACCAGGTAGGCGCCGAGGCCCTGGGTCGCGCCGGGCAGGGTCATGACCACGCCGATCAGCACCAGCATCAGCACGATCAGCAGCGGCATCAGGCGCTTGGACCAGCGTTCGATGCCCTTGTTGACCCCGGCCAGCACCACTGCGACGGTCACCAGCATCGCCGCGCAGGCCAGCCACCAGTCCTTCCAGAAGCCGCCCTCGCCGAAGATCGTGGCCCAGGCGTCGAGGCCCAGTACGTCGAGCAGTGGCGTGACCGTGAAGCCGATCAGCCAGCCGGTGACGATGGCGTAGAAGGCCTGGCCGAGGCAGGCGGTGAGGATGGCCAGCCCCCCGATACCGGCGCCCAGGCGACCGGCGGTGCCGCTGCCGCCGACTCGCGACATGGCCTGGATGACCCCGCTCTGGGCGTAACGCCCCAGCGTCAGCTCGGCCATCAGCGCTGGATAGGCCAGGACGAAGGCCATCACCACATACAGCAGCAGGAAGGCCCCGCCGCCGTTGTTGGCGGCCATGGAGGGGAAGCTCCAGACGTTACCGAGACCGACGGCGGCACCGGCCGCCGCCATCAGGAAGCCGAAGCGGGAGGAGAACTGTGCTCTGGTGTTGTTCATGACGAAAGGGTCCCTCAGGGGTCTCCAACGGCCCCTTGGTTGTTGTAATTCCGCCGAGGCGGCCTAGAGATGGTCGAGGATGTCGAAGTGATCGCAGCCAGGCAGCTCCTCGAGGACCGCCTGGCCTCCGACGGCCTGGACCGCGGCCCGGAAGTCGCGGGCCAGGCTGGCCTCGAAGTCCCGGGCCCAGCGGCTCGGCGAAAAGGCGTGCTCGCGTTCGGCACGATCCCCGAAGGGCTCCATCAGGTGACCTCCGAACGCACCTTGAAGCGAGCCTCCAGGTACTCGCGGTTTTCTACCACCTCGCGGAAGTGGCGCGCCGCCTGCCAGACGTCCTCATGGCTCAGGTAGAGCGGCGTGAAGCCGAAGCGCATCAGACCCGGCTCCCGGTAGTCGCCGATCACGCCCCGGGCGATCAGCGCCTGGACGATGGCATAGCCGTGCTCGCGCTCGATCAGCGCCACCTGGCTGCCGCGCTCGGCGGCGGGCGGGGTGATATCGGCGATGCCCTCGGCCTCGAGCAGGTCGGCCAGGCCGTCGCGGAACAGCTCGCTGAGCGCCAGGCTCTTGTCGCGCAGCGCCGCCATGTCGACTTCCTGCCACAACCGTAGCGAGGCCTCCAGAGGGGCGTAGCTCAGCGCCGAGTGGGTGCCGGTGCGAAAGCGGGTGATACCCGGCGCCGGGGCATAGTCGGCGTCGAAGGCGAAGGGGGCGGCATGGCCGTGCCAGCCGGATAGCGGCTGCCAGCCGCCCCCCTGGTGGTCACGATGGACGTACAGGAAGGCCGGGGCCCCGGGGCCGCCGTTGAGGTACTTGTAGGTGCAGCCCACCGCGTAGCGGGCACCACTGCCATGCAGGTCCACCGGCAGGGCGCCGGCGGTGTGGGCCAGGTCCCAGACGATCTCGGCGCCATGCTCGTGCACCAGCTCGGTGGTGGCGGCCATGTCCCGCAGGCGCCCGGTGCGGTAGTTGACCTGGCTGAGCACCACCGCCGCCACCCGATCATCGAGGTGGTCGGCGAGCTCGGCGCCCTCCGGCAGCACCCGGTGCTCCAGGCGGGCGAAGCGGCACAGGCCCTGGGCGATATAGCCATCGGTGGGGAAGTTGCCGCCCTCGCTGAGGATCACCGGGCGCACCCGGCCCCGGGACTCGGTGATATAGCCCAGCAGCTTGAAGAGATTGAGGGTGATGTTGTCGGTGACGATCACCTCCCCCGGCCCCGCCCCGATCAGCGGCGCCAGCAGGTTACCCAGGCGCTCCGGGGCATCGAACCAGCCCTGGTTCCAGCCCTTGATCAGCTCGTCCCGCCACTGGTCGCGGGTGGTGGCCAGCGCCTCCCGGGCGGCCAGGGGCTGGGCCCCGAGGGAGTTGCCGTCCAGGTAGAGCACGCCCTCGGGCAGGGCGAAGCGGGCCTTGAAATGGGCCAGGGGATCGCGGCGATCGAGTTCACGCACGGTGTCGAGGGTCACGGGCATGGAGTACCTCCGGAGAAGATGGGCAGCGACTGCATGACCATGATTCTAGGAGGCCCGGCGCGGGATGGGCTTGCGTTGTCTGGCGGGATTCCGGCCAATGATGCAAGATAATTGCGAAATCATCAGGATTCGTGCAAATGATCAACATCGACCGCTTCGACAGCAGGATCCTGCGAGCCCTGCAGCGGGACGCACGCCTGACCCTGGGCGCCCTGGCGGAGGCCGTCAGTCTCTCCCCCAGCCAGTGCTCCCGGCGCATCGCCCGGCTCGAGAAGGAGGGCATCATCGAGGGCCATGCCCTGCGCCTGAACCCCGAGGCCCTGGGGCTCAAGGTCACCGCCTTCATCTTTCTCTCGGTGGACAAGGGGCGCATGGCCGCGCCCCGGGAGGCGGTCGCCGAGCTGCTGGCCCGGGACGAGGTGATCGACTGCCATACCGTCACCGGCAGCCACGACTTCATCCTGCGGGTGGTGGTGGCGGATCTCGCCGAGCTCTCCCGCTTCCTCTCCACCACCATCAGCCCCATGGCGGGCATCCGCGATATCGCCACCCAGGTGGCCATGGATACCCTCAAGGTCAATGGCCCGCTGAGGGTAACCCCCTGAAGGCCCGGGTCGAGGGATCGGGTTCCTACATAGCCGTTCGGACCGACCAGAGCTCGGGGAAGAAGCGCAGGTTCAGGACCTTGGTCAGGTAGGCGACCCCGCTGGTGCCCCCGGTGCCGCGCTTGCCGCCGATGATCCGCTCCACCGTCTTCATGTGGCTGAAGCGCCACTTGTGGAAGTTGTACTCGGTGTCGACCAGTTTCTCGGCCAGCTCGTAGAGCTCCCAGTGCTCGTCGGTATGGCGATAGACCTCGGCCCAGGCCCGCTCCACCTCGGCGCTGCCCTGGTAGGGCTGCGACCAGTCCCGCGCGAGCAGGTCGGCGGGAATCTCGAAGCCGCGCCGGGCCAGCAGCTGCAGGCAGAGATCGTAGAGGCTCGGCGCCTCGAGCACCTCGGTCAGCCGTTCGTAGTGCCGTGGATGGCCGCGGTGCACCTCGACCATGGCGGCATTCTTGTTGCCGAGCAGGAACTCCAGCTCCCGGTACTGGTAGGACTGCAGGCCCGAGCTCTGCCCCAGGCTGTCGCGGAAGCTGACATAATCCGCCGGGGTCAGGGTGACCAGCACCTCCCAGGCCTTGATCATCTGCTCCTGGATGCGGGCCACCCGCGAGAGCATCTTGAAGGCGGGCTGGAGCCGGTCCTCGGCGATATGCGCGGCGGCGGCGTGGGCCTCGTGGAGGCACTGCTTGAGCCATAGCTCGGAGACCTGGTGGATGACGATGAACAGCATCTCGTCATGCTCACCGGACTGGGGTTGCTGACAGGCCAGCAGCGACTCCAGGTTCAGGTACTGGCCGTAGCTCATCGCCTGGTCCCAATGCACCGCTTCACCTACCAGGCTGTCCAGTGGGGGACCGCCGGATGGCGTCTCGCGCTTGGCCATGGTGCCTCCTCGCTCAGGGACTCTCCTGCTTCAGGGTGGGCGACGGCCGGCCGGGGCGCCAGCGCCTGGCGATGATCCCTCTTGCCGCGATCCTCTCCAGAGCTACCGTCAGGGGAGATCGACGCCTCGCCGGTGCTTCCCGCCTGACCTGCTCCCCCACACGAAGACTGCCGACACCCGCTCCACCAGCAGCAAAACGGTGCAAGAACATCATATAACACACTGTATTATAACAACTTTACTGTTATATCACGAACCGGGCTTGACAACCTTTGGATGCTGGACGATAGTTATTGCGTGCATTGGCACGCGATTAGCACATTTTTAGCACATGAATGCATAAAATGATCGCGCGGACAGAATCGGACCTATCCTCATACCAAGGTGACGACAATGAAAGTGACCATCCTGGGCAGCGGCGCAGCTCTGCCCGACCCGAAGCGCATGCACTCGGCATTCCTCATCACCGTCGACCAGGACCACCACTACCTGCTCGACTGTGGCCATGGTGCTACGCATCGTATCGTCGAGGCGAATGTCGATCCAGCCATGGTGAATAACATCTTTCTGAGTCACCTTCACCATGATCACTGTTCCGACTATCCTTACTTCGTGATCTCGACTTGGATGTGTAATAGGGACACACAAATTAAGCTGTTCGGCCCCAAGGGGACCAGAGACTTCAGTGAAGGCCTACTCGAGAACGGCGCATTCAAGGTCGATATTGAGGCACGCTCGGCCTATCCCAAGCGCCAATCCAACATGTTTGCGATTCGTCCCGAGATCACGGAGATCGAAGAGGGGGGACTTATTTTCGATGATGGCGTAGCCAAGGTATATGCCCTGCCAGTCGACCACATCCCTCCCGAGACGTGCGTATGCTTTGCCTTCAAAGTGGAAGCAAATGGCAAATCGGTCGTCTTCAGCAGCGACACCACGGCCCTGGACTCCATGGTGGATTTCGCCAAGGGGGTGGATGTCCTGATTCATGATACGACCTTTCCTCAGGAAGCGATGGACTACAGGAAAGAGCTCGGAGTTGGCACCTTCTCCCACTCTACGCCTCGCGAAGCGGGAAGAATTGCACAGCGAGCTGGTGCCAAACGGCTCGTTGCCAATCACATCGTTCATTATGACAACCCGAGTCCAGTCGTCCAAAAGTATCTGAAATCTCATTTCCCCCCCGGAATGATCGGAGCAGAGCTTCTTGACTCCGTGAGCGAGGACATCAAGTCAGAATATGATGGTCACGTGCTACTGGCCCACGACCTTATGAGAATCGACATATAGAAAAATTTCATAGAAACCCTCTCCAGAGCCGTGTAGACCATCACACGGCTCAGACAGAAATCATTCCCTTAACCTAAAGGGCAATAAGATGAAAATAATACACAAGATTATCCCATCAATCCTTGCCGCTGCCCTGATCATAGGGCACGCCCATGCAGCCACGGTGGGCATAGGAAGCAACCCCCAAGGATCCGTCGCCTACTCCTCCGCCTCCGCCATTGCGCGAGTCGTCTCGGAAAACTCCGACCACCGCATGCGTGTAGTGCCACAAGGAGGCCCGGAAACGACGATTCCCATGGTCAATGATGGAGCCATGGAGTTCTCCGTATCCAATGCTGTCGATGCCATTTATGCCGTCCGCGGCCAGGAGATCTTCGAAGGGCGAGAGTACAGCAACATGAAGGTAGTGGCCGCGCTATTCCCTCTCAATGTTGGCTTCTTTGTGCATGAAAGCTCCGACATTCATAACATTGCCGATCTAGCTGGGAAACGGGTACCGATAGGTTTCGGACGCCAGCAGGGCCTGCTGATGATGAGCCGTGCCATGCTGGCTACCGAGCAGCTGAGTGAGGATGATATCAATGGCGTCTTTACTCCCAGCGGCACAAGGGGCATCCAGGATTTCATTGCTGGGCGCACTGATGCGGCTGTGTTTTCAGTAGGCTCAGGCGCCGTGGCAGAAGCCAATGCCAGTGTTGGAGGCATTCGCTTCCTGTCACTCAGCGATACCCCCGAGGAGCTAGAAACCATCAGAGGAGTAACACCGGGGGCTTTCATCGCCACTTTGAGCCCTGCTCCCAACCTCCCCGGCATCATCGATGAAACCAATGTCTGGATGACACCATTCGTATTACTGGCCAGTGACAACACCCCTGATGATCTCGTCTACGAAGTCACACGACTCATTCATGATCATGCAGAGTCGCTGGCTTCTGCTGCAGCGGTGTTCAAGTCATTTGACCCCATGAACATGATGGTTGAGCTTGAAGACATCGAGTACCACTCAGGCGCCTTGAAGTTTTATGAAGAGATTGAGGAACCCTGATCATGGCAACTCAACAAACAAGGCAAGCCTTGGCGTCGGTAGCGATCACCCTATTCGCCCTCATTCCCTTGCTTGGAATCGCATGGGCACTTGGTATCGCCGACATACTAGGGATCAACCTATATAATGAACAGGTCTTGGCGAGCGCTATCGCGCTCGCCCTTCCTGCCACTTTTCTTAGCTTTTCCAATGGAGAAAAATTTTCAACATGGCGAGTCCCTCTGGATGTCACCCTTGGCTTACTGGGGTTCCTATCCGCTACTTATATTGCGATAAACTATCCGCGGGTGATCAGTGAGCTGTACACCCGTCCGGCAGACCTTCTTGTCTGCAGCACTATCATCGTTGTGGTGTGTCTTGAAGCGACCCGGCGGGTGGCAGGACTCCCCTTGGCTTTAGTGGTATTTTTCTTTCTTCTATTTGGACTTGTCGGACACCTGATCCCTGGAGACCTGCAGGGAAGGCAGACCGACTTCGACCTCCTGATGGCCTACCTTGCCGGTGATTCGAACAGCATGCTCGGAATGCCGCTATCAGTCACTATTAATATCATTATCGCCTTCATCTTATTTGGCGTAATACTTGAAAAAACCGGAGGAGGAAGCTACTTCACCAACCTGTCACTATCTCTTTTAGGAAAATATACCGGTGGAGGAGCAAAAATCGCCATTACAGCTTCGGCACTTTTCGGTTCAATTTCCGGTAGCGCCGTGGCCAATGTTGCTTCAACCGGGGTAGTGACAATACCGATGATGCGCAAGACTGGCTATAAACCAGAGCAAGCAGCGGCTATCGAAGGGGTTGCCTCCACGGGCGGTCAATTGGCACCTCCTGTCATGGGCGCTGCCGCCTTCCTCATGGCTGAGGCCTTGCAGATTCCTTATCAGGAAGTCGTCATTGCGGCTCTGATTCCAGCCTCCCTCTACTTCATATCTCTCTATTTACAGACTGACTTGCTGGCACGACGAGATGGCATCCGTCCGGTAGCGAAAGAGGACATCCCCGTATTCGGAAACATCTTCTTCAGTGGACTTCACTACCTGACAGCATTCATAATACTGATCGTTTCCTTATTCGCCTTCAGGTTCCCGCCCGGGGAGTCGGCCCTATTTTCTTCTGCGTTTCTACTCATCGTTCAGTTCTTTCCTGGCATCGGACGAAAGGAGCACCGTATCTCATCCTTTTCAGGCATCGTGGATCTGCTGTCCACAGCTGGAAAGACCTGCGCCACGATCATTGTGATCTGCGCATCGGCAGGCATCATTATCGGAGTCTTGAATATCAGCACCCTGGGATTCGCCCTGACTCTCTCGCTTCTTGAGCTGACAGGACAAAACCTGGCTACTCTGCTCATCATGTCCGCCGCGCTGAGTATCATTCTTGGCATGGGGATGCCAACCGTCGGCGTCTATGTACTGCTGGGTACTCTGGTAGCCCCGGCGATCGTCGAAGCAGGAACGACTCTGATGGGGGCTCACCTCTTCGTGCTCTACTTCGGCATGATGTCGATGATCACGCCTCCTGTCGCCATTGCAGCTTTCTCGGCAGCCGCAATCGCAGGTACAAGGCCAATGCTGACAGCAGGAAAGACCGTGCTTCTTGCATGGACAGCCTACGTCATCCCCTTCCTTTTCGTCGTCTCTCCTCCCCTGCTACTGGAGGGTAGCGCACTGGAAGTGACAGAGGCGGTAACGATGTCCATTCTGGGTATTGCGCTCGTCTCAGTGGGTAGCGTGGGATACTATTTTGGCAAGCTTTCACTGCTTATGAGAATAATCATATCCGCCATGGGTGCCGGCTGCCTTCTGGGTGTCCTCTACCCCATGCCTGGCATCATAATGGGCACAACTTCAATTGCTCTCCTAGTCTTCTTGGGCATGAGAGGAAAACGGAGTAATTCCGCGAGCCAGACCACATAACCACCGCACCAATATGCATAACAATTATAGCAACAACTTCCATTTGGCCGGACGTTTCCGGCCAAACCTCCTCCCTCGGAGGCACAAGTCATGGCCAACCAGGACTAAAATCGAGATCTACATGACCGCTCCCCATGGCCAAGTGGAAAATGATATCGCCGCCCACAACAGAGTCAAAGCCATTTTCCGCATATATGGAATATTAAATACCAGGAGGTGTGAAGCATGCACCATCCGTATTCTCAACGAATGCCCTGCCTACTCACCCGGCAAATAAAGGCACACACATGCTGTTGAATAAAACATCGACAGACGCTATCATCATAGATTTTCTCACACCTTCAAGTGCGCCTGACTCAAAATTTGAAAAAAATCTTGGCAAGAAGGAAATCATAATGAGTGAAATTCTTAAGGCTCTCGCCGAGCTCGAGAGTGACACAGCCAACTTTGATTACAGGTTCAAGGACTTCCCATTCTATTATATAGCCTCCATTCAGAAGCGCCTGCAGGACAACCTGGCCCAATCCCTCAGGCCTCATGGAGTAACTCCACAGGAGTGGCGTATCCTGGCCTCGCTCAATGAAACGGATGGCCTGAGCACCACCGAGATTTCTGCCATGACGCTTCTCGAGCGTTCAAGGGTCAGCAGAATCACCGACAGCATGAGAGATCGTGACTGGATTACAAAGCAAGATAACTGTACGGACAAGCGATTTTCGCTTGCTTTCCTTACAAAAAGTGGCCGCGACAAATTCTCGGAAATCCTACCTGTCGTCTGCAGCGTCCATAAGAAACTTCTTCATGGGTTCGACGAAAGTGAGGCACAGCTTTTCATCGGCTTTCTAAGGCGTGTTAATCACAATGCCCTACCTTGATCAGCCTCACCACATAGGTCTTGTCGTAAGTGGACCGTTACCACACAGACCTGCCTAACCCTCTTCATGGAAGGCCTCCATCACCGAGAAGTGGAGGGTGCCGGCGACGCCAGGCCTCGAAGAAGTCCGGCGCCTCCGGTACCGCGGCTCGAGCGCTGATGCCTACCAGCCTTGCAGTAGCGCCAGGGTCAGCCAGGGCAGCCAGGCCAGCAGCACCAGGGCTACCAGGCTCATGGCCAGGAAGGGCAGCAGGGCGCGGAAGATGCGCATCGGCGGCACCCCGGTCATGGAGGAACTGATGAACAGCCCCGCCCCCACCGGCGGCGTGAGCAGCCCCAGCACCAGGGTCAGGCAGACCACCACCCCGAACTGGAAGGGGCTGATACCGAACTGGCCCTGGGCGATAGGCAGCAGGATCGGCACTACCAGGATCAGGGCGGCGATGCCGTCGACGATCATCCCCACCAGCAGCAGCACGCCCACCACCAGCAGCAGGAACAGGAAGGGGTCGGTGGTCAGCGAGGCGATCCAGGCCGCGGCCATCTGCGGCAGCTGTTCATAGACGATCACCCAGCCGAACACCCCGGCGGCGGCGATCAGCACGATCACCAGCCCGGCATTGATGGCGGTGCGCTCCAGAATCTGCGGCAGCCGCGCGAAGCTCAAATCACCGTAGACGTAGCGCCCGATCAGCAGCGCCGCCAATGAGGCCAGCGCCGCCGATTCGGTGGGCGTGGCCAGGCCGAAGAGGATACCGCCGATGATGATCACCGGGATGCTCATGGCCGGCAGCCCCATCAGCAGGAAGCGGCGCGCCTGGGCCCGGGTCGGCCACTCGCCCTTGGGGTACTGCTGCACCAGGCCGACGGCGGTGATGGCGACGAAGAACAGCAGCCCCATCAGCAGCCCCGGCAGGATGCCGGCGATAAACATGTCGGCGATGGGCACCTGGGCCATCACCCCGAACAGCACGAACAGCATCGACGGCGGAATGATCGGCGACATCAGGCCGCCGGCGGCGGTGATCGCTGCCGAGTAAGCCTTGTCGTAGCCCTCCTTCTCCATGGCCGGCACCATGGCCCTGGACATGATGGCGATCTGCGAGGCCGCCGAACCGACGATGGCCGCCATCATCATGTTGGCCACTAGGTTGATATAGACCAGGCCACCACGGAAGCCCCCCACCAGGATCCGCGCCAGGTCGATCAGTCGCCGGGTCAGGCCACCCTCGTTCATCAGCTCGCCGGCCAGCATGAATAGCGGGATGGCCAGCAGGCCGTAGTTCTCGATGGCCCCGTAGAGCTGCTGCGGGTAGGAGGCAAACAGCAGGGTGTTGCCGGAATCGAGGATATACCAGGCGGCAGAGAGCGCCAGCACCAGGGCGATGGGCACGGCGCCCAGCAGCAGCAGGGCGAAAACGGCGAGGGTCATGCCAGCCTCCTTTGCCCGGGCCAGAGGCCCTTCAGGCTATCGGTGAGATTGACCAGGCCATGCAGGCCAAGCGATACCGAGAAGATCGGCAGGCAGAGCCATGACCAGAACTTCGGGATCCCCAGGGTGTTGGTGCGCTCCGAATAGATGAAGTTGAAGGTCTCCATCTGGAAGGCGTCGATATCGAAGCCGGTGGCCCACAGCATGGCCGGTTCGTACCAGCGCCAGCAGAGCACGAAGAGGAGCACCGCGAAGAACAGCACCATGGCATCGACGAACAGTGCCACCACGGTGCGGGCCCCGGCAGGCAGGGCATCGACGAGCAGGGTCACGGCGATGCCCTCGCGGCGCTTGAGCACCACCGAAGTGGTCAGGAAGGCCATCCAGACCATGGCATGGATCGCCAGCTCGTCGGTCCAGTAGAGGGCATTGCCCAGGGCTCGGGTAACGATATTGAGCAGGATCAGCCCGGTGATCGCCGCGGCCAGGAGGGCGGCGGTAAACAGCTCCACCCGCGCCAGGCCTCTAGACAGGGTATTCAGCATATCGACGTCCTTGCCCCGGGCAGGCCCGGGGCACGTAGGCGGTTACGGGGATGCCAGCTCGGCGGCTGCCTCGCGCAGCGCGGCCAGTGACGGTGCCTTGGCGGCCCAGGTGGCCTCCCAGGCCTCGATCACCTCGCCGAAGAAGGCGTCATCGGCATCCACGATATGGATGTCCAGGCCACGCAGCTCGGCTTCCTGATCGGCATCCTGCTGCTGGAAGGCGGTGATCACCCCGTCCAGGTGCCGGTTCATGCTGGCCTGGATCAGCGCGCGATCCTCCTCGCCCAGCTCACGCCAGACGCGCCCCGAGACCACTCCCACCATCGGGAACATCATATGGTTGGAGATCAAAAGGTTATCGGCCTGCTCGTAGAATTTGAGGATCAGGATGGAGTCGAAGTCCATGTCGATGGCGTCCACCTGACCATTGGCCAGGGCGTCATAGACGGCGGGCAGCGGCAGCGGGGTCGGGGCGGTACCGGCGGCCAGGTAGAAGTCACGGATCGGGTCGAAGGGAGTGATGCGCAGCTTCTTGCCGCGCAGGTCGCCGGCGCTGTCGATGGGACTGCGGCTGAGTACCTGACGCATGCCCGCCATGCCGTAGCCGACCCCCACCAGGCCGGCCCGGGCCGGCAGTTGCTCCAGCAGGTCGATGGCCGTCTCGGAGCGCAGCAGGGCCGCCGCCTGGTCGACGTTTTCCACCAGGTAGGGGGCATAGAGGGCACCGAAGTCGGGCACCCGGTTGGAGATCTCGGCGATGGTCAGGAAGGCCATGTCCAGGGAGCCCGCTTGCAGCTGCTGGACCATCTGGGCCTCGTTGCCCAGTTGCTGGGAGGGGAAGACGCTGACGCTGTGTTGGCCATCGCTCAGCTCCGCGAGCTCGGCGGCGAAGTTCTCCGCGGCCTGGGTCCAGAGGTGGGCGGGGGGAGTGATCAACCCCAGGCGGAAGTCCCGGGCCTGGGCGGTCATGGCGGTCACGGAGAGGGAGACCGCAACGGCAGCGGTCACCAGGGTCTTGATGGGTGTCATGGGAGTGTCTCTCTTGTTATGTCATCGAGAACGAATGCCCCGGCCACGGCGGGCCGGGCCATCCATCAGGCGTCTTCGAGGGCCCGGGGCCGCTTGTGACGGCTCTGCAGCTCGGCGGCGTCGGTCCTGGCCAGCTCGACGTCGAACACCACCTCGGTGAAGGGCCCTTCCAGGCCACGCAGCTCGGCCTCGGCGGCGTCCTCGATGCGATTGGCATCGATCACCAGCTCCTCGCGGGTGGCGAAGGCGAAGTCGTCGTAGGTGTAGGGATCGCCGGCCAGGTTGATCTGGGTGGTCAGGTGCTTGTGACCCGGCGCCGAGATGAAGAAGTGGATGTGCGCCGGACGCTGGCCATGGCGGCCGAGCAGGTCGAGCACCTGTTGGGTCGGGCTGTCCGGCGGGCAGCCGTAGCCGGACGGAATGATGCTGCGGGCGCTGTAGCGGCCGTCGGCATCGGCATGGATGGTGCGGCGCAGGTGGTACTCCGACTGGGTGGGATCGAAGAAGGAGTAGTTGCCCTTGGTGTCGGCGTGCCAGATCTCGACCTTGGCGCCAGGAACGGGGTTGCCATTCACGTCACGGACCTGGCCGGTGAGCCACATCACCTCGGCTTCGGTGTCGCTGCCATCGTCCATGCGCGCGAAGCCCTCGGCCTCCGGGGCGCCGGCCACGTAGAGCGGGCCCTCGATGGTGCGCGGGGTACCGCCGGTCAGGCCGAGCGCTTCGTCCTCGGCATCCAACCGCATGTCCAGGTAGTGGTCGAAGCCCAGGCCCGGCGCCAGCAGGCCGAACTGGGTCTCCTTGCCCAGGGCATTGAGCTGGCTGATGGCGCCCCAGAACTCCTCCGGGGTGACGTCGAAGTCGTCGATCAGCCGATAGACGTCGGACAGCAGGCGATGCAGGATCTGCTTGGCCCGCTCGCTGCCGCCGGCCTGGTCGAAGCCGCTGACGGTCTTCAGGAAGTCCTGCACGTCGGGGGTATCGAAGATCTTTACGGTCATGGTCTTGTCTCTCTAGTTGTCGTTCTTTACCCGTTGCGTTACGGGTCGTGGCTGAGTTCACCCGTGGTCAGCTATCGTCGTCACGGATGGAGGAGGGGTGTCGGCACAGCGGCTTGACGTGGATCTCCATCCAGGGAAACAGCGGCAGGTTCGAGACGATCTCCTGCAGTTCGGCGTTGTCCTCGACGTCGAAGATGCTG
>NZ_PNRE01000031.1 GCF_002879645.1 Halomonas heilongjiangensis | reverse complement strand
GAGGCCGTGGCCCGCGCGAGGTGCGTCGTCGCCGAGGCCGAGATCGCGCTCGTCTCGCGCGACCTCGGCTGGCCCGAGGAGGCGCTCGACACGGCGCGGGCGACGCTCGAGGCACACGGCGACCGGGTGAACGCCGCCCATGCGCGCTACCTCGAGGCCCGGCGCCTGCTGCTGATCGGGCGCCTGGACGAGGCGGAGCATGCGCTCGCCGAGCTCGACCATGCGCTCCTTCCGCCCGCCTTGAGCACGGCCCACGCGCTGGTGGTGGCGGGGATCGCGATACGCCGCCTGCGCACGGCGGCGGCACGCGCCGCGCTCGCTCGGGCCGAGCGCGCCGCCCGCCTCGCCGGGATCCCGGCGCTGACGGCGGAGGTCGAAAGCGCCGCCCGCGTGCTGGCCACGCCCGCGGCACGCCTGATCGCGCATGGCGAAGCGCGGCTCCTGTTGCTCGACGAGGTCGAAGCGCTGCTGGCATCGAAGGCCCTCGTCGTGGACGCCTGCCGCCATGTGGTGCGTGACGCCCGCACCGTGGTCTCGCTCGCCAGGCGCCCGGTGCTGTTCGCGCTGGTCCGCCTGCTGGGCGAAGCCTGGCCCGGCGACGTGCCGAGGGGCACGCTCATCGCCCGAGCCTTCCGCACCCGATTCGCCGATGAAACCCATCGTGCGCGGCTGCGCGTCGAAGTCGGGCGACTGCGCACGGCGCTCGGCACGCTGGCCGACGTGCGGGCGACGCCGCGAGGCTTCACCCTGGTGCCGCACGGCACCGGCGAGGTCGTGGTGCTGGCGCGGCCGATCGAAGAGCCGCATGCCGCGGTGCTCGCCCTGCTCGACGACGGCGAGACCTGGTCGAGTTCGGCCCTGGCGCTGGCGCTGGGCGCCAGCCAGCGCACCGTGCAGCGGGCCCTCGACGCGCTGGCGGCGGCGGGCAAGGTGCAGTCGTTGGGTCGCGGGCGAGCGCGGCGCTGGATGACCCCGCCCGTGCCGGGATTCACGACAACCTTGTTACTCCCCGGTCCCTATCCGGGTAGCTAGGCTGGAGTCACCTACCAAGCCACCAGGACGTAACCATGAATCGCTCAGCCGCCCAGATCCTTCGCGAATATGGCCCCTTTCCCGGCATCGACAACGTGCATGGCGTCACCTACGACGGCCGGCACGTCTGGCTTGCCACCGGCGACACGCTGACCGCCCTCGACCCGGCGAACGGCGAGACGCGGCGCTCGATCGAGGTCGCCGCCCACGCCGGCACCGCCTTCGACGGGGAGCACCTGTTCCAGATCGCCGAGGATCGTATCCAGAAGATCGACCCGGACACCGGCGCCGTGCTCACCACCATCCCGGCGCCCCCCGGCGGTAACTCGGGGCTCGCCTGGGCCGAAGGGTCGCTGTGGGTGGGGCAGTATCCGGACCGGCGTATCCAGCAGATCGATCCCCGGTCAGGAGAAATCCTGCGCACCCTCGAGTCCAACCGCTTCGTCACCGGGGTCACCTGGGTCGACGGCGAGCTCTGGCACGGCACCTGGGAAGAGGACGCGAGCGAGTTGCGGCGCATCGATCCGAACACCGGAGAGGTCCTGGAGAGTCTCGAGATGCCGCCCGGCGTGGGCGTGTCGGGGCTCGAGTCCGATGGCGGCGAGCGCTTCTTCTGCGGCGGCGGGAACAGCGGAACGGTGAGAACCGTGCGGAGGCCCAAGTGAGGTGAAGCGGCGAGCTATAGTGATTTCTGGTGTACGGGAGGAGGTAGGAAGAGTGGCGTATCCTGTTGATTGATCACGACCAAGATCTCAATCAACGCGAGCGGATACGCCATGACCGATTCTATCCTCCAGGCTCTTTCACAACCAGAACCCCATGTCGCTGACCCGCTGCACGAGCTGCTGCGCCGAGGTGCCAGCGACCTGATCGCCAAGGCCGTCGAGGCTGAGCTGTCCACCTTTCTGGCGCAGTATGCCGATCAGCACCTCGAGGATGGACGGCAGGCCGTCGTCCGCAACGGCTACCTGCCAGAACGCACTGTGCAGACCGGCATCGGCGATGTCCGTGTGCAAGTGCCCAAGGTGCGGGACCGCAGGGGCGCCGGTGTTCGCTTCAACAGCAGTCTGCTGCCGCCCTACCTGAAGCAGGTCCGTAGCGTCGAGGAGCTGATCCCCTGGCGCTACCTCAAGGGCGTCTCCACCGGCGACTACCAGGAGGCGCTGTCGGCCCGGCTCGGCGACTAGGCCTAGGGGCTCTCGGCCAACACGGTGTCGCGGCTGAAGGCCCAGTAGAGCGACGAGCACAAGACATGGAGCCGCCGTGATCTGTCGGACCTTCCGGGCGGCCTGGCGTCAAGCTCAACCCTGCATCATCCCGGCGACGGCTATCTACGAGCCCGACTGGCGCTACGGCCGGGCGATCCCCACTCGGATCAACCGCCGCGACGGCGAGCCGATGAGCCTGGCCGGCTTGCGGGAGCGCTGGACCAGTCCCACCGGCGAGGTGGTGCACAGCTATACGATGCTGACCATCAACGCCGACGACCACCCGCTGATGCGCGACTACCACCGGACCGGGGCCGAGAAACGTATGGTGGTGATCCTGCCCCATGGCCTGATCCACGACTGGCTGGCGACACCGGCATCTGCCAGCATGGAGTTCATGCGGCAGTACCCAGCTGAGAGGTTGTATGCGGAGCCGTGGTACCCAGAAGTGGGGAGCGACTGAGAGTCAATCATCATCAGGATTCACCCACGAGTGGTTGCTAAATACATCCTCCAACTTATCTAAGGCACGACGGCGAATATAGTATTTTAAAAAGATTTCCTGTTTTTCCCCACAAGAGCCCTTTCGGTAGATTGGCTTGTTTCCACAAGCCACAGCTTCCCACTCATTCGACCCTCGCTCAATCCCTGCTTTCGTCAAGGCTCTTGTAAAACCACTCTCTGTCAGACTTTGACCTGTATCCACTCCATTGATTTCTATCTTATAGAAGAAAGTCCAATCGCCGCTGTTCTTCTTATATCCTATCTCATCAGAAGAACAGCGTAGGCCATCATAACTCACCCCGCATTCAAGCATAATCCTTCCGATTTCAAACAGCATTCCAATTTCCTCATCCTCCGGAGAAGACAGTACCTTTCTATCACACAGGCGAACAAATGACTCTCCGTCATACTCAATATAGGCATACAAAGGGGAAAGGTCGTAAGCATCATCCTCCACCACCCCAGAGTAGCGCCCGCCCCCATTTTTGGGAGCGAGCATACATGCATCAGAAAGGTATTATCGCCGAGTGTGAGGGTGTGACTCAGGCAAGTTAAATTCGGTGAAGTCCGTATCCGTTTTTTGCTTCGTATAGTTCAAGAGGTTATGCATCTGCTCGATAAGGTCCGCGATTAACGACGCATGGTGGTAAACCACGGATATATCATCATTTTGCAGCGCTGCCTGCAACTCAGAAAATGCCCTAGCGTATGACTCCGAGAGAACCTCCGCCGCCTCAAGGACTTGGCTAGCCGGCCCTTTCTTGATCTTCACCTTGGCATAGGTCTTGATGAGCTTCTGCAACAGCTTCGTATCGGTAGCGGACTGACCATCTTTTAAAGATATGTCTAGTACATCATCGCTTTTCAGGAGCTTCGAATCCAGGTTTGCAGGTATGCGCCACATATCAGAGAAGACCAAGGCCGTGGCACGCATGCAGCGCATTCCGCTAGCCCGGCTCTTATGACCTGATATCTCTTCCTTGACTAGTGCCACGTAAGCCTTTGCAAGGAGATTGACATGCGGATTGACCTTGGCGATGTCCTTGGACGCGCCTACCACGCAGGGTTCGTCATTCAGATAGGCGCGCAGGGTCTGGATGAGATTTGACCTTTGCTTCTCAGACTCCACCCACTCTTGAGTCCTCGGACGCTCAGGGCGAACGTTACAGCACACCGTCTTTGTGTAACCCATAAATAACATCCTTGTGATTATAACTAGGGAGATTTTCGGTTGGCAGGTATACAGGGTCACAGCCAACCCCGTCAGAGTAGCCCAGTCCATTTGGAATTACTTCTAAGACATTGCCGGTGCTTCATGTAGGTAATTGACGACTACGAGGCCCTGCAGATGCGCTTCGATGACGAGATCACCGCCCGCCTCGCCGAGGTCAACATGCCCCAGCGCCCACTACGCCCCTGCCGAGCCCCCGCTTGTCCGGGCAACAGCCAATAAAGGACACCCAGTGCACCGGGAAGCGCCTCTCGCTGAGGGTGACGGGATTGTAGCCCCGGCTCCGGCCGGGGCTACTCCCCACTGAGCAGGCCGACTCTTCATTGCAAAGCCTCAGCCCTATTCATCTCTTTTAGCGCTCGGGCTTGAGGTTTGGCGTGTAACTCCATGGAACTTCATACCAAGACGGGTGGGAAACCTTATTCAGCTTTTTCGATAGATCAGGCCACCACTATATGAGCCTCAAGGCAGTATCCCAGCCGGTTTGTGGTAACCGGCCGGATACAGTCATCCCACTGTTGACGCATATCGGGCAGACACTGGGTGGGGCGAGTACCCCGCCCTGGTCAAAAAATACTGGTCGGGGGCCAGCCAGGATTCCCTATTTCATCCTCACCCACAGAGGAGTCGACACCCGCCGCCACGGCAGACGGTACATCTACCTTGTTCAGGGGAACCTCGACGACATAGTTCTTCTCAGGGTGTGCGCGGATCTCCTCCATGACGGCGTTCAGCTCGTTCAGGTTGCCGACCCTGTAGCCCGTACCGCCGACCACCTCGACCAATTTGCTGTACTGCCATACGGGCAGATCATTATAGGGATAGACGTCATTCAACAATGGGTCCGGATAATCCCGCTTGTGGTCTCCCTTCCGGAAGGGATTCGGGTTTACCAGCTTTTGCTCGATGCCATAGATACCGTTGGCCAGTACGAACACCACGGTATTCTGGCCATAGGCATGATGATCCGACACTGCCTGGCAGGTTTCGTGGAAGGCCCCGTCCCCCACCACCACCACGGCGCGCTTGTCCGGACAGGCACATTTCACCCCAGTGGCAGCGGCCACGGAGTAGCCAATGGAGAGCCAGGCCGCCTGGGCCACGAAGCCATTCTGAGCGGGGATCCGCACGCTTTGCGCCGCGATGAGCGGGAACCCGGCATCGACGACCAGGACGTCCTCCGGGCTCAGCCACTTGCCCAGGGCGCCGAAGAAGCTGTCGTACCCCAGCGGCACCGGGCCACCGGCCATCGCCTGAACGGGCGCAGCCTGTTGAATACGCAGGCCCACCAGATGACGTGTCGCGGCCTGGTGCTCCAGGGCCTGTATCAGTTTTTTCATGAAGGAGTCCAGGGCTACCCCCGGGTAGAAACCGGCACCGATGAACAGGCTGTCCTGGCAGGCCAACACCGTTCTGTCACCGCGGATGTTCTGGTTCCCCGTATCCTTCCCTATGGTATTGGCGCCCACACCGAGCAGGATGCCATCCGGGCCGATCAGGGTGTCGATCTCTTCCTTGGTGAGGGTATAGCAGCCTTCAAAATAGCGATGCCGCTCCGACAGCACGGACTTGCTCCAGGCACTGGTAACGAAATGGATGGGGTGCTCTGGGCTGGCCAGGGTCTGATTCAGGACGTCCATCAGGCGGGCAAAGGTGTCCTGCAAGCCATAGCGCTGCAATTCGATGCCCGCCCAGACGATAGCCTGCTTCGCCTCGACCAGCCTCTGCAGGGTGGCCGCCACGGCGTCATCGACCGCGCTGACCGTGACGATATCGCCCCGTCCGGAGCCGAGGTGGTCGACCGGCGCCCGGCAAGGGGCACGCCAGACGTCTTCGCAAATCTCCAGATAGCCGGGCCGGTGTTCCGTCAACATGGCGGTGAGCACCGAGTCTATCTGGTAGGTGGCCTGTCGGGCATTGGTGATGCGCTCCGCCGCAGCCGTGATGGGGCGGAACATGTTGATGTCGACGAACTGGTACCCCGTGGTATGGGAATACAGCAGCCCCGTGTGCTTCTCGATGCTGTCTTCCTTGTTGGTCGGCGCCCCGTTGATCAGCAGCACCGGTACCCGTTCGACGAAGGAGCCGGCAATGGCGTTCAGAATGCTGAAGGCGCCCACGCTGTACGTCACGTAGACGGCTGCGAACCCCTTCAGCCTGCCGTAAGCATCGGCGGCGTAACCAGCGCAGAGCTCGTTGGCGTTGCTCGAGATGCGTACCGGCGAGCGCTCGTCGGCCAGTATGGTATCGAGCAGGGGGGCAGTGTAATTACCCGCCACCCCGAACATCTGCTTCAGCCCCAGTTGCTCCAGCCTGAGCTTGAGATATTGGGCGACCGTAATATCCCGTTCCATCCCCGGCCCCCTTATGGTTTATCGAAGTAGCTAAGGTTGATCGCGCCCACCAGGCTTTCGGCATCCAGCACCGGCTCATGATATTCGCTGTCTTCACTACCACCTGGAACGAAGTCGGGATCGATATACTCCCTGATCATTTTCGTAACGCTCTGCTGGTATGACTCCTTGATGGCAGAGGAAGGCAACCGGAGGTGTTTCTTCTTGAACACCTCGCTGATGGGTGCCAGGTCAAAGCCCTTTTTCAGCACCCGATTGGCCGAACGTAGTGCGCCTTCCACCCAACCCTGGTAGTCGGAGAACGCCTCGCCGCAGACATAGATGTTCTCGATAGGCTCGCACAGGTATGCCATGACCTCCTGGTCATCGGCCCCCACCGCCCACTGGTGCACGCCAAAGCCGAACTCCTGGCTGGCGGTGACATTAAATCGAGTTGTACCGTCCCAGATTCGGGCACTGGTCAAGATGGGCTGGGGTACGTCTTGAGTATCGAAAAGCGCCTTGAAGTAATGGGTGGCGCGCTCCACGACGGCTTTCGAGGCCGCAAATAGTGTTTGGGGATCGTGCTTCGTACACTCACGCTGCAGCGGCGAATCGAACAGTTCTCCCTGGTTCTGCAGCGTCTCCCAGAAATTGATATTCAAGTAATCACAGTAAATGGTCAGCGCCGCCGGCCTGTCATACTTGGACTGCACGATATTGTCCAATTTTTCTTGGACGTCAGGCGAGGGTGTCGTGCCGCTGGTTTTCAACCACTCCTCATATTCCAAGGCGGCGAGGCTAGCCTCGTCGATGGCATAGAAGGGATAGACCGACCCCAGAGGAGAATCCGAGAAGTTGGGACCGAACGCCACCTTGGCCCGGCTGCTCGTCTTGCCATTCCCCCACCAAGCTTTGTCGTAGTAAAGGTTGATCTTGAGTAAGGGCTGGTTGGTGGTCGTCTGCAGGGTGTTCCACAGCTTCTCCGAGTCCTCCGGCTTCAAATCGTTCAGCAGATTGGAACCGATAAACAGCTTTTCCAGGGCCAGGCGCGGAAGGCCCAGGACGACCTTCTCGGCCGTCAGCTCGCCGTAGTGGACCCGATGATGCTCATCCATGGTCTGGTATTTCACCCGGTAGCCCTTGCGCTTCCCTGGCTCCGCCTCGTGGATGCTCAGCAGCTGAGTCTTGAGATGGATACGCTCCTTGTGCTCCTTGCAGATCCGATCGACCAGGGCATTGGGCAGCGTGCTGAAGCCGTTCTCCAGGGTGCGAAACCCAGGGTCGGCGGGAAACTCTTCCAGCAGCTGGAAGGCGACGCCTGCGTTCATGCTGGAAAGGAAGGTGCCGTTGAAGCCCGCAGCACGGTACAGCATGTCGATGCACTCGTCGGAATGCCCCATGGCACTGAACAGGTTCCATAGGGTCCAATCCTTCATCTTGATGCCCTTCCACTGACACTCCAGGCGGAACTTCTGCCAAAATTCGGGGCCCCGCTTTTCCGGACGTTCCGTGAACTGCGGGTTGTTATCCAAGATGCAGTTGAAGACACCATTGATAATGGCATTCGGGCTCTTTCCCTTCTCCGTCGGTTGCAGTTTGTACAACTCGGACCAGATGGCGAAATTATTCGCGGCCGCCTGGGTGTTGTTAAAGCTCTTGTTGCGGAAGAGCAGACGATTGTTGCCACCACTGTTCATGGGGAAGGGGACGATCTGATCATCGATTTTCAGCATCATGAGAAGACTCATCAGATTATCCATCTCATCGAAGGTGAAGCGCATGCCACCTTCCTCTTCCTTCACCCGATCCTCTCCGATCTTCACGACATCCGAATTGAGCCGCCCCCCCGTACGGCCGGACTTTTCGATAATGGTAACGTTCGCGTCGGGTTTGTCCTCGATGATGCGCCATGCCGTGTACAAGCCTGCCATGCCGGCACCGACCACCAGGGTGTCCGTGTGTTTCGGCAGCGGATTGCCGTGATGCAGGTCCTTCAGGGTGTAATGAGCCATTGTATATCTCCTTAATCGATTGTTGCGATTGTGTTTTACTCTTCGGCATCACTGCCCGAAAGAGGAACTATCTCAACCCCTTTTAAGTTGCCCAATGCCGTGCATATACTTACATCCAGACCACTTGCAAGAGCGTAGAAGGCCAGTGGAAGAAACCATAGCCCCTATCGACACCTCCTTTACGCTCGAATAGAAAAACGAGATCCATCTTCTGCAATCGCGAAGACGTCGCCGTGAATTTCGGATCTCTGTCTAATTGAATCTATTGCCTCTTGAGAAACTTCGAACACCCCCGCCACTGTCCTCAAGCCATCATAGACAAACGGTTCCCCAAGCCTATTGAAACGGCATCCGGCACGTCTCAGGATCCGCTCCACGAACAGGTCATAAACCGAAACCACATTGACTACGGCCGCCTTCAGCGCGATTTCAAACAGCCCTACCAGCAGTTCGCCGGTAACAGTGTTCACCCCGGTTGACATGTAGTGATTGGCCGCGGCAGTGTCTACACAGAACCTGGAACTTTCCAATATCAAGGGATGCCGAATGATTCGTGCCCCTGTCATGGTTTCCGGGAACACGTCGGACAGCATATGAGGGCCGGTAGTAGGTAACAAGCGTAGCGATGCCAAGAGTTGTCCGCTCGGCGCGACGGACAGTACATAGAGCGGGTTCATAGCATCGAACCGATCGATCTCTTTGTTATCTCTAACTTCAACAGACCAGCCGCGACGCTCAAAAAACGATTGAGCTCGCAAAATATACATCTGGTCTAGAAGATCACTTCGGGTGCGTCGAAGATTATCAGCATAGTCGAATACTATCATCTGCCCATCCTCTTCGGAGATGGGTGAAAGTTATTTCGGTTTATGAGTGATAGCAATACTCAAGAAATTGAGTATTGACTAATTCAGAATCCCTATTCGTATCGCTGTGGCGACGGCCTGAGGCTTGGTGGTGGCTGACAATTTGACTGCTGCGTTTCTCAGGTAGAAGTTCGCGGTGTTCTCGGTGATCCCCAATATTTTGGCCGTTTCCCACGCTGTCTTTCCCTCTGCCGCCCACATGATAACGGATTTCTCTCGCTCGGAAAGCGTCACACTTGGGGCAACCTGGGCTATCCCCCGCACTTCAAGGATTCTGAGATGGAACATGTAAGCGAAGAGTGCCAGGTCGCCTAGATGGGTCGCTTTGAAGCACTCCCAGTCCTTACTTGGCAGACTACTGTTGACGGAGAACATGGCCCTTTCGCCATGGGCACCTCGAATTGGAAATGACACCCCCTGACGGCTCACGCCAAACTCTCTGGCTACGCTGAAAAACTCTTTAAGCTTCCTTGCGGTGTATGGCTGCGAATTCCAGTCGAATGGCAAAATGCCCGACAATCCCTGGATAATTGCAGGGTCAATGCGATGATACCGCTTGTTGAAATAGTATCTCGCCCACTCCGAAGAGTATGTTGTCACGTCCAAGGGTTTGTTGGCGCCTTCTCCAGGCAATGAGACGCCGAGATAAGCAAAGTTTGTCACCTCATCGCGTGAGGTCAACGACTTCAAGAAACTGCGAGCCTCATCAAGAGCCTTGAATGATGGCGGGTTCTCAAGGCGCATCGTAGACCTCCCATCCTGTTTGGTCACACCTTATGAAAATGGTTTAGCCTGCTCGCAACGTTCCTTTCGGGCACTCAGTCGTCGATGTCATTCTAGCAGACGACTGTTGAGATGGTCGGCGGACCACCACTCTACCGGCTCGGAAGCCGTGAGGATCATCTGCGACCCGAGCCTCGGTCGTTTCCTTGACGGCATCGCACTCAGTGGGATTATCCACTACCTTTTTCCTGACATGCTGGACGTTTTGCTGCACGAATGCTGGATGTTTTCAAACCTTTCGGTCAAGCAGTTTTCAAGAATTATCATGACTCGTGATGAGGGCCACAAGGCCCTTGATCACACAAAGGAGAAAGTGATGCACGCTAAAGCAAGGTTACTGCCAGCGCTTCTGGCGCTTGGCTTGCTCCTCTTTCCCAGTGCCTGGGCCGAATCGCTGCCAACGGCCGAGCAGGAAAGCGCTGGCTTTATGGTGGCGAGCTGGACGGAGAACGCCTATTGAGCCTCTACACGGTGCGGCTGATGGCCTCCGATCACCTAGGAGACGGCATCGAGGCGCCGCTCTCGCCCTGCGAGTTACTGCTCGGCACGCCCGGCTACACCTTTGGCAGGCCATGGTCGATTAAGCGAGTTCACCCCCTGCCCAAACGTGCCCCCGGTCAGCGGCCGGGGGCTCCCTTTCAGAGTTCAGGAAGACATGGTCCATTTAGAGGAAGATGCCGCCCGGCGTGGGCGTGTCGGGGCTCGAGTCCGATGGCGGCGAGCGCTTCTTCTGCGGCGGCGGGAACAGCGGAACGGTGAGGGCCGTGCGCCGCCCCAGGTGAGGCTATGCGGCCGACGGCGGCTCCGGGCCCCGTCGGCCCCGCGAGCAAGTCGTCGACCTGGAGCACCGTGACAACTGGCGGCCCACTTCTGATGGTCCTTGATAAGCGTTAGTCTATGGGCCGACGGAGTGAGGCATGAGGGGTATGGCGTGAGCCAGGGAGTGGTGACCTATCAGGTGGCGGGAGCCGAGGCGGCGAGGCCCGAAGAACGTCGGTTGGCATCGAGCTCGCCATCGTTCCTGCGGCCGCTGCTGGGCAGGGCCCATCAGCGGCGGAGTTTGCTGGCGGCGGGGGTCAACTGGCAGCGGGTCCTGTTCATCGAGGTGGACGGCGAGGTGGCCGGCTACCTGCAGTTCTACCTGCGCGGCGAGGGGCCGCATCGTCTCTCCTTTGCCGACCTGCGCGCCGAGTTCGGGGCGAGCAAGGCGGCCTGGCGCTGGGCGCTCTACCGCCTGGTACAGCGGCGTTTCCGACGGTACGAAGCCTATCTCTATCGCATCATCATCGACGAGCGGTTTCGCTCCCTGGGCCTCGGCAGGCAGTTGCTGGAGCGCTGGCTGGCGCTGCTGGCCCGGCATGAGGTTCAGCAGGCGGACTTGGAGGTGTGGGGCAACAACCCCCGGGCCGAGGCCTTCTATGCCTCGCTGGGGTTCCAGGTGAGCCGGCGGCGCAGGCTGCCGCTGCGCGCGAGTTGGCTGCGCGATCGCGAGCTGACGCACATGATCAAGCGGTGGTAGCGCGGCCATGTCATCGGTGAACGGTTATGTCGATCGCGTGTGGGCCGAGGGGGTAGCCGGCTGGAGCCTGGCCCCCAGGGTGCTGGTGTCGGTCAATGGCACCGCGCTTGGCAGCGTACCCTGCACGAACAGGCGGCCCGATGTGCAGGCGGCGGGGCTGTCGGCCGATGGCGTCGTCGGCTTCCGCGCCCCGCTCTCGCTCGCCAGTGGGGATATCGTGCGGGTGACCACGCCACAGGGCCGGCCGCTGCGTCATAGCCCCTGGCTCTACCTGCCGCCGGAATCCGAGGGCTGGCTGCCGGTGTCGCTGGCCTCTCGCCACCCGGAATATGCCGAGATCGCGGTGCTCGCCGGTCAGCTGGCCTTGACGCGCTTCCGGCCGCTGTTTGGCCAGCCCGGCCAGGTGGCGGCGGTGAAGCTCGATGCCGGCGAAGGCCCGAGGGTGGCGTGTTTCGGCGTAGCGCCTCGCGATGCCGATCACCTTCAACACTTCCATGAGCGGGTGCTGACCCCCGCCGGCGTCGCCTGCCCGGCACTGCACCATCGGGTAGGGCTCGGCAAGCGACAGGCGCTGATCTTCGATTTCTTCCCGGGGCGACCGCTGGATCGGCTCGGCCCGGGCTGGGAGGCGTGGCTGCCGGCCGTGATGGATGAGCTGGCGCGCCTGCAGCGATTCGGCGAGCAGCATCGCCACCGCCTGCGGGCCCGTGCCGGCCGCAAGCGCCCCCTGCTCCACCGCCTGCTGCGCCGGGCCATGAGCGATGCCCTGCGCTGGAATCGCGCCCGCGGCGAGCGCCGCTTCCTGCTATGGCTGCTGGCCCGGCTGGTGCGCCTGCCGCGGGTGCTGTCGCACGGTGACCTGCATCGCGAGAACGCGCTGGTGGATACCGAGCGTGGCGACATCGCCCTGATCGACTGGGACCGCTGGGGCTACCTGCCCATCGGCTTCGATCTCGCCCTGCTGATGCGCGGCCTGCCGGGCGACACCGCCGAACGCCTTGCCGGTGGCAGCCCGGCCCAGCGCCTCGGCGTGGTGGGCTTCACCTACCTCTTCCAGCGTCTCGATCGACCGGGCCTGGTCGATTCCGAGGAGGGCCGAGCGCTGCGCCGGCGCTGCCGGGAGTTGGCCGGGGTCGAGTAGAAGTGTGGCAGCAATCCAATCAAGGCGCTTCGATCCCTCGCACGGAGTCGCGAGCCAGCCGCCGCTCGCGAAGAAAGACGTAGAGCCCCGAGGCGACGATGATCGACGTGCCGAGCCAGGTGACGGCATCGGGGAAATCGCCGAACAGCACGAAGCCGAGCACGGTGGCGCTGAAGATCTCCAGATACTGGAAGGGGGCGAGAATGCTCGCCGAAGCATGGCGTAACGCCAGTGCGATCAGGACGTGCCCCACCGTGGCGATCAAACCCAGCGCACCGAGCATGCCCAGTTCCCAGGCGGTGGGCCAGGCCGGCGCGATCACCTCGACGCCTGTCGCACCGCCCATCATCAGCACGGCCGAGAGCACCAGGGCGGCGAAGATGCCTGCCCAGAGCTGAATGGTCAGCACGTCCTCGTTTCCCGCTACCTGTCGCGTCAGCGTGAGGTAGCCAGCGAAGCAGATCGCCGTGCCCAGCGGTAGAACGGCGGCCCAGCCGAATGCCTCCCAGCTTGGCCGGATGACGATCATCGCCCCGAGCAGACCGACCGCCACCGCGACCAGTCGCCGTGCGCCTACCGATTCGCGCAGGAACAGGGCTGAAAAGAGAGTCAGGATCAGCGGTTCGACGAAAAAGATGGCAATGGCGTTGGCGATGGGCAGATAGCGCAGGGCCCAGAACAGCAGGACGATGGCGGTCGCGATGAGCGCCCCGCGGCAGGCGTGGACACCGAGCCGTGCACTGCGTACGGGGCGACCCGTCAAGAGGATGACCGGCAGCAGGAGCAGGGTCTGGAAGACGAACCGGCCCCAGGCGATCTGGGCCGGGGATACGGTGCCCGAGAGTAGCTTCGCGATGGCGTCGATCCCCGGAACGAGCAACATGGCGAAGGCCATGAGCAGCATGCCGATCTCGACGTCGGATCGCAGGCGTGCCTTCATGGGGTTGCCGGTTGCGCTCATGGGATCGCCTTGTTTTTCGCGAATGCGAAGCCGTTAGGACTATACCGTGGAATGCCGAAGTGTAGAAAATAGGCTGCGCCTCAGGCGTCACGGAAGACTCTTCTGAAGAGGGCCATCCCGGGCCAACGGCCAGGCGCGTGGCCAGCGAGGGTCAGTGCGACGCCCACGCCGATCAGCGTCGCCGCGGCGAGGTCTCGAGCGCCCGCCGCCTCGTCCAGGGCGACCACGCCAAGGCCCAGGGTCACCAGCGGAATCAGGGCCGGGAGGGTCGCGCCCGCGACCGGCCCGAGCAACTCCCTGGAGCGGTTGAAGGCGAAAACCGCGACGACGCTGACGAACACGCCCTGGAATACCGCCTGCATCACGATGTCGGGCATCGGGGCGACGGGCAGTTGCGTGGGCAGGGCCGCGACGTAGACCGGCAGGTAGAGGATGGCGGAGCCCACGGCGACGATGGCGGTGGCGTGCAGGGCCGGGATGCCGGCCCGGCGGACGACCAGCGCGTACCCCGCCCACATCACTCCGGTGAAGATCAGGATCAGATGGCCGACCGACGCCGTCTCCGCCCCTGGCACCCCCGCGAAGAAGGACGCACCGACCAGGATCGCCACGACCCCGGCGACCCGTGCGGGGCCGATCCTGTCGCCGCAGAGCCTCCAGCCCAACAGCACGGAGACGACCGCCATCACCCCGGGATTGAGGGAGCCGGCCGCCGATGCCGGCGCGGTTCCCAGGCCGAGCGAGATGAGCAGGATGTACGGTGCGCCGAAGCCGGCCACCATGGCCAGGAGCCCCCTCACACCCAGCCGCTCCAGGGCAAAACCGCGCCGGCAGATGACCGGCGCCAGGACCAACGCGGCGACGCCGACGCGAAGCGCGGTCAGGTCGTAGGCATTCAGGCTCGTCGTCACGCCGAGCCGCAGCATGACCAGCGACCCGGACCAGATGGCGATGGCGGTCGCGGCCCAGACAAGACCGAGCACGCGCCCTTTCGGTAACGGTGACATTGCCACTCCTTTCGGCTTCGTTTCCGATAGGAGCGTAGGCTTTGACCGATGTTGAGAAAAACGATATGTTCTCAGTCAATGAATCAGAAAACCTCAACCAACCGGCCGAGCGGCGATCCGCATCCCGCCATCCGGACGCTCAATCTAGACGCCGCCCGAACCTTCGTTGCGATCTGCGACACGGGGAGTTTTCGGCGCGCCGCGGCGCGCGTGAACCGCTCGCCCTCGGCGGTCAGTTTGCAGGTCGGCAAGTTGGAAGAGCAGCTCGGCGTCCGGCTGCTGCATCGCGATGCGCGCCGCGTCCGCCTGACCGACCAGGGAGAAGTGCTGCTCGGCTTCGCGCGGCGTCTGGTCGGGATCAGCGACGAGGCGATGGCGGTGTTCCACGGCTCACCGTTGTCCGGGAGCCTGCGTCTCGCCGCTCCCCATGACCTCGGTGTCTCTCTGGTGCCGGGGCTGCTCCGACGCCTGGCCGAAACGCATCCGCGGATTCGCGTGGACGTCCGGCTCGATTCCAGTGAAACGGTGCAACGTCTCTTCGTGGAGGGCGATGTCAATCTCGCCCTGTTCAACGAGGCAGGCTCACCGCTGGTTCCGGCACGGGATCTCTTTTCCGAAGCGCTCCGCTGGTTGATGCGGGACGGCGGCCGTGCCGTGGAGCAAGACCCGCTGCCGCTTGCCGTGGCCGAGATCGGCTGTGCCTGGCGCGACGCCGCCCTCGGCGCCTTGGAGGGAGTCGGGCGGGCCTATCGGGTTGCCTATTCCAGCGACACCTCGATGGGCCAGGTCGCCGCCCTGCGTGCGGATCTTGCGGTGGCGGCCCTGCCCGGCTCGCTTGCCGACCGCGATCTCGTCGAAGTGCCGGAACATTGGGGGCTGCCACCGTTGGGGCGGACCCATATCTATCTGGCCGATGACGGCAGCGATACGGCCAAGGCCTTCGCCGCGCTGATCACGCCCGATCTACGCTCTATCGCGCCAACTCCTCCCACCACCTGACTCAGCGCTTGTCGTACTCATCGTGGCGGCGCCACCAGACGCCCGCCGTCTCATTGCGCCCCCTGGGCGCGCGGTCAAGCCACTGGTACATGCCCCACAGGCCGTCCAGTCCGCGCGCATAGGTGGAATAGGCGTGGTAGACGACGCCGTCCTCGAGCGCGAATGCGCTCATGCCCGGCCTATCGCGCTGGAACGTGGCCGCGTCGGTTCCACACATGGCGGCGAACTGGTCCTCCGCCCCCTCGCTGCCTTCCTGGCCCGCGCGCCACTCAATCACCACCGGCTCGCGCTGGTAGTTGTATTCGATGCCCCCCTCACGCTGCTGCTGCTCGGAGAACCACACATTGAAGTCGCCGTTGAAGTCGCTGCCATGCGAGGATGCCCAGGGAAAGGTCCAGCCCAATCGCCGTTTGTATGCCTGCAACTTTTCGAGTGGCGCCCGCGACACCGCCCACAGCATCACATCGTGGTTGGCCAGGTGAACCGCAAAGCCGTTGAAGCCGTCCGCGATCGATGAGCAGGAGGGACAGCCCGCCTCGTAGTCGGGTCCGAACATGAAATGGTAAACGAGGAGCTGCGAACGCCCTTGGAAGAGATCCGCCAGCGAGGCACTCCCTTCATCGGTCTCGAACCGGTATTTCTTGTCGACCCGCACCCACGGCAGCTCCTGCCGCCACCGCGCCAGTTCGTCGCTGCGCCGCGTGAGATCCTTCTCGGCCTTGAGCAGTTCGAGCCGGGCGGCCAGCCACTCTTCGCGTGTTCCGGTCTTGTGTGTCGTCATCGTCTTGCCCTCCCACCGTCAGATATCGAGGTCATGGGACAAACGTAGTGCCGGATGACCGAACGGTGGGAGTAACAAGTGTGACGGGATTCCGATGGGCTTACCGATCACTGCAGAAAGTCGGCGCACTGGCCAAGAACTGGCAACGCCTGATCGGCAATAACGGAAGCCATCGGGATGCCGAGGGTGTGTCAGCGCACCGACACCGATCGCAGGCAACGCTATCTTGAACCAACCCCGCTTCTCGATGACTCCATGGCGAGGTTCGGGCGGCGATATCCGCCATCCACAGGAGCAGGGTTCATGAACAAGCACCATGCCGACGGTAAAAGGAATGAGGAGTACCAGACGAAATGAAATACAACCCGATGGACATGATGGTCGCATGGATGAAGGTCGCATCTTCCTACAACATGATGATGCTTTCTGCCGCTGAGGTGATCGCCCGTCGCACCATGATGATGGCCAGCGGCGCCATGACCGGCCCCGAAGCCATGGGCATGGTGATGGAGAAGGCGACGATTTACGCCACAGCGGCCGAGCGAGCAGCAGTGGCGGCGGCCAAAGGTGCCGACCCCGCGCGAATCACCGCGGCGGCGCTGAAGCCATACAGCACCAAGACGCAATCCAACGTCCGCAAGCTGCGCAGCTGAACGGAGCCACCTCCTCCCGCGGCGATCGCGGCCGAGGAGGCCCTCAAGGCAATACCGCCACCCGGTGTGATCCGCAAGTGGCGGTTTTTAAACTATTATCCTGTCCAAGTATCAGAATGCGAACCTACCGCCCTTGCCTCTCGCAAGAGCGAAACTGCAAGCACTACTGCCCCTGATTACCACAACCAAGCCAGGTGTTGCCCTGGTCATCGATGGGGAAAATCCCCCCCTTAGGTGATCAAGCTCATACGCTGATCCATACGGCCACCTACCAGCCTGTGTCCTATCAATAGCAACACCATAGCGGGCAGACGAGATTCAGTGCCACAGGATCAGCAACAATGAGGACCTGTCCCCCTTTTCTCCGCTGCCCTAAACTGGCGTGTTCATCGTCATATGAAGGAGAAACACCATGCAGTCACGCTACTTCTCCATCCACGACTTTCCCCAGGGCACGCCGAACCGCGAGCTGTTCGAGCTGCACGAGACCGAGCTTCCCGCCCTGGCCGAGGGCGAGGTGCGCATCCGCAACACCTGGCTGTCGGTGGACCCCTACATGCGCGGGCGCATGAGCGGGGTGAAGACCTACGTCGACCCCTTCGTCATCGGCGAGCCGCTGGAAGGCGCCGCGGTGGGCGAGGTGATCGAGTCCCGCGACTCCCGCCTGGCCGTGGGCGACAAGGTGCGGCACATGGCCGGCTGGCGAGACATCGCCCAGCTTCCGGGTGACCAGGTGGAGCCGCTGCCAAGCATCGAGGTACCCGAACAGGCCTACCTCGGCGTGCTCGGCATGCCGGGCATGACCGCCTGGACCGGGCTGAACCGGATCGCCGAGATGCGCGACGGCGACAACGTGCTGGTCAGCGCTGCCAGCGGCGCGGTGGGCTCGCTGGCCGTTCAACTGGCCAAGGCCCGGGGTGGTACCGTGGTGGGCATCGCCGGGGCACCCGAGAAACTCGAGTGGCTGGAATCCCACGGCATCAAGGCGGTGAGCTACCGCGATCGTGATACCCGACAGCTCACCGAAGCACTCACTGCCGCCTGCCCCGAAGGCTTCGATGTCTACTACGAGAACGTCGGCGGCGTCTGCCTGGAAGCGGCCCTCAACACCCTGCGTACCGGCGGCCGTATCGCCGTGTGCGGGATGATCGCCCACTACAACGCCGAGGAGTCGGCACCGGGGCCGAGCAACCTCGCGATGCTGCTGATCCGGCGCCTGCGCATGCAGGGCTTCATCATCTTCGATCACTGGGCCGACTATCCGCGCTTCCTGGAAGAGGTCGGCCCGCGGGTCGCCCGGGGCGAGATCGACTACACGGAAACCGTTGAAGAGGGGCTGGAGCGCACGCCGGACGCCTTCCTTGCGCTGTTCGAAGGCGCCAATACCGGCAAGATGCTGGTGCGGCTGTAACCGCGTCCCTCAATGAGCCGGCGCTGCGATCGTACTGTCTGATGCAGACCTCATGGGGTGATGGCCACTCCTTCAAGGCATCCAGTGCCGAGGGCACCTAAGCGGCTATCTCTCGTCCAGGCCCCTCAGGGTCGGCGCATGGCGGCGACCAGGGCGCTGGCCCCGATCAGGCTGCCGGCTCCGGTGCGGTGCAGGATACGGCGAAGCCGGGCGCTCAGCAGCTGGCCGCCGGTGGTGGCCAGGTAGGTGTAGGCGAGATCGCTGAGCACGCCGATGACCAGGAAGGTCGAGAACAGGATGGCCAACTGCGGCAACAAGGGCTGGTTCGGTGTCACGAACTGGGGCATGAAGGCCATGAAGAAGGCCAGGCTCTTGGGATTCAGCGCGGTGACGAGAAACGCCTTGGCCGTGCCGAGCCGGATGTCCGTGCCCGTAGGCTCCAGATCGCCCAGTCGACCGGCCTCGCGCCACATCCTGATGCCCAGGTAGAGCAGATAGGCGGCCCCGACCCACTTCAGTACCTGGAACAGTTCGGCGGAGCTCATCAGGAGCGCGCCTACCCCGGCGAACGACAGGGTCATGGCCAGCAGGTCACCCACGAAGAAGCCGGGCAACATGGCCAGGGCGGCCCGCCGCCCACGGTTGACCCCGGTGGCGACCAGCAGCGCCACGGCGGGGCCGGGGGACACGATGATCAACAGCGAGGCCAGGCAGAAGGAGAGCCAGAGTTCCAACGGCATAACGCGTTCCTCATGCGACGTTCAGTGGGTCATGTCCGTGACGATCGGCAAATGAACATGCTCATGAAGGATCACTGCCGCCACAGAGAAAAGCAACACGGCCATCAGGCCGTTGAAGCGGATGAGCCGGCGCGGGGTGGTGATCCGTCGGCCGGGCCCCGAGGGTGCGTTTACGTCGATCCGCCGCGGATGGCATTGAGGCGCTCGGAATCGGGGCCGTCCCTGAGGTATCCCCAGAAATATTTCTCGAATTATCAATATGTTGGGCATGGATTGATGGCAGGCTGCCAGCGCTGCCGGTCCCTATGGGGTCAGACCCCGGCGGCGTCGAATCCGCTCGCAAGGCGCACCATGATGGGCTTCGTGACTTGGTTGGGGTCTGACCCCATAGGGGCAGCCTCGGCGCCTTTTTCGGCGAACAAGCGATCAACGTCGAGCAAAATGAGGGGATTCGTCAGGGGCCGACCCTCAGGTCCTGCGCCTGCGATCGCGCCAGTGTGGGCAATCGCTTACATACGCGTAAGAGATGTGTGGCGATCGCTCCAACGGGTGGCACGGCCATAGACAACGCTCATAAACTCGCCACATCGCGATGGAGCAAGGAATCTCCCATGGATCTAGCGAAGATCGGCGACAAGGTGGCCTGCTCCTGCAAGGGCGGGCCGCATCGCATCGTTTCCGGTGCGTCCATGGCCCAGGTGGATGGCATTCCCATAGTGGGGGAACTGCTCGAGATGGAGCGGGAGGAGATGATTCGGCAGTTTTTGCCGTAAGCTGCACGATCTGTGGTGCCGAGCGTTACTTCCTCAGATCTTGTGCTTGCGATTCACGCCAGGACGCATCCAGATGGCGATAGACGAAGGTGGGGAACCGTTCAGGGCCAGCTTCGGTGCTCCCACTGGATCGCCCTCGGGGCGATTGAGGCTTCGCGGGATTGCTTCCCTTGGCAGGCTGAACATATTGGAGAATGAATGATTGCCAAGCGTGAACGCGGCAAGATGGAGCGACGACTGACCACTTCGTTGACCCACGCCTGCGAGCAGGCCAAGCCCGTACTGCCCGGCTTTTGCTGGCTGACACACGAGGTCGATTACCAGCGCTTTCCCGAGAGCCTGGTGGTGACTTGGGTGTTCGATACCCACCCCAACCTGGCGAATGCGCTCAAGGGCGATGCCCGACGCTGCATCGCCGACCTGACCGCCGAGGCACTGGCGGAGGCCGGCCTCGATGTCGGCGACGTCTCGCGGCATCTCGATTTCGACAGCGAAGAAGCGTGCCAGCGGGAACACGGCGGCGACTGGCAGCGTCGGCTACGCACCAAGCCAACGAGGCATTGAATGGCGAAGAAGATCGAAAGCCCGTGTGTCTCCGTTTGCCAACTGTCAGGAGGCCTGTGCACCGGCTGCGGCCGCACCGTGGAAGAGATACGCCATTGGAAAGCCATGAAGCGGCCCGAGAAGATGAAAACGGTGAAGCGCGCCGAGGAGCGCTTGAAGAAGACCACACGCGACTGACGCGCCAATTTTCTAACTATTCTTGATTTTTTGAATGGAAATCCTGTCTTTTAACTTAAACACAGATACATCATCTTAATTATCAGCGCATAACCGATTTTCTAGGAAGTGCTGCTAAACTCCGTGCATGACAGGCTCTGCCCCGCGGCGGAGCTTTTTGTATCCACCGGCAGGGAGTCCTTCATGGCCCGCAATATCATCGTTCTTGGTGCCGGCATGGTCGGCGTATCGGTGGCCTGGCATCTGGTGCGTCGCGGTCATGACGTCACGCTGGTGGACCGCCGCGAGCCGGGGCTCGAGACCTCCTTCGGCAATGCCGGCATCATCCAGCGCGAGGCGGTACGCCCCTACGCCTTTCCCCGTGATATCGGCACCCTGCTGCGGGTGCTGCCCAACCGCAAGGTGGATATCCGCTACCGCCCCACCGGCATGATGAACGCGGCGGGCCCGCTGCTGAACTACTGGCTGAACTCGAGTGGTAAGCGCTACGCGCGCATCGTAAACGAGTGGGCGTCGCTGATCATGCGCTGCCAGGATGCCCACGCGCCGATGATCGAGGCCGCCGGCGCCGAGGCGCTGGTGCGCAAGGGTGGCTGGCTGGAGCTTTACCGCACCCGTAAGGAGTTTGAGGAGCGCCAGGAAACGGCCAGGGAGAACCACGAGCGCTTCGGGGTCGAGTATGAGGTGCTGGACGCCGAGGCGCTCTACGCCAAGGAGCCGCATCTGGGCAAGGGGCTGATCGGGGCGATCTACTGGACGCAGCCCTGGATGGTCTCGGACCCGGGCGGCCTGGTGCAGGCCTACGCCCGCAGCTTTGCTGAACAGGGCGGCCGTGTGATGCAGGCCAGCGTCGAGGACGTGCTCCAGGTAGAGGGCGGCTGGCGGGTCAAGACCAGCGAGGGGGCCCTGGAGGCAGAGCAGGTGGTGGTGGCCTTGGGGCCCTGGGCCGGAGAACTACTGGCGAGGCTGGGCATGAAAATCCCGCTGTTCGTGAAGCGCGGCTACCATATGCACTACTCCGCGGAAGAGGGAGCCAAGCTCAACCACTGGGTGATGGACGCCGAGAAGGGGTTCCTGCTCGAGCCGATGCGCGCCGGGATTCGCCTGACCACCGGCGCCGAGCTTGCCGACCTGGACTCGCCGCCCCAGTACAAGCAACTGGCCGCCGCCGAAAAGGTGGCACGCAAGCTGTTCCCGCTGGGCAAGCGTCGTGACGGCCAGCCCTGGAAGGGGGCCCGGCCCTGCCTGCCTGACATGAAGCCGGTGATCGGTCCGGCCCCCGACAAGGCGGGGCTGTGGCTCGCCTTCGGCCACGGCCATCAGGGCTTCACCCTGGGCCCGGCCACCGGTGAGCTGCTCGCCCAGATGATGGATGGCGAAGAACCCGCGGTGGATATGGCCCCGTTCCGCGTCGATCGCTTCTGAAACGCTACCTCGCTTGACCCGCTAGCTCGATCGCAGCGCCTGCAGCACCAGCCGCCGCTCCAGGTGTTCGTTCCAGCCGGTGGGCCGATCCAGCTCGAGCCGGGCCAGCAGCGACTTTTCAGCGTCGTTCGCTTGGCCTGTGCCCAGTGTACCGAGCAGGGCTTTCAGCTTGCCGCGCCGGGTGGCGGTGCGCGCCTTGAGCTGCTTGAGGGCCTTGCCCAGGGTCAGCTCGTCGTCGGTGAAGTCGGTGCCGAACGGAAAACGGGGAAAGACCTGCTCACCCCCCATCTGCTCAAAGTGCTGCGCCAATCGCTGCGGGGTATTGTCCCGCCAGTGCGCGGGACTCTCGAAGTCGGCGGCCACTTTACCGGTGTCCTTGGCCTGCGCCAGCAGCTCGGACTGAAAACGCGCATCGGCAATGGCGATCAACGCCAGGTATACCTGCTCATCAGACCGACCGCGCAAATCGGCAATACCGTATTCGGTGATCACGATATCGCGCAGATGGCGGGGTATGGTGCAGTGGCCATAGCTGAACAGAATATTGGACTGGGTTTCGCCGCCGCTCTCGCGGGTACTGCGCAAGGTAATGACCGAGCGAGCCCCGCTCAGCTCGTGGGCCATGGCGACAAAATTGTACTGCCCGCCCACACCACTGATCACCCGGCCATCCTCCAGGCCGTCGGAGACCACCGCCCCATCGAGCGTGCACAGCATGGCAGAGTTGATAAACCGCGCGTGCTGGCGCTGGGCCACCTTGAGCCGTTGCTTTCCGAAGCAGTGATCGTAGAGATCATTGATGTAGTTGACGCTGGTCATGTTGATGCGCGCGCGCTCGGCGTCGGACAGCGCGTGCAGCTTGTCGTAGAAACGCCGTGGCCCCAGATAAAAGCCGCCGTGCATCACCACACCCTTGGCCGCGCTGGGGTGGTCGCTGCTCTCGGGGTCGATCTCGCCCCGGTTGATCGCTTCCTGAAAGTCGGCGTCCGCAAAGACCCGGCGCTTGAGCACTCCGCCTTCCATCAGGTAGATAAACCCATCCACCATCATCTCGCTGCAGCCATAAAGCCCCTGGCTGAAGGGCTGGGCGTCGCCCCACTGCTCGGCCACCGGAAACCGCTGGGCCACCTGCAGGTACCGGTAAATCGCTTGCCAGCGGGCATTGTCCCGCTGGCGCAACAGGGTGCTGTGCACCAGCGCCGCCCCCAGAGAACCGATGCCGATTTGCAGCGTGCCGGCATCCTTCAGCAAACAGCTGGCGTAGAAGCCGATCAGGTGATCTTCCGGCGAGATGGGCGTCTGGGGCGCGCTGAACAACGGGTAGTCGGTACCCGGGTTTTCCAACAGCAGGTCGAAGTCGGTACGCGCCAGGGCCGCGTCATTACCCATATACGGCAGGTGTTGATTGGTTTCCGCAACGCAAGCGGTGGCATAGGGCTGCGCGCGTAGCCGGGGCAACAGATCCAGGGTCAGGTCCGGGTTGCAGCTCAGGCTCACCGTCTCGCCCCGCTCATCGGGCGCCACCAACTGACCGATCACATTGATGCCCTGGGCCATTAAATCGCGCAGCGCGTGGGTGTAGTTGGTGCAGATATAACGGCGCTGCTGGTCGGCATTGTTTTTCAGGTTGCCGGCCTGGAAAAAGAATTCCGACACCGTGACATTGTCCGGCAGGCGGTTGGCCTGGGCATCCCGGGCATAGGCCAGCTCGGGGATATCGCCGTACAGGCGCTCGACAAAAGGCCCCAGGAAACGCCGCTCCAGGGAGGAACTGCCCGCCGGTGCCAGCAAGGAGAGAGCGGTGAGGATATGCAGCTTGATCGTCGGGTCGCGCTGGGTGCGGGCATAGAGGGCATTCACAAAACGCAGGGGTTTACCCAACCCCAGCGGCAGCCCCAACACTATGTTCTTGCCCACCCGATCGATGACCTGATCCACGCACGCCTCAGCGTCCTGGTAACTCACCGGCTCAGCCATAGACTGAACCCCCATCCTTGGCTTCGATACGCTCAAAGCTAGCACATGGGGCGGTTGAAGCGGATGAGCAGGCGCGGGGTGGTGATCCGTCGGCCGGAAGCCCCCTCAATGATGCGTTCACGTCGAACCACCGCGGATGGAATGGAGGCTCTCGGAATCGGGGCCGTCCCTCATGCCCTTCGCCTGCGATCACGCCAGTGTGGGCAATCGCCTACAAGCGCGTAAGAGTTATATGGCGATTGCTCCAACGGGTGGCACGGCCATAGACAAAGCCCATAAACTTGCCACATTACTATGGAGCAAGGAATCTCCCATGGATCTTGCGAAGATCGGCGACAAGGTGGCCTGCTCCTGCAAGGGCGGGCCGCATCGCATCGTTTCCGGTGCGTCCATGGCCCAGGTGGATGGCATTCCCATCGCCAGGGTCGGCGACAAGAGTTCCTGTGGGGCCACCATCACCGCCGGCGCAAGCTGGTATTCGATTGAAGGTTCACCTGCCGCTATCCATGGCAGCGCGACCTCATGTGGTGGATATGTCGAAGCGGCTTCTACTACGATTACCGGCTCACCCACCAGAGCGGGCACGCAGGCAGCCGTCTCTCAAGCTCACACAGCCTCCGTTGATGCGCCCAGGCACATGGATGATGCATTCATGACCTCATTTTCCGAAAACAACACAGAAGCCGTATACGAGTATGTTGCCGAAGAAAGCGAAGTTATCATGAACCAGCCAGCCTATCTTCCGGTAGAGGGTGTTGGCCTCAATGGTGGCTATATCTTTCGGAACCATATCACCATCAGGAACAATACCCTTCATATATCGTCACGCGGTGGAGCACCCTCGGCCCAAGCCCCGGGTTCAGGCACTGCTATTCTCAACATGCGAGCCGAGCTAAGGGATGGCGACCAGCTTCTGGAGACGGCCGTTCTAAAGAACACCGGCATCAATGCCTGGCCAGATGAACCACAGTACATTCCGATAGGCCACGCCTCTCTTCCCTTGCCCGCACCACAGCCCGGCAAGGCGCTTTCTCTTTACCTGCAAGGCACTTTCCAATATCAGACCAGTGCAGGGTCGGCAACGCCAATACCCCCCAGCACCAGCAAGACGACTCCCATTCAGGTAGTAGAGAAACAACATGCTCCGTAAATTATTCTTTATCATTCCGCTGTTTTTTCTTCTCTCGGCCTGCCAAGAAGGCATGAGCAATGAGATTCATGGTGATTCTGTCGAGCTTCAAAGACAAGCCAACGAAGAGGTCGCCTTCGGCATAGCGGAAGGAAATAGCGACAGACTGGACAGGGCGAAGGATCTGATAGAGCAGTCACTGCAAGCAGATCCCAACAACCATGCAGCGCTACTCAATAGAGCGCAGATCGCCGTCTACCAGCAGAATTACGAGCTTGCACTACGCGATGTGGAAAGCGCTTACGACATTGCACCGAGCAATGACTCACTGCCACTTTTTCGCTGCATGCTGATAGAGGAAGTCAAGGGGGATGACAGCGGGAAGGAGTGCTACTCAGCGGTCGAGGAAAATTACGCCGAGCAGCATCGTGAAGACAGCCAAATCCCTGCCAACTGGGCAGGCGCGGCTATCCTGGCCGACAGCCACTCTGCACCAGAGCTGGCCGAGGCATATCTTGAGCAGGAAAAGGCCAAGGGTGAGATGGAAGCAGAGATGGCCGAGATGACAATCGAGAGCCTCCAGGATGGAAGCTATGTGGACCAAGTGTTGATGCGGCAGCTATGACTGGCCATCGATAAAGCTGGCTACAGCCGGCAAATCCACCACGTTGGCAAATCATGGGGCCTCATATTGCTGATATGACAGTGGTACGCTAATGTGCATCACCGTGGCCCCATCACCGACTGGAGTCTCTGCATGGAGTGCGACGCCAGCACCGAATGCCCCTTCTGCCATCCGGAAAGAGCCAGGGTCATCGCCCGACACTCGCACTTCTTCGTGTTTGAAGATGGCTTCCCCGTGTCGCCAGGGCATACCTTGGTGATTCCCAACCGGCACGTCGCGACGATTGCCGAACTCAGTACCGATGAGCAGGCGGCGCTTTTCCCTGCGGTGCTCGATGCCCAGAGACGACTCGACGAGAGCCACCGGCCGGATGGTTACAATATCGGCATCAACCAGGGAGCGGCAGGTGGCCAAACGGTGCCGCACCTGCATGTACATGTCATCCCACGCTATCACGGCGACCAGCCAGACCCTCGCGGCGGGGTTCGCTGGATCTTTCCCGACAAGGCGGATTACTGGTCATGACGATACAGCCGCCCCCTTGTGGCGAGGTCGATACTCACGCCTTCAGCCAGCTCTTCAACAGCACGACCAACTCTTACAAGCTGGCCTTCTTCCAGGCCCTGCTCAACATCCTGACGGATAGGGAAAGGAGCGGCGCTCGCGACTGCACCATCGAGCTACGGGAACTGGCGACCGAAATGCTGGCCCTCGCCTGGTACCCCCACAACTTCTTCCGACTCTCCTTCGGCCTTCAGGACCAGACCGGCAACGTCCTTGATCGGCTGGATTTCAACCTGGATGAGCGAGCGCTGACCAACCCGAACACCCACGCTCGGCTAAGGCAGGCGATTGCGGACCAGTACAATGTGATTCAGGCCGACGGCCTGCTACGCTTCGTGCCTTACCGGCTGCTGTCGCCGTTCTTCGCCTCCGAGTTGAAGGGTCTCAGGGACAGCCAGAAGGACGGGCGCATCAGGGAACTCGCCAATGCCCGATTCTCGAGCCACTCGCCGCCCATCTATCGCTTCACGGAAGGCGGGAATGCGATTGAGGTCCACCCCGCCTGGCGAGACTATCTTGTTCAGGGAATGGCCATCATCGATGGCTGGGTGAAGCACAACTGGATCGGCTACCTGCAGGATCGCAACCCCAACACACCCGCGATCATCAAGAAGATCATGCCACCTCTGCAGCGTTCTCCCCTGACTCGGCAGACGCGCTTCTGGCAGATGGTGATGGCGCAATCCACGCAGCGGTGTATCTACACGGCAGGCCCGATAGAGCCGAGTGACTTCGCGCTGGATCACTTCATCCCCTGGTCATTCGTCTGCCATGATCAACTGTGGAACCTGATCCCGGTATCCAGCACGGTCAACTCCTCGAAAGGAAGCCGCCTGCCCCTGGAAACGCATGTGGACAGGTTCATCGAAGCTCAATATCACGCCTTGAGGATTGGCCACAGCCACCTGACAGACGCAGCCTGGAACAAGGCCACCGAGCCCTACGTCAGCGACCTCCAGCTGTCCCGGCAGGCACTGCTCGACGGCCCGAGGCTCGACAGCGCCTATCGCAACACCTTGAGCCCGCTGATCTCGCTAGCCAGGCAGATGGGCTTCTCCGATTTCCATGGAAAATCAGAGGTAATGAGGGTCCCATCCCTCATTACCCCTGATGTAGATGGGGGTTGACGAGCAGACGATCCATGCGCTTGATGGTGTGCTTCGGGGTAGTGTCGCCGGGGAGATGACGCCCCAATGCCGTCACCCCCAAGCGCTGACCAGTCAGCAGCACCTGCACGGCACCAAAGACGGTATTCAGGCAGAGAGCATGGATGACCTGGACTGAATCCGACAGGATCTTGTGCGAGAATCGGGGGCTGCATGGGCTCCTCGGTATATTGTTGGTTTGGCGATTGACAACACACCTACCAATGCAGACTCTTTCAATCCTAATGTGCTGATTTTCTTATTTTTCCTGGGGATCCCTCAGGGTCCCACCCTCATTTCCTGCTTAGCGCTTCCCCCTGAGCCCAGCCGCAGGATATGGGCGATGCGTTGCTTGGGGCTGGCTAAACGCCAACTTGACACGGAAGTCATTTTAAACTACTTTAACTTCCATATTTTTTTAACTTCCAAGCGGTAGCTTCTCATGGCCGATTTTTCCCATACCTTCCCAGCCGCTAGGGGCGTACAGTCAGGTAGGCCTTGTTATGTTGCCATGTGCCCGATGCGATTGATTCCTAAGATTTTTATTTTTGACAGCCAGGAGGTGCCACCAGAGCTACGGGCCCAACGTACGCTCAATCGCACTCGGGTTCCCGATATTGTGAGCTATCTGGTCGAAAACCCGACTGACTACACCCTATCAGCTATCACAGCATCCATCGATGCCCATGTTTCATTTGAGCCCAGTACCGATACTGGTCTTGGGCAAAATTTAGGGCTGCTCTCTATTCCGATGGACGCCAAAATCCTGATAAATGACGGTCAGCATCGTAGGGAAGCCATTATCCAGGCAATCGAGCAGAACCCCGAGCTTGGCTACGACAATATTCCAGTGCTGTTCTTCATTGATGAGGGGCTGCAGCGTAGTCAGCAAATGTTTGCCGACTTGAACAAGCACGCTGTTCGACCGAGCGATTCAATTAGCACGCTCTATGATCACCGCGATGCTATTTCCAAGCTAGCCCGAAGTGTTGCTGAAAACGTGACGGCATTCTCCCGGCTCACCGAAATGGAAAAATCGAGCATTTCAAACCGAAGTAGCAAGCTGTTTACACTCTCTGCCATCAAAAATGCGTCCAAAACGCTGTTGGCAAAAGGCAAGGGAGACGCCATCACTCAGGATGAGCAAGAGCTTGCCATCGTTTTCTGGAACGAAGTCTCAGTCAATATGCAGGATTGGCAACTGGCACTTGAAAAGAAAGTCGCAACCTGTGATTTAAGAGAGCAATACATCCATTCCCATGGCGTCATGCTGCAGGCTATGGGGCATATCGGAGCAGGTCTTCTTTACAAGCCTAAATCCCAATGGAGCCCCATTCTGAAAGGTCTCCAGCGTATCGATTGGGCACGTGCCAACAGGGAATGGGAAGGCCGTGCCATGCATCACGGGCGGATCAGCAAAGCCCGTAGCAGCGTGGTGTTGACGGGGAATTACATCAAGCATCAATTAGGTATTGCGTTGACAGAAAGTGAGCGCGAATACGAGGAGGCGCTTAAACAATGACAACGCAAGAGCAGTTTATTTACCCTGATCACGTCTCGATGATCAAAGAGACGACGATATCCGGGCGGCCGTTAGTGGATTTGGTCGGCGAGGTACAGCGTATTTATACTTCAGATGACCGCCCATGGATTATCGGTTTTAGTGGCGGCAAGGACTCGACATGCGTTCTGTCACTCGTCTATACCGCGCTTATCGAACTCCCTCCCGAGCAGCGGACAAAACACATCTACGTCGTGTCGTCGGACACCCTAGTGGAGACACCAGTTGTCGTCGACATGATTCAGCGTGTACTGAAGGACATCAACGAAGCCGCAGCATGCGAACAACTGCCTATCAGTGCTCATAGCGTTGAACCGAAGACGGATCAGACCTTCTGGGTCAACTTGATCGGCCGTGGCTATCCGGCGCCTAATCAAACATTCAGATGGTGCACTGAACGGATGAAGATTGACCCGGTCAGTGAATTCATTCTAGAGACAGTCGCGCAATTTGGGGAAACCGTGGTGGTGCTTGGTTCGCGCAGCCAGGAGAGTGCTTCCCGCGCGCAGGTGATTGCTAAGCACAAGATTGACGGCTCTGCTCTGAGCAGGCACAGCTCGCTTCCCAATGCCTACACCTACATGCCGATTGAAAGTTGGTCGGCGGATGATGTCTGGATGTATCTGATGAGCGCCCCTTGCCCCTGGGGCGGGTCAAACCGGGAGCTATTTGAGTTGTATAAAGGCTCTAACCAGGGCGAATGCCCGCTGGTGATCGATAAAAGCACTCCTTCCTGCGGGAACAGCCGTTTCGGCTGCTGGACGTGCACAGTAGTAACTGATGACAAAGCCCTACACGGGTTGATCGAGTCTGGTGCAACCTGGATGGAGCCGCTGCTGAAATTCCGCAATAAACTCTACGATTCGCGCCAGCCTCACAATGCCGAAGAGTACCGTAACTTCCGGCGCCGGACGGGCCGCGTATCGTACAATTCGGGCGATATTAACGATGATAGCGTGAAAGATGTGCGGCACATTCCCGGCCCTTACTGGCTTTCTAAGCGCAAGGAGTTCCTGCAGGAGCTGCTTGAGATCGAGAAACAGATCAACGAGGGCGGTGAAGCGATCGAACTAATCACCCGGCCCGAGTTGCACATGATTCGCAGAGAGTGGCTAAGGGACCCAAACGAGCCGGATTGGGAAGACTCTTTGCCGGGCATTTACCGCGCTGTTTATGGCGAAGATCTCGACTGGATCGAAGATGATGCTGGCGCCTTTACCAAAGCTGATTCAAGCACGCTAGAAGCGCTGTCCGAGAAATACAATGTGCCGGCCGCTCTGGTTCGCAAAATGCTTGAGGCAGAACTTCAGGTCTCCGGTTTAGGTAACCGGCGAGGGATTTTGAACAAGCTGGAATCCATTCTGCAACGAGACTGGGAAGCGCTTGAAGTGATCAATGAACGCAACGAGTCATTTCGTAAGCGCGGTAAATCCCACGTCGAGGAAATCAAACATGAATTCGCTGAGTTTCTGCAGTAATGCTTATTAAAGACCTAACCCTGACGGACTTCCGCGTCTACGCAGGGGAAAACCATTTTAACCTAGCGCCGAAAAAAACATCGGGCAGACATTGTCCAATTATCCTTTTTGGCGGACTGAATGGTGCAGGAAAAACCACCATTTTATCTGGCGTTCGCTTGGCACTTTATGGGCGCGCTTCGCTGGGGGGCAATGTTTCTCAAAAACGCTATGAGGCATTTTTGCTCGATTCCATTCACTTTTCCCGATATACGAAGCGTGCGGCCAATACAGCATCCGTCGAGCTGGTGTTTACCTACTCCAAACTCGGCGTGGAGTACGAATACCGCGTCAAACGCGCCTGGGAGCGTAAAAGCAAAGGTGTCAAGGAATCGCTGACCATTGCCGAAGACGGCCAGCAGGTGAAAGGGCTAAGTCAGGAGCAGGCACAGGGTTTTTTGAACGAGCTGATCCCAATTGGTGTTTCCGATCTATTCTTCTTCGATGGTGAGAAAATTGCAGAACTCGCAGATAACAGCGGCGGCGCAGTGCTGGAGCAGTCCATCAAGAAGCTACTTGGGCTGGATGTGGCTGAGCGCCTTTCAGGAGATTTGACGGTACTGAACCGCAACCTTACCAAGCGCTCCTCCGCCCACGCTATTCAGGATGACATCAATGCCCAGAAAAAAGCGCTGGATGAACACCGAGAACGGATTGAAAAATTACGGCAACAGATCACCACGGCCACTGCTGAGCGGGCAGAAGTAGAAACACGCGCCAACCAGCTTCAAGATGCCATTAGTGAACGCGGCGGCCATTTCTCGACCTCTCGGCAGGAGCTTGAAAAGCAACTCGACCAGCTGAACACTGAGCGTGATGAATTGATGTCTCGCCTGGCGGTACTGCTTTCTGATGCCGCACCTATTGCCCTAGCGGATGAGTTTTGTGTACGAGTTGAGCAGCAGGTTGAGCAGGATTTGAACACGCAGCGCACCCTGCAGGCCAATCAGGCACTGGAAGCCTCCTTCGCCAAGGCGACCGAACACCTCAAGGGGAAGTTGGATGAACACGCGATTAGCGTGGTGGAAAAAGAGTTTGCCGCGCTTCGTCAGAGTTCGCTCGAGAGTCCCTCCACCCAGCCAGTGCATGATCTCACGCCCTCACAGGCGGGCAAGCTTTTTGCCTCCTTAAGTGATGCCCGGCAACAAAAGAAGGAAGCAGGTCGGCTCTTTAATGAGCTTGAGCGCGTGGAGACCCTTCTGGATGAGCTGGGGGCAGCCCTAGCACGAGCTCCCGATGATTCATTAATCGCCAATGATTTCCAGAATCTTCAAACCCAGCAGCAGCAGCTTGGCAAGCTGAATGCCCAGTTGGAAGCACTTAAGCAGCAGGGTCGTGAAGAGGCCAACAAGGCCGTTGAGGCCGCGCGCCGGCTGGATAAACTCTACGACGATGCAGCGAAAAGTAGCGATCAACAGCGCATGCTTGATTACATCAACAACGCCAATGGCTTGTTGAGAGATTTCGTCAACGATACAGCCACGACTAAAGTGCGTGCTCTTGAGATTCAGTTTACGGAGTGCTTTGCCAAGCTGGCCCGTAAAGAGGATATGAACCTCAATATCGAGATCAATCCACAGACCTTCGATGTAGCCTTGCTGGCCCATGATGATCGTGTCATCGGCAAGGACGAGCTCTCAGCTGGGGAAAAGCAGATATTTGCAATAGCCGTGCTGGAAGCACTTGCAAAAACATCTGGCCGTCAACTACCAATGATTATCGACACTCCCTTAGGACGCCTCGATTCCAAGCACCGCAGCAAATTGATTGAGGGCTATTTTCCTATCGCTAGCCATCAGATGATCGTATTGTCAACCGATACTGAAGTCGACGAGTCCTTCTACTCAGAGCTAAAGCCTGATATAGCAAGAGCCTACAAACTGGAATATGATCCCAACTTAGGCGTGACATCGGTGCAAAAGGGATATTTCTGGGAAATGAGCGAGGCCTTTTGAAATGTTTCCAACCCGAATTCATCTAAACAAAAAAACCTGGGACCGTCTGCAATATCTACAGACTAAGACCCGTCTAACGCCTAATGTTATAGCCCGCGTTGCAATCACCTTGGCACTACGTGACACGCGGACTGCTTCCATCAGCGACAGCCACCCCGACCAGACACATATCATCAACCGTGATGTGTTATTCGGAGAGCATGAGCAATCGTTCCAGGCTATGATCAGACAGTTTTTGTGGGAGCAAAATATCAGCTCAGATATTCAGGCCGTGATTCGTTCACTAATTGATAGTGGTTTACACAAGCTCGGACACGTTCAAAGTCTTTCAGGCCTAGCAGAAAACTTTTTTGAAAGGTATTCCACGTAATGAAATTATTGGCTGGAGCCACTAAGCTCCAGCCACCTCACTTAACCGAGAGGGTATTTATCTTCAATCTTCATTTTCACTCGATTATTTTTGAAGTAACCAGTATATATTGAATTACTTTCATGATTTATTGCTTCTTGATGAACCATCTCTTCAAGTTCGTCACAGCATTCATCGTAAAGCGCCCAAATATCATCTAAATTACCAAGAGAAATATCAACTCCATCTTTCTCGGCTTTTAATCTCATAAGATAAAGCAGATAAAAATCTGCATACAAAATAAAAGATTTCTTTAATCTCTCGCCCTCTTCAAATTCTTTCAAAATTGATCGCTTTTCGATCTTGCTAAACTCAATTAGTTTAAAGAGCTTCCAGACTAAAAGCACTTCTTCCGAAGTGATACTTTCAGAAAAAATTTCATCATAGGAATCGCCAAAAATCAGGCGTTTTTTATTCTTCGCTTCGGCGGGGCATCCATTAAAAAATGCATATAGCAGCTGTCCTACCAACTCAGAATCGATGCGTTTTTCCTTATCCTCATCAGAAAATTGATTCTTCTTTCTTTCATACCAATAACCTCGGTCTGCCAACTGCTTTTCCAATCCTATCTGATAATAGTCGATCGATTTTATATCTCGACTCTTTACGGGATTTTGGCTATTCGTATATTCACAAATCTTTGTACTGAGCTCCTTATCAACTGTCTGATATATTTTACACAAAAGATCAACATTACCTTCTTCGAAACAATCTGGACTTTCTTTATAGGCTTCAAACAAGGAATTAATTGTTTGACATCCGTTCACAATCTGTAGATTCTGCAAATCCACAATAGGCGAAGTCCTATTGCCTCCGGGATAGTTGAAGCTATCACAAGTAATGGTTATTCCATTATTAAAATAGAAAACCTTCCCTCTATCTTCGGACCTAACAGTATTCTTAATATTCTGGTTTATCTTCGTTCTTTGCTTCAAATAAACCCTAACATTATCTTTGAAAGCATTTTCATCAAGATCTTCATATGCAAGCACAGAATAATCTTCAGGATCTGGATTATTCCTTATGGCTTCATTTCGACATACAATTCTGATTAAGTCCCTTGCATCAAACTCAGCTATAAGCGCTTTGACATTACCATCACTTTTCTCAAAGTAGTGCTTTCCAACGGCTTTAATTTTAGCATTAACTGGAACATGGTCCTCCAGCAAGAGCCTTGAAACCATGTTATCCATAAGAAAGAAATCGACAGAAACTCGCCTTTTGCTCTCCAGATCTCTTTTTATAGCGGCATATTCTTCACCAACCATACGATTGTAGCTATTACTACAGAAATACAGCCTAAGCTCAGGATTTACCTTGCTAAAAATTGACCAAATTTGCTCAACTTTTCCGGCCAACACTGGATTGACCTCTTTTATTAAATCTATATCTTGCTCTAAAAGCTTAGAAAAAAAATCTATAACTTTAGTAGATTCTGATGAAGGGAAATGGTTTTCTAACTTATCAACCTTTCCTGTATACTTACAGTTAAAAAAACTAATCACCGGAGGATTTTGATCTTCATCTATATATACCGCATCAACACCCTTATCTTTACCAGACTGACCACCAGTAAGAAGCAGGTACTCTGTATCTGTTATACTATCTTCTATCTCCGTATCATTAATACTTAGCACAAGGTCCATGCAAAAGAAATAAAACGCACTGGAAGCTTTTAGCCCTCTATCGCCAGCAATTTTATTTATTCTTTCTCTCACTAAAGAAAAATCTTTCAAATTCATTTTTTATCCAGCTCCCAAAACGCCAAATCTTTCATTTTTAAAACTCTCTTATTCCCTGTCACATACAAACTATTATGTTTATCCATTTTGCGAATACCATTTATAACCGCATCCTCATCTTGCTTCGAGCTAACATTGAAAATAGCTTTTATATCCTTGCCACCAACACTAGGAACCTGATGAATTATCCATGAAAGTATAAGGCTGGAATAATCATTTTCACCGGTTCTAAAATGAGTCAATTCCTGCGTTGAGAGAATAGAGCCAACACCAAACTCCCGACCTTCCTTTAGTATCTTTTTTAAACTCTCAAAATCTTGAGACATAAAATTATCTGCTTCATCTACCAAAATCATTTTAGATATTTGTCGGTATTTCCCATCAAGAGTTGAACTTCCCTTTTGGTGCATTTGCGTATAGAACAAGTCTAATGTTAAAGCAACTACGAGATTCTGAATTTGGGTGTCGTAGCCTGACAAGTTCATAACCGTCACACCCTCCAACATATCGTAGAGCGATCGTGTTTTTGACGTGTCCGGCTCAAAAATTTCGAAGCTCATCAGGTCATCAAGCGCTGCATGGAGCGAGTCGTGCTCAACCTTCTCTTGGTCCTGATAAAGCTCCCAGACATCGCGTAACGTGGGCGCTGGCTTCGCCCAAGTAGCCTTGTCTTGTGGAAAGATGCCTGCACGCTCGTAGGCATCCATCACAAGCGTACGAATTTTATTCTGTTGCTTGTTACCGAGGCCAAAAGCTTTGGCAAGCGTACTTCTAAACAGGTTCGCAGTATGTACCGGCTGCATCGGCCGGTCACCGAATATGGCGAATGGACTAAAGGGAAGGTGGTAGAGATCTAGCACTTTCGCGTTGGTCGCCTGTACGAAGGCTTCTTTTACGTAATCAGCCTTATAGTCGAAGATTAAAATACCAATTGGTAAACCATCGACGTTCTGATACTGGTTTCGATGCAGCTGGGTGATGACGGACTTCGTGAACTGCGTTTTCCCGGTTCCCATGGTACCGATAATACCGGTATTGGTATTGAAGAGCTTTTCAGTGTTCGTTGGCTCCCAATAAATATGCTCACCGGTTTGGACGTCGGTACCAAACTGAATCTTAAGAGGGCCCGCTTCAATCTTGACCGGCTCCTCATCACCTGAAGCAGATTCTTTGCCCTTCGTTGCCAGAGGCTCCGGTGTCTCAATCTTGGGCTCCGATTCAGCCTCCACACCCTCTACTTGCGATTCCTTTGAATCGCCCTCTACTCCACTGGCCTCTTCAACTTGCTCAAAAGGTAGTAGGAAATATTTATCCGGAACGTGGAGAATCGTTTTCTCTTGAATATCCCTTTTCAAATCCCGATAGGGAGTACGAACCAGCTTGTCGAGAATCCCCATAGGGATCTCAGTCTCAAGTACTTCTTCTCGGGTTTCGTAGTGTTCCTCGAAACAGCTCTCAACATTAATATGCGCGATGACCATTGCTTTCGGATAGTTTGGAAGCTGAGCGATCCCGTAATCACCCTCAAGCCACTCTTCTCTCTTTTCCAAGAATGGAGCAAAGTGATTTTTTTTAAAAACCTCATAAAGTTCGTATTTTTCGATCTGGAGCAGAACTTGCCGGACAAACAGAGCTCTGTATAGCCGTGCCTCCAATGTATTCAGTCCCAAGAGATCTTCTTCCATGTACCTTTTAAGCTCGATCACCTGCTTCCTAGCCTTGGTGAAGTCTGGACGGTAGCCTGCTTTTACCTCCACAGGGAGAAGGTAAAGCTGATTATCTTTGAATCCAGCGAAGAGGATGTCATCCGAGATAGCGCCTTTGCGAATCTCTCGGTTGTGGCGTGAGAAATCACTATCCGACATCGCCAGACCAATATTTCCCGCAACACGGATCATTTCCGCAACGGAGAGTGGAACCCAAGTGATATCCGACTGGTCTAACAGAGCACTGACAACCTTGTATGCGCCGATGATTCCCTCTTTCGCGATTTTCTCCGTAGGCTGATCCGTAATTAGTTTGAGCAACCACTCTCCATTGAAGGCGTTGAACTCCCGAATGAGATCTGTGCCAGCACTTCCAAGAACATTCCTATAAAGATCGACCTGTTTGGTAACTGTAATGGCATCATAGCCAGAAGAGCTCGTGTACTGGTCCGAGTAATGTATCAGTATTACGTCTTTGGTCGTATCGAAGAACTCCAGAGTAACCTTAGGATCGATAATGGTTGTCCACACTGAGCTGTCGTAGGATCGTTGCAGCAAGGATATGAAATCCTCACTCACGGCCAAGCTGATAGCCGAGTGATCATGGTAACGGTCATTCTTCGATTGCGCGGGCCGTGAGAACGAGCCAACCAGCTTAGCGAGCTGTAAGTGAGGTTTGTCTTCGTAGGCAACCCCTTTCAGTCCAAAAGCGGTGAAAAACCGGCCGTTCTCACTTCGTGACGACTCACCATTTAACAAGCCGCCACAGGCTACTCCTGAAAGGTGCTCTTCTATGTTGTTATCGACGGCCTCTACTTTTTGATCGTTCTTAAAGAACGTAAGGTGCGCATATGCCTGCTGTTCAGCTGCATCGTGTCTAAACTTACTGAAGGTCAGACGAGTCCTTAAAAGATCAATAATCGTATCTGCGTTCCGACGTGTAGCACCTTTATCTAACCGGTAACGTTCCTTGATAGTATCATACAAGCCCATCTCAGCAAAAACATCGAACTCTGTCTCCGTGAGCTCCTCATCGTAAAGATTTACGTGAATGTGGGGGCCCCTTTCCAGATTAGCCTGGTAATAGGAAATGATACCTTGGAACAATTCAGTATTGTCAGCATTGTTCACCGAATTGATGAGCAGCGGGGCATCTTCAACCTGCTGGAAGAGTTGGGGGAAGGTAGCAGTGAACTCTTCGATTTTGTGTTTAACTAGAGTGATAACGAAATCAAAACTCGTCTCCTGATGTGGAACCACTTCAAGCCAAAAAGGATCCTGATTCACGGCCTGAGTATAGCTATACCTGTGTTCCGGATCATACAGATGAGGTATCAATCCACGTGGGTTTAACCGGTTTTTCGTAACCTCAGGAAGCTGCCTAAAGCTTCGCGCTTCTCCATCGGCTTTAATTTCATCGATCAAGTTAATGTAGTAAGCCATCACCAACGGATGGAACGGTGTTAAGAATCTTCGCCCCTCAATAGTGGCAAAACCTAGACGCATGACAGTCCGGCTAGCGGTGCTGAGTGTATGGCCTTTTGGAATGGACTCAAGGTATTGGATGCATGAAAGAACAAACTCTCTGGCGAGATCGACCAACTCCGGCCCCCAACTCGCAAGCGAGGGGAGCGTCTTCTTCTGCTGAAAATAAGTAATCAAAGCGTGATACTTTGCATAAAGATCATCATCAGCCAGCTGCAAGCCAGAAGCCGAGAGTCCCTTCCCACGATCCTGATCCCATTCAATTACTTCCTCTGATACGAATGCAGACTCCGCCCATAGAAGCAGTTTTCTCAGGGACAGAGGCTCAGATTCTTGATTGTCTATGACAACAGTTTCTTTGGCTCGGCGATAAACTCCGTTGTAGTTATCGTCTTTGAAGAGTCTCGCAAACCGGTCTGGATCAAGCATCAAGGGCAAACGGAGGCTTTCCTTACTTGCTTCTCCTTCAACCAAGACAGTTAGTTCTGTCTCGCCGTTTGACAGGTTAAAACTTACCTCATCAGACTCCTCATACAGCTGGTGAAAATCGACAGTTCCATATTCTCCTGTCAATATCGTTTTTCCACTGTCATCTAGAACCAGGCTTGTCGTCAGCTCCGGGTTTATTTCCAGCACATGCTGCTCCGCCTGCAGGACGAGCGCCCTTCGCATCCTATCAATCAAAAATTGATTATCAAAAGCTGCGAGGTTAAATGTGCCTTCGCGAACGACCATGCAGTGAAAACTATACTTCTCACTAGAAGAATCTCGGTTAAGTCGTAGTGTGAAAAAAAGGGGCTCAGCCTCGCAGGCACCAGATATCATAAAAGTTGATTTATTACCACGACCAAAGAGCTCAATCGCGACACGATCCGAAAGACTCTTTGGCTGAAGCGCCAACTCTCTCTTCTCCAGTCTTTGTCCTACAAACTTTATCTTGAATTTGAAACGGTCTTGTTCTGCAGACATTTCTATAATTAGGTGCTTGTCCCGAAGACCTGCCGCGGTCTCTTTTTTATTGCGGACCTTAACTTCACAGCCATTAATCTCTAGCCCTTCGTAATCGAGAGAAATTTGTTTTTGCCGCTCCTCTTCAGCCTTGAAATCACCGTAGGTCAGCTTGGTCCACGGCACCTCTGGATTGTCTCCAAAGTGCTTTTGTATAAACTTCGTCCCAAGTTTTGTCAGTCGATCTTCAAGATCATTTGGATAGTGCTCAACGGCAAACTCAATCTCTGACCGTAACTGTCGATTAGCCTCCAGACGCCGCTCGACTTGCTTCTCATTGGTATTGCTTAAAACCATAGGGTCGTTAAATAGACCCAGTTTTTCGAAACAAAGATCCCCATCAATCATCGAATCATGCAGGTGGCTAAAACCGAAAACACTGGAGTCCTCTTCCATGATGACACGAACCTGATGCTCAAGTAGGCAACGCGAAGCGACCTGATTGTAAAGGCCTTCTGAAATCAGCCCTTCAAGCTGTTGCTTGATCGAATTAGGGGACCAAACAGCGTCTCCCTGAGCGAGGTCAAGAGCGCTGTTGATTAGGGTGTCCAATAGACTGTTATGAATGATCAGGAGTGCACAGTTTTCAAAGGGAGGCTCTTGGGCAGCGACAGCATCTCGCAAATTAGAGATATAGTTCTCGGTGTAACAGCCTTTCTGTACGTCATGCTGCTCTAGGTGACCCGCAACCAGCAAGCGGCAGCCATCGATAGCAATGTAGGAGAGCTTTTGATCACCCATCGCCAGTACCCCATCGCGCCCCGCCAAAAGCTCAGAGATCAGCGCAACCGTATTTTCTGGGTCAGGGGACTTGAACTGATATCGGGCTCCATTTGCTATACGCTCTTTCAGCCAATCTTTCAGATTCTTTACGAGAAAGGCTTCAAAGTGTCTTCTGGACATACACTGCATCCCCGCTATCACTCATTTTTTCGATATTCCCGATCCGTTCGAGAAATTTAATAATCGCTAGTTCAGATTGGCGATCAAACCAAACGCCACGTTTGCGAAAAGCTGACAATAGTTCCTGAAACTGTAGCTGTTCTCGGTCGCCAATCGCCAAATTGGTAAGTAGAAGAAAATAATCCTGAGAAATTGTTAATACTCGTCCAGAACGACCTCTTGTCTGAACGAAGTGCTGGGCGATCTCGTTTTCAAATGCATTGACAAACTTACTGTTAACGGTGAACTGACTGGTTCCACGTTTACTGAAAATCTCCTTCGCAGTTTCCGTCAAAAGATGAACCATAGAAATAATGTCTCTCGGATACCCTTCTACCTTTGAAAGACCACGCTTTTTCCGATACTTATCACAAAAGTTCGCCATTGACCTTTGCACATTGATTCGTTCAGACTCACCAACCCCCTCTATATGGTTAAAAATCTTCCATAAAGGATACTTAACCGCTTTCTTATTTTGAGGCTGATTTAAGTACTCAAGCATAGATAAAACTGGAAACAAATCAGCCACCCTGGCTTTTAGTTGGGGAAAAGCTTCCTTAACATACTTGCGTTCCAAACTCGCCTTTTCGGTATCTAGAATAAAGAAAAGCGGTTTACTTTCAGGCTCGGATTTCCACCCATTAATATTCAAGGCTAGTTGAGCACTATACAAAAACGCATATAAACCAAAAAACGATCGGATATTCTGAAGCAGGTAGTTTGGATGCTGGAATAGAAATTGAAGATCCTCAGCAAAAAACTCAGAAAGGAAGGGAAGATAGGGCGACTCAAATGATATAGGTCGATATTCTTCTAACCCCGTCTGAAGCTCTGAGACCAACTCTGATTCTAGAAAGTTGACTGCACTGCGTAGAGGAGGAAATGACCGGTCACTTTCTGCAATGAAGTTCTTAAGCAATTGAGAGACATGCTTATTGTTCGACGCATCGGCGAGAGACTCTTTAAAAAGCAGAAATTCTGGCGATACTTTATACAGTCCAAGATCATTACCGCTGAAATACATCTCATAAATGAGATCGCCCAGGGAATCATCGGTCAATTTATTCGTCAGCCGAGAAATAATTCTGCTTTTATATGATTCTAGGTCATTCCCTTTCTTAATTTTCCTCCTAAGAGCAGTAGAGAGAACACTTGCTGCAATAGCTTCAAAGTCGTACTCAGCAACGTTGGATCTCTGCTGGCGAAAGGGTAAGAAACTATTGACAAGATTTCGTTCCTGGATTTCTTGATCAGGCAGTTTGTTTAAGTTATCAGCGATACTCATTCATCACCTCCAACCACAAACTCTCCATCATCCGCCTCATTGGTAAGTGCAATTTTACGGTTCTTGGCTGTGAGAAACAACGTTTTAGCTTGAACAACAACCTTGCTCATCTCATCTACAATCTCTTCCAGTATGACAATGGTGTTTTTGTCATGCTTATTAGGACGGTAACCATTATTTATTTTTGTCACTAGCTCAAGAAAGCTTACATTGACCTGAAACACTCTGAGAGAATTACTTTCGACTTTTAAGCAAACAGGGAATTCATGAATACTTTTTACTGGCTCTTCTTTAATTCCTTTAAAGTCTGGCCGAACATCTGCTTTAGCCGAGATGACAACCTTATTTCGTTTGCACAAATACATATGCTTTCGTTTTGTCAATGATGGGGACAAACGGTTTCCAAAACGCATTAAAGCTGAGACTAATTCATCTTGATAAAACTTGCGAAGCAGCTGCCTTTTGTCTGAATCACCATCAAATTCTGCATGTAAACGCCATACATCGATATATCTGTCGTATAAAGGCCGCTGAAAATCTCCAACAAACTCCTGATGGTATTTATTGCCAATCTCGAGGTCTTGGAGGACATAGAATAGTCGCAACCAACCGGCAGCGTCTAAATCTTTTATATCAAACGCCCTGAAGATGTCTTCTTGGAATTCGGTAAACCTCTGCTCCTTCACTCCTAGCGAATGCTGGATGAGAAATTGGTCAAGCTTCTGAGACCGGATTGAGCATGGGTCAAAATGACTAATAATGTCACAGAGATCATTGTGACCACGTACAAATAAGTTATCGAAAAGGCTTCGGGGACCACAAATTAAGTGGTGTATAAAATCCAGAAGCCCTCTTGCGGATAAAAATTGATCAAAGCGCAGCCGTGCAGAAAGCAAAAGCTGAACAATCCGTTCGCGGACCTCTGCCTGCTGGAGAAGGCGATAATTTGTCGTAAGCAAGCCAGGAGATATCTCACTTGCATCCTGATAGGCTCGGTAAAGGGGGTTTTGTTCTGAAGAGTGAACTACCCTTTCTAGCAGGTCGCTTATGAACGCTGAACCGGTAAAGCCACTCTCAAGTCTAAATTTCGGATAATCTTCAAAATTCAGAAAGCTAAAAGAATGGCTTGAATGCCCCGCGCGGGTGAACTCCTCAATCGCTGACTTTATATCTTGATGGCGCCCCGCACCCGCTACCGTATAATTAAACAGCATCCCCACATTGATGCCTATTACTAGGGGCTTATTGGAGGTTTTATGCTCGTCGAAAAGCTGATCTAGAGCCTCTATAGCACCCTGATCAGGTCTAAAGCTGTGGGTTGCGTCAAGGTGGAAGCGGAAAGTATCCGAATAACGCTTGTAATATCGTTTCAGAACCTCTGACTTACCGTCACCACTAGAACCACAGAGAAAGATGATGGAGTCGGAACTTGGACAGGAGTCCAGAGCCTCCTTAAAGTCCCTTTCTATTGCAGTCTCTACGTAAAGATACTCTTTAAGTTCTTCTGCTTCTCCTTGTCCTCGGCCAAGGGTAGTTACTGCTTGAGCAGATGACTTTGCAAGAGTATCTAGAAGAATTCTAAAGTTCACGTTATGCACCTTGCAGCTGAATAGTGAAACTTAGATTATTCATATAGCACCAAGATCACCGCCTGACCTTACCAGTGGCACATACACCAGAGCTAAGGCAGCACTCTTCCGTTATCGCTTTATTCAGCAAGATGAATGCAGGGGAGTAATTACTATCTTCAGGCCGTACATCAGCCCCGCCACCAATAAATAAATACATGCCTTACAGGTGAAACTGACACGCTACCGCCCGGGGATGACATCCTTTCCCTGCGACCTCATTGTCTGCGTATTCTTCTATTCTTTCTTATCGGCAGCCGTCTCAGTGGCCTTAACCACCAAGTAAAGCGGTCTCTGTAACGAATTGCAATGAAAAAGCCTGCCGAAGGAGGCAGGCTTTCGTATGAGGCGTGTGATGTGATGGCACTAGGCGTTGCTCATCTGCCCTACCCTATCACTCCCACTCGATCGTCGCGGGCGGCTTGCTGCTCACGTCGTAGGTCACGCGGGAGACGCCACTGAGCTCATTGATGATGCGGTTGGAGACCTTCTCCAGCAGCTCGTAGGGCAGGTGGGCCCAGCGGGCGGTCATGAAGTCGATGGTCTCGACGGCGCGCAGGGCGATGACCCATTCGTAGCGGCGGCCGTCGCCGACCACGCCCACGGACTTCACCGGCAGGAACACGGCGAAGGCCTGGCTGGTCTTGTGGTACCAGTCGGCCTTGTGCAGCTCCTCGATGAAGATGGCGTCGGCCTCACGCAGGATGTCGGCGTACTCCTTCTTCACCTCGCCGAGGATGCGCACGCCGAGGCCCGGCCCCGGGAAGGGGTGGCGGTAGACCATGTCGTAGGGCAGGCCGAGCTCGAGACCGAGCTTGCGCACCTCGTCCTTGAACAGCTCGCGCAGCGGCTCGACCAGCTTGAGCTTCATGGTCTCGGGCAGGCCGCCGACATTGTGATGCGACTTGATCACGTGGGCCTTGCCGGTCTTGCTGGCGGCGGATTCGATCACGTCGGGGTAGATGGTGCCCTGGGCCAGGAAGTCGACGCCCTCGATCTTGCTGGCCTCGTCGTCGAACACCTCGATGAAGGTGTTGCCGATGATCTTGCGCTTGGCCTCGGGGTCGGCCTCGCCCTCGAGCTTGCCGAGGAACAGGTCCTCGGCGTCGACGCGGATCACCTTGACGCCCATGTGCTGGGCGAAGGTCTCCATCACCTGGTCGCCCTCGGCCTTGCGCAGCAGGCCGTTGTCGACGAACACGCAGGTGAGCTGGTCGCCGATCGCCTTGTGCAGCAGCGCCGCGACCACCGAGGAGTCGACGCCGCCGGAGAGGCCGAGCAGCACGTGGCGGTCGCCGACCTGGTCGCGCACCCGGGCGATCTGGTCCTCGATGATCTGGGCCGGGGTCCAGAGGCGCTCGGCGCCGCAGATCTCCAGCACGAAGTGCTCGAGGATGCGCTGGCCCTGCAGGGTGTGGGTCACCTCGGGGTGGAACTGCACGCCGTAGAAGCGCTTCGCCTCCCAGGCCATGGCGGCGATGGGGCAGCTCGGGGTCGAGGCGGTGACGGTGAAGGTGTCGGGCACCCGGGCGACCTTGTCGCCGTGGCTCATCCACACGTCGAGCAGGCCGCGGCCGGTGTCGCGGTCGACGTGGTCCTTGATGTCCTTGAACAGCGCGGTCTCCTCGTCGACGCGCACCTGGGCGTAGCCGAACTCGCGCTTGTGGGAGCCCTCGACGGCGCCGCCGAGCTGCTCGGCCATGGTCTGCATGCCGTAGCAGATGCCGAGCACCGGCAGGCCCATCTCGAACACGCACTGCGGGGCGCGCGGCGAGTCGAGTTCGATGACCGACTCCGGGCCGCCGGCGAGGATGATGCCGCTGGGGTTGTACTCGCGGATCTCGGCCTCGGTGATGTCGAAGGCGCGGATCTCGGAGAAGACACCGATCTCGCGCACGCGGCGGGCGATCAGCTGGGTGTACTGGGAGCCGAAGTCGAGGATCAGGATCTTGTGGGCGTGAATATCGGTCATCTGGCCTTTCCCTTGAGAGGTAGACGGCCCGGAAACAGGAAAGCTGGAAGCGGCGCGGCCACTTCCAGCTTCAAGCTTCCGGCTTCAAGCTTGGGTTAACCCGCGCGGTAGTTCGGGGCTTCCTTGGTGATCTGCACGTCGTGCACATGGGACTCGGCGAAGCCGGCGCCGGTGATCTGCACGAACTCCGGCTTGGTGCGCATCTCCTGGATGTCGCTGCAGCCGGTGTAGCCCATGGAGGCGCGCAGGCCGCCCATCAGCTGGTGGACGATGGCGCTCATCACGCCCTTGTAGGGCACGCGGCCCTCGATGCCCTCCGGCACCAGCTTCTCGGCGCCCTCGCTCTTGTCCTGGAAGTAGCGGTCGGCGCTGCCCTGGCTCTGGGCCATGGCGCCCATGGAGCCCATGCCGCGGTAGGCCTTGTAGGTGCGGCCCTGGAACAGCTCGACCTCGCCCGGGGCCTCCTCGGTGCCGGCCAGCAGGCCGCCGACCATCACGCAGCTGGCCCCGGCGGCGATCGCCTTGGCCAGGTCGCCGGAGAAGCGCACGCCGCCGTCGGCGATCAGCGGGATGTCGTAGGGCTCGAGTGCGGCGGCGACGTTGGAGACGGCGCTGATCTGCGGCACGCCGACGCCGGCGACCACGCGGGTGGTGCAGATCGAGCCGGGGCCGATGCCGACCTTGACGCCGTCGGCGCCGGCCTCGGCCAGGGCCTTGGCCGCTTCGCCGGTGGCGATATTGCCGCCGATCACCTGGATCTGCGGGAAGTGCTCCTTCGCCCAGCGCACCCGGTCGATCACGCCCTTGGAGTGGCCGTGGGCGGTGTCGACGATGATCGCGTCGACGCCGGCCTCGGCCAGGGCGGCGATGCGGTCGGGCGTCTCGGGGCCGGTGCCCACCGCGGCACCGGCCAGCAGGCGGCCGTCGGCGTCCTTGGCGGCGTTGGGGAAGGTGCGCGCCTTCTCGATGTCCTTGAAGGTGACCAGGCCGCGCAGGTGGAACTGGTCGTTGACCACCAGCATCTTCTCGACGCGGTGCTCCTGCATCTTGCCCTTGATCACGTCGAGCGGGGTGCCCTCGGTCACGGTGACCAGGTGCTCGCGGGGGGTCATGATGTCGTAGACGCTGTCGCCGTGGTTGGGCTGGAAGCGCATGTCACGCTGGGTGACGATGCCGACCAGGGTCTCGCCCTCGACCACCGGGAAGCCGCTGAAGCCGTGCTCGGAGGCCATCGCCAGCAGGTCCTCGAGCTTGGCCTTGGGGCCCACGGTGACCGGGTCCTTGACGATCACGCTCTCGTGCTTCTTGACCTTGCGCACCTCCGCCGCCTGCTGGGCGATGCTCATGTTCTTGTGGATGATGCCGATGCCGCCTTCCTGGGCCATGGCGATGGCCAGGCGGGCCTCGGTCACGGTATCCATGGCGGCCGAGACGAGCGGGATGTTGAGGAAGAGGTTGCGGGTCAGGCGGGTCCGGAGGCTGACGTCCTTGGGCAGGACCTCGGAGTAGCCGGGTACGAGTAATACGTCATCGAACGTAAGAGCTTCTTGGGCCATACGTAACATAATCGGCAACACCCAGTGAGCTGGTGGGGAGGGAGTGAAGTTAATCAACCATTATAACGGCCAAGGGTGGGTCACGTCACGGGGGGAAAGGCAACGGAAGCGTAGCCCGCCTACGAGCCGGACCATTAGAAAAGCTGGTATTACCATCAGGTTGACCACAATGAACTAAAATGGATAGGCGCGACCAGGGCTTCCCTCATGCAACGTTCCATTCAGGAAAGGGGTGTCGACATGAACTGGGATCAGATCGAAGGCAAGTGGACAGAGCTGAAAGGCAAGGCTCGCTCGAGCTGGGGCGAACTCACCGACGACGAGCTGGATCAGCTCCAAGGCAAGCGCGACCAGCTGGTCGGCAAGCTCCAGCAGAAGTACGGCCTGGCCCGCGAAGAGGCCGAGAAGCAGGCCGATGAATGGGCCAGGAAGCTCTAACCCGCATTGTGGCTCGATCGACGGGCCAAAGGAGGACTGCCATGCACAAGCACGTACTGACCGTTGCGATTGCGGCCATGGCGGGAAGTCTCGCCCTCGCTGCCCAGGCGGCCGAGGAGCCCGGTGCCCCCCAGGGCCTCTACGCAGCCGATGACATTCTGGGCTCCGATGTCTTTCTGTCCGACGACCCCGAGGAAGACGTCGGTAACGTGGATAACCTGTTGTTCGATGACGACATGCGCGTCACTGCCATCGTGGTCAAGAGTGGTGCAGTCCTGGGCATGGGCGGACGCGGGGTGGTCGTCGAAGCCGAACAGTTCCGGCTCGAAAGCGAGCTGGACGAGGCTGGCGCTGCCACGCACCGCATCCTGGTGGAAGCCACCGCCGAGGAGATGGAAGCGTTTCCTGAGTACGACCGTGACTGGTGGGAACAGGCCAGGGCACAGGCTCGCGAGGCCTGGGAGAGGACCCGCGAGGGTGCCGCAAGCGCCTGGCAGAGCACGCGCGAGGCCCTGACCCCCGACGAAGAGCCCATGCACGAGCCTCCCGAAGACGCGGCAGTCCCCGAGGAGGCTGCAGTCCCCGAAGAGGCTGACGTCCCCGAGGAGGCTGACGTCCCCGAGGAGACTGACGTCCCCGAGGAGGCTGACGTCCCCGAGGAGACTGACGTCCCCGAAGAGGCTGAAGTCCCCGAAGACCAAGGCTGATCTCCGCTGACGGGCCATCGCCCCACCGCCATGACATAACGCCGAGCCGACCAGGCTCGGCGCTTTCGTTGCCGGTGACATGCTAGAGTGAGCGGCGTCATACGCGACAGGACAGCTGCCCCATGCCCGGCGCCGATACCCCCTCCCCCCTCTCCGTCAGCGAAGTGAACCGCCGCGCCCGGCAGACGCTGGAGCGCGACTTCGGCGAGCTGTGGGTCGAGGGCGAGCTCTCGGGGGTGTCGCGGCCAGGCTCGGGGCATGTCTACTTCACCCTCAAGGACGACCGGGCTCAGCTGCGTTGCGCGCTGTTCCGCAACCGCGCGCGCTTCGTCGCCGCCCCGATGCGCGACGGCGACCTGGTCAAGGTGCGCGGGCGGCTGTCGATCTTCGAACCGCGGGGCGACTATCAGCTGATCGTCGAGGCGGTGCAGGCCGCCGGCGTCGGCGAGCTGCTGGCGGCCTTCGAGCGGCTCAAGACCCGGCTCGCCGCCGAGGGGGTGTTCGCCAACGCCCGCCCCCTGCCCTACCCGCCGCGCCACCTGCTGGTGCTCAGCTCGCCCACCGGGGCGGCGATCCGCGACGTGCTGGCGGTGCTGGCGGCGCGCTGGCCGCTGGCCAAGGTCACGCTGATCCCGGTGCCGGTGCAGGGCCGCGAGGCGGCGCCGGCGCTGATCTCGGCGTTGGGCCTGCTCAACCGCCAGTCGGCGCTGGACCCGGGCCGCGACGCCATCCTGATCACCCGCGGCGGCGGCAGCCTGGAGGACCTCTGGGCCTTCAACGACGAGCACCTGGCGCGGGCGATCTTCCATTCGCGGCTGCCGGTGATGTCGGCGGTGGGCCACGAGGTGGAC
>NZ_PNRE01000073.1 GCF_002879645.1 Halomonas heilongjiangensis | reverse complement strand
GCATCAGCATGAACCAGATGATGGTGGCGTTGGTGGAAGCCAACCCCGAGGTGTTTCCCTCGGGCAACATCAACGCCATGCGTGCCGGCTACACGCTGGTGGTGCCGGGGCGGAACGCCATCGCCGCGCGGTCGTCCGGTGAGGCCGAACGTCTCGTCCAGGCCATGAACCAGGCCTGGGCCAACCGCGGCAGCGGAGCGCCGACCCGCGTGCCGCTGGAGGGCAGCGAGGAGGTCGCGCCGCCAACCGCCGTCGCGGCGCTCGGTGCCGACGAGACATCCTCCCCGGAGGGCGAGTCCGTCGAGGGCGCTCGGGCGGCCGACGGGGGAGAGGCGCCGCGCCTGACGTTGCTCACCGATGCCGAGGCGGCCGCCGAGGGGACCCTGGCCGTCGGCACCGCGGAAGAGGGGGGGCTCGGCGAGGGCGCCGCGACGGCCGCCGACGAACGGGTCGTGATCGACCCGACGGTGCTCCAGGCCCTCCACGGCGAGGGCGACCTGACCAGCGACGATCGCCTGCTGCGCCTCGAGGCTCGCTGGCTCGAGAACCGTCAGGTCCTGGAGGCGGTGCGCAGCGAGCGGGATGAACTGCAGGACGAGCTCATCGGGATGCGTGAGGAGCTGGAGGCGCTGCGCGACCAGTTGGCCGCCCTGAGTGCCGGGGGCCAGGGCGTCGACGGCCCCGGGACAGGCGGGGTGGTCCCGCCCGGGGACGACGTGTCGCCGGGCGAGTCGCCATGGTGGGGCGCCTTCTACCAGGGAGGACAGGGCCGTCTCCCGATGCTGGGGGGCGTCGCGCTTGCCGCCCTGCTGGCGCTATGGGCCCTGGTGCGGCGCCGGCAGCGCCGGGACGAGACGGTATCCACCTTCGCTCAAGTGCAGGCGGTGGCGCCGGGGGGGAGTAGCGTGGCCGGCTCCGCCGTGGGGCCCGTGGTGGCCGGCACGGGCGAGGCCGCGCCGGTGCGCGTCTCCATGCCCCAGGCCGAGGCGATCAACGAGGCCGATATCTTCATCGCCTATGGCCGCTACGACCAGGCACGTGAACTGCTCGAGGCCGGCCTGGAGCGTGAGCCGGAACGCGACGACCTGAGGCTCAAGCTGTTGATGGTCCATCTGGAGCAGGGCAGCCATGGCAGTGCCGAGCGCGAGGCGGAGCGGCTGCGGGCCGGCGGCGATCCGCTGGTGCTGGCCGAGGTGGAGGAGCTGATGAACCGTCGCCCGGCACCGCCGGACGCTGCGGCTACGCCGGCGGGGGGCGAACGCGCCGTCTTTGCCGAGCCGGCGGAACTGCCGCCGCGGCGCTTCGACGAGCCCGACGAGGAGCCGTCCCCTTCGGCATCCGAGCCTGGTGGCGAGCCAGCGGAACGAGTCGCTGACGACGCCCCCGAGCCGGAAAGGGGCGGGGATCCTGCCGCCCGCTACCGTCGGCCCGAGTCCGAGTCCGAGTCCGAGTCAGAGTCCGTGTCGGAGCCCGAAAGCGATGTCCGGCCAACCCGGGCCACGCCGGACGCCGCGCGGCCCGAGGCGAGCGACGACGAGCCGCCCCCTGTCCCCCAGCCGCCGTCCGCACCGACGCCCTCTCGTCGGGCCGACGAGGCCGAGCGCAATATCATCGATTACCGGCCGCCCACCCTGGATCCGAGCCCGACGCCGCGGGAAGAGACGCCGATGCAGCCGAGCGTGGAGTTCGGCCCGGCCGAGGAGCCGCAAGCGCCCGACGACGATGGGCGCGGCCCCATCGGAGGGGCAGACGACTGGGAGGTCGAAGAGGTGGCATTCCCGCCGCTGGATCGGGATAATGAATGGCTTTCCGCTGGCGCCTCCTCCGCGTCAACCCTGGCCGAGGCCCGCCGTCTGCTGGCCGAGGGCGAGGTCGAACGGGCTCGGCCCCTGCTGCACAGGCTGGCCGAGGGTGCCGACGACCCGTCGGCACGGGAGGAGGCCCGGGCCTTGATCACCCGTCACGACCTCTGAAGGCCGCATGACCCTGTTTCGACTCCTCGACGATCGCCACCCCCTCACTGGCCGCTTGGTCATGGGGGTGGAATATGACGGCAGCGCCTACTGTGGCTGGCAGCGCCTCAAGCATGCCGCCTCGGTGCAGGGCGAGCTGGAGACGGCACTGGCCAGGGTGGCGAGCCACCCGGTGACGGTGCATGCCAGCGGGCGCACCGATTCCGGTGTGCACGCCACCCGCCAGATCGTCCACTTCGACCCCCCCGCACCGCGTTCCGAGAAGGCCTGGGTCTTCGGCGTCAATGCCAACCTGCCACGGGATATCGCGGTGCGCTGGGTGAAGGCGGTGCCCGACGACTTTCACGCCCGCTTCAAGGCGCTGGCGCGGCGCTACCGCTACGTGATCCTCAACCAGCCGAGCCGGCCGGTACTCGAGCGGGCCAACGCCACCTGGTGTCGCGATCCGCTGGATGCCGACGCCATGCACCTGGCCGCCCAGGCCCTGGTGGGGGAGCACGACTTCTCGAGCTTCCGCGCCGCCGGCTGCCAGTCGAAGACCGCCTGGCGGCACCTGCACTTCATCGAGGTGCACCGCCACGGTCCGCTGGTGGTAATCGACGTCCAGGGCAATGCCTTCCTGCACCACATGATCCGCAATATCGTCGGCGCCCTGGTCACCGTGGGGCGGGGCGAGCAGGGCATCGACTATCTGGCGCGCCTGATGGCGCTCAGGGATCGCACCCTGGCCGACGTCACCGCACCGGCCTGCGGCCTGCACTTCGTCGATTCGCTCTACGACGAGGCCTGGGGGTTGCCGCGGGAACCGCTGGGGCCCAATCTGCTGGCCTTCCTCGGCGAGTGGACCGGCGAGCGCGAGTTGCCCGACTGCCCCATGGTCGAATTCCGCCGCGGCCGGCCGGTGGCCGTGGCCGCGCCGGTGGAGAGTCCGCTCGAGGAGGGCGAGCCATGACCGAACCTCGTGTCGCCCCGTCCCGCACTCGCGTCAAGCTCTGCGGCCTGACCCGTCCCGAGGATGTCGATGCCGCCGTGGCGGCGGGCGCCGATGCGCTGGGCTTCGTGCTCTGGCCCGGCAGCAAGCGGGCCATCGACGAGGCGCGGCTCGCCGCACTCGCGGCGCGGGTACCGGCCTTCGTCACCCGGGTGGGACTGTTCGTCGACCAGGACCCCGAGCTGATCCGGCGCTGTGCCGAGCATCTCGACCTGCTGCAGTTGCATGGCGATGAGTCACCCGATTTCTGCGCCATGCTCGGGCGCCCCTGGATCAAGGCCCTGCGCATGCGCGACGGCCTCGACCTGCACGCCCTCGCCGGTGCCCATGACGGTGCCCGGGCGCTGCTGCTGGACGCCTACCGCCCCGGGGTGCCGGGCGGCACCGGCGAGACCTTCGACTGGTCGCGAATCCCCGCAAACCTGGCAAAACCTGTTATTCTCGCGGGAGGCCTGACGGCGGACAACGTGGCCGAGGCGATCGCCCGGGTGCGGCCCTTCGCCGTCGACGTCTCGGGCGGGGTCGAGGCCTCCCCGGGCGTCAAGGATGCCGGGCGCATCGCGGCCTTCATCGAGGCCGTGCGGCGCGGCGACGAGTCGCGCCCGGCGCGGTGATCCGCCCGCTTCCCGATTCGTTCCACCCTTCAACCACAAGCCCCCTTTCTGGCGACCTGTGAGGTGTCTTTCGTGAGCAAGTTCAGTGACCTGACCCGACTGCCGGATGCCCGCGGCCATTTTGGCCCCTACGGCGGCCGGTTCGTCTCGGAGACCCTGAGCTTCGCCCTGGACGATCTGGCCAAGACCTACCTGGGTCTGCGCGACGATCCGGCGTTCCAGGCGGAATTCGACTACGACCTGGCCCACTACGTGGGCCGTCCTTCGCCGCTCTATCACGCCGAGCGGTGGTCGAAGCGGCTCGGCGGGGCACAGATCTGGCTCAAGCGCGAGGACCTGAACCACACCGGCGCCCACAAGGTGAACAACACCATCGGCCAGGCGCTGCTGGCCAAGAAGAGCGGCAAGCCGCGGGTGATCGCCGAGACCGGTGCCGGCCAGCACGGCGTGGCCACCGCCACCGTGGCGGCACGCCTGGGGCTCAAGTGCGACGTCTACATGGGGGCCGAGGACGTGGAGCGCCAGAAGCTCAACGTCTATCGCATGCGCCTGCTCGGGGCCAACGTCATTCCGGTGACGTCCGGCACGCGCACCCTCAAGGACGCCATGAACGAGGCGCTGCGCGACTGGGTCACCAACGTCGACGACACCTTCTACATCATCGGCACCGTGGCGGGGCCGCATCCCTATCCGATGCTGGTGCGCGACTTCAACGCCGTGGTCGGCCGCGAGGCGCGCCGCCAGTCGCTGGAGGAATTCGGCAAGCTGCCCGATGCGCTGATCGCCTGTGTCGGCGGTGGCTCCAACGCCATGGGGCTCTTCTACCCCTTCGTCGAAGACGACGAGGTGGCGATGTACGGCGTCGAGGCCGGCGGCGACGGCGTCGAGACCGGCCGCCATGCCGCGCCCCTGGCGTCCAATGCGCCCCGCGGCGTGCTGCACGGCAACCGGACCTACCTGATGTCCGACGAGGGTGGCCAGGTCTCCGACACCCACTCGATCTCGGCCGGTCTCGACTATCCCGGTGTCGGCCCCGAGCACGCGCTGTGGAAGGACGTGGGGCGCGTCAACTACGTGGCCGCCAACGATGCCGAGGTGCTCGAGGCGTTTCGCGAGCTGACCCGGATCGAGGGCATCATGCCGGCGCTGGAGTCGGCCCACGCCCTGGCCCATGCCAAGGTGCTGGCACCCACCATGCGACCCGACCAGCAGATCGTGGTCAACCTCTCCGGCCGCGGCGACAAGGATATCCTGACCGTGGCCAAGATCGACGGCATCGAACTCTGAATGGCGGCCCATACCATGAACCGTATCGACCAACGCTTCGCCGAGCTCAAGGAACAGGGGCGCCGCGCGCTGATTCCCTTCATCACCGCCGGCGACCCGGCGCCCGAATACACCGTGGGTTTCATGCACGCCCTGGTGGAGGCGGGGGCCGACGTCATCGAGCTGGGCGTGCCGTTCTCCGACCCCATGGCCGACGGCCCGGTGATCCAGAAGGCCTGCGAGCGGGCCCTCAGGCACGGCGTGCGCCTCGCCCACCTGTTCGACATGGTGCGCGAGTTCCGCCAGACCGACGCCGCCACCCCGGTGGTGCTGATGGGCTACCTCAATCCGGTGGAGCGCATTGGCCTCGAGGCCTTCGCCGATCAGGCCGCGGCGGCGGGCGTCGACGGCGTGCTGACCGTCGACATGCCGCCGGAGGAGGCCGAGGAGTTCGGGCCCGTGCTCAAGGCCCGCGGGCTGGCTTCGATCTTCCTCGTCGCCCCTACCACTTCCCACGCCCGGGCCGCTACAATATGCGCCCATGGCGAAGGCTATCTCTACTATGTGTCGCTGAAGGGCGTGACCGGTTCGGCGATTCTCGATGCCGAGGACGTGGCCAGTCACCTGGCGCCGCTGCGCGAGATGACCGGGTTGCCGCTCTGCGTCGGCTTCGGCATCCGTGACGGTGCCTCGGCGGCGGAGGTGGGCAAGGTCGCCGACGGGGTGATCGTCGGCTCGGCCCTGGTCAGCCGCATCGCCGCCAACGCCGAGACGCCGGAGGCGATTCCCGCCGAACTCAAGGCGGTGCTGGGCGAGATGCGCCAGGCCCTGGACGCCATGAGCGGCGCCTGACGACGGCCCTTCGTCGATGCTTCGATTCACGCGCCCGGGGTGCCGGGCGCCGACCACATGACGGAACCCTTTCTGACATGAGCTGGCTAGACAAGATCGTGCCCTCCATGGGGCGTATCCAGCGCAAGGATCGCCGGGCGAGCGTGCCCGATGGCCTGTGGCGCAAGTGCCCCAAGTGCGAGGCAGTGCTCTATCTCCCCGAACTCGAGAAGCACCACAACGTCTGCCCCAAGTGCGACCATCACCTGCGCCTGACCGCGCGCAAGCGACTCGACTGGTTCCTCGACAAGGAGGGGCGCGAGGAGCTGGCCGCCGAGGTGGAGCCGGTGGATCGCCTCAAGTTCCGCGATTCCAAGAAGTACCGGGACCGGCTGGCCGCGGCCCAGAAGGAGACCGGCGAGAAGGATGCGTTGATCGTCATGCGGGGCACCCTCGATGGCCTGCCGGTGGTGGTGGTCTCCTTCGAGTTCACCTTCATGGGTGGCTCCATGGGGGGCGTGGTGGGCGAGAAGTTCGTGCGCGCCGCCACCCTGGCCCTGGACGAGGGCATCCCGCTGATCTGCTTCTCCGCCTCGGGCGGGGCGCGCATGCAGGAGGCGCTCTTCTCGCTGATGCAGATGGCCAAGACCTCCGCGGCGCTGGAAAAGCTCAAGCAGGCCGGTGTGCCCTATATCTCGGTGCTCACCGATCCGGTGTTCGGCGGTGTATCGGCGTCGCTGGCCATGCTCGGCGATCTCAACGTGGCCGAACCCAACGCCCTGATCGGCTTCGCCGGGCCCCGGGTCATCGAGCAGACCGTGCGCGAGAAACTCCCCGAGGGCTTCCAGCGCAGCGAGTTCCTGCTCGAGCACGGCACCGTGGACATGATCGTCCACCGTCGCGAAATGCGCGACCGCCTCGGCAGCGTGCTGCGCAAGCTGACCCACCAGCCGGCCATCGGCCTGGTCGACGAGGCGGACCGTGAGCTCGACCTGGTGGATGCCGCCGAGCGGGCCCAGGCCACCGCCGACTATACGCTTCTCGAGCCCGAGCCCGCCGCGGGCGTCGAAGGCGAGGAAGCGGGGCGTGACGAACGCGCCGACGGCCCGCGCTGACCGCTGCCGACATGTGTGACGCGGCCCTGCCCATTTCCCTCGACGCCTGGCTGGCCCGGCTGGAAGCGGCCCATCCGGTGGGCATCGAGCTCGGCCTCGAGCGCGTGGCCGAGGTCGCGCGCCGCATGGGGCTGCTCGAGGTGCCGATCGCCGGGCGGGTGATTACCGTGGCGGGCACCAACGGCAAGGGCTCCACGGTGGCCATGCTCGAGGCGCTGGCCCGGGCCCATGGTCTCTCCACGGCCGCCTATACCTCCCCCCACCTGCTGCGCTACAACGAGCGCCTGCGACTGGACGGGAAGGAGGCCGACGATGCCACCCTGATCGATGGCTTCGCCGCGGTGGAGAGGGCGCGCCTCGCCGGCGAGCCGGTGAGCCTGACCTATTTCGAGGTCGGGACCCTCGGCGCCCTGCATGCCATCGCCCGGCAGCCTCCCGATCTGGCGATCCTCGAGGTGGGGCTCGGTGGGCGGCTCGATGCCGTGAACGTGATCGACCCGGACGTGGCGGTGGTGACCACCGTGGCCCGGGATCATGCCGCCTTCCTCGGCGACGACCTGGAGGGCATCGGCCGCGAGAAGGCCGGGATCCTGCGCACCGGCCGTCCCGCGGTGCTGGGCAGCACGACGCTGCCGGGCAGCGTGCGCGCCGTGGCGGGCGAGCTCGGTGCCCGGGTGGTCGCCCTGGGCGAGGCATTCCGGCGCCAGGGTGATGGTGAGGGCTGGCGCTGGGCGGGGCAGGGCGGGGCGGGCGAGTCCCTGACGCTTGCCGGCTTGCCCGACCCCGGCCTGCCGCTGGACAACGCCGCCACGGCCCTGCAGGCCCTGGCACTCACCGGCCTGCCCCTCGACCCCGACGCCTGCCACCGGGCCCTGGCCCGGGTCGAACTGCCCGGCCGCATGCAGTGGCTGGGCCGGTGGTGCCTGGACGTGGGGCACAATCCCCACGCCGCGGCCTACCTGGCCGAGCGACTGCTGGCACGCCCCTGTACCGGCCGCACCATCGGCCTGCTCGGCATGCTCGGCGACAAGGATGCCGACGGCGTGATCGCGGCGCTGGCGCCGGCGGTGGATGCCTGGGTGCCGGTCGGCCTGGCCGGCGAGCGGGCCCGCACCGCCGATGATCTCGCCGAGCACCTCGTCGCCCGCGGCGAGGCGATATGGCATCGCGCAGCGTCACCCGCCGAGGGGGCCGCCTGGCTGGCTGCCCGTCTCGCCCCCGAGGACCGGGTGCTGGTGTGCGGTTCCTTCTTCACCGTGGGCGAGGTACTGGCGTGGTGGCAGTCGTCGGCTCAGACTGAAGCGGGAGAGACGGCCATCGAGGGAGCACCATGAAGTACGGAATGCGAGAACGCCTCAGCGGAGCAGTAATCCTGATCGCCCTGGCGGTGATCTTCGTCCCCATGCTGTTCGACGAGCCCGCCCCGCGCAGCGAGCGCCCCCAGCCGGTGCTGACCATCGAGCAGCCGGTCGACGTCGAACGCCGTGACGTACCGGACCCGCAGCCTCCGGCGAGCCTGGGACAGATCCAGTCGCCTTCGGGGGTGACGCCCCGCGAGTCGGGGGAGGACGAGGCAGCCGTCCCGGGCGACGAACGCGGTGGTGTCGAGGCGTCGCCCGAGGAGGTGGACGCCGAACCCTCCGAGCAGGTCATGGCGGAGGCGGTCGCACCGCCCGCCGCCGAGCCGGCGCGCGAGCCAGTCGTGGATGCCGATCCCATCGCCGAGCTGGCCCGGGCCGCCGATCAGCGTCTCGCCGAGAGCGCCGGTCGCTCCGAGAGTGCCGACGCCGCGCCGACGCCAGCGGCTGCCACCGGCGAGTGGGCGGTGCAGGTGGGCAGCTTCGGCGAACCGGCCAATGCCGAGCGTCTCGAGGCGCAGCTGGGGGAGCAGGGGTTCACTGCCTTCAGCCGCCCGCGGGACAACAACCTGACCACCGTCTATGTGGGGCCCTATGACTCCTCGGAAGCCGGGGAGCGGGCCATGGGCGAGCTCAAGGAGAGGGCCAACCTTCAGGGCCTGCTGGTCAGGGTGAGGGAGTGAGCATGGCGTTGACCTGGATCGACTGGATCTTCCTCGCCGTGCTGGCCGTGACCACCCTGACCGGCTTCCTGCGGGGGTTGATCCGCGAGGCGCTGGGGCTCGCCGCCTGGATCATCGCCCTGTTCGCGGCGCGGCTGCTGGCCGTGCCGGTGGCGGACCTGCTGGCCGGTCTGATCGACAACCCCGATGCCCGGCTGGTGCTGGCCTTCATCCTGGTGATCTTCGCCGTGGTGCTGGTGTGCGGCATCGTCATCCGCATGGTGCATGCCGCCATCGAGTGGGTCGGCATGGGGCTGTTCAACCGGGTGATGGGGGCCGCCTTCGGTACCGCCAAGGGCGCGGCGATCCTGGTGCTGGGTACCATCCTGATCACCCTCACGCCACTGGCCCAGCTCGAGGCGTGGCAGGATGCCGAACTGCGCCCGAGCTTCGAGCAGCTGCGCGACTGGGCGGTGAGCCAGCTCGAGGCGTGGGAGGGGAGCATTCCCGAGACGCCGGAGTCGCTGCGCGAGATTACCCTGCCCGGCAACGGTCGCCAGGCCGGCATCGCACCGGATACCGACCGGGCCGGCGAGACGACGACGACCCCTGACATGTGAATCCCGGGGCGGTGAGCGGCATGGCCGTCCTGAACCAAGGCAAGCGAGGTAAGGTGGAATGTGCGGTATCGTGGGCCTGATGGCCAAGCAGGCGGTGAACCAGGGCATCTATGACGCCCTGACGGTGCTCCAGCATCGCGGACAGGATGCCGCCGGCATGATGACCTGGCATGAGGGCCGCTTCCTGTTGCGCAAGAGCAACGGCCTGGTGCGGGACGTCTTCCATACCCGCCACATGGCGCGCCTCAAGGGCAACGTGGGCATCGGCCATGTGCGTTACCCCACCGCCGGTTCCGCCAGCGAGGCGGAGTCGCAGCCCTTCTATGTCAATTCGCCCTACGGCATCACGCTCGCCCACAACGGCAACCTGACCAACTCCGACCAGCTCAAGCAGGAGCTGTTCTCCTCCGACCTGCGTCATATCAACACCAGCTCCGACTCCGAGGTGCTGCTCAACGTCTTCGCCCACGAGCTGGGCAAGCAGGGGCTGCACCTGGAGCCCGGCGACATCTTCGACGCGGTACGTCGCGTCCACCGCCGCTGCAAGGGGGGCTATGCCGCGGTGGCGATCATCAACGGTGTCGGCATGGTCGCCTTCCGCGACCCCCATGGCATCCGCCCGGTGGTGTTCGGTACCCGCGACGAGGGCCAGGGGCAGGAGGTGATGATCGCCTCCGAATCGGTGGCGCTGGATGTCGGTGGCTTCGAACTGCATCGCGACCTGGACCCGGGCGAGGCGATCTTCGTCGACATGTCCGGCACCATCCATACCCAGCAGTGTGCGGACCGGCCGCGGCTCGCGCCCTGTATCTTCGAGCACGTCTACCTGGCGCGCCCCGACTCCATCCTCGACGGCGCCTATGTCTACGGCACCCGCATGCAGATGGGGCGCAAGCTCGGCGATCGCATCCAGAGCGAGTGGCCGGAGCACGACATCGACGTGGTGATCCCGATCCCGGATACCTCGCGCACCTCGGCCCTCGAGCTCGCCCAGCACCTGGGGGTGACCTACCGGGAAGGCTTCATGAAGAACCGCTACATCGGGCGGACCTTCATCATGCCCGGCCAGACCCAGCGCAAGAAGTCGGTGCGCCAGAAACTCAACGCCATCGACATCGAGTTCAAGGGCAAGAACGTGCTGCTGGTGGACGACTCCATCGTGCGCGGCACCACCTGCAAGCAGATCATCCAGATGGCCCGCGAAGCCGGCGCCAACAAGGTCTATTTCGCCTCGGCCGCGCCGCCGGTACGCTACCCCAACGTCTATGGCATCGACATGCCGGCGGCGAGCGAGCTGATCGCCCATGGCCGCAGCGAGGCCGAGGTGGGCGAGCTGATCGGCGCCGACCGCATCTTCTATCAGGATCTCGAGGACCTGAAGGTCGCCTGCCGCGAAGTCAACCCGAACCTCGAGGCGTTCGACTGTTCGGTGTTCGACGGCAACTACGTCACCGGTGACATCGACGAGGCCTATCTCTCGGACCTCGAGGCATCGCGCAACGACGCCGCCAAGCAGGAGCAGAGTGCCGGCGACCACGCCCTGGTGGGGATGCACAACCAGGATGACGACATCGATGATTGAGGGGCGGACCATGCACGACGACCAGACACCGGACTGGGACCTGGAGACCCTGGCGATTCGCGCCGGCCATGTCCGCACCAACGAGCAGGAGCACGGCGAGCCGATCTTCCCGACCTCGAGCTTCGTCTTCGGCAGCGCGGCCGAGGCGGCGCGCAAGTTCGGTGGCGAGGAGCCGGGCAACATCTACTCGCGCTTCACCAACCCCACGGTGCGGACCTTCGAGAAGCGCCTGGCGGCCATGGAAGGCGGCGAGCGCTGCGTGGCCACCAGTTCCGGCATGGCGGCGATACTGGCCACCGCCCTGGCGCTGCTGCAGGCCGGCGACGAGATCGTCGCCTCGCGCTCGCTGTTCGGCTCGACGGTCAGCCTGTTCGACAAGTACCTCGGCAAGCTCGGCATCACCACCCGCTACGTTGAGTTGTCGAACCTCGACGCCTGGGAAGCGGCGATGACCCCGGCGACCAAACTGCTGTTCGCCGAGACGCCCTCCAACCCGCTCTCCGAGGTGGTCGACATCGCGGCGCTGGCCGAGATCGCCCACCGGCACGATGCGCTGCTGGCCATCGACAACTGCTTTTTGACCCCGGCACTGCAGAAGCCGCTGGCGCTCGGTGCCGACCTGGTGATCCACTCCGCCACCAAGTACCTGGACGGGCAGGGCCGTGCCATCGGTGGAGCGGTGGTGGGGCGTGACAAGGAACTCGAGGAGCTGTTCGGGGTGGTGCGTACCTGCGGCCCGTGCCTGAGCCCGTTCAACGCCTGGCTCTTCACCAAGGGACTCGAGACCCTGAACCTGCGCATGCGCGCCCACTGCGACAACGCCCAGGCCCTGGCCGAGTGGCTGGAGGGGCATCCAGCGGTGATGCGGGTCCACTACAGCGGACTCCCGAGCCACCCCCAGCATGAACTCGCCACCCGCCAGCAGCTGGGGTTCGGTGCGGTGCTGGGCTTCGAGGTGAAGGGCGGCCGCGAGGCGGCCTGGTCGGTGATCGATGCCACCCGCCTGCTCTCGATCACCGGCAACCTGGGCGACGTCAAGTCCACCATCACCCACCCCGGCACCACCACCCACGGCCGGCTCTCCGACGACCAGAGGGCGTCCGCCGGTATCAATGAAGGACTGATCCGCGTGGCGGTGGGGCTGGAGTCCCTCGACGACATCCGCGCCGACCTGGCCCGTGGCCTCGACGCCTTGGGTTGAGCGCCGTGCCCCGCCGGACGGCGGGGCGTTACCCTTCGTTACCGCCTCCTGCCTTGAACTCGCAGCAGCTGCCGCCATCCTTAGTCGGGAGATCCATCCATTGCCGCCCAGGAGGGCCCTGATGAAGATCCTGATGGTATTGACGTCCCACGACCGCCTGGGTGATACCGGCCATGCCACCGGCTTCTGGCTCGAGGAATTCGCCGCGCCCTACTATGTGTTCAAGGACGCCGGTGCCGAGATCGTCCTGGCCTCGCCGGCCGGCGGCCAGCCGCCGGTGGACCCCAACTCCCTGGCGGAAGAGGCCCTCACCGAAGAGACACGACGCTTCGAGGCCGACAGCGACGCCAAGGCGCAACTCGCCGCTACGCGGAAACTCTCCGACATCGAGGTGGCCGACTTCGACGCGGTCTTCTACCCGGGCGGACACGGCCCGCTGTGGGACCTCACCGGTGACGCCGACTCACGCCGCCTGATCGAGGGCTTCCTGGCGGCGCAGCGTCCGGTGGCGGCGGTGTGCCATGCGCCCACGGTGTTGCTTGGGCCCCGCACGCCTGCCGGTGAGCCGCTGGTCAAGGGCAGGCGTGTCACCGGTTTCACCAATAGCGAAGAGGAGGCCGTGGGCCTGGTCGGGGTGGTCCCGCACCTGCTCGAGGACGCGCTGAAAGCCCAGGGGGCCCATTACGAGCGCAGCGACGACGACTTCGCTCCCTTCCAGGTGCGTGACGGGTTACTGGTCACCGGACAGAACCCCGCCTCCAGTGCCCCGACCGCCCGGTTGCTGCTGGAGGTGCTCGCCGAGCGCTGAGCGCTGAGCCCGTGCGTGCGTCACGTCCCCGTGACGGGCGGCATGCGGTTTTTCCGAATGGTGCATTCGGCTTTTTTCAGCGGATACGCATGATGCGCTGCGGTATGCTTGCCGCCATCGTCATCGAGGCACCCGAGGAACAAAAGCATGTGGCGCAACACGGAGAGTGGCTGGGGGCTTGTCAGCATCCTGCTGCACTGGGTCCTGGCGATCGCCATCGTCGGCCTGTTCGCCCTGGGCTGGTGGATGACCGGCCTGGGCTACTACGACCCCTGGTACAACCTGGCCCCCTGGTGGCACCGCTCCATCGGCATGCTGCTGCTGTTTGCCACCCTGCTGCGCCTGGCCTGGCGGTTCGCGCAGCCGACCCCGACCGCCCGCGGCCATCGCCTCGAACGCCTCGCCGCCCACCTCGGCCATATCGCCCTCTATGCGCTGATGCTGGTGGTGCTGATCAGTGGCTACCTGATCTCCACCGCCAACGGCCGCGGCATCAGCGTGTTCGACGCCTTCGTGGTGCCCGCCTTGGTCAGTGACCTGCCGAACCAGGCGAGCATCGCCGGCGAGATCCACTGGTACAGCGCCCTGGCGTTGCTGTTGCTCGCCGCGGGGCATGCCCTGGCCGCCTTCAAGCACCATCTCGTCGACCGCCACGACGTGCTCACGCGCATGATCAACCCGACGCATTCCCGGCGACCCTGAGCCGGGGCGCCCCGTGCCTGTTCCACCCCAGGGTGGATTCGATTCCCAAGGAGACATCACCGATGCTGAAGAAGACCGCGCTCGCCACCGCCCTGATCGCCACTGCCCTGATCGCCACTGCCCTGATCGCCACTGCCCTGGCAGGTGCCAGCCAGGCACAAGCCGACGACTACGTGATCGACACCGAAGGCCAGCATGCCTTCATCCAGTTCAAGATCAACCACCTCGGCTATTCCTATATCCTCGGCAACTTCGAGGAGTTCTCGGGCCAGTTCAGCTATGACCCGGAAGACCTCGAGGCAGCAAGCGTCGAGATGGAAGTGCAGGTGGACAGCCTGACCACCAACCATGCCGAGCGTGACAAGCACTTCATCAGCAGCGACTTCCTGGATGCCGGCGAGTATCCGACCGCCACCTTCGTCTCCACTGGCTTCACGCCCAACGGCGACGACGAGGGCGTGTTGACCGGTGACCTGACCCTGCACGGCGAGACCCGCGAGATCGAGATGCCGGTGACCCTGATGGGTGAGGGCGAGGATCCCTGGGGCGGCTATCGCGCCGGCTTCGAGGGCAGCACCCTGCTGACTCTGGCCGACTTCGGTATCGACATGAGTGACTTCCCCGAGGTCATGCACGAGCTCGAGCTCTACGTGACCTTCGAGGGCGTGCGCCAGTAACCCCGACCTTGCCCAGGCACTAATGCAACATCCCCGGGTACGAGACCCGGGGATGTTGCGTTGTGGTGATGATCCGCCATGGCAGCGTTTGATTTCTGCCCGCGGCCGCCGTGGGTCTGCGGGTCAACGGGTCTCGTTGAGTACCGCGTCGGGGAAGTGGCGCCGCAGGATGCGGTTCTGGAAGTCATCCACGAAGCGACTGTTGATGATGATGATGAAGCGCTCGAAGGGCACGGCGGGATCCTGCTGGGCGATGCTATCCACGCTGTGGTAGAGCCGATCATCGCGCAGGTGCAGGATGTCGCCGGGGGCCAGGATGGCATCGGCGAGCGGCCGGGTGCCGGCCTTGTCGGCGTAGAGGTGGTTGTCTGCGCCGCTCACGTTGTCCCGCTTGAGCACCAGGATGCTGAGGGCCTTGCTGCCGTCGGCGTGGATGCCCTGTCCCTGCAACGGGTCCACCAGCGCCTCTCCACGCACCCCGGTGATCTGCATCAGGATCGGCTCGTTGGCACCGAGGTTCCACAGTCTGGCCCAGGCGCGCACGAACGCCTTGACGTCGGGGCGGGCCAGGAAATCGGGCGTCAGGGGATCGTAGTAACGCAGGCGGTCGGCCATGCTCTCGGCGTCGTTGAAGGCACCGCCCTGTGCCATGGGGCAGGGTCCCATCTCCTTGACGTCGCCCAGCTCATCGAGTGCCAGCCAGGACATGCGCTTCCAGCGCCGGTTGACGTAGGGGTCCCGTGGGAGGTCGTCGGTGAAGGCTTGCCAGGCCTCCAGGTCCAGGCGTGAGCGCACCTCGGTCAGTGCCCAGTCCTGTTGTGCCAGCGAGGTGGCCACTGTCGAAGGCCAGTAGTTTGCCAGCGGATCGAGAGGCATGCCGGTGAGGTCGAAGCCATACTTTAGGGTCTCGAGTTTCATGAGGTTTCTCCTGTCGATAGGGCAGAATTGCCCGTGCGTTGTCGGACAAAAGTCCGACCCACAGAAGAAAAATGAAAATAAATGCAATGAAATGTCAAAGAAATGTACTTACAATTTACAAATGTGGGGTGGATCTCGTCCTGCGGTATGGGATAGTTGGGACCACGCCGACCAAGGATGTAGGAGGTAGGCGACAGGGAGGTATAGGATGTAAAAGGTAGGCGCCCGCATGATCAGGCCTCCCGGGCCATGAGGGTGGGCTGGCGTCGTTCCCCGACGATGAGGATGTGAATGTTCGCCCGCGACTCCCGTCTCAGGCAGTGGTTGGGGCAGTGGCTGCCGAAACGGCCGGTGACTCGACGCGATTCGCCTGCCACCGCAAGGGGTGGCCAGGGGGACGTGGATCGTGTGCGGCGCCAGTATCTGGAGAGCGAGCAACGCTTCAGGGCGTTGCTGGAGAGCCTGCCGAAGGTGGCGGTGCAGGGGTACGACCGCGACCGTCGCGTGATCTACTGGAACGAGGCCAGTACTCGCCTCTACGGTTACTCGTCGGATGAAGCGCAGGGAGAGTTGCTCGAGGACCTGATCATACCCGACGCCATGCGTGATGGCGTCATCGCGGCCCATCGCGCGTGGATACACGAGAGTGTCGAGATTCCCGCCGGTGAGCTGGAGCTCAGGCACCAGAGCGGTGAGCTGGTTCCCGTCTTCTCCCACCACGTCATGCTCAACGAGCACACCGACGAGCCACTCATGTTCTGCGTCGACGTGGACCTCTCCGACCAGAAGCGGGCCCATCGCGATCTGGAGTTCGCCACTCGCTTCGATCGCCTGACCCACCTGCCCAACCGCCAGACCTTCGAGGCGGATCTCGACGAGGTCCTCGACGGATGTCGCCGACGGGGCCTCGGCCTGGCGCTGCTCTACCTCGACATCGATCGCTTCGTCGAGATCAACGATGCCCTCGGCTACGAGGAGGGGGATCGCCTGCTGATCGAGCTGAGCCGACGACTGAGCGAGCAACTGCGCGCCACGGACCTGATGTCGCGGGTCTCGGGTGACGAGTTCGTGCTGGCGTTTCCCGGCGTGCACAGGGAAGACGATGTCATGCGTGTCCTGCACAAGGTGCAGGAGGTCTTCCGGCGCCCCTTCGGCCTGGAGGGACACAAACGCAGCATCACGGCAAGCCTGGGGATCTGCTTGTTTCCCGACAACGGCGCTGGTGCCCGCGAACTGATCCGCAATGCCGATGTGGCCAAGAATCAGGCCAAGCTGGAAGGGCGAGGGGGGTTGCGATTCTTCCATCAGCACCTGCACGACGATCTGGTGCGACAGCACCGCCTGGCCGAGAGCCTCGAGCGTGCCCTGGACAACAATGAACTCTTTCTGCACTACCAGCCCCAGGTGTCGGCAGCCAGTGGCCGGATCGAGAACCTGGAGGCCCTGCTGCGGTGGGAGCCGCTCCCCGGGCAACCGGTATCCCCCCAGGAATTCATCCCCGTCGCCGAGCGTTCCGGGCTGATCCACCGGTTGGGCGATTGGGTCATGGAGGAGACTTGCCGACAGCGGGCGCAATGGCGGGATGCCGGCGTGAAGCTGGAACGCATCGACATCAACTTCTCCGGGCGGCAGATGGGGCGGCACGACGTCTTCGAGCGACTCGAGGCCCATCTTCGTCGCTATCGACTCGGGCCGCGGGAGATCGGTATCGAGCTCACCGAGAACGTGCTTATCGAAGCCGACGCGCGCATCCTCGAGGGGTTGCATTCCCTGCACCATCGCGGCTTCCGCATCGCCATCGACGACTTCGGTACCGGGTACTCGTCGCTGAGCTACCTCAAGCAGTTTCCGGTGACGTCATTGAAGATCGACCGCTCCTTCGTTCGGGATGCGCCAGGGCAGCCCGAGGACCGCGCCATCATGGAGGCGGCGGTCTTCATCGGCCATCGCCTCGGGCTCGAAGTCGTCGCCGAGGGGGTCGAGAACGCCGAGCAGCTCGCCCTGGTCCGCGATATCCACTGCGATCTGGTGCAGGGCTTCTACTTCTACCGTCCGATGCCCGCCGACGCCATCGAGCGGCTGCTCGTCGGAGGAGTGCAGAGCCTCGGTAGCCTGTCGAACTGAGCACGGCCCGACTTTGGCGTAGAATCCGGCATTTGCTCTCGCACTGGAGCCGTCGTGACGAAAACCGCAGCTTCTTCCTCCCTCGGGCTCACCCTCTGGCGCCAGACCTGGCCCATGGCCATCGGCGTACTGGCGTTGCTCGGTTTCCAGCTCGTGGACAGCGCCTTCATCGCCCGCCTGGGGACGGCGCCGCTGGCCGCCCAGTCGTTCACCTACCCGCTGTCGTTCCTGATCATCGGCATCCAGGTGGGGCTGGGCATCGCCATCGCGGCACTGGTCTCCCGGGCCCTGGGGGCGGGGGAGGAGGCCCGTGCCCGGCGCTTGGGCAGCCTGGTGCTGCTGGCCGGTACGAGCGTCATCGCGTTGCTGGCCTTGCTGCTGTGGGCCGTCCAGGGGCCAGTGTTCGCGGGGCTGGGCGCCGATCCGGCGAGCCGTGAGCTGATTCGTGCCTACTGGGCGCCACAGCTGCTGGCGGCCTGGCTGGGTGCCGCGCTCTACTTCGGCTACAGCCTGTTCCGTGCCCATGGCGATACCCGGTTGCCGGGCAAGATGATGGTGGTCACCAGCCTGGTCAACCTGGTGCTCGATCCGCTGTTGATCTTCGGCATCGGCCCCTGGGGCGGGCTGGGACTTCCCGGGGCGGCCTGGGCCACGGCCATCGCCTTCTCCTGTGGTCTGCTGGTGCTGGGGCGGCGCCTGCGGCGGACCGGCTGGCTGGCCCGGGACGGCCTTTCCGCCGAGTGGCGCCTTTCGGCGCGGCCCTTCGTCGGTATCGCCGCTCCGGCCATGATCGGCCAACTGATGCCGCCGCTGGCCGCCATGCTGGCGATCTCGGTGGTGGCCGCCCTCGGCGAGGCCCCGGTGGCGGCCTGGGGGCTGGCCAGCCGCCTGGAGAGCGTGTCGCTGATGGTGGTACTGGCCATGACCATGTCGCTGCCGCCCTGGCTGGGGCGCTGCTACGGGGCGGGAGACTGGGAGCAGGTACGCCGCCTGATGCGCCTGGCCCTTCGCGTCGTGGTGCTCTGGCAACTGGGGCTGGGACTGGTATTGGCCTTGCTGTCGCCCTCGGTGGCCCTGGTGCTCTCGGGCAACCCCGAGGTGCGCGATGACCTGGCGATGCTGATCCGCTGCCTGCTGCCGAGCTACGCCGCTCTCGGTGTCTGCATGCTGGTGGTCTCGGCGGGCAATGCCCTCGGCTGGCCACTGCGTGCCATGCTGATGTCTGCGGCGCGGCTGTTTGTCTTCTACCTGCCCTGCCTCTGGATCGGAGCCTGGCTGGGTAGCCTCACGGGGCTCGCCCTGGGCGCGGCGCTGGGCAATCTGCTGGCGGGGCTGGCGGCCTGGCAGGTGCTCCGGCGCGTCCTTGCCAGTCCGCGGCGGCGCCGGCCGATTGTGGCATAGGTGAATCATCTGAAATAAATAAGAATAATACATATAAATGCTATAAAATATTTTAAATATAACTATATTTTTTATTTTGTTGTAGAAAATCAGAGTCATTCACTGGCTTAGTCTTCTTATACTCCCTCCGTCGCCAGGCACCCGCGCCGGGTGACCTGCGTTGCGGCATCGATCACAAGCACAAGGCCATCCAACAACGGAAGCCAAGGGGGGAGAGCCCATGAAGGTACTGATTCTCGGCAGCGGCGTCGTCGGCGTCACCAGCGCCTATTACCTGGCCCGTCAGGGCCATGAGGTCACGGTGGTGGATCGCCAGCCGTCACCGGCACTGGAGACCAGCTACGGCAACGCCGGCCAGGTCTCCTTCGGCTTCTCCTCGCCCTGGGCAGCGCCCGGGATCCCCCAGAAGGCCGTCAAGTGGATGTTCCAGGAGCACGCGCCGCTGAAGATCCAGCCGAAGATGGATCCGACCATGGCGCGCTTCATGATGCAGATGCTGGGCAACTGCAACCCCGAGCGCTATGCGGTGAACAAGGAGCGCATGGTACGCGTCGCCGAGCACAGTCGCGCCTGCATCAATGCCCTGCGCGAGGAGACCGGTATCCGTTACGAAGATCGCCAGCGCGGCCTGCTGCAGCTGTTCAGGAGTGACGCGCAGGTGGAGGCCGTGGGCAAGGACATGAAGGTGCTCGAGCAGTGCGGCGTACGCCACAGGCTGCTGGGTGCCGATGAGCTCGCCGCGGTGGAACCGGCGCTGGCCCGGGTGCCCGGCAAGTTCGTCGGCGGCCTGCACCTGCCCGACGACCAGACCGGCGACTGCTACCTCTTCACCAATCGCCTGGCCGACCACTGTCGGGAGCGACTCGGTGTCGAGTTCCGCTTCAATGTCGAGATCCAGCGCCTCAAGCGCTCGGCCGGCCGCATCGAGAGCGTGGTGACCAGCGAGGGTGAGCTCACCGCCGATGCCTATGTGGTCTGCCTCGGCAGCTTTTCGCCCTTCCTGGTCAAGGACCTGGGTATTCGCCTGCCGATCTATCCGGTCAAGGGCTACAGCCTGACCGTGCCGGTGACCGACGACGGCGGTGCCCCCCAGTCCACGGTGATGGACGAGACCTTCAAGGTGGCGATCTCGCGCTTCGACGACCGCATCCGGGTGGGCGGTACCGCCGAGCTGGCCTCCTACGACCTGAGCCTGCTGGAGAAGCGCCGGGCCACCATCAGCATGGTGGTGCGCGACGTCTTCCCCGAGGGCGGCGACGTGGCGAAGGCCGAGTTCTGGACCGGCCTGCGCCCCATGACCCCGGACTCCACGCCGATCATCGGTGCCACCCCGGTCGACAACCTCTGGCTGAACACCGGCCATGGCACCCTGGGCTGGACGATGAGCTGCGGCAGCGGCCAGCTGCTGGGCGACCTGATGAGCGGCAAGGCACCGGCCATCGATCCAAGCGGGCTGGACGTCTCGCGCTACGCGGCCTGAGACACCGCCTGCCCATGACGAGGCCCTGCCGGGTGACCGGCAGGGCCTCGTGGCGTCCGGTGGGGACCCTCCTGCGCTGGCGGTGTCTGTTCAGCAGGAGCGCACGATGCTGTCGCGTAATGCAGACACCAACGCCTGCTACTGTGGCGGCCCCTTCCGGCTCGTTTCCCATTTCATGTCTCCATGATGCGACAGATAATGGGGGTTTGCCATCGGTGGTGGCCGTATGAGAAAACGCTGTTTCTTAATATCTTGATGATTCTACAAGGCTACTTTTGCTTCTGGCACGTTGCTCGCAAGGTATAAACAGGAGCAAGACTCGTCACGACGAGGGGCTCAAGGAGGAGCCATCCCGGATGATGGATACCGGCCCCAGGGAACACGGGGCACGAGGAGGCGCTATGAAACTCAAGACACTTGCTGCCAGCATGGCACTGGTTTTCTCAGGTCTGGCCGGCGCGACTGCCCAGGTCCAGGCGGCCAGCCTTGAAGACGACGTTCAAGGCGGCAGTTTTTCCGCCATGCCCATGACGGGCGCGGCCAGCGACACGCTGCTGCTGGCTCAAGCCGACGGTGATGCGGGTGCCGGCGCTGGCGCCGATGGTGGCACCGACGGGGATGCCGACGGTACTGATACCGATGGCGATGGAATCGGCGCCGGCGTCGATGCCGAGGCGGGTGTCGATGCCGAGGCGGGTGTCGATGCCGAGGCGGGTGTCGATGCCGAGGCGGGGGTCGATGCCGACGCCGAATCGGATGTCGACACCGACACCGACATGGAGTCAGGGATGGATGCCGACACCGATACCGGCATGGAGTCAGAGATGGATGCCGAGGCCGAGACGGATGCCCAGGCCGAGGATGAGAAGACCCGCGCCCCCGGGTTGGATCGCGCCATCGAGCGTGCCGCCGAGCCCGCCCAGGATCGCCTCGAATCGAACCGCGATCGCATAAGAGGCGAGACCGAGGGGCAAGCCGAGGAGGACCTTGAAGGTGGTGCCGAGGCAGAGGTCGAGGCCGACGCTGACGCTGAGGCCGAGGTCCAATAGGCGAGACCCGCCTCGGAGCCGCAATCGCCGGTCTCGGTGCACCAATGGGAACGAGGCCCTGCCGGGTGACCGGCAGGGCCTCGTTGCGTGAGACGATCAGTCGGCCGGCGGCGGCGTGGTGGACACCGGTCGCGGGGCGGCCAGGCGCTCCTGCTGCCAGGCGAAATAGAGGAACAGCGCGGCCATCACCAGGTAGCCGAGGGTGAAGTCCTGGGCGGCATTGAGCGCGAGCTTCGGGGCGTGCATCAGGCCGACGAAGGAGAAGCCCGCGGCCACGCCGGCGAAGGCCGCGGCGCGGCGGAACTGGTGGTCGATCACCGAGACCGTCATGGCACCGATGAAGATGGCCATGAACATGGCGCCCTGGCCCATGGCGACGATGCCGCCGGAGATGTCGGCGACGATCTCGCCGGCGCCGCGATTGAAACGCGTCATCACGTAGTTGGCGAAGTAGGGCAGCATCGCCAGGGCCACCGCCGGGTAGTAGCGGGTGTCGTTGCTCTGGAAGGCGGTGGCGATCATCGACATGCCGACGAACACCAGGATCGGGGCCACCACCGCGACGGGAATGATCGCCGCCAGGGCCGCGATCAGGCCGAACATGGTGGCCAGGCCGTAGACGGCTCCGTTGAGGAGGCTGTAGCCGCGACCGGCGCCCATCCACTTGGCGCCCACGGTGGCGATGTAGACGGTGGTGGGGAAGACGCCGCCGAACAGGGCGCCGATCATGGTGCCGGCGCCATCCACCGCCTGGCACTCGCGCACGTCGTACTTGTCGCCGGCGGCCTCCATGGCCTCGACGTTGTTCATGGTCTCGATGGCGTTATACAGCGTGATCGGCAGCACCACGGTGAGCACCGCCAGCATGCCGGTGAACAGCAGCCCCAGCCCCTCGAGCCAGGCCAGGTTGGGCAGCAGCGGGTAGAAGCCGAGATGGGTGAAGGCGTCGCTGAAGCGCTCGCCGCCGGCATCGCCGATCAGGTAGGCCAGGGCGGTGCCGACGATGATGGCAAACAGCGAGGTGGGCAGGCGGAAGGGCATGGCCACCCGGGCCACCAGGCCGACGATGATGATCGCCAGCACCAGCAGGCCGATCACCGGCATCTCCAGGGTCTTGAACAGCATCTCGCCGGCGATGAAGGTCAACGCGACCCCGGCGACGGCCCCCAGCATGGCGGCTCTCGGCAGATGGTACTGCACCCAGCGCCCGATCAGGCTGATCGCCGCCTCGATGGCGCCGCTGATGAAGCAGGCGGCCACCGCCACCTTCCAGGCCAGTTCGGCGTCGCCGGTGAGCTGCTTGGCCGGCAGCAGCACGCCGAACAGGAAGACGAACATCACCGGGGTCGAGATGCCGTAGGAGAGCGCGGTGACGTCGGCGCGATTCTCCTTGCGTGCCAGGCGCGCGGCGCTCCAGGCGTAGTAGAAGTTGCCCGCCATCACCGCCACCGCGGCGCCCGGGAGCACCTGGCCGAAGACGATCGACGCGGGGAAGCCCATGCCGAGCATGGTGATGGCGATGATCACGAAGTTGGCGATGTTGTTCTGGAACAGGGCGAAGAAGGCATCGGTGTCCTCCTTCTTGTACCAGGGATAATGTACAGGAGAGTGCACAGGGGTAGCCGCCATGATAAGCCTCTTCGTTATAGGGGTTGTATACAAAGGCAATCCATAGTCTGGCTGGATTCTGACTGATCGGTCAAGTCCGGTGTTGCCGGGAGCGTCGCACGGCCCCCGGGCCCTGCGGCGGCGAGGGCGGCATGCTACCCGGGCAGGGCTGCAAAATCGCGAAGTCGGCATATACGCAAACGCCCGGGCGGAGGCCCGGGCGTGTCGGCGGGTCGGGGCGTGGCGATCAGTTGACCGCGGCGATCGCCTTGGCCAGATAGGGCAGGTTGTCGTGGGAGAAGCCCGCCACGTTGGCGCGACCGGAGCGCACCATGTAGATGCCGAACTCGTCGCGCAGCCGGTCGACCTGCTCAGGCTGGAGCCCGGTGTAGGAGAACATGCCGCGCTGCTCGGCCACGCAGGCGTACTTCTGGTCCAGCCCGTAGGGCGCCAGCGCCTCGACGAAGTCGCGGCGCAGGGTGTTGATGCGGTCGCGCATCTCGGTGAGCTCCTCGCGCCAGATGGCGGCGAGTTCGGCCGAGTGCAGGATCTCGCTGACGATGGCGCCGCCGTGGGCCGGCGGGTTGGAGTAGTTCTCGCGGGCGACGATGGCCACCTGGGAGCGTACGTTCCCCATCTGCTCGGCGTTCTTCGCCACCATGATCAGACAGCCGGTGCGTTCGCAGTAGATGCCGAAGTTCTTGGAGCAGGAGCTGGTGATGATCACCTCGTCGAGGTGCTCGGCCAGCAGGCGAACGCCGTAGGCGTCCTCGTCGAGGCCCTCGCCGAAGCCCTGGTAGGCGAAGTCGACCAGCGGCAGCAGGCCGCGCTCGCGGACCACTTCCAGCACCTGTTGCCACTGTTCCCGCGAGAGGTCGAAGCCGGTGGGGTTGTGGCAGCAGGCATGCAGCAGCACCACGTCGCCGTGGGGGATCTCCTGGAGTGCCGCCAGCATGCCGGCGAAGTCGAGGCGGTTCTCGGCGTCCACGTAGGGGTACTTGTGCAGCGTCAGGCCGGCGGCGGGGAAGATGCCCAGGTGGTTCGGCCAGGTCGGGTCGCTGACCCAGATGTCCTTGCCGGGCAGGTGATGGGCGATGAAGTCCGCCGCCAGGCGCAGGGCACCGGTGCCACCGGGCGACTGGGTGGCGCTGGCGCGGCCGGCTTCCAGCACCGGCGAGCCTTCGCCCAGCACCATGGGCAGGACCACCTCGCCGTAGCCCGGGTCACCGTGGGAGCCGATGTAGGTCTTGGTGGTTTCGTTCTTGAGCAGCAGGGCCTCGGCTTCCTTGACGGCGCGCATCACCGGGGTGTTGCCCTTGGCGTCACGATAGACGCCGACGCCGAGATCGACCTTCTGGGGGTTGGTGTCCTTCTTGAAGGCCTCGATCAGCCCGAGGATGGCATCCCCGGGTACCCGCTCAATGTGTTCGAACATTTAATTCGCTACCTCGTCGGTTCTGGCGGCAAGAATGAAGTCGTTCTTGTGCAGGCCCTTCATCTCGTGCGACCACCAAGTCACGGTGACCTTGCCCCATTCGGTCAACAGGGCGGGGTGGTGCCCGGCGCCCTCGGCGATCTCGCCGACGCGGTTGGTGAAGTCGAGGGCCTGCTTGAAGTTGCGGAACTTGAAGACCCGTTCCAACTGCATGATGCCATCGCGCTCGACGATCTGCCACTCGGGAATCTGTGTCTTGTACTGCTCGATCTCGGCCTCGGTCACCCGGGGGGCGTCCCAGCTGCAGGCCTCGCACTGCTGGTCGGAAAGCTGGCTCATGGTGTCTCCTTGTCTTGTCGAAAGGCTTGTCGAAAGGTCGTCGTCGGGGATAGGGGGCGGGGCCTCAGGCGCTTGCCTTGCCGTCGCGTGGCGCTGGCTCGAAGCGAGGCTCGTGCATCCCCAGCGCCATGGCCCGGTGCGCCATGCCCATGATGTCCTGCCTCGCAAGGTCGTGCAGGGTGGTGAGCTCGTCAAGCACGTAGTAGAGCGGCTGCAGGATGTCGATGCGGTAGGGGGTACGCATCGCCTCCACCGGGTCGAAGGGCAGGTGCTCGGGCGTGTCGGAGAGCGCGTGCAGGGTCTCCCTGGGCGAGGAGATGATGCCGCCACCGTAGATGCGCCGCCCGGCCGGGGTATCCACCAGCCCGAACTCCACGGTCAGCCAGTAGAGGCGAGCCAGGTAGCCCCGCTCCCTGGGCGACGCCGCCAGGCCGAGTCGCCCGTAGGTGGCGGTGAACTCGGCGAAGGACGGGTCGGTGAGCATCGGGCAGTGGCCGAAGATCTCATGGAAGATGTCCGGCTCCTTGAGGTAGTCCATCTCCTCCGGAGTGCGGATGAAGGTGGCCACCGGGAAGCGGCGGTTGGCGAGCAGGTCGAAGAAGGTGTCGAAGGGAATCAGTGCCGGGACCTGGGCCGTTTGCCAGCCGGTGGCGGCCAGCAGGACTCGATCCACTTCGGCCAACTGGGGGATGCGCTCCTCGGGCAGGGCCAGCCGTTCCAGACCATCCAGGTACTGCTGGCAGACGCGGCCCTCGATGATCGCCAACTGGCGCTGCATCAGGGCCCGCCAGGTGGCGTTCTCGGTGTCGCTGTAGCCGATATGACCCTGTTCGTCGGGCAGGCGAGCGCGGTAGCCGGTCTTGCTGGCGAAGTCACTCAGCCTTGATGTCGAAGCCGTCATGTTCTCTCCGTGGCGTCGCTTGTGGTTGTCGTGGCCGTTCGGAAGCTGTCTCGAGTCTAGCCGCGGCGCAGGGGTGGCCGGGCGGCGTGGGGCGGGCCGGCATGGCGGCAGGTGATGCCCAGATGTAAGGAAATCGTGACGGTGGCGGCCGATCAGGGAGACGGGCACGGGAACCGCGGTATCACGGCGTTTGAGCCGGCACGAGTGTCACGTTATCTTTACAGAAGAGTCACGCCGGCGTGACGACTTTCATGACGACGAGAGGCACTCCCCGATGCGCCTGAGGTTTCATTGCCAGAACCGGATCGGCATCCTGCGCGACATCGTCGCCCCCTTCGCCGACTACGGGCTCAACGTGGCCCGCGGCGAGGTGGGAGGCGAGCACGGCAACGCCATCTACCTGCACGTGCCCAACCTGCTCAACGCCCAGCTGGCTACCCTGAAGCCCGAGCTCGAGGCGGTTCCCGGCGTCTTCGGCGTTCGCCGGGTCAACCTGATGCCCAGCGAACGCCGCCACCTGGAGCTCGATGCGCTGCTCTCGTCGCTCTCCGAGCCGGTGATGTCCATCGACATGGAGGGGCACGTGGTGGCGGCCAACCGCGCCGCCGGCCAGCTGCTCGGCGTGCGCATCGACGAGGTCCCCGGGCTCTCGCTCGACCGCTACCTGCCCGAGGTCGACCTGCCGGGACTGATCCGGCGCAACAACGCCCGGGTCAACGGCCTGCGCATCAAGCTGCGCGATACCACCTTCCTCGCCGATATCGCCCCGTTGCATCGCGAGCATCAGGACGACGTGGCCTCGTTGGCCGGTGCCGTGGTGACCCTGCATCGGGCCGACCGCATCGGCGAGCGCATCTACCACGTGCAGCGCCAGGAGCTGCGCGGCTTCGAGGCGATCTTCCAGGCCAGCCCCCGGCTTGCCGCGTTGATCCGCGAGGCCCGTCGCATGGCGCCGCTGGACGCGCCGCTGCTGATCCAGGGCGAGACCGGTACCGGCAAGGAACTGCTGGCGCGGGCCTGCCACCTGGCCAGCGACCGCGGTCAGGCGCCGTTCATGGCGCTCAACTGCGCCGGCCTGCCCGAGTCCATGGCCGAGACCGAGCTGTTCGGCTATGCCCCCGGCGCCTTCGAGGGGGCCCGGCCCGAGGGCAAGCTGGGCCTGCTGGAGTTGACCGCCGGTGGCACCATCTTCCTCGACGAAGTGGGCGAGATGAGCCCACGGCTGCAGGTCAAGTTGCTGCGCTTCCTGCAGGACGGCGGCTTCCGCCGGGTGGGCAGCGACGAGGAGACCTGGCTCGACGTGCGGGTGATCTGCGCCACCCAGCAGGATCTGCCACGGCTCTGCGCCGAGGGCCTCTTTCGCCAGGACCTCTACCACCGCCTCAACGTCCTCTCGCTGACCGTGCCGCCACTGCGCGAATGCCGCGACGGCATCGAGGCGCTCGCCGCCCACTTCATCGACCGCGCCGCCCGGCAGATCGGCTGCCGGCTGCCGTCGCTCGCGCCGGCGGCCCTGGCCCGTCTCGTCGCCTACCACTGGCCGGGCAACGTGCGTCAGCTCGAGAACGTGCTCTTCCAGGCGGTCTCGCTGTGTGACGGCGAGACCATCGAGGCCTCCCACCTGCGCCTGCCGGACGTGGGCAATGTGCCGGGGTTGGTCGGCATCGACCTGCAGGGCTCGCTGGCCGATATCCTCGGCGAGGTGGAGCGCCGGGTACTGGCGGCGCTCTACCCGCAGCATCCCTCCAGCCGTCAGCTCGGCAGGCGGCTCGGGGTCTCCCATACCACCATCGCCAACAAGCTCAAGCGTCATGGGCTCGGCGGCGAAGAGTCGTAAGGGACAGAACTGCTAGAGTAAAGGCACTCGGCAAGGAGAGCTTCGATGGCACACGGTGCGCCCCGGCGTCTCCCCCAGCATCGCCTGCCCCTCTGGCTGAAGCTGGCGTTCACCGCCTGGATTCTCGGCTGGGCGCCGACCTTCGCCGTGCTGCTGGGCACCCAGAACTATTTCTGGCTCTGCAACCTGGCCAATTTCCTGATCCTGGTGGGGCTGTGGCGGGAGCATCGCCTGCTGCTCTCCATGCAGTGGCTGGCGGTGGCCCTGGTGGGCAGCCTCTGGGCGGTGGACGTGGGCACCGCCTGGCTGACCGGGGTGCACCCCATCGGCGGCACCGAGTACATGTTCGACCCCGGGCAGCCGCCGCTGACCCGCATGATGTCGCTCTACCACCTGATCCTGCCGCCGGTGGCCGGCTTCGCGATCTGGCGGCTCGGCTACGATCGCCGGGCGCTGCTGTGGCAGACGGCGCTGACCTGGGTCGTGGTGCCGCTGACCTATGTCGCCACCGACCCCGAGCGCAATATCAACTGGGTGCACGGCCCCTTCGGCCAGCCCCAGGACAGCCTGGATCCGCTGGTCTATCTGGCTGGCCTGACGCTGCTCTGGCCGGTGGCGGTCTATCTGCCGGTGCATCTGCTGATGATCGGCCTGCAGCATTGGCGCGTCCGCCATCGCCATTGAGCCTGCGACGTTCGCCCCCGGCACGCACGAGTCGGTCTCGGGCCTTCTGCTAGCGTCAGCTTAAAATGCTCATTTACACTCACCTAAACTCCGCTTTTTCGCTGATTTTTGCCTCGTCTGGCCATCGCTCGCCGACTTTTCGGACAAAGCCTAGTATGTGAAAGGTGCAAAGCCACCAGGCAAGGGTAACGACATCCATGCGATACCCGGCAGGCAGATCCAGCAAGGCACGCCTTGACCCTCATGCCGGCTACGCCAGTTGCGGCGTTGGCGCGGTGGTCAACATGCGTGGCGAGGCGACGCATGGGCTGATCGAGGACGGTCTGCGCATGCTGTGCAACCTCGATCACCGCGGGGCGCGCGGCGCCGAGGAAAGCACCGGTGACGGTGCCGGCATGCTGTTGCAGGTGCCGCACCGCTTTTTCGCTACCGCCATCCCCGGCCTCCCCCGTGCCGGCCGCTATGGCGTCGGCCAACTCTTCCTGCCCCGGGACAAGGCGCAACGCTCCACAATCAAGCGGCTGATGACATCGGTCATCGATACGCTGGGCTATCGGCTGCTCGCCTGGCGTCACGTGCCTACCGATAACCGCGGCCTGGGGCGAACCGCGCTGGATTCCGAGCCCGTGGTCGAACAGTGCTTCGTGGCCCCCAGGGGGGCCATGTCGCCTGAGGCGTTCGATGTCGGCCTCTACGTGCTGCGCTGCGAAATCCAGAATCGAGTGCGCGAGCAGGAACTCGGCGGCGAGGGAGCCAACCTGTTCTACATCTGTAGCCTGGATCGACGGCGCCTCGTCTACAAGGGCCTGCTGACCTGCGCTCAACTGGCCAGCTACTACCCGGACCTGAGCGATTCTCGGGTGGAAAGCGCGCTGGTGCTGGTGCACTCGCGTTTCTCTACCAACACCTTGGGCGCCTGGGAGTTGGCGCATCCCTATCGCTCCCTGATCCACAATGGCGAGTTCAATACGCTACTCGGCAACGTCAATTGGATGCGGGCCAGGGAACCCCTGCTGGCAAGCGAGCGTTTCGGTGCCGATATCGAGCGGATTCGTCCGGTCCTGGCCGAAGACGACCAGAGCGATTCCGCCGACTTCGACCACGTCCTGGAACTGCTGCTGGCCGGTGGCCGTTCGCTGCCCCATGCGTTGCGCATGCTGATTCCCGAGGCCTGGGAGAAGGACCCGGCGATGGCCCCGGAACGCCGCGCCTTCTATGACTACCATGCTTCCCTCATGGAGCCGTGGGATGGGCCAGCGCTGGTCGTGGCCACGGACGGCGACGCGGTGGGGGCGGTCATCGATCGTAACGGCCTGCGTCCCTGTCGCTACTGCCTGACCCGCGACGACAAGCTGATCATGTCCAGCGAGAGCGGCACCCTGGACACCGACTTCGCCGAGATCGTGATGCAGGGACGGCTGCGTCCGGGCCAGCTCTTTTTCGCCGATACCCGCGAGGGGCGCATCGTGCCCGAGGCGGAGGTCTTCCAGCGCCTGACCGGCGCCGCTCCCTATGCCGACTGGCTCGCCCAGCACCGGCTCAAGCTCGTCGATCTGGTCGATGAGACGGCCGAGCCTGCCATCGATGCACTCGATCCGGCCACACTCGCTGCCCATCAATGCGCCTTCGGCTACACGCTCGAGGGCCTGCGCGTGCTGCTGGTGCCGATGGCCGAGTCCGGCAAGGACCCGCTGGGGGCAATGGGCAACGACACCCCGCTGGCGGCCCTGTCGGCGCAGCGCAAGCCGCTGTTCGCCTACTTCCATCAGCTCTTCGCTCAGGTCACCAACCCGCCCCTGGACTACCTGCGCGAGGCGCTGGTCACCTCGCTGAGCGGCTACCTCGGCTATCAGCGCAATCTGTTGGGCGAGACACCCGAGCACTGTCGCCAGTTGCTGATCGAGAGTCCGATCCTTACTGACCGGGAATTTGCGACCGTGGCCGGGCTCGATGGCGACGGGCTGCACGCGCGGACGATCGATACCACCTATCCCCCGGGGAGGGGGATGGCCTCGGTCATCGAACGCCTGCGTCGCGACGCCGAAGCCGCCGTCGATGCCGGTGCCACCCTCCTGGTCCTCGACGACCATCGGGTCGGGCCGCAGCGTGTGGCCGTGCCCGCGTTGCTGGTGGTCGGTGCCATCCACCATGGCCTGATCCGGGCCGGCAAGCGCAGCCGAGTGTCGCTGGTGTTGCGCAGTGGCGAGCCCTATGCGGTGCACCACTTCTGCACTCTGGTGAGTCATGGCGCCGATGCCGTTTACCCGTGGCTGGCCTATCGCAGCCTCGAGCATCTGCACGCCGAGGGCGCACTCACCGGCGTCGAGAGCAGCGCCGCGGCGCGCCATACCTATCGTCTCGCCATCGAGGACGGCCTGCTCAAGGTCATGGCCAAGATGGGCATTTCCATCCTGGAGAGTTACAAGGGCGCACAGATCTTCGAGTGTATCGGCCTGGATCAGGCGCTGGTCGAGGAGTGTTTTGCCGGCACCCCGGCGCACATCCCGGGCGTTGGGTTGGACACCATCGAGGACGAGATCGAACAGGCTCATGCCGTCGCCTACAGCGACCGTATCGCCGGCAACCTGCAACTGTTGCAGGGCGGCGACTTCTACTGGCGGCGCGATGGCGAATGGCATCAGTGGAATCCGCAGTCCATCGGCCATCTGCAACAGGCGGCGCGGCACAACGACGCCGAGAGTTACCGGCGTTTCGCCGAGCTCATCAATGAGCAGAGCCGGCGTCTACAGACGCTGCGTGGGCTGCTCGACTTCGATATCGAGCCGCAGCGCTCGATTCCGCTCGAGCGGGTCGAGCCGGTCGAGGCGATTCTCAAGCGCTTCGGTACCGGCTCGATGTCGTTCGGCGCCCTGTCCCGGGAGGCCCACGAAGTCATGGCGATCGCCATGAATCGCATCGGCGGCAAGGCCGGCAGCGGCGAAGGCGGGGAACAGGTCGAGCGCTTCGGTACCGAGGCCGAGAACTCGATGAAGCAGTGTGCGTCGGGGCGCTTCGGGGTCACCGCGCACTACCTGGCGAGTGCCCGCCAGATCGAGATCAAGATGGCCCAGGGTGCCAAGCCGGGCGAGGGCGGCGAGTTGCCCGGCGGCAAGGTCGATGCGGCGATCGCCGAGGTACGCTTCACGGTGCCCGGGGTCGGACTGATCTCGCCGCCGCCGCACCACGATATCTATTCGATCGAGGATCTGGCCCAGTTGATCCACGATCTCAAGTGCGCCAATCCCCAGGCCGAGATCCACGTCAAGCTGGTCTCCAAGGCCAATGTCGGCACCATCGCCGCCGGCGTCGCCAAGGCGCGCGCCGATGCGGTGCTGATCTCCGGTGACGCGGGCGGCACCGGGGCGGCCAAGAAGACGTCGATCAAGCATACCGGCACGCCCTGGGAATTGGGGCTGGCCGAGACCCATCGGGTGCTGATGGCCAACAACCTGCGCTCGCGCATCACCGTGCGGGTCGACGGTGGCATGAAGACCGGGCGCGATGTGGCGATGGCCGCGCTGCTGGGGGCCGAGGAGTTCGGCTTCGGTACCGCGCCGATGGTCGTGGTCGGTTGCCTGCTGCTGCGCAAGTGCCACTGCAATACCTGTTCGGTCGGCGTGGCGACCCAGGATCCACGACTGCGCGAGCGCTTCGATGGCGAGGCCGAGCACATCATCCACTATCTGCGCTTCGTCGCCGAGGAGTTGCGCGAGATCATGGCCGCGCTGGGCTTCGCGTCGGTCCGCGAGATGGTGGGGCGCGTCGACCGGCTACGCTCGCGGAAGGTGACGCACCCCCGGGGCATCACGCTGGATCCCGGCGAGTTGCTGGCCCGAGTGGAATCGACCGACGCCCCCTACAAGACACGCGAGCAGAACCACCAGCTCGACGACAAGCTCGATCAACGCCTGATCGCCCAGGCTCGGCCGGCGCTCGAGCATGGCGAGCCGGTGCGTATCGAGGACGCGATATGCAACCGGGATCGCAGCGTCGGCACCTTGCTGTCGTCGACACTGGTCAAGCGCCATGCGCCGACCATGCCGGCCGACGATACCCTGCGCATCTACCTGCAGGGAACGGCCGGCCAGAGCTTCGGTGCCTTCGTCGCCCGGGGCATCAGCCTGCACCTGACCGGCGACGCCAACGACTATCTCGGCAAGGGGTTGTCGGGCGGCCGGATCAGCGTGCGCACCCCGCCGGAGGCCGGTTACGCCGCGGCCGACAATGTCATCATCGGCAATGTCGCGCTGTTCGGTGCCACCAGCGGCGAGGCCTACATCAACGGCTTGGCCGGCGAGCGCTTCTGCGTGCGCAATTCCGGCGCCCTGGCCGTGGTCGAGGGCGTCGGCGATCACGGCTGCGAGTACATGACCGGGGGGGTGGCACTGATTCTGGGGTCGTTCGGCAAGAACTTCGCCGCCGGCATGAGTGGTGGCGAGGCCTACCTGCTCGACGAGCAGGGCGACCTGGCCGAGCGGGTCAATGCCGAGCGGGTGGGGCTGGAAACCGTGGAAGACGCGCGTGACATTGCCCTGGTGCAACGCCTGCTGGAAAATCACCATGCCTACACCGGCAGCCATCGCGCCCGGACACTGCTCGATGATTGGCCCGCCACCCTGGCGCGGCTAGTCAAGGTCGTGCCCGAGGCCTATGCCGAGGTGGTGGGGCGTGAGCTGGCCAAGGGGCGGGACATCCGCGTCGCACCGCCGACCGCGGCCCGGGAGGTGGCCTGATGGACGAGAACCATCCCGACGGGTTTCTCAGGCACCCGCGCGAGCCGATCGGCAAGCGCGACCCGCGCGAGCGTATCGGCGACCATCGCGAGATCTATGCGCCGAGCTGGCGGGAGGATCATCTGCGCCAGCAGGGCGAGCGCTGCATGGATTGCGGCGTGCCGACCTGCATGGGCGGCTGCCCGATCGGCAACCTGATCCCCGAGTGGAACGACCTGGTCTACCGTGGCCACTGGCGCGAGGCCCTGGCGCGACTGCATGCCACCAACAATTTCCCCGAGTTCACCGGTTATACCTGCCCGGCACCCTGCGAGCCGGCCTGCACGCTGGCCTACAACGCCGATGCCGTGGCTATCAAGAGCCTCGAGCGGGCGATCGTCGACAGGGGCTGGGAGAGGGGCTGGATCCGTCCCGAGCCGCCGTCGCGGCGAAGCGGCAAGCGGGTGGCGGTGGTCGGCAGCGGCCCGGCGGGGCTGGCGTGCGCCCAGCAGCTCAACCGTGCCGGGCATGCGGTCACGGTGTTCGAACGCGACGAGGCGCTCGGCGGGCTGATGACCCTGGGCATCCCCGACTTCAAGTTCGCCAAGCACCAGGTCGAGCGGCGCCTCGACCAGCTGCGCGAGGAGGGCATCGAGTTCCGCACCGGCGTCGAGATCGGCCCTGCCATGTCATTGGCCCGGTTGCGCGAGCGCTTCGATGCGGTGTGTCTGGCGATCGGCGCCCAGCAGCATCGCGAGGTGACGGTACCGGGACGCGAGCTGAGGGGAATCCATTTCGGCATGCCCTACCTGACCGCCGAGAATCGCCGCCAGGCGGGCCGCGACAGCCTGGCGATCGATGCCCGGGACAAGCGAGTGGTGGTGCTGGGCGGGGGCGACACCGGCGCCGATTGCGTGGCCACCGCCCACCGCCAGGGTGCGCTGGACGTGGCCCAGATCAGCGTGCGCGAGCAGCCGCCAATGACGCGCCCCGCCGACAATCCCTGGCCGTGGCAGCCGCGCACCTATGAACAGACCTATGCATTGGAAGAGGGCGGCCGGGCGCTGTTCGCGCTCAATGTCACCGCCTTCGTCGATGACGACGAGGACGGTGCCGTGGATGCCCTGGTCGTCGAACGCGTCAAATGGACCCTCGATAGCCAGGGACGGCGCGTGGACAAGACGGTGCTCGAGGAGGATATCCGCATCGCCGCCGACCTGGTGCTGATCGCGATCGGCTTCCAGGGGGCCCAGGCCCAGGCGTTCGTCGACCAGGGGCTGACGCTTGCCGACAACGGCGGACTTGCCACCGACGAGACCATGATGACCGATCTGGATGGGGTCTTCGCCAGCGGCGATGCTCGGCGAGGGGCGTCGCTGGTAGTCTGGGCGATCGGCGAGGGGCGCGACGTCGCACGCCATATCGACACCTACCTGATGGGGGCATCGCGGTTGCCGCCGAGCCTTCAGACCCTGACTCCGCCGACCGACGACTGACCTGCCAGCCAACCCTGCACCTCGGCGTAGGGGTAGCCCTCCAGGGCGGCGAAGCCGGGCAGCTGCCGTGCCTTGAGGCGGGTGAACAGCGGCGTGGTGATGCCGCACAGGAAGCGCGCCTGCAGGTCGGGGGTGGCGGGATGACCATCGCCCGCCGCCTCGAGGCGCTCGAGCAGACCCCCCAGCAGGGCTTCCGTGTTCTGGCTCTCCAGCGGCGGCAGCGGGGCGGCGGCGGGCAGCCGGGCCGGGTGCCCGCGACAGGCCGAGCAGTGGCCGCAGCGCTGGGGGGCGCGATCGTCGCCGAACCACTCGGCGAGCCGCCGGCTCAGGCAGGCGTCGCTCTCGAACAGCGCGAGCATGGCGTGCAGCCGGGCGATCTCGGCCTGCTCCTTCTCGCGGAAGTAGCCGTGCAGCTCGTCGCTGAGCGCCGCCGGGTCGAGGTCGGGGCGCAGCACCTCGTAGACCTCGGTGAGCTGGCGGCTCTGCAGCTCGAGCCAGCCCTTGTCGACGAAGTAGTCCAGGGCGGTGATCACGCGGCTCCGGCCGGTATCCAGGCCACGTTCCCGGCCGAACGCCTCCAGTGTCGCGAAGTCGAGTTCGTGCCAGGTACGGGCGCGCCTCGCGGCATCCAGGATCGCCTGGACGAAGTCACGCCGCTCGCCCTGGAAGCGCTCGACCAGCGCCTCGGGCTCGCACAGCAACTTGAAGCGGTAGTCGGCGAAATAGGCGTGACGGGGGACGATGATGCCGCGCAGCTCGAGCTGCACCAGCAGCGTCTTGAGCGGCAGCGGCCGGATATTGGCGTGCTGCGAGAGGCCGTTGAGCAGCAGCTCCCAGCGCGGACCGGCCGCCAGGAGTTCGTCGATCACCCGGCGGATGCCGTGGGGCTCGGGGGTATCGCCGTAGACGAAGGTCTCCAGCACGCCCAGGGTGTCGCGGCCGGCCAGCATCAGGCACTCCGAGGGCAGGCCGTCGCGGCCGGCGCGGCCGATCTCCTGGCTGTAGTTCTCGATCGACTTGGGCAGGTCGAAGTGCACCACCTGGCGGATGTCGGCCTTGTCGATGCCCATGCCGAAGGCGATGGTGGCGACGATGCAGTTCACCTGGCCGGCCATGAAGGCCTGCTGGATGCCCTCGCGGCGCTCGCCGTCGAGCCCGGCGTGGTAGGCGGTGGCGGCGATGCCGGCCTTGCCCAGGTAGGCGGCCAGCCGCTCGGCGGTCTGCTGCAGGGTCACGTAGACGATGGTGGGGGCGGGGCGGTCGGCCAGCCGGGGGCGCAGCCAGTCGACCAGCGCGCTGGCGCGGCGGGAAGCCTCGATCGGTGCTACCTGGAGGTCGAGGTTGCCGCGGTAGAAGCCGGTGGCGGTCACGTCGCTCTCGGTGATGTCGAAGCGCGCACGCATGTCGTCGATCACCCGCGGGGTGGCCGTGGCGGTGAGCAGCAACACCTGGGGAATGCCGAACTCGCGCTGGTGGTCGGGAAGCTTGAGGTAGTCGGGGCGGAAGTTGTGGCCCCATTCGGAGATGCAGTGGGCCTCGTCGACCACCATCAGCGAGATCGGCACCCGGCGGATGAAGGCGCGGAAGCGCTCGTTCTTGAGCCGCTCCACCGAGATCATCAGGATGCGGATCTCGCCGTGGGCGACGCCCTCCATTACCGCCGCCGCCTCCTCGCGGCTCTGGCCGGAGTCGATGCTGGCGGCGCGGATGCCGTGACGCTCGAGGAAGGCGAGCTGGTCCTGCATCAGCGCCAGCAGCGGCGAGATCACCAGCGTCAGGTGGGGCAGGTGCAGGGCGGGCAGCTGGTAGCAGAGCGACTTGCCCGAGCCGGTGGGGAAGATCGCCGCCGCCGAACGGCCGGCCACCACCGCCTCGATCACCGGCCGCTGGCCGGGGCGGAAATCATCGTAGCCGAAGACCTGCTGTAATGTCCGGTCGATCCCGTTCATGCTGACGCTCCCTGTCGTGTCGTCCCGTCCGTCACAGGGTACACCCTCGCGGGCCCCATGACCCGATGCGCCAGCCTTGGCATAATGCCCCTTTTGTCCTCAGGGAAGACCCATGACCGCCTGGAGCAAACTGCTGGTCGCCACCACGCGGCTGATCGACCTGCACGACAGCGGCCACGAGCCGGGCTCGCCCTTCGTGCAGGTCAACCAGGAGCAGCGCCGCGGTCTGCGCGACGGTTACTGGCTCGATCTCGGCTGCCTGTTGCTCGACTACCTGCTCGACCTGGACTTCGCCACCAACAGCGCCTTCGTCTCCCAGGCGCGCTGCCTGAACCAGCTGCGCGAGACCTATCCGGGGCTGCCCCATGACGATCTGGTCTTCGTCATCAACCTGCTCTCGACGCCCAGCGAGCTTCACTTTCGTCAAGCGTCCCCGCCCCCGGACGCCCGCCAAGCGTCCCCGCCCCCGGACGCCCGCGAGGCGCTTGCACCGAGCGGGAGCGGGGAGGAGGAGCCGCGCTCCCGTCGCAGCACCAAGCGTACCGCGCTGATCGAGAAGCAGGGCCAGACCGGCCAGGTGCGGCTGACCCCCAGCGGCCGCCAGGCGGTGACCCTGGCGAGCCAGGTCGAGGACCTGCTCTATTCCGAGTACGACGCCGCCAAGGTGCTGGCGGCCCTGGCCCGCGGCGACTTCGCCCGCATTCCCGACATCACCAACCAGATCCTGCTGGCGATCCGCGCCCTGACCCAGGAACTGCGCCGGGTGCGCGAGAACCCCACCCGCGAGGGCAAGCTCACCGCGCTGCTCGACAACGAGCGCCACTACCACAACGCGCTCTCCAGCATCCAGCAGACGCTGCTCGACGCCCGGGCCCAGTTGGCGACCCCGCGGCTGATGGAGCGCTTCGACACCTGGCGGGAGGCGCAGCCTGACGACTGGGATCTGCGCGTGCTCTCGGGAGCCATCGGCCGCGTGCTCACCGCCATCGAGAACCTGTCGCGGCGGCTCTCGGAGCTGCTCGCCGACATCGCCGAGGGGCGCATCCAGGCCATGGGGGTAGTCGACTTCCAGGACCTGGCCCGGCGCCTGCTGGCCTCGCCTCCGGCGCCACGCCTGCAGGCCGTGCTGGTGGCTCGGATGATGCCGCTGCGCGCCCAGGCCTGCTTCCCGCGGGTCGCTCCGCTCGTGCCCCTGCTGGAGAGTCGTCGCGCCGAGACCAGCCACGCCGCGCTGGTGTTCGACGAGCAGCACGACGCCAAGCCGGAAGACCCGCTGCTCGCGCGCTTCCTCGAGGCCCGCGGCCCGGCGTTGCGCACGCGCATTCGCGAGGCGCCGCTGTCACTGCCCGAGGCCCTGGAAGAGGGCTGGCACCGCTTCGAGGAGGGCGACTGCCTGGCCCAATTGCTCAACACCTTCGTCGACACCGAGCTGCTCGCCCCGGGGCTGACGGTGGGCATCGACGCCACACCGTTCGAGCTTGAGCTCGACGACGGCCGCCGCATCGAAGGGGCCGTGACTCCGGCCATCGGCTTCTTTTTACAGGCGCAGCTCTCTATGGCGCCCGAAGCCGCGCCTGGCGTGCCGCTCTCCAAGGCGCCCGAGGCCGCGGCCGATGACCAACGCAACGCAACCCGTCGAATCGATCAGGACGAGCCCGTATGAACATGACCGAGATGGGCGAGGTGGTCGCCTACCTGCTGCGCTACCGCAGCGCCGAGCGTGCCCCCGGCGGCGGGCGCAAGCGCCGCGCCGCCCGCGAAGGCCAGCTCTCCGAGCGCGACGTCTGCGCGCTGATCGACGACGCCAGCGACCTCGAGCGCGAGGCGCTGCGCGACTTCCTCGCCGGTCAGGGGCTGCGCCTCAAGGCCTTCGAATCCGGCGACTATCCCGGCATCGCCCCGGGGTCGCGCTACTATGCCCTGCTGCCAGACCCGGAACTGGAACAGCCGCCGCTCTACACCCGCGAGCCGGTGTTCGAGGCGCTCAAGCTGCGCCAGGAGAGCCGCGCCGAGCTGGCCCAGTGGTACCTGCAGCTGTGGCTACTGATGCACACGCTGCTCTACACCCGCTACAACCGTGCGCTCTCCGATGTCAGCCGCTACCAGGAGGCCACCTTCGCCGGGGCGGAACTGGTCGAGCTGATGCGCGACCAGCTCGAGTCGCTGCGCACCCTGGGCGAGGAGGCGCCCGAGACCAGCCGGGGACTGCTCGAGGAGCGCGGCGAGGACATCAGCCGCCGGGTGCGCGCCTTCATCGAGCTGCAGGTGCGCGCCGGGCTGCTGGAGAGCCTGCGTGACGCCGAGGTCGGCGCGAACGCCGAGGAGAGCGGCGGCGAGGTGTGGCAGCAGACCCTGCTCGGGGCGCTGGAGAGCGAGCAGATCGGCATCCACCAGCTCGGCCACCTGCAGGCCCTGGCCCAGGGCCGCGTGTCGAGCAGCCACGAGGACGAGGCGCTCGACGCGCCCATCGACGAGCACGAGGAGACCCGGGCATGAGCGTGATCCACCGCATCGAGATCGCCAACCTGCTCAACAAGCACGGCGACGTGGCCTCGCCCTGGGACGCCAAGATGCGCCACCTGCTGCTCGACCTGCGCGGCCAGTCGAGCGCCATCAGCATGGAGAACGGTTTCGGCAAGACCACGCTCGCCGAGGCGCTGATCGGCCTGCTGTCGCGGGACCGCACCCTGCTCTCGCGCACCCGGCGCAAGTGTTCGCCCTCGGCGGTGGGCGGGGCGGCGCGCAGCTGGAGTCACCTGCGGGTGGAGTTCCGCTCGCGCAGCGGGCTCGAGCGCCAGGACGACATGCTCGCCGTCGCCGGCGAGGAGGTCGCCGGCGAGACCTTCGTGTTCGGCTTCTACGGCTACAGCGACGGCAGCGGGCTGTCGTTCTATCACTACGCCGGGCGTCTCGAGGACGTGCCGGTGCACCACCTCACCCTCGACGGCAAGCTGGCGCTCTACGCCAACCGCGACGTCAAGACCGTCATGGCCGAGCGCGGCGTGCGCCTGACCCACAACCGTGAGGAGTGGCTGGAGGCGGTGGGCGCCCACGTGTCGCGCCGCGAGCTGGCCCAGCTCGCCGCCTTCCAGAAGGAGGGCGGCGCCGACAAGAGCCAGATCTTCAACGCCATCAAGCCCCGTGCCGGCGAGAAGGCCGACCAGGCGTTCTTCTTCGAGGTGCTGGCCCCCGAGATCCTTTCCGGCGCCACCCGCGGCGAGACCGACGAGAGCGAGGAGCTGATCGAGGAGGTGATCCTCAATTCCGGCACCAACATCACCGAGCTGCGTCATCGCCTGGAGGAGGCCGAGAGCGACCAGCGCCGCGCCAGCGACAAGGTGGGGCGGCTGGCCGAGCTGCGCGAGCAGGGCGAGACGCTCCGCGACGCCCGCACCCGCCTGGAGGAGCTCGACCAGGGCCTGGCGGCCAGCGAGGCCCTGTTGGGCGGCCAGGCGCTGCTGGGGCTGCCGGGGCTGCCTCGCGCAGCGCAAGATCAAGCGGCCGAGGAGCGCACTGCCGCCCCCATCGAGGGCTTCGCCTGGATCGCCGGCGATACCGCGCGGCCGCGGGTCTCCACCTGGTTGCTGGCGCGTCTCAGCGGCATGTCCGAACGGGCCGTGCGCCAGGCACTTTCCGAGCGCGGCGCCCGGGTCGACGTGCATCGGCGCCTGATCCACCTGGCCGAGGCGGAGTGGCCTTCGAGCCGCGACGTGGGGCACCTGAGCTTCCAGGCGGCCCGCGACTGGCTGGGCGAAAGCCGCGCCTTCAGCGACGACGCGACTCGCTACCGGGCCCTTGCCGCCCTGGACGAGGGCGCCGACGCCTTCGAGGCGGCCGACGGCAACCGCTTCCGCGAGGAGGTGATCGGCGATGGCGTCTATCTCGAGGAGCTGACCCGTGAACTCGCCGACCTGGATGAGCGCCGCGATGGCCTGGAACAGCAGCGCGACCGGCTCGAATCCCAGCAGCGCGACTTCGTCGACAACCAGAGCTTCTATACCCAGGCGCTCGCCGAGGGGTTGTTCAGCGAAGCCGAGCTGGAGACCCCCGAGGCCAGCGCCGAGGCGGCCAGGACCGAGGCGGCAAGTGATCGTGCTGCGCTCAACGCGCACCTGGGGCGCATCGGCGAACTCAAGCAGGTCGCCGCCTGGCATGACGCCTTTCGCCGCGAGTGCCCCGATACCGCACCGGCCGAGCGGCTCGAGGAGAAGCTCGAGCGCGAGGCCGAGCTGGCCGAATCGCTCGACGCGCTGACGCATCGCCGCGACGAGGTCGCTACCGCCTGCGAGGCCGCCCGCACCGAGCGCGAGCGGCTCAACGGCGAGCGCGAGCGCCTGACCGGTGAGCAGGGACTGCTGGCCCGCGGGCAGGCGCCCTGGCGCGCCTTCGTCGAAGGCTGGCCGGGCGAGGAGGTCAGCGGCTTCTGGTCGCGGCGCAGGACGGCGCTCGCCGAGCTGGAAACCAGCTGCCGCGAGGCCGAGCAGCGCCGCCAGGAGGCCGAGCGCACCCTGGCGCGGCTGGCGCCGCTGGCCGAGGCCGCCCACCGCTATGGCGAGCTGCACGGCGACGACGAGCCGGTGCACCTGCGTGCACGACTGCGCGAGCGAGAGCGCGAACTGAGCAACGAACGCCAGCGGCTGACGGAAGATGAGAGCCGCCTGCGCACGCTGCACCGGGCGCGACTCGACTTCGCCGAGCGCAGCGAGCTCGCCCCCGAGAAATGGCTGGCCGATGCCCGGCGCCGCTATCCGCGGCTGCTGCGCGAGGCCGAGACGCTGGAAGCCGACATCGCCGCCCGCGAACGCTACCTGGCGAGCCTCTCCGGCGATCCCCTGGAGCGGCGCGTGGTGGAGGCCGAGGCGCATCGTCACCTGGACGACGCCGGCATTGCCTGGCAGCCGTTGCATGCCGTGCTCAACGGTGATGACGTTGCCCTGGAGCAGCGCCGGGAGTGGCTGGTGCAGGCCGCCGGCGTGCTGTTCGCCCCGGTGGTGGCGGGGCGTGCGGCGGCCGAGTCCGCCGCCGCCGCGCTGATCGAGGCGGGCCTGGCGGTTCCGGTGTTCGAGGCCGAAGCCTTCGCCGGGCTGCTGGCCCGAGGCGAGCCACCGCTGGGCGCCGTGCAGGGCATCGAGACCCTGGCGGTGAAGGCCGCGCTGGATCCCAGCTTCCTGGAGGCGCTGCGCGAGAGTACCGAGAAGCGGCAGGCGGCCGACCTCGAGCGGCGCAAGGCGCTGGCGGCGGAGTGTGCGCGGCTCGATCCCCATGGGGAGTCGTTCGCCCTGGCGCTGCGTGCCCGCGAGGCCGATGAGGTGCAGGTCGAGGTGGCGCTGGAGGCGCTGGCCGAACAGCAGGCGGCGCTGGCCGAGCGCGAGGCCGCACTGGATCCGCGGCTCACCGACACCGCGCTCGCCTGTATCGACGACTACCAGCGCTACCTGCAGGAGGGCGGCGAGTTCGCCCAGCAGGAGGCCGCCGAGGCGCGCCTCGAGGCCGAGACGGCGCTTGCCGAACTTACGCCTGCGCGCCAGCGGGCGGCCCGCGAGCTGGAGGCCCATGGCGCCACCTGGCTGGCCGCCGAGCAGTTCAGCGATGCCGGCGGCGTCGAGCGGCTGCAGGCGCTGGAGGCGCGCCTCGCCGACCTCGAGCGCCACCTGGCCGAGGCCACTGCCAGGCTCGCCAGCGCCGAGGAGGAGAAGGAGGCGCTGGCGCGTAACGTGGCCGAAACCGAGGCCCAGTTGCGTGGTATCTTCGCCGACGGCGAGCGCGATCGCCTGCGCGCCCTGGCGGGCTTCGAGGCCGACGGCGGCGTCGAGTTCATGGCCAGTGCCGCCGAGGTGCAGGCCGAGCTGGAAGCGGCGCAGGCCCGCGCAACGAAGCGTGCCGACTTCGATTTCACCCGCATCCGCGCCTACCTGGAGGTGCGCGACGCCGGCGGCGGCAGCCAGAAGCTCGAGCGCGAGATCGCCCGGGTCAAGCGCGAACTCGGCGAACTGCGCGACAAGCGCAAGGCGCGCTCGGCGGAGCGCGATGCGCTGGACGCGCGCCTGGCCGAGCAGCGCAGTGCCCTGACCTGCAGCGACCAGCTGGCGGTGGAGTGGCTGCGGGTGCTGCGCGAGCTTCCCGAGGGCTGGCCGCGCCGTCTGGCGGTACTGGTCGATCTCGATGAGGCCAGCCGCTGGCCCAGCGACGATGCCGAGCACCAAGCGCGCAACGACGCGCTCGATGCCTGGCGGGCCATGGCCGGCGAGCAGAGCGAGCTCGATATCGAGGCACTGGAAATGTGCCAGCAGACCCTGGTCGACGCCCTGGGCGAACTCAACCTGGGCGAGCGGGCGCGCAACCGCGAACGCCAGGCCCGGCAGGTGGAGGCGGGTGAGCGCAAGCTGGCCGAGGCATTGGCCGAGGCGGCCCACAGTCGGCTGTTCAGCGACACCGAGCGCGCCCGCCTGGGTGGCCTGAGTCATTCCGGCTCGACCCAGGCCAGCGCCGAGGCGCTGGACGATCTCTCCTTGCTGTATGACCAGCTCGCCGGTCAGCTCGATGACCATCGCATGCGGGTCGAGCGGCTGCACGCTTCCCGTGAGCAGATCGAGGGCACCCTGGTGGAGCGGCTCGGCTCGATCATCTCGGACGCCGCCGGCAACCTCGACATCCTCAAGCGCGTGGCCAAGAGCAGCGGCGAGGGTGGCGCCTTCTTCGAGGTCAAGGCCTCGCTGATCGGCCCCGACCAGCTGCGCGAGCTGATCGTCACCCTGCTCGCCGACATCGACGAGCACCAGGCCGCCATGCGCCGCCGCGCCGAGCGCGACGGTGGCTTGGTCGACGGCGAGGCGCGCCGGCGCGACGACGACCTGCTGCGCCAGATTCGCCGGCGCATTTACCGCGGGCTGTTCCACGACGTGGCGATCCGCCTCAAGCACGACGCCATCCGTCCCCACGGGCGGCTGTTCTCGCTCAACGAGGAGATGTCGGAAGGCCAGCGCGAGGCGGTCTCGCTGATGTGGCTGGTCAAGCTCTCGGAGTTCGCCATCGAGCGGGAGCTGCGCGAACTGCCGGGGCATCACAAGCGTCGTGCCAGGGCCAGTCGAGAGAGCGTGATTCTGCTCGACGGCCTGTTCTCCAAGCTTTCCCACCGGCGGCTGATCCAGGACTCGCTGGAGTCGCTGCGCAACACCCGCGGGCGCTTCCAGATGATCGGCCTGATCCACAACCCCAACTACGAGAACGACCCCGAGATCTTCCCCACCTACCTGGTGGGCAGCGTGATCGGCGGCGTGCAGGGGCAGGGCGGCCACGTGATGGTGCGCGACGGCCGCATCACCGCCCCGGAGACGCTGGGCCGCAGCCAGGGCGAGGCCAGCCTGTTCGGTATCCACGTCAGCGAGCCGGTGACGTAGGAAGCGGTGACGGCCGCTACACTTCGGGTACTACGCCGGCTGTTACGGCGGCATTCCGGGAGGGCCGGCCATGTCGTATGCCCAGCAGCAACTGGAGATCGAGACGGCGGGCGTCGGGCTGGAGGGGGACCTGCTGCTGCCCGGGGCGCCGGTGGGCATCGTGGTCTTCGCCCATGGCAGCGGCAGCAGCCGCTTCAGCGTGCGCAACCGCCAGGTGGCGCGCCACCTGGCCGAGCAGGGGTTCGCCACCCTGCTGTTCGACCTGCTGACGCCGGAGGAGAGCCTGATCGATGAGCGTACCCGGGCCCTGCGCTTCGATATCGCGTTGATCGGCTCCCGCATGAGCGGGGCCGTGGACTGGGTGGCCGAGGCACCGGAGACCCGGGGGCTGGCGATCGGCCTGTTCGGTGCCAGCACCGGGGCCGCCGCGGCGCTGATCGCCGCCGCCGAGCGTCCCGGCCGGGTGAGCGCCGTGGTCTCCAGGGGCGGGCGGCCCGACCTCGCCGGGGACCATCTGCCGCGGGTGCGGGCGCCGACCCTGCTGCTGGTCGGTGGGCGCGACACCCGGGTGATCGCCCTGAACGAGGCGGCCATGGCGCGCCTCACGGCCCCCTGCGAGCTGCTGATCGTGCCCGGCGCTACCCACCTGTTCGAGGAACCCGGGACCCTCGAGATGGTCGAGGCGCGAGCCGCGCGCTGGTTCCTGAGCCATCTCGGGTAGGCATCCACCGGGGGGGCGGCGGGCGCAGCCTCAGGCTCCGTTGCTGTTCATCACTCGGTTGCGCCCCCCATTCTTGGCGGCGTAGAGGCTCTGGTCGGCACGGGCGATCAGGGTGTCGCGTGCCTCACCGATGCGGTGCTCGGCGATGCCGATGCTGACGGTGACGTTGCCCGAGCCGAGCCCGAAGTCGTGGGCCGCGATGCGTTCGCACAACCGCTGTGCCAGGGCCTGACAGTGGCGGATGGGGGTCAAGGGCAGCAGCAGGGCGAACTCCTCGCCGCCCAGGCGGGCCACCAGGTCCTCCTCGCGGAGCGTATCGCGGCATAGCTCGCCCAGGTCGCGCAGCACCTGATCCCCCTGGAGGTGGCCCCAGGTATCGTTGATCGACTTGAAGTGATCCAGGTCGAGCATCATCAGCGACAGCGGGGTGGCGTGACGGTTGCTCAGGGAGATCTCCTCATCGAGCCGATCGATCAGTTTGCGGCGATTGGCGAGGCCGGTGAGGTCGTCGGTATCGGAGAGACGGCGCAGGCGCGCTTCCTCGGCGACCTGTTCGGAGATATCCAGCATCATGCCGTGCCAGAGCACGGCATCGTCGACCCGCCTCGGCTGGGCCCGCACGGCGATCCAGCTGTGTCGGCCGCCTGCCAATCGCAGGCGGAACTTGGTGGTGATAGGGGTCATCCAGCGCGCCGAGCGCTCGATGGCGGCCATCAGCCGCGGATAGTCGGCGTCGTCGAGTCGGGCCAGTGCCGGCCTGGCGTCCTTGGCCAACTGGCGACGGTCGATGCCGGTCAAGCGGGTACCGCTGCCGGCCAGATAGGGGAAATGCATGCGACCGTCCGGCGCACGTTGCAACTGGAAGATCACACCGGGCAACTGCTCGGTCAGCTCGGTGATGGTTGCAAGGTTCGTCTCTCCCCCACCCGGCATGACGTCTCTGGAGGGCATGCGGGTGTCCTTGTCGTCCTGCTGCGTACAGGTGGTGTTCTTCTCGCGGGCGCTGGGCGCCTCTATTCAAGCGTTGGATGATACGCCGAGCCGGGGGACGTCGCATCCTGCCACGGTTGTAGGAGATTGCCGACAACCCGGGATGGACATGACCCAGGCCAGCGTCACTCACCGCGGGACATCATACCGCTCGGGAGGCTTCGGCAGTAGGCCATGGCTCACCTAGCGCGGCGCGTCGTAGCGTCCCGGGCGTCCGCGGGAGTAGACCACCTGCCACAGTTGCATATGGCGCGCCCGGAAGGCGCCGGCGCACACCGAGAGGCCCTAGGGTAAGCCGGAACATGCGCCGATGGCGCATGTTCCCCGGACTCAGCGCGGCGCGTCGTAGCGTCCCGGGCGTCCGCGGGAGTAGACCACCTGCCACAGTTGCATATGGCGCGCCCGGAAGGCGCCGGCGCACACCGAGAGGTAGTAACGGAACATGCGCCGGGTGCGCTCGTTGTAGTGCTGGGCGATCTCGTGCCAGTGGGTGTCGAAGTTCGCGAGCCACGCCATCAGGGTGTGGTCGTAGTCGGGGCCGAAGTTCTGCCAGTCCTCCATCATCAGGTGCGCCGATTCACTGGCCTTGGCGATATGCATGGCCGAGGGGAGCACCCCGTTGGGGAAGATGTAGCGGTTGAACCAGGGATCGGCGCTCACCACGGAGCGGTTGGAGCCGATGGTGTGCAGCAGGAAGAGGCCATCCTCGGCCAGCAACCGCTCGACGGTCTGGAAGTAGGTCTCGTAGTTGCGATGCCCCACATGCTCGAACATGCCGATCGAGACGACGCGGTCGTAGTGGCCCTCCAGCTCGCGGTAGTCCTGCAGCAGGATCTCCACCGGCAGCCCGGCGCAGCGCTGCCGGGCCAGTTCCGCCTGCTCGCGGGAGATGGTGATGCCGGTGACCTCGACCCCATGGTGGCGCGCGGCATGCTCGGCGAAGCTCCCCCAGCCGCAGCCGATATCGAGCACCCGCAGGCCCGGCGCGAGTTCGAGCTTGCGACAGGCCAGTTCGAGCTTGGCGAGCTGCGCCTGGTGCAGGGTGGCCGCGTCCTTCCAGTAGCCGCAGGAGTAGCACATGGTGGGGTCCAGCATGCGCTCGAACAGGTCGTTGCCCAGGTCGTAGTGGGCCTCGGCGACGATATAGGCGCGGGCCTTGCTCTGCAGGTTGAAGAAGCCCGACTGCAGGCGATACATCAGCCGTTCGGAGGGGGTGCGAGCGCGCTCGCCGAGGCCGTGGCGCAGCAACCGACAGGCCATCTCGTCGATCCTGTCGCACTCCCACCAGCCGTCCATGTAGGCCTCTCCCAGGCCGAGCGTGCCCTGGTGCAGCACCCGGGAAAAGAAGTCGGGATGGAAGATGCGCAGGTCGTGAGGGGCATCGCCGTTGAGGGTGACGCCAGAGCCGTCGAGCAGTTTCTCGACGACACGCCGGGCGCGGGTGTCTGGCAAGGCTAGGGGGCCGATGCGGGGATCACTGGTCATGGAGTCCTCCTGGTCCAGCAGGATCGAGGGTCATCGCAGGGCTGGCGGCAATGCTCGTGTCGTGCACCATCGGGTCTGACTGAATTGCATTGAGCATAGACCAGCCTGAAAAGACCGGGAAAATCCGTACGATCCAGCGCTGGATGGTTTGATGCCGCGGAGCAATCGCCGGGATGCATGGTCATGCCGCCGGCGGTGGCGTCAACCAGGCGTCAACGGTGCGCAGCAGATGGTCGGTCAGGTCGTCGAGGATCTCGCCGCCCTGACGCCAGTGGTGCCAGTAGAGCGGCACGTCGATGACGTAGCCCGGCGAGAGGTCGACCAGGCGGCCGTCGGCCAGGTGGGGCCCGGGATCGATTTCCTGCAGGCGCCCCTCGTGCAGTTCCCGCTCGGCCTGTCGTTCGGGCACCATGCCGTAGCCGAGCCCGGCCAGCGCCAGGCCGACGAAACCCTCCGACGAAGGGCACAGGTGGTGGGGGAAGGGCGGCTCCACGCCGTGCATGGCCAGGTAGCGGTGCTGGAGCCGGTCGTCGGGACCGAAGACGATGGCCGGCGCCCGACGCAACGCCTCGGGTGTCACGCCGTCGGGAAAATGGCGCGCCATGAAGGCGGGACTGGCCAGGGCGCGATAGCGCATGCTGCCCAGCGCATGGCTGCGCGCCCCCTGCACCGGCCGTGGCGAGTCGCAGATGCAGCCGGCCACGTCACCGTCGCGCATGCGCTTGAGCGCCACCTCCTGATCCACCACCACCAGCTCGAACAGCACCCGGTAGCGTTCGCTGAAACGGCCGATGGCCTCCGGCCACCAGGTGGCGAGGCTGTCGGCATTGATCGCCAGGCGCAACCGCCGTTCGCCGCTGCCCAGCGCCGGCACCCGGTCCAGTAGATCGCTCTCCAGCAGGCGTACTTGCTGGGCATGGTTGAGCAGCCGCTGTCCCAGGAGGGTGGGAGCGAGGCGCGGGCTTCTGACCAGCACCGGTTGACCCAGGCGTGCCTCGAGCAGCTTGATGCGCTGGGAGACCGCCGACTGGGTCAGCCCGAGGTGGCGGGCGCCGCGGTCGAAGCCTCCCTGGTCGATCACCGCCACCAGCGCCTCGAGCAGCTTGTAGTCGAGCATCAGTTTTCCTTATCCCACAGTACATATATTCATTTAATTAATCGATGAGTCGAGCTTAGCCTGGGTGGCATTCACCTGCCAGGGAGGAAGCGTCGCATGTGGTTATCGTGGCTCAACGGGCTGTTGATCTGCACCGGGTTGATCGTCGCCATCGGCGCGCAGAACGCCTTCGTGCTGCAGCAGGGGCTGAGACGCCAGCACGCCTGGCTGGTGGCCGGCATCTGTGCGCTGTGCGATTGGCTGCTGGTGGGGCTGGGCGTGCTGGGCCTGGGCGCGCTGATTGCCCAGCAGGCCATGCTGATGGAGGTGGCCCGCTGGGCCGGCGCGGGTTTTCTCGCCTGGCAGGCCTGGCTGGCATTGCGTCGGGCCTGCTCGCGGCATGCGCTGGTGGCCGGCGGGCGGGAGCAGGCCTCCTGGCGTGGTGCGTTGGCGGCCACCCTGGCGGTGACGCTGCTCAATCCCCAGGTCTATCTGGAGACGCTGGTGCTGCTCGGGGCGATCGGGGCGGTGCAACCCAGCCCGCTGGGGTTCTTCTTCGGCGCGGCGATGGCCTCGTTCGGCTGGTTCTTCGGCCTGGCGGCGGCGGCCGGCTGGCTGGCGCCGCGACTGGCGAGCCAGCGGGTATGGCGGGCGATCGAACTCGGGATCGCGCTGATCCTGGCCTGGGTCGCCTGGCGCCTGGCGAGCGGGGTGATGATGCCTCAGCTGTAACGTTGACGTTACGCCCTGTCAGGGAAACGCACCGGTGAGACGGCGCAGAGCGCCGACCAGGCCGGGCTGTAAGGTTTTCCTTACGCTGGGTCAGGCCGAGGCGGGCAGGGGGCGTCGGGAGGCCGCCAACCGGGCGTTTCGAAGGGCAGCCGCGACCACTAGTCTGGAGGCACGCATCGGCACCGCCGGAACGCCGACAACCAGCGACCCGACGCCGGGATTCCACGACAACCGCTCCCCCTGGAGGAAAGAGATGAACGCACCCGCCACGACCGTGTCGCCCATCAGCAAGACCAACCCCATCGGCACCAACGGCTTCGAGTTCGTCGAGTACACCGCACCGACCGCCGAGGGCATCGAGGCCCTGCGGCGGCTCTTCACCCGCATGGGCTTCACCGAGACTCGCCGGCACCGCTCCAAGCGGGTCACGCTGTTCCAGCAGGAAGGCGTCAACTTCGTGCTCAACGCCGAGCCGGGTAGTCATGCCGCCGAGTTCGGTCGCGTTCACGGCCCGAGCGCCTGTGCCATGGCCTGGAAGGTGGCCGATGCCCGCCAGGCCTTCGACCACGCCGTGGCCAACGGCGCCGAGCCGGTGGAGAACCCGGTCGGCCCCGGCGAGGTGGGGATTCCGGCGGTCAAGGGCATCGGCGGCTCGCTGCTCTACTTCGTCGATCCCAAGGTCGACGGCGAGGGGCGCACCATCTACGACATCGACTTCGAACCGATTCCCGGCCGGGGCGCCAACGACCACAGCGTCGGCCTCAAGGTCCTCGACCACCTGACCCACAATGTCGACCGTGGCCAGATGGACGTCTGGGCCGACTTCTACACCCGCATCGCCAACTTCCGCGAGATCCGCTACTTCGACATCGCCGGCAAGAAGACCGGGCTGCACTCCCGGGCCATGACCGCCCCCTGCGGCAAGATGCACATCCCGATCAACGAGTCCGCCGACGACAGCTCCCAGATCGCCGAATTCCTACGCGAGTACAACGGCGAGGGCATCCAGCACCTGGCCATGGCTACCGACGACATCTACGCCACGGTGCGGGCCCTGCGGGCCAACGGCATCACCTTCCTGAGCACGCCGGACACCTATTACGAGAAGGTCGATGAGCGGGTGCCGAACCACGAGGAGAATGTCGAGGAGCTGCGCGAGCTCAGCCTGCTGATCGACGGCGGTGAGGGCGAGGGCGTGCTGCTGCAGATCTTCACCGAGACGGTGATCGGCCCGATCTTCTTCGAGATCATCCAGCGCAAGGGCAACGACGGCTTCGGCGAGGGCAACTTCAAGGCGCTGTTCGAATCCATCGAGGAGGATCAGATGCGCCGCGGCGTCCTCTAGGACGACTGATCCCCGACGCTCCCCCGCCTCCCTTCCGGGCGGGGAGCGTTCCTGGCAGGTGGGCAGGATCAACTCCTGTTCATCTGCCATATCACAATAAAATCCGTCACAATGAATGGCTCGTGCCGATCATTCAACGCGTCGGGTGACAACAATATCCCCTGCTTCCCTGGTGAGACATGACAAGATCCCAACAACCCCGCGCCCAGTGGCTAGGCCGCTGGGGCTTCGTGCTGGCGGCTACCGGCTCCGCCGTCGGCCTGGGCAATATCTGGAAGTTCCCCTACATGACCGGCGAGCACGGCGGCGGTGCCTTCGTGCTGGTCTATCTCGCCTGCATCCTCGCCGTCGGGGTGCCGGTGATGATGACCGAGATCGCCTTCGGCCGGCGCGGCCGCGGCAGCCCCATCGATGCGGTGCACCGGGTGGTGGCCGAGTCGGGGCGCTCCCCGGGCTGGTCGCTGCTGGGCTGGATGGCCATGCTGTGCGGCTTCATGATCCTGTCGTTCTACGTGGTGGTGGCGGGGTGGTCCTTCTCCTATCTATGGAAGATGCTGACCGGTGGACTGGCCGGCTCCGGCGTCGACGACATGGTGGCGATCTTCGTCGCCAACAACGAGAACCCGCTCAACCTGGGCTTGTGGAGCACCCTGGTGACGCTGGCCACCATGCTGATCGTCGGCAAGGGGGTGCAGGCCGGCATCGAGAAGAGCGTCAGCTGGATGATGCCGGGCATGGTGGTGATGCTGCTGATCCTGATCGCCTACGGGGTCTTCTCCGGCGGCTTCGGCGAGGCGTGGCGCTTCCTGTTCTCCTTCGACTCGGGCAGTCTCTCCAGTGACGGTATGCTGGCCGCCCTGGGGCACGCCTTCTTCACCCTGTCGCTGGCCTCGGGGGCCATCCTCACCTACGGCAGCTACCTGCCGGCCCGCGCCTCCATCGTGCGCACCACCTTCAGCGTGGCCCTCGCCGACACCCTGGTGGCCTTGATGGCAGGGTTGGCGATCTTCCCCATCATCTTCGCCAATGGCATGAGCCCCGAAGGTGGGCCAGGGCTGTTGTTCATCAGCCTGCCGCTGGCCTTCCAGGCCATGCCGCTGGGCACCCTGTTCGGCATCCTGTTCTTCGTCATGCTCTCCATGGCGGCGCTGACCTCGGCGATCTCCATGGTCGAGGCCACGGTTTCCTGGCTCGTCGACAACAAGGGCGTCACGCGTTGTACGGCGGCCTGGGGCACCGGCATCCTGCTGTGGCTGATCAGCACCCTGGCGATGCTGTCGTTCAACCTCGGCGCCGACTGGACGCTCGCTGGCCGCCACGCCTTCGACTGGCTCGACTACCTGACCTCGCGCTGGATGATGCCGCTCGGCGGCCTCGGCATGGTGCTGCTGGCCGGCTTCGTGCTCAAGAGCGAGGTCTTCCGCGACGAGCTGGGGCTGTCGCCGCGCTGGTATACGCTCTGGCTGTTCATGGTGCGCTACGTCAGCCCGCTGGGCATCCTGGTGATCTTCGTCGATGCCCTGGGCATCGCCCGGGTCGAGTTCGGCGCCCACTGGCCCTGGCTGCTGGCCGTGCTGGTGGCGGTGATGCTGACCGGGGAGCTGGCGAGCCCCCGGCTGCGCAAGGCCCTGGGGGGGTGAGATCGGGGGTGCGGCGTTTTCGTGGTGGCGCCGTGATCCCCAATTCATTACTTTATGGCATATGTGACCGGAGAAAACTGGAGTGAAGGGCATATGAGCGCCGACCACGACCCTCGCGACGATCGCGCATCGCCCCCCGACGCCTTGCCTCGGGGCCGGGTCAGCCTGGTGGGGGCGGGCCCGGGAGACCCGGAGCTGTTGACCCTCAAGGCGCTCAAGCGACTGCAGGCCGCCGACGTGATCCTCCACGACCGGCTGGTCAGCGAGGAGGTCCTGGCCCTGGCCAACCCGGCCGCACGACGCCTCTATGTCGGCAAGGCGCGCTCGGACCACAGCCTGCCCCAGGAGGGCATCAACCAGGCACTGCTCGACTGGGCGCGTTCGGGCAAGCGGGTGGTGCGCCTGAAGGGCGGCGATCCCTTCATCTTCGGGCGCGGCGGCGAGGAGCTCGAGGCGCTGGTGGCCGAGGGCATCGAGGTGGAGGTGGTGCCCGGCATCACCGCGGCGTCGGGCTGTGCCGCCTATGCGGGCATTCCGCTGACCCACCGCGACCATGCCCAGTCGGTACGCTTCGTCACCGGCCATCTCAAGAACGGCAGCACGGACCTGGACTGGCCGGCGCTGGCCCGCCCCGGCCAGACCCTGGTCTTCTACATGGGCCTGCACGGCCTGGAAGAGATCCGTCGCCAGTTGATCGCCCACGGACTGGCGCCCGAGACCCCGCTGGCACTGATCGAACAGGGCACCACGGCCCGCCAGCGCGTGCATCGCGGTACCCTCGAGTGGATGCCGGACTCCCTGGCAGGCCTCCTGCGCCCGCCGACGCTGATCATCGTCGGCGGCGTGGTGGCGCTCCACGATCGCCTGGCCTGGTTCGATGGCCACCTGGCGGAGAGCCGCGGCTGGGACACCGGGAAACGGTAGGCCGGCCCGGTAACCGCCTTGCATGACGGGCCGGGCATGCGACAATAATCGGCCCGATTTGCCGAGCCTTCGCCATGTCATCCCGTCACCGCAGTATCATTGCCGATATCGTTACCGCCGAGGCCGTCGCCGCTCGTGGCGCCAGGGGCGCACGCCGACTGTCCACCGCCTTTCGTCTGCCGATGCTGCTGCTGGCGGTCGTGCTGCTCGCCGGCTGTGCCGGCCGCGGCGGCCACCCGGCCGGCGTCGAGGCGCCGGCCGGGTGGAGCGGCGAGCAGGGACAGGCCTCCTACTACGCCGATCGCTACCATGGCCGGCGCACCGCCAGCGGCGAGCGCCATGACCGGCAGGCCCTCACCGCCGCCCACCGCACCCTGCCGTTCGGCAGCCGGGTGCGCGTGACTCGTCTCGACAACGGTCGCGAGACCGTGGTGCGCATCAACGACCGCGGCCCCTTCGTCAGGGGGCGTGTCATCGACCTCTCCCGGCGCGCCGCCGAGGAGCTCGACATGGTGCGCAGGGGCACGGCGCCGGTACGCATCACGCCCGAACGCTGAGGCGCATCTGGCGGGTGCCTGTGCCCGGCAGGCGTGACACAATGACGACTCTTCGTCATCGAGTCTGCGCCATGTCATCCCGCCGTGCCGATGCCATTGCCGAGGTCAGGCGCCTGCGTCGCCCCCGGGCGCGACGCCACCGGCTGATCCGCAGCTTCCGCCTCCAGGTGATGTTGCTGGTGGGTGTGCTGCTGGCCGCCATGTTGCTGGCCCAGGGGGCCTACCTCAATCACCGCAAGGCCGAGATCATCAGCGACCAGATGGGCGAGCGCGCGTTGGCCGTGGCGCTGAGCGTGGCCGCGATTCCCGAGCTGATCGAGGCCTTCTCCCACGCCGACCCGGCGGCCACCATCCAGCCCATCGCCGAACGCATCCGTCGCGAGACCGGTGCCCGCTACGTGGTGGTCGGCAACACCGAGGGCCTGCGCTACTCCCATCCGCTGCCCGAGCGCCTCGGTCTGCCCATGGTCGGCGGCGACAACGACCGGGCGTTGCTCCACGGCGAGTCCTATGTCTCCGAGGCCACCGGGTCGCTGGGTGAGGCGGTCCGCGGCAAGACCCCGGTGTTCGACGACCAGGGCAACATCATCGGCATCGTCTCGGTGGGGTTCATGCTCGACCGGGTGGCCATGGACGTGGGGCGGCACACCAGCCTCGGCTGGTGGCTGGTGGCGCTGATGATCGTGCTCGGCTTCGCCGGCGCCTATGGCCTCTCGCGTCACCTCAAGCGGGTGATCCTGGGCCTCGAGCCCCACGAGATCGCCCGGCTGGCGATGGAGAAGGAGGCGATCCTGCAGTCGATCCACGAGGGCATCCTGGCAGTGAACCGCGAGGGGCAGATCACCCTGGTCAACCAGCAGGCGCGGCGCTTCCTCGACCTGCCGCTGGAATGCGAGGTACTGGGCCGGCCGATCCAGGCCGTCGTGCCCAACTCGCGGCTGCTCGAAGTGCTGGAGCGTGGCGAGCAACAGTTCGACCAGCAGATGTGGCTCGGCGACCACCCGGTGGTGGTCAACCGGGTGCCGGTGATCCATGCCGGCGAGATCGAGGGCGCGGTGGCGACGTTCCGCAGCCGACGCGAGATCGTCGAGCTCTCCGCGGCTCTCACCGCCGCCAGCCGCGATGTGGACATGCTGCGTGCCCAGGCCCATGAGTTCTCCAACAAGCTCTACACCATCTCGGGGCTGCTGCAGCTCGACCGTATCAAGGAAGCCCTGGCGCTGATCCACCAGGAGAGCGAACGTGCCCAGGCCCAGATGAGTTTCCTGATGGGACACGTGGCGGACCCGGTGATCAGCGGCACCCTGCTCGGCAAGCTGACCCGGGCCCGCGAGCTCGGGGTGACCCTGGAGATCGACGACCAGAGCTCGCTGGCCGCGCCGCTCACCGCCACCGGTCAGGAGGTGCTGATGACGGTGATCGGCAACCTGCTCGACAACGCCTGCCATGCGGCCCTCCAGAGAGATCGAGGTGGCGCTGGGGGGCCACGGGTGCGGCTCTTCTTCACCGACCTGGGCGAGCAGTTGTTGATCGAGGTGGAGGATAACGGCCCTGGGGTAGCGCCCGAGCATGTCGAGGCGATCTTCCGCGAAGGCTTCTCGACCAAGCCGGGCAAGCACCGCGGCATCGGCCTGGCGCTGGTCTCGCGGTTGTGCCGCGAGCATGGCGGTGCGATCACCCTGGAAGAGAGCGAGCTGGGCGGTGCCTGCTTCACGGTGGTGCTGGATCGTTCGCTGTGCCGGATGCCGGTCGCGGCCGAGCGCTGACGGCACGCCGAACACGACGACAGACACAACGACGAGCACAAGGGAGAATCGATGCCACACCCCGGCCATCCACCCTCGAGCCCCCCATCCCGGGACTACGGGATCCTGATCATCGAGGACGATTTCCGCATCGCCGAGATCCACCGTGCCTTCATCGAGCAGAGCGAAGGCTTCCGGGTGGTGGGCATGGCGCGCTCCGGCGCCGAGGCCAGGGAGCTGCTCGCGCAGCATGCCGACATGACCCAGCTGGTGCTGCTGGACGCCTATCTGCCCGACGTGGAAGGACTGGAACTGCTGTGGGAACTGCGTCGTGACCATCTGCACATGGATATCGTCATGGTCACGGCGGCCCGCGAGGTGGAGACCATCGCCGAGGCCCTGCGGGGTGGCGTCTTCGACTACCTGATCAAGCCCACCGAGGCTTCCCGCATGGCGCAGATGCTGGCCCGCTTCCGCCGCGAACGCGCCGCCCTGGCGTCCCGCGGCGAGATGAACCAGGAGGAACTGGACCAGGCCCTGGCGCGCCTGCGTCCGCAGCAGGCCCCGGGCGGCTGTGCCCGATCGCTGCCCAAGGGCATCGATCGCCTGACCCTGACCGCGGTCATTCGCGCTCTGGAGGGCGCGACATCCCCGCTGACCGCCATGCAGGCCGCCCGTACCATCGGTGCCAGCCGCTCCACGGCACGCCGTTACCTGGAGTTCCTGGTGTCGGTACAGGTGGCCGCCGCCGAACTGGGCTATGGTGATGTCGGCAGGCCCGAGCGTCGTTATCGCCTGGTCGGCGACGTCGCCCCGTGGCTCGAGGAGGGGGGAACCGGCGGGGTGTGAGCACAATGCACACAATGATCATAACGCCCTTTTTATCGTTTATGATCACAAGCTTGCCGGATCCTGCCGGGCTCTTCTAACGTTGCTGATGCACACGGACGCAATAGTCCGATCCGTGGATAGAACAACAGAGACTCGTTTGGAGAACGCCATGATCGTCAAGACATCCCGCCCGGCAGCCCGCCTGGCCGCTCTCGTCCTGCCCCTGGCCGCCCTGGCCGGCATGGGCACCGCCGCCCAGGCCGACGACTGGACGCCGACCAGTGCCATCGAATTCATCGCCCCGGCCAATCCCGGTGGTGGCTGGGACACCCTGGTGCGCACCACCTCGCGGGTCATCCAGGAGGAGGGGCTGGCCGACCAGAACTTCGCCGCCATCAACGTGCCGGGCGGCGGTGGTGCCGTGGCCTGGGCCCAGATCGCCCGGGATACCGGCAACCCCCACAAGTTGTTCGCCACCAGCCCGCCGATCATCCTGGTGCCCCTGGCCGGCACCTCGCAGTACGATCACACCAACTTCACGCCCATCGCACGCCTGATCACCGACTACTCGATCGTGCTGGTGCCACGCGATTCCGAGTACCAGGATCTCAACGATCTGTTCGACGCCATACGCGAGAACGCCAGCCTGAGCGTCGGCGGTGGTAGTGCGCCGGGTTCCATGGATCACATCTCCATCGCCGGCGTGGCATCGGCTGCCGGCCTCGAGGCGGCCGATGTCAACTACATCGCCTTCTCGGGAGGTGGCGAGGCGATGACCAACCTCATGGGCGGTCACGTCGAGGCGGTGATCACCGGAGCCGGTGAGGCCGCGGGCCAACTGGGGCCCGACAGCGAGGTCCGTGCGCTGGGCGTGTCGGCTCCCGAGCGGCTGGGTGGCCCGCTGGCCGATATCCCCACCTATCAGGAGCAGGGCATCGACTACACCTTCGATATCTGGCGCGGGGTGATGGGCACCCCCGACATGCCGGAGGAGGCCGTGGCCTATTACGAGGAGCTGTTCGCGCAGATGCTCGAGACCGATGGCTGGGCCGACGCGCGCGATCAACTGGGCTGGATCGACGCCTATCAGAACAGCGAGGAATTCGGCGCCTTCCTCGACGAGCAGAAGGAAGAGTTCAGCGAAGTGCTGAGCGAGCTTGGGCTGATCCGCTGATATCGGCGACGCCCCCCGTCTCGCGCGAGCCCTGCGCCAAACAGGGCTCGCGTTCCCTCGAATGCATGACTTGAACCCATGGGAGCGCTGGCGCTCCGGGTTCGGGATGACTGCCTCATGACAAGACTCAATACCAATCAGTGGCTGGCACTGGTGATTGCCCTGTTCTCCATGGGCTACCTGGTGATGGCCTATCAGATTCCGAGTTTCCCGCTGCCGCGTCCGGTGGACTCCGACCTCTTTCCCAAGGTGCTGGGGTTCGTGCTGCTGGGCCTGGCGTTGCTGCTGTTCCTGGAACAGCCCAAGGCCCGGGACGTCCCGCAGCCGAGCGATGTCGACGAGCAGGCCATACCGCTGCTGTTGCGCCCCTGGTCACGGGTGGTCGTGACCTCGCTGGCGATCGCCGTCTACGCCGCAATACTGGTCTCGATCGGCTTCGTGGTGGCATCCACGCTGCTGTCGTTCGGCCTCACCTGGTACTACGGCTATCGTCGTCACGTCGTCAACCTGGCCGTTTCCCTGGGTGTGGTGCTGGCGTTGTACCTGACCATGACCAAGGTCATGAACGTCTACCTGCCGACCGGGATCCTGCCGATCTGATGTCGCCCGACACGCTCAGCCAGCGAGAGAGAACCTGACAATGGATGCTTTCAACAACCTGATGTATGGCTTCGGCATCGCGCTGGAGCCGATCAATATCCTCTATGTCTTCGTCGGGGTGTTCGCCGGCACCATCATCGGCATGCTGCCCGGCCTGGGGCCGATCAGTGCCCTGGCGCTGATGATACCGATCACCTTCGCCATGGATCCCTCCTCCGGCCTAATCCTGATGGCAGGGGTCTACTACGGCGCCATCTTCGGCGGGTCGACCTCGTCGATCCTGCTCAACGCCCCTGGCGTGGCGGGGACCGTAGCCACCTCCTTCGACGGCTATCCCATGGCCAAGCAGGGCCTGGCGGGCAAGGCCCTGGCCATCGCCGCCTATGCCTCCTTCGTGGGCGGCACCATCTCCATCGTCTTCCTGATGATGGTGGCGCCGCTGCTGTCGAAGGTTGCCGTCAGTTTCGGCCCGGCGGAGTACTTCGCCCTGATGGTGCTGGGCCTGACCGCGGTGGTGTCGCTCTCCGACAAGTCGCTGGTCAAGGGGCTGATCGCCGCCGTGATAGGGGTGATGATCTCGATCATCGGCATCGACCTGCAGACCGGCACCGTGCGTTACGCCTTCGGTACCGCCCATCTCCTCGACGGCATCGATTTCCTGGTCGTGGCGCTGGGCATCTTCGCCCTGGCCGAGGTCTTCTACATCCTGCTGCGCGGCGGGGGCGGCAAGGAGCAGCCACGCAATGTCATCGGTTCGCTGAAGTTGTCGAGGGGCGAGGTGAAGGAGATCGCCGGCCCCATCGGCCGCAGCTCGGTGCTCGGCTTCTTCACCGGGGTACTGCCCGGTGCCGGCGCCACGATCGGCTCGTTCCTCGGTTACAGCATGGAGAAGCGCCTGGCGAAGGATGGCGATACCTTCGGCAAGGGCAACATCAAGGGCGTGGCGGCGCCCGAGGCGGCCAACAATGCCGCCTGTACCGGGTCGTTCGTGCCGCTGCTGACCCTCGGCGTGCCCGGCTCCGGTACCACGGCGGTGCTGCTCGGCGCCCTGCTGGTGATGGGAGTGACCCCGGGACCGGCGATGCTGGTGGATCGGCCCGATGTGTTCTGGGGCGTCATCGCCAGCATGTACATCGGCAACATCTTCCTGCTGGTGCTCAACCTGCCGCTGATCCCGTTCATCGCCAGGATCCTCGACATGCCGCGGCCGCTGCTGCTGTCGTTGATCCTGATCTTCTGCATGATCGGCGTCTACGGGATGAGCTTCAGCGTCTTCGACCTCTTCCTGCTGCTCGGCTTCGGCCTGCTGGGCCTGGGCATGCGCCTGTTCGGGTTCCCGGCCGCACCGCTGATCCTGGCGCTGATCCTCGGCGGAATCATGGAAGAGTCGATGCGGCGTGCGCTGCAGATCTCCGGCGGCGACTGGTCGACCTTCATCGACAAGCCGATCTCGCTGACCCTGCTGATCATCGCCGGGCTGTCACTCACCCTGCCGCTGGTCAAGAAGGTCGTGGTCCGGGTACGCGCTACCAGCTGAATCCTTGAAGTGACTTGTCGATTCCGACAAGCATACAGAACTCAGCCAATTGTTCGGGGTATCAACTCTTTCGATGCCCCTTTTTTACGCCAGCCATGGCTCGCCGTGCACGAAGGGCGGGTGAATCTCGAGGTGGAAGCTCGGCGGAACTCAGCAGACAAACATAATGACAGCTGAATGAACCCCTGTTGACGACCTTGTCAGTAGCCGTAGATCGAAGAGGAAGGCTCCAGGAAAGAAAGGGGCAATAGAGGCTCTATCTTTCCTGCCGCTTGCTTGAATCTTTTACCGGAAAACAGCGGTCTATTGGAGAAAATAATATGCAGCTTACCGGAATGCTACACGGGGCAAGACTTCTCAATCATGTCGGGTTTCCGGCCTCGGAAGTTCTTGGGCCCGATGCGACTGAGGACCAGATTCAGGACTTGATCGCTCGCCATGGGCTGATCTTCATAAAGCCGCTGTTCCGCGGTGGCGTCGGCAAGAAAGGCAAGGCGGGGCTGATCGGCAAGGCGAGCGATCTGCGTACCGCCCTGGCCGAGAAGGAGCGACTCTATTTCGCCGAGCATCGCCACGGCAATGCCTACGCCAAGGCGAACGGGGTGACATTCGAGGCCGGCGTGCCGGCCGAGCACGAGGTCTATTTTGCCATCTCCGACGACAGCCGCTTCCGGGCGCCGACCATGACGCTGACCCACCGCGGTGGCGTCGATATCGAGGAGCTGGACAAGTCCGAGATTGCCACCGTACCGTTCGAGGCGCTGACGGGTCTCAAGGCCTTCGTGGTGGCCAATGCGCTGAGCGACATCGGTGCGCCCAAGGAGATCATCTCGCCGCTGGTGCAGCACCTGCCCAAGCTCTGGGAGTTGATGCATCACTATGGGATGACCACGCTGGAACTGAACCCCATCCGCATGCGCCCCGGCCGCGACGGCCGGCTGATGCCGATTGCCTGCGACTTCAAATGTGGCTTTGACCGCGATGATCCCCGGGTGGGGCGGTTGGGCCTGCCCGAGCAGATCTTCGCCGCCGACGTCTCGGCCTTCGAGCAGGAAGTGAACCGCCTGCGTACCCACCAGGGCCAGTCGGATGTCTTTGTGATCAACGACAAGGGCACCATCCTGGCGCCAACCTTCGGCGGTGGTGCCAATAGCCTGGTCACCGAGGTGTTGGGGGACGCCGCGATCATCTCCTCGGATTTCGGTGGCAATCCCCCCTATGAAAAGATGAAGTCGGTCGCCGCGATCTGCTACCGGCACTTCCTTGCCCAGACCAATGTGCTGTTCATCATCGGGGGGAAATCGAACAACACGGATATTCTCGAGACCTTCCGGGGCATGGGCGACGCGCTGCGCGAGCATTTCGCGCAGTACGGGCCGACCCCGCTCTATGTCGTCGTCGGGCGCGGCGGGCCGAACCTGGTGCGTGGCATGGGCAACCTCGGCGACACGCTGGACAGCCTTGGCGTGCCCTACCGCTTCTTCGGCTTCGACAGCGCAATCTCGGAGGTGGTGAGCTACGCGAAGAATCTCGATCTGTGGATGCGTGACGGAGGCCGTGCCGAGATCGCCCGGCATCTCGGCATCAAGTCACCGGCTTAAGGGGAGAAGCATCATGTATCTTCAGGGTATTGCGGATTTTCCATACTTTCTCGGCATTCGCTCGCTGGCCGATGTGGCGAGGCGCGAGGATCGCGTCTGTGTTCTCAACATCATGGGGGGCGAGTCACGCACGGTGACGCCGGTGAGTCATGCCTACTCGGGGGGCAACGTGGTCTTCGGTACCTCGCCGGGGCGTGCCGGGCAGACGCTCAAGACCCCCGCGGGCGACATTCCGGTGTTCAATAACGTGCGCGAGGGCCTGGATGCGGGGCACACCTTCAATGTGGGCGTCGTCTACCTCCCGCCCCCCAGCGTGCGCGATGGGGTGGCGGAACTCATTCGTGTCAACGACGCTCTGGAAAAGATCGTCATCATCACCGAAAAGATTGCCGTGCACGATGCCCGCGAGATCCGCGCGATGGGGCAGGCCAATGGCGTCGACATCATCGGGGGCAATTGCCTCGGTGTGGCCGACAGCTGGAACCAGGTCCGCATTGGCGGCGCGCTCGGCGGCGACAGTCCCGAGGAGTCCCTGCGCAAGGGCTCGGTCGCGATCTTCTCGAATTCGGGGGGCTTCACCACCACCATCGCGCAGTACCTCGCGACCGAAGGCTGGGGCACCACAACGCTCGTCTCGAGCGGAAAGGACGTCTATATCCATTACAACGCACGTGACTTCTCCCATGCGCTGGTGAACGACGACCGCTCGAAAGCCGCGGTGCTCTATGTCGAACCGGGTGGCTATCACGAGCACGGCGTCGATTTCGGCAAGCCGACGGTTGCCTGTGTCGTCGGCCGCTGGAAGTCGAAGCTGACCCGCGCCGTCGGCCATGCCGGGGCGATGGCCGGCTCGGGCGACCGGGCGGAAGACAAGGAGGGCTGGTTGATGGAGGCCTTCGGGGTTGATGGCCTCTACACGCCCGACAGCCCGGTGGTCTCGGCCAAGGGCGCAGTGGTGACCAATATCGCCGACATCCCCAGGGCACTGACCGCGGTGATGAAGCTGAACGGCGTTTCGCCCGATTTCGCCTCGACGGGCAGCCTCGCGCTCAAGCCCTGGGTCGCCAACGACCAGGGCCTGGCGCTGCCCCCCGAACTCGCCATGCCCCCGGTGACGCCGAGAGAGCCCTATGCGACCCAGATCGCCGTGCTCAAGCGCCAGGTCGGCGCGGTGATCGCCCGCCAGACCATGAAGGACAAATCCGGTGCTTCGGTGATGGACCCCACCACCCAGGTGACCAGCGTGCACGGCTATTCGGTGCTCGACCTTGCGCTCGATCCGCTGGAGGCCAACTTCGCACTGCCTCTCGTCCACGAGATCGCCGGCGAGAACGATCGTGCCATGCTTGACGTGGCCGTGGCGGCGGAGGTGAACCTGGTCGGTGACCCGATCCTCGTGGCTGCCGACGCCGCGCGGGACGCGGGCAATGCGCCCAACTCCATCATGGCGGCCGCCGCCGCGATCGTCGGACCGCAGCGGGTCGAACGCGCGTTGGCCTGTACCAGCGCGCTGATCGATCTCTTTGCGCATTCCGGCCTGCGGGACGGCCGTAGCGAGGAGTTCGACATCTCGGCGATCACCATGGACGCTGCCACCCGCGCGCTCTTTCTCGCCTCCGAGGCCGAGGCCGACGACCCCCGCCCCGAGGCGATGCTCGCCGCCGTCAAGGCGCGCGGTGGCAAGTCGGTCTTCCTCAAATACCTCGCCACCCTGAACGGCCGCCTCTCCCGGGATGCCATCCTCGCCGCGATCAGTCTGACCATCGCCTGGGGTCCCCTCATGCGTAAACGCATCTCGCGCCTGACCGCCGAGACGTTGCCCTGGTATTTACGCCTCTACGGCGTGATGGTCGGCGCGACGATCCCGGGTTCCCACCACCAGCCCGGTTCGCTGTGTGGCATTCCGCGCGACGAGCGCTTTGGCCAATGGACCATGGCGGACCTCTGCTTCCTCGCCATGACCGGCAAGAAGCCGACCCGCGACGAGGCGTTGCCGCTCCAGATCCTCGTCGGCCTGCTGATCTCCAACGGCCCAGGCTCGATCTCGGCACAAGGCGCCAAGGGGGCGGTCGCGGCTGACGGACCCCAGACCCCCAAGCGCGTGCAGATCAACAAGGCCATGGTGGGATTTCTCACCCACACCGGCTACAGCCACGGCGGCAACGGCTTCGAGGGGATGGCCTTCCTGCTCGACCAGTTCAAGGACAAGGGGCTCATCGACCCCACCGACCCGAGCCACGGCATCGACCTCAAGGCCATGGCCACCGACTTCGCCCGCGCCTACAAGCGTGAGAAGGCCGAGGCCAAGGAGATCGGGACCGAGGTTCGCGCCTTGCCCGGCGTCCACCACCCGATCTTCAAGGGCAAGCCGGTCAACTACGATCCGCGCGAGCGCTTCATCGCGGAGTTCATGGCGAAGCGCGGCGACTACAACATCTTCCACGCCTTCTACCGCGAACTGGTGCAGGCGCTGTATGACGTGGGTGCCAGCCGCTATGTCTTCTGCGTCAACGTCGACGCGGTGATCGCGGCGCTGCTGCTCGCGCTCCTGTGGAAGGATTACACGTCTGGCGAGCTGACCGAGCGGGACCTCGAGACGGCAGCCTTCAGCGTCTTCCTCTACGGCCGCATGATCGGTTCCGCGGCCGAGATCGATGACCACCTGAACCGGGGGCGCAACATGGACACGCGCACTCCCGCTTCGGCGTGCTTCCATGTTGTCTGATCGATCTTGGCTGACGCTGGGAGGGCCAGCGCGGGCACCACACCGTTAGCTTGCGGGTAGTCCCCAGCACGAACGAGAGAAGCCACATAAGGGGTGTCGACGCGGTCGGCGCCCCTTTTTTCATCATGGGAGTGCATGAGCTCGACCAAGGTGCATCCATCGAGGTGCGTGCAACGGCCGTGGCGATGGCCGCCTGCACTCGGGTGGTGCAACAGCGCCGGTATCGTGCCGTTCCTCTTTTGGTAAGTGATTGAAAGGTTGGTGTAAAGAAGTGTCTGCCACAGGGTGGCGCAGACATTGCAGGTACTGGTCGCTGTCCCGAGCGCCGGCCGGATCCTGCCCCGGCGGCGCGGTGAAACCACAACGAGTCCTTCCTTCAGGAGGGCGCATGGAGGTTCGAGTGACCACATCCCGACGCAAGGCACTGTCTCGTCCCGTCTCGCAGCCGTCACGCTGGCTGGCGACCGCCCTGGTCTCCGCCGCCACGCTGGGCGCCAGCGCCCAGGCGCTGGCCGAGGAGCCGATCAAGGTCGGCATCCTGCACTCGCTTTCCGGCACCATGGCGATCAGCGAGTCGACCCTCAAGGACACCGTGGAGATGCTCATCGAGCAGCAGAACGAGCAGGGCGGCTTGCTCGGCCGCCGGCTCGAGGCGGTGGTGGTCGACCCGGCCTCCAACTGGCCGCTGTTCGCCGAGCGGGCCCGTGAGCTGCTCGCTCAGGAGGAGGTCGACGTGATCTTCGGCAACTGGACGTCCGTCTCGCGCAAGGCGGTGCTGCCGGTGGTCGAGGAGCTCAACGGCCTGCTGTTCTATCCGGTGCAGTACGAGGGCGAGGAGTCGTCCGAGAACGTCTTCTACACCGGCGCCGCGCCCAACCAGCAGGCGATTCCCGCCGTCAACTACCTGCATGACCAGGTCGGCGTCGAGCGCTGGGTGCTGGCCGGCACCGACTATGTCTATCCGCGTACCACCAACCGCATCCTCGAGGCGTACCTGCAGGAGGAGTTCGGGGTGGCCGAGGAGGACATCCTGGTCAACTACACCCCCTTCGGTCACTCCGACTGGCAGAACATCGTCGCCGAGATCCGCCGCTTCGGCTCGGAAGGGAAGAAGACGGCGGTGGTCTCGACCATCAACGGCGACGCCAACGTACCCTTCTACCGCGAGCTGGCCAACCAGGGCATCGATGCCGCCGACATACCGGTGGTGGCCTTCTCGGTGGGCGAGCAGGAGCTCTCCGGCATCGACACCGGTCCGTTGGTCGGCCACCTGGCCGCCTGGAACTACTTCATGAGCGTCGATAGCGATGCCAACTACGACTTCATCGACGCCTGGATCGACTACACCGGCGACGAGGAGTCGGTGACCAACGACCCCATGGAGGCCCACTACATCGGCTTCAACATGTGGGCCGAGGCGGTGCGCAAGGCCGGCACCACCGAGGTCGACGCGGTCAAGGACGCCATCATCGGCGTGGCCGTGCCCAACCTCTCCGGCGGCTATGCGGCGATGATGCCCAACCACCACATCACCAAGCCGGTGCTGATCGGCGAGATCCAGGACAACGGCCAGTTCGACGTGGTGTGGCAGACGCCGTCCACCGTGGCCGGCGACGCCTGGTCCGACTACCTGCCGGGGTCCCGTGACCTGATCAGCGACTGGCGGGCGCCGATGCGCTGCGGCAACTTCAACGTCGCCAATGGATCCTGCGGCGGCAGCACCGCGGCCGAGGAAGCCGAGGCCGCCCTGGCCGAATGAGCACGACCCCTGCCTCGCCGTCCGCGGCGGCGGGGCAGGCACGCCATCTCGACCCCTTCCAGAGGAAAGCCCGATGAGGAATTTCCCGTTGCCCTGGCCAGCGGCGGTCAGGGCGAGCGCCGGCGGCGTCGCCGGCCATCCAGGTCGCGGGCTGGTCATGCTGCTCTCGCTGCTGACCCTGTGGCTGCTGGGCGGTGCCGTCCAGGCGCAGACGCCGACACCCGAGACCGCTGCCGATGCCACGGCCATCCAGCTGCTCGAGGCGCTGGACGTCAGCTCCTATGCCGAGAAGGGCGAGGCCATCGAGGCCATCGTCAGAAGCGACGACGAGCGCGCCCGCGACTGGCTATCGGCCCTGCTCGACGGCCGCCTGCAGCGCACCGACGAGGGCCGCTTCGTGGTGGTACTCGACAACATCGGCCGTCACTGGCCGGTGGCCGACGCCCTCAGCGGCGAGCCACTCGGCGAGATGTCCCGCCGCGAACTGGATCGCATCGGCATCAACAACGCCCTGCGCAACCAGTTGCGCAGTGCCATCGCCGTGGTCGATCTCTACTCGGCGGATCTCGCGTTGCGCCGCGCCTCCGCCGAGCGCCTGCTCGGCGAGGTCGACGCCGACCTGGCCGGCCCGCTGTCGGAGCTCATCGAACAGGAGAGCGACGCTCGTGTCCGTGAACGCCTGGCCCTGGCCCTGGCCATCCATCGCCTGGAGCAGGGCGAGCTGGCGGCCATCGACCACCTCGATGGCAGCCTGCATCCCCGGGCGCGGGTCGCCCTGTCGCGGGCCGCGGCGGGCGCTGATGACGAGCTCGCGTCGGCCGCCCGGTCGGCACTCAACGATATCGAGCAGAAGCTCAAGCTCAATCGCGCCGCCGAGACCCTCTACTTCGGCCTCAGCCTCGGCTCGGTGCTGGTGCTCGCCGCCATCGGGCTGGCCATCACCTTCGGGGTGATGGGGGTGATCAACATGGCCCATGGCGAGCTGATCATGCTCGGCGCCTACACCACCTGGGCGATGCAGCAGCTGCTGCCCGGCCAGCCGGGGCTGGCGCTGATCCTGGCGGTGCCCGCCGGTTTCCTGGTGGCGGCCCTGGCCGGTATCGCCATCGAACGGGGGGTGATCCAGTTCCTCAAGGGGCGCCCGCTGGAGACCCTGCTGGCCACCTTCGGTGTCAGCCTGATCCTCCAGCAGCTGGTGCGCACCGTGATCTCGCCGCTCAACCGCACCGTGGTCACCCCGGAGTGGATGAGCGGCTCCCTGGTGGTCAACGACGCCCTGTCGCTGACCCTGAACCGGATGGTGGTGCTCGGTTTCGCCCTGGTGGTGTTCGCCGGCCTGATGCTGATCATGCGCCGCACCCGCCTCGGGCTCGAGGTGCGGGCGGTGACCCAGAACCGTGCCATGGCCCGCTCCATGGGCATTCGCGCGACCCGGGTCGACATCCTGACCTTCGCGCTCGGCTCCGGCGTCGCCGGGCTCGCCGGCGTGGCGCTCTCCCAGCTCACCAACGTCGGCCCCAACCTGGGCCAGAACTACATCATCGACTCCTTCATGGTGGTGGTGTTCGGCGGCGTCGGGAACCTCTGGGGCACCCTGGTGGCCGGCCTGTCGCTGGGGGTGATCAACCAGGTGCTCGAGCCCTGGGCCGGCGCCGTGCTGGCCAAGATCATCGTGCTGGTGTTCATCATCCTGTTCATCCAGAAGCGCCCCCGCGGACTCTTCCCGCAGAAGGGCCGGGCGGCGGAGGGCTGACCGATCATGTGGCTGACACGACCCTTCAGCGAGCGCTCGACGCTCATCTTCCTCGGCGTGCTGCTGGCGGCCCTGCTGCTGGTCACGGCGCTGCACCTGGCCGTGCCCCGGGGCCATCCGCTGCACGTCACGGCCTATACCGTCAACCTGCTGGGCAAGTACCTGAGCTATGCGCTACTGGCGGTGGCGGTGGACCTGGTGTGGGGCTATCTGGGTATCCTGAGCCTCGGCCATGGGGCCTTCTTCGCCCTCGGCGGCTACGCCATGGGCATGTACCTGATGCGCCAGATCGGCGATCGCGGCGTCTATGGCCACCCGGAGCTGCCGGATTTCATGGTGTTCCTCAACTGGGACAGCCTGCCCTGGTACTGGCTGGGCTTCGACATGGCCGGGTTCGCCTTGCTGATGGTGCTGCTGGCGCCGGGGGCGCTGGCGCTGGTGTTCGGCTTCCTGGCGTTCCGCTCGCGGGTCACCGGCGTGTACCTCTCGATCATCACCCAGGCGCTGACCTTCGCCCTGATGCTGGCCTTCTTCCGTAACGAGATGGGCTTCGGCGGCAACAACGGCCTCACCGACTTCCGCGACATCCTCGGTTTCAGCCTGCGCAGCGATGCCACGCGGCTGGGGCTGTTCCTCGCCACCGGCGTGGCGCTGGCGCTGGGCTATGTGCTGTGTCGGGCCATCGTGGCCAGCAAGCTGGGGCGGGTCTGCGTGGCGACCCGCGATGCCGAGGCGCGCACACGCTTTCTCGGCTACCGGGTGGAGCGCGTCCAGCTGTTCGTCTTCGTGGTCTCGGCGATGCTCGCCGGCGTGGCGGGAGCGCTCTATGTCCCCCAGGTGGGCATCATCAACCCCAGCGAGTTCTCGCCGATCTTCTCCATCGAGATCGTGCTGTGGGTGGCGCTGGGCGGCCGTGCCACCCTCTATGGCGCGGTGATCGGGGCGCTCCTGGTCAACTACGCCAAGACGGTGTTCACCGGGGTGATGCCGGATGCCTGGCTGTTCGCCCTGGGCGCGCTCTTCGTGCTGGTCACGGTCTTCCTCCCGAGGGGAGTGGCCGGGCTGCTGGGCTATCGTGTCAAGCGCCTGAAGCGCCGTCGCCAGGACGAAGAGGACACCCCGACCGCCGGTAGGGAGGCGACCGCATGAACTTTCTGACATCCCTGGCCGACCGCGATCGGGTCTTCGACTTCCTGGTGCCGGCGCAGTCCCCGGTGGACGTACGCCACGGCCCGATCCTCTATCTCGAGGACGTGACCGTCAGTTTCGACGGCTTCAAGGCGATCAATGCCCTGAACCTGACCATCGACGACGGCGAGCTGCGCTGCATCATCGGCCCCAACGGTGCCGGCAAGACCACCATGATGGACATCATCACCGGCAAGACCCGCCCCGATGCCGGCAAGGTCTGGTTCGGCAGCCGCCACGACCTGCTGGCCATGAACGAGCCGGAGATCGCCAGCCTCGGCATCGGCCGCAAGTTCCAGAAACCCACGGTGTTCGAGGCCCTGAGCGTGTTCGAGAACCTGGAGCTGGCCATGGCCGCCGACAAGCGCATCCTGCCGACGCTGACCGCGCGCCTGTCCGGCGCGGTCCGCGACCGCATCGACGAGGTGCTCGAGACCATCGGCCTCGCCGAACTGCGAAGCCGCCCGGCGGGGATCCTCTCCCATGGCCAGAAGCAGTGGCTGGAGATCGGCATGCTGTTGATGCAGTGCCCGCGGTTGCTGCTGGTGGACGAGCCGGTGGCCGGCATGACCGAGCAGGAGATGGAGCGCACCGCCGAGCTGCTGACCGGACTCGCCGGCAAGCAATCCGTCGTCGTCGTCGAGCACGATATGGGCTTCGTGCGCTCCATTGCACGCCAGGTCACGGTGCTGCACCAGGGCAGCGTGCTGGCCGAGGGCAGCATGGACCAGGTCGCCAGCGACCCGAAGGTGATCGAGGTCTACCTGGGCGCCGAGGCCGAAGAGGAGGTGGGCTGATGCTCGCGATCGACAGGCTCAACCAGTACTACGGCGAGAGCCACACCCTGTGGGACCTCGACCTCGAGGTGCCGGCCGGAGAGTGCACCTGCGTGATGGGGCGCAACGGGGTGGGCAAGACCACCCTGATGAAGGCGATCATGGGCGAGGTGGCGGTGTCGTCGGGCTGTGTGCGCTATGCCGACGAGGTGGAGCTGACGAGCCGGCGTGTCGAGGAGCGTTCACGCCTGGGTATCGGCTACGTGCCCCAGGGGCGGCAGATCTTCCCGTTGCTCACCGTCGAGGAGAACCTGCGCACCGGGCTCGCCGCCCGCCGCGACGGCAGGCGCACCATTCCGGAGCGTGTCTTCGAGCTCTTCCCGGTCCTCGCGGAGATGAAGCACCGGCGTGGGGGCGACCTCTCCGGTGGCCAGCAGCAGCAACTGGCCATCGGTCGCGCGCTGGTGATCGAGCCGCGGTTGCTGATCCTCGACGAGCCGGGGGAGGGCATCCAGCCCAATATCGTCACCCAGATCGGCGAGGTGATTCGCCGGCTGATTCGTGAGGATGGCCTGACGGTACTGCTGGTGGAGCAGAAGCTCCCCTTCGCCCGCAAGTATGCCGACCGCTTCGCGATCATGGATCGCGGCCGGCCGGTGGCCAGGGGCGGGATCGGCGAGCTCTCCGATGCCTTGATCAGGGAACACCTGACGGTGTGACCGCACCGGCCCTTGCGGCGCCTGCGACCCGCGACACCGGCCTCGCGCCGGTGTCGTCGTCGAATGCACCGGTATGGGACTGATGCCCATCTGGCCTGACGATACTGGTGCATTCGAGGGCTCGGGGCGCACCAATCCGGTGCCATTTCGTCCTGCGCAACGGCCGTGCGTGGAGCTTTGTATACGATATAAGATGATGAATATCATGGAGTATTCATGATTTTCACCGTTCTGGTACGAGCATTGCCATGAACAGAGCAGTTGCCACTCGACGTGCCCCACGTCCCAGACCAGAAGGCAGTTGCCGATGACGGCTTTCGCGCCAGCCATGCCCCATGCCCTGACCCGGAGCCCGGGCGCCGAGGAGTCCGGACATCGCTTCGATGCCGGACGGCGCTGGAGCGCATCCCTGGAGCTCGCCTTCGACGATCGTGGTGGCGTGACCCGCATGACCCGGGCCCGCCATCGGGGGCCGTTGCGGGTGCAGCGGCCCTTCTATCCGGAAGGGGACGTGGGCGCCTGCCATGTCTACCTGCTGCACCCGCCGGGCGGGCTGGTCAGTGGTGATGCCCTGACGATCTCTGCCCGGGTGGGCAGCGGCGCCCAGGCGCTGCTCACCACGCCGGCCGCCAACAAGCTCTACAAGGCCGACAGCCACGGGGTGGCCTGGTCGCAGCAGGCCCGCCTCGAGGTGGCCGATGGGGCCGTCCTCGAGTGGCTGCCCCAGGAGACCATCGCCTTCGACGGCTCGCGGGGTGAGCAGCGCACCGCCATCGCGCTCTCGGGCGCTGCGCGCTGCCTGGGCTGGGAGGTGCTGGCCCTGGGCCGGCCGGCGAGCCGGCTGCCCTATGTCTCCGGACGCATCGACCAGCACTTTCGCCTGACGCGGGATGGCAAGCCGCTGTGGCTGGAGCGACAGCCCCTCGACCCGGCTCATCCTCGCTTCATCGGACGCTGGGGGCAGGGTGGTGCCACCGTCCAGGCCACGCTATGGGCCGTGGGCCTGCCCGACGAAACGGCGGCCATCGCCAGCTTGCGCGAGGCGATCGAGGCGAGCCCGCGCTGGGCGGTGACGGTGCGTCATGGCGTGCTGCTGCTGCGCTACCTGGGGCATGAACGCAACGAGGCCTGGGCGCTGTGCGAGGCGGCCTGGAAGGTGCTTCGGCCGCGGCTGGTCGGCCGCGAGGCCTGCGTGCCGCGGATCTGGAGGACATGAGGAGGCGTTGGCGAAGGCCTTTGGGGTCAGACCCGATGGCCGCGTCTTGGTGGTCAGGTTCCGGCGCTGGCGGTCCCTATGGGGTCAGACCCCGGCGGGGGCGGTGCGGCGGGAAAGGTGCACTATGACAGGCATGGCGACTTGGCTGGGGTCTGACCCCATAGGGGCCATGCCGTCGACATAGGCAGCGAACGGGAAGTCAACGCCGAGAAAAACGTGGGATGCACCCCAAAAGCCTACCAGCCGCGAAGCGCCGTTCTTACATCTTGAGGAGATACACCCATGGAACTGACCCCCCGCGACAAGGACAAGCTGCTGCTGTTCTCGGCCGCCCAGCTTGCCGAACGCAGGAAGGCGCGCGGCCTCAAGCTCAACTACCCCGAGGCGGTGGCGCTGATCAGCTTCGAGATCATGGAGGGGGCCCGGGATGGGCGCAGCGTCGCCGAGCTGATGAGCCACGGTCGCGAGATCCTGACCCGCGACGACGTCATGGAGGGCGTGGCCGAGATGGTCGACGAGGTGCAGGTGGAGGCCACCTTCCCGGATGGGACCAAGCTGGTCACGGTCCACGACCCCATAGTCTGAGGAGATGGCAATGATTCCCGGCCCAATGATTCCAGGACAGTACCAGCTACAGGACGGCGAGATCGAACTCTGTGCGGGACGCGAGCGGATCACCGTCGAGGTCGCCAACACCGGCGACCGCCCGGTCCAGATCGGTTCCCACTACCATTTCGCCGAGGCCAACCCGGCCTTGATCTTCGACCGTGACAGGGCGCGCGGCCATCGCCTCGATGTGGCCGCCGGCACGGCGATCCGCTTCGAGCCGGGCCAGACCCGCGAGGTGACGCTGATTCCCTTCGCCGGCCGCCGCCATCTCTACGGTTTTCGTGGCGAGGTGATGGGGGCGCTCGACGGGACAGCGAAAGGAGACACGCCATGAAGATCGGCCGTCAGGCCTATGCCGACATGTATGGCCCCACCGTGGGCGACCGGGTGCGTCTGGGAGACACCGAGCTGTGGATCGAGGTGGAACGCGACGCCACCCACTACGGCGACGAGGTGAAGTTCGGTGGTGGCAAGGTGATCCGCGACGGCATGGGCCAGAGCCAGCGCTGTGACGAAGCGGTGATGGACACCGTGATCACCAATGCGCTGATCCTCGACTGGTGGGGCATCGTCAAGGCCGACGTGGGGCTCCAGGCCGGGCGTATCGCCGCCATCGGCAAGGCCGGCAATCCCGACACCCAGCCCGACGTGGAGATCGTCATCGGCCCGGGCACCGAGGTGATCGCCGGGGAGGGCAAGATCCTCACCGCCGGCGGCATCGATGCCCACATCCACTTCATCTGCCCCCAGCAGGTGGAAGAAGCGCTGATGAGCGGCATCACCACCATGCTCGGCGGCGGCACCGGGCCGGCCACCGGGTCGAATGCCACCACCTGTACCCCGGGGGCCTGGCACCTCGGCAGGATGCTCCAGGCGGTCGACGACCTGCCCATGAACATCGGCTTTCTCGGCAAGGGCAACGCCAGCCTGCCCGAGGCGCTCGAGGCCCAGCTCGTGGCCGGTGCCATGGGGCTCAAGCTGCACGAGGACTGGGGCACCACGCCGGCTTCCATCGACAACTGCCTCAGCGTGGCGGAACGCTACGACGTGCAGATCGCCATCCACACCGACACCCTGAACGAATCGGGCTTCGTGGAAGACACCCTGGCGGCGTTCAAGGAGCGGGGCATCCACACCTACCACACCGAGGGGGCCGGGGGTGGCCATGCGCCGGACATCCTCACCGCCTGCTCGAAGGCCTACGTGCTGCCGTCGTCGACCAATCCGACCCGCCCCTATACCGTCAACACCGTCGACGAGCACCTCGACATGCTGATGGTGTGCCACCACCTCGATCCCAACATCCCCGAGGACGTGGCCTTCGCCGATTCGCGCATCCGCCGCGAGACCATCGCCGCCGAGGACATCCTCCACGACCTGGGGGTGATCTCGATGATCGCCTCCGACTCCCAGGCCATGGGGCGGGTCGGCGAGGTGGTATGCCGCACCTGGCAGACCGCCCACAAGATGAAGGTGCAGCGCGGCCTGCTGCCGGAGGACGAGGCGCTCGGCGCCGACAATTTCCGGGCCAAACGCTATATCGCCAAGTACACCATCAACCCGGCCATCACCCACGGCATCGCCCACGAGGTGGGCTCGGTGGAGGTGGGCAAGCTGGCCGACCTGGTGCTGTGGAGCCCGGCCTTCTTCGGCGTCAAGCCGGCGCTGATCCTCAAGGCGGGGATGATCGCCGCCGCCCCCATGGGCGACCCCAACGCCTCGATCCCCACGCCGCAGCCGGTGCACTACCGCCCGATGTTCGGCGCCTTCGGCCGCGCCGCGAGCCAGACCCGGCTGACCTTCGTCAGCCAGGCGGCGCTGGACGCCGGCATCAAGGCGCGGCTCGGCCTGCAAAGCGAGCTCTCGGCCTGCAAGAACGTGCGCGGCGTGCGCAAGGCCGACATGAAGCTCAACGACGCCTGCCCGCACCTCACCGTCGACCCGCAGACCTATGAGGTGCGTGCCGATGGCGAACTCTTGACCTGCGAGCCGGCTACCGAGCTTCCCTTGGCGCAGCGCTACCACCTTTTCTGAGATACGGGCTTCGACTCCCAAGGCGAGCGGCGCCGGGGGGAGGCCGTAGCGAGGGTCTTTTGCCATGGATGGCAAAAGTAGCGTACAGGGAGGTATTGACAGCGCCCTCGCGCAGGCCTGCCCTCGGATCAGCCGCGGGTGATTTCAATGAGGCGATACCGATGCTGAAACTGATCGAACGCCTGGGCCCCATCGCGGCGGACCAGGAAACCGACACCCTGACGCTGCCCTATGAGCTTCGCATTCGTGGGCGGCTCAAGGCGGTGAGCGATGCCGGGCGCGAGCTCGGTCTCTTCCTCGACCGCGGCCCGGTGCTGCGCGACGGCGAGGCCCTGCGCGGCGAGGGAGGCGAGGTGGTGCGTATCCGCGCCGCCGTGGAGCCGGTGGTCACCGCGCGTATCACCGCCGGCCTGCCGCTGGCGCGGCTGGCCTACCACCTGGGCAACCGCCACGTGCAGCTGGCGCTGGGCGAAGACGAGCGGGGCGGCTTCGTGCGCTTCCCGCCGGACCATGTGCTGGAGGAGCTGGCCGAGTTGCTGGGGGCGAGTCTCGAGCATCACGAGGCACCCTTCGATCCGGAGCCGGGGGCCTACCAGCAGCTGGGCGGCCATTCTCACGGCCATGGCCATCATCACCATGATCACGACCATGGACATCACCATGCCCACTGACCCGGGCGACATGCCGAGCGGAGGGCAGGGCGATGATCTGGCGCTGCTCGGCCTGCTGCAACTGGTCAGCCCGGCGCTGCCCATCGGCGCCTTCGCCTTCTCCCAGGGGCTGGAGAGCGCCTTCGAGCTGGGCTGGGTCACCGACGAGGCGAGCCTCGGCGACTGGCTCGCCGGCGTGCTCGACGACGGCCCGACGCGCTGTGAATTGCCGGCCCTGGCGCGCCTGCAGCAAGCCTGGGCGGCGGGCGACGGCGAGACCATCGCCGAGTGGAACCGGTGGCTCGCCGCCAACCGCGAGACGGCAGAGCTTGCCGCCGAAGACGCCCGGCTGGGCGCCTCCCTGGCGCGGTTGCTGGGCAGCCTGGACCTGTTGCCTCCCGGCCTTTCAGGCGAGTCGCCTGGGCTACCGGCGGAGCCGAGCTACGTGACGGTCTTCGCCTGGGCCGCCTGCGTGCGCGGCGTGACGGCCCGCCAGGCCATGCTCGGCTTCGCCTGGGCCTGGCTGGAGAACCAGCTCGCCGTGGCCTGCAAGGCGCTGCCGCTCGGCCATACCGCCGCCCAGCGGCTGGTGGAGCGGCTGCGTCCGGCGCTGGTCGCCGCGGTGGACCAGGCCCTTGCGCTCGGCGATGACGAACTCGGCCCGGCACTGCCCGGCCTGGCGCTCGCCAGCGCGCTGCACGAGACCCAATATTCGCGTCTGTTTCGCAGCTAGCAACGATAGCCGGGTGTCGGCGCTGGTGGCGCCTTTGGGGTCAGACCCCGGCGGTGTCGAATCCGCTCGCCAGGTGCACCATGACAAGCCTGGTAACTCGGCTGGGGTCTGACCCCATAGGGGCGGGCCTCGGCGTCTGGTAGATCGCGACTGGGATGACCCCGAGAGAATGAAAAGTGATCGATAGCACAGGAGTAACGTTATGAACCATTGCTTGCGAATAGGGGTCGGCGGCCCGGTGGGCTCCGGCAAGACGGCACTGCTCAAGCAGCTCTGCCTGGCGCTGCGCGACCACTACGACATCGCCGTGGTCACCAATGACATCTATACCCGCGAGGACGCCGACTTCCTGCTCAAGCACGAGGCCTTGCCGGCGGACCGCATCCTCGGTGTCGAGACCGGCGGCTGCCCGCACACCGCCATCCGCGAGGATGCCTCCATGAACCTGGCGGCCATCGACGAGCTCCAGGCGCGCCACCCGAACCTCGAGCTGGTGCTGGTGGAGTCCGGCGGCGACAACCTCTCGGCGACCTTCAGCCCCGAGCTCTCGGATCTCACCCTCTACGTGATCGACGTCTCCGCCGGCGACAAGATCCCGCGCAAGGGCGGCCCCGGCATCACCAAGTCCGACCTGCTGATCATCAACAAGATCGATATCGCCGAGCAGGTCCACGCCTCGCTCGAGGTGATGGAGCGCGACTCGCGGAAGATGCGCGGCGAGCGGCCCTTCGTGTTCACCAACCTCTACGACGGCGTCGGCCTCGAGGAGATCATCCGCTTCATCCTCGACCGCGGCATGCTGCCGGAACGCCGGCCGCCCGAGCGTCGTCCCCGGCTCGACGCCGCCAACGCCTGATCCCGTCGATCGTCGATTCAAGAATTACCAAGGAGATTGCCCCCATGACACGTCAGCTTTTCATCGTTTCCCACGCGGCACTGGTTGCCGTCGTCGCCCTGCTGCTTGGCGCCGGCCTGGCCGTGGCGCATCCCGGGCACGAGGCCCCGGCGGTGCACAGCCACACCGGGAGTCCGGCACTGCTGGCGGTGATCGCCATGTCCCTGCTGGGCGTCGCGGCCCTGGTCGCCTTGACCCGCTTCGTCGTGCGCCGCCTGAGGCTGCGCCGGCAACCGTGATCGTCGCAAGCGGTCCATCTGCAACGCCCGGCCCTGGCCGGGCGTGCTGCGTCATCTCAGTCGGCGGGGTATGCTGCAGCTGTCGGCGCCACAGGGGGGCCGTCGCCCGGGATGCCGGGAAGGGAGTCCAGGATGCGATCGTTCGGTGGCCGCCGTGCCGCGAGTCGAGGGAGGAGAGGCATGTGGCCATGGCTGGTCGTGGCGCTGCTGGTGGCCTGGGCCGCCATGGGCGCCTGGCAGCGTTTCAAGCCGCTGCCGGAAGGGATCGGACGCGCCTGGCCGGAGCGCCCCGCGGCGGGGGTGCGCTTCCTCGCCGACGAGACCTGGGTCGACGCCACGGGCGAGCGGCGGGTCCGCGGCGAGATCTTCGACGAGGTGCTCGCGCTGATCGGCCAGGCCCGGCGGCTGGTGGTGCTCGACATGTTCCTGTTCAATGATTTCGCCGGCGCGGCGGAGGGCGACGGCTTCCGTCCGCTCTCGGCGGAGTTGACCGAAGCGCTGATCGAGCAGCGCCAGCGATACCCCGGGCTCGCGGTGGTGCTGATCACCGACCCGCTCAATACCCTCTACGGTGGCCTCGAGCTCGACCACCTTCGCACCCTGCGCGAGGCCGGGGTGACGGTAGTGATGACCGACCTGACCCGGTTGCGTGCCTCCAACCCGCTCTGGTCGGGGGGCTGGCACCTGGGGCCGCGCTGGCTGGGCAACGGTACCGAGGGCGGCTGGCTGCCCAACGCCCTGGGGCCGGGCCGGGTACCGCTGCGCAGCTACCTGGCGCTGCTCAATTTCAACGCCAACCATCGCAAGAGCCTGGTGGTCGATCATGGCGACGGCTGGGTGGGGTTGGTCACCTCGGCGAACCCCCACGACGCCAGCAGCCTGCACGGCAATGTGGCACTGCGCTTCGAAGGTGCGGCCGCGCTCGATCTGCTCGACGCCGAGCGCCCGGTGGCCGGCTGGTCGGGCGTGACGCTGCCCGGTCCTGCGCCTCCCGAGGCCACTCCGGTGCCGGGCGAGCCGCGCCTGCAGGTCCTCACCGAGGGAACGATTCGCGATGCCCTGGTGGCCGCCCTGGTGCGGGCCGAGCCCGGCGATCGGCTCGATATCGCGGTCTTCTACCTCGCCCACCGCGAGGTGATCGAGGCCCTGCTGGCGGCCCATTCGCGCGGTGTCGATATCCGGGTGCTGCTCGACCCCAATCGCGCTGCCTTCGGTCTCGAGAAGGGCGGGATTCCCAACCGGCCGGTGGCCCGGGAGCTCCACGAGGCCGGCATCGCGGTGCGCTGGTGTGTCACCCGCGGCGAGCAGTGCCACAGCAAGCTGCTGCTGCGATGGCCGGCGGGGGATGGGGAGGCCGAGATGATCCTCGGCTCGGCCAACTTCACCCGGCGCAACCTCGACGATCTCAATCTGGAAGCCAGCGTGCGCCTGGTCGGGCCGGCCGATACGCCGGCGCTGCGCGAGGCCGGCGACTTCTTCGAACGGCGCTGGCATTCGACGCCGCTGCGGGTCACCAGCGAGCCCTTCGCGGCCCACGACGAGGCGACGACCTGGCAGCGGCTGCGCTATCGGGTGATGGAGGCCACCGGCCTCTCGACCTTCTGAGGCCGCGACTTGACAGCGGCTGGCCCCGTGACCAGCTTGGAAGGGGCCGATTCGACAGGGAGAGACGGCATGGACAAGCTGCTGCTGGTGGTGAAGGTCGCGATCACGGTGCTGGTGCTCATCCTCTTCGTGCAGAACATCGCCGTGGTGGAGATACGCTTCCTGACCTGGAGCCTCACGCTCCCCCTGGCGCTGGTGCTGGTGGTGATCTACCTGCTCGGCATGGTGAGCGGCCGGAGCCTGATGGGATTGATGCGCCGCTTGAGTGCCGATCGCGGCCGGGGGCCGCGCCGCTGAGGCCACCCGGGGGCTCAATCCACGTGGGTCACCGCCTGGCGCCTGGGGTCGATATGCCACGCCAGGCCGAGCCGGGCGTTGCGCTCCAGCTCGGCGATCACCTGCGCCCCCAGCAGCAGGATGATGGCGCCCACCTCCAGGCTCAGCAACACCACGATCAGGGTGGCCAGCGAGCCGTAGACCGCGTTGACGAACGACAGGTTGGCGAAGTAGAACACCAGCAGCAGGCGCACCCCCTCCCACAGCAGCGCGGCGACGAAGCCGCCCACCACCGCCCGCCTCAGCGCGATTGTCACCACCGGCAGCACCTTGTAGATGGCGCTGAACAGCAGGAAGACCCCGAGGAAGCTGGTCAGGTTGAGCATCGGCTCCGAGAGCCCCGCCAGCGGGAGCTCGCGGTCGAACAGCGCGAGCCACAGGGAATTGAGGGAACTGGCCAGGGTCACCAGCAGGGTCAGGGCCAGCAGCCCCGCGCCGAGTACCAGCATGAAGGCATAGGGCATCAGCACCGAGACCCAGACGCTGCGGCCGGCATGGTGGGTATCGGGGGCATGGAAGATGATCGCCAGGGCGTCTTCCAGCATGCGAAAGGCGAAGGAGCTGAACAGCAACAGCACCGGAAAGCCGAGAATGCCGATGACGTCGCGGGAGTCGAGCAGGGCGCGCACCGCCTCGATCAGCACCTCGGCATGGGCCGGCGCCAGGTGGCGTGCCTGGACCGACAGCACGCCGAGCAGGTGCTGCTCGTCCACCACCCGGGCCAGCAGCACCACCAGCAGGGCGAACAGCGGCACGATGGAGAGCAGGATGTTGTAGCCCACGCCGCCGGCGAGCAGGATGCCACGGTTGCGCAGGAAGGCCGTGAGCACCCGCCACAGGAAGCGGGCCACCCGTGGCAGCAGGGTGAAGGCGGCGTGTCGCAGTCTGCGGTCTCGTACCATGGGGTCTGCCATCCTTGTGCGCTGCTAGCATGATACGCCGCAGTGGAGCCCGGCGGCCAACACCGCCTCCGTGGTGGTCGTCCGGATTGCTGACAGTGCCGGGTTGTCCGGTCTCGGCTCCCAGCTACACTGTGAGGTGACCGACGGCCAGGGGGCGGGCTGGTTTTCCTGTTTCAGATATGAGCCAGCAAGGAGAGCAACATGCGTAATATCATCTATATCATCGGCCTGATCGTGGTGGTGTTATTCATCCTGTCGCTGCTTGGACTGCGCTGATCCACTCACGCCCATCATTGTTGGTGCTGCCTCACGGCCTGCGCTCCGATGCGATGAGCCTCGGGGCACTCAATCCATGCCGAAGAAGCGGCGCTCGTAGGCGATCTCGTCCCGTTGCGCCACGCCCAGCGCGTGCAACCGCTCCAGCTCGGCGGCTCCTGCCTCGAGACGGGACAGGTCACCGGGCGCCAGGCGGTGTGCGCGAGCGGTTTCATCGGCGAGCGCATGGCAAGCCGCCGCCAGGGCCAGCATAATGAGCATCGCCGGCAGGTACCCGACGGAACATTTCCGGGCTGGGCATACGGGGTCTCCCTCGTATTGTCTTGCTCCCGGTCAGGCGTTCGAGGCGACGGGTGGCCGGTTGGTTTCCGCCGGGCAGTCCGGCGCAGTCCTTATTCCGTCAACGAGGCATCATGGCCAAATTCGAAGTGATTGGTACGGCGAGCATCCCCGGTCGGGGCGGCGAGCTGCGCTTGCTGCAGCGCAATGACGAGTTCTCCATCCGCATCGCCGGCAAGGCCGGTGAGCTGATGAACACCCGCCTGCATGGCTCCGAGGATGCCCTGGCCGAGCTGGCCTGTGAGCGCATCGCCGAACGCCCCGCGGTGCGGGTGCTGATCGGCGGGCTGGGCATGGGCTTCACCCTGGCCGCGGCGCTGGAAACCCTTGGCGAGGATGCCGAGGTGGTGGTCGCCGAGCTGGTGCCCGGGGTGGTCGAGTGGAACCGTGGTCCGCTCGGCACCGCCGCCGGGCATCCCCTCGACGACCCCCGGACCCGCGTCAGCCTCGGTGATGTGGGCGAGCTGCTGCGTCGTGAACCCGGCGGTTTCGATGCCATCATGCTCGACGTCGACAATGGCCCCGAGGGCCTGACGCGCGAGGAGAACGACTGGCTCTACTCGCCCAGGGGGCTGGCCGCCGCCCAGGAGGCGCTGCGCCCTGGCGGCGTGCTGGCGATCTGGTCGGCGGGCCAGGACCCGGCCTTCACCGAGCGCCTGCGGCGAGTCGGCCTGCTGGTCGAGGAGGTCACGGTACGTGCCCATCGTCCCGGCAAGGGGGCGAAGCACCGCATCTGGCTGGCCAGCTGAGATGCGACCCGGCGCCGTCGGTTTCCGTCTCCCGTGGCTGCTCGCCGCACTGCTGCTGGGCGGTTGCGCGGGGCGTATCGCGCCTCCCGAGGCGCTCGTCGACCCGGTCGATGTCTACCTGCTCGACCATGGCCGTCATGCCAGCCTGGTGCTGCCCCGGCAGCAGGGCGGGATGGTGCGATACAGCTACGGCGAATGGGGCTGGTACGTCGAGGGGCGTCGACATCTGTTCGCCGGGATCTCGGCGCTGCTCTGGCCGACGGCCAGCGGGCTGGGACGTGGCGTGCACGAGGCGATCGATTCGCCCCACGACCTTCACCGGCTGGCGCCCGAGGGTCTCCAGCGCGTCTATTCCCTCCGGGCGGAGTCGGCGCGGGTGGCGGCGCTCAGGCGTCAGTTGGACGCCCACTTCCAGGCGGGGGACGTCACGCCGACCTACAGCGCCGAGTTCGATCTCGAATTCGTGCCCTATCCCCGCGCCTACTGGCTTACCCACCAGTCCAATCTCGTCACCGCCCAGTGGCTACGGCGCCTGGGTGTCGAGGTGCGTGGGGTTCCCTGGTTCTCCAACTGGCGTGTCGAGGAGCCGCGAGGCGCCCCCTGACGGTGTCCGAATCCGGGTACAATCCCCTCTCCCAAACCTGCCCGAGAGCCACCATGACCCCGAATGATATTCCGTCCACGGCCGGTGAAGCCGCCGGCGGCACGGAGCGCCTCTCCAAGCGCCTGGCACGGCTGTTACCCTGCTCGCGTCGCGAGGCGGAGCAGTACATCGCCGGTGCCTGGGTGCTGGTCGATGGCCGAATCGTCGAGGAGCCGCAGTTCAAGGTCGGCGACCAGCGCGTCGAACTGGCGCCTGGCGCCAGGGCCGAGGAGATCCCCCCGGCCACGCTGCTGTTCCACTGCCCGTCCGACCATGATGCGAGCGATGACGCGGCCCTGGCCCGAGCGTGGATCACCGCGGCCTCGCACTGGGAGCAGGACCCCAGCGGTCGGCGCCCGCTCAAGGCGCACTTCCGCGGCCTGGCCGCGATGCTGCCGCTGTTGCCGGGGGAGGGGGGGCTGCTGGTCTTCACCCAGGACCGCGGGGTGGCCAGGCGGCTCGACGAGCAGGTCGCCCGGCTGGAACAGGAGTGGCTGGTCGAGGTGCGTGGCACCCTGGACGAGGAACAGATGGAGGCGCTGCGGCGTGGCTCGGCGGTCCCGGGGCGGCGGCTGGCCCCCGGCAAGGTGAGCTGGCAGAGCGAGACCCGGTTGCGTATCGCCCTGAAGGGCATGGTCCCGGGCCAGCTCGAGGCGATGTGCAGCGGGGTGGGGTTGACCGTGCTGTCGGTCAAGCGGTTGCGCATCGGCGGGGTCTCCCTGGGCCGTGTGCCGACGGGAGAGTGGCGCTACCTGCAGCCCGGCGAGCGCTTCTGAGGCACGGCGCCTCTCGCTTTCCCCGCCTGCACTCGCTATGTATGCTGAGCGTGTCGCACCCATGCCGCGCGGCCCAGCCGGTCGGCACCGATTCGTAGCCTGAATCCGAGAGGAGACGTCGCATGTCGGAAACCGCGCAGACTTCATTCTTCAAGGACAATCGTGCCAGGGGGCTGGCCGCCGTGGCGGTCGTGGCCGTCTTCTGGGCGCTGTTCGCCCAGTCCAGCGCCAACTCCCACAAGGAGGAACGCGAAGCCCTCGAAACCCGGCTCTCTGCCGTGGAGGGCGAGAACGAGACACTGAGAGGCCGGCTCGCCGAGCGCGAGGAGACCGAGGCGGACATCGAGAGTCTCGAGGCGCGCCTGGCGGAGCTTCGGGAGGAGCAGGAGGGCGCCGAGAACGAGCTCGAGCGGGCACAGCTCGAGGTCGCCGCCGCCAGGGCCGAGCTCGAGGAGGTGCAGGCCTCGCGAGAGGCGGTGACGGCAGATGCCGCTGGGGCGGAGGAGCGTCTGAACGAGGGCCAGGAGGCGCTGACGGCACTGCAGCAGGAGTATGACGAGACCGACCAGGCCCGGCAGGATGCCGATCAGGCACGCCAGGAGGCGGAAGCCGCCCGCCAGGCAGCCGAAGAGGCGCGTCAGGAGGCGGAGGCTGACCGGCAGGCGGCCGAGGAGGCGCGCCGGGAAGCCGAGCAGGCCTACGCGCAGGCCGCCGCCGATCTAGAGGCGCGTCAGGGCGAGATCGAGGAGGCCGAGGGGCGTCTCGCCTCCCTGGGTGACGAGCTCGGTGAGCGGGAGTCGCAGCGCGATGCCCTGGCCGACGAGATCGGCGCGCTCGAGCAGCAGCGCGAGACCCTCGAGGGGCAGCTCGAGGCCATCCGGCAGGAGCAGGGCGAGGCCGAGGAAGCCCTGCAGCAGCGCCGCAGCGAGCGTGATGACCTGCTGGTGGCCATCGAGATCGGCCGCGAAGAGGTCGAGACCATCGAGGCCGAGGTCGAGCGCCGCGAGTCGCAGCTGGAGCGGCTGGAATCACAGCTCGCCGCCTGGCGCACGGAGCTGGCCGAGCTGGAGGCCAACCTGGAGGCCGGCCAGGCCCTGGAGGCCGAGCAGGAGTGACGCGAGCGTTGGTCCGAGGAGCGCGAACGGCGAGCCTGGCTCGCCGTTCGTGTTTCCGCCCCCATTGCGTGGCCCGGGACTCAGGCGGGTATACTGGTCGTATAGCAGCCCAACAGCATTGAGGAGCGAGTCGTGATCGAAGGGGTCCAGCATATCGTCGCCGTGGCATCCGGCAAGGGCGGCGTAGGCAAGTCCACCGTCACCGTCAACCTGGCACTGGCCATGGCCGCGGAGGGCTACCGGGTCGGTATCCTCGATGCCGATATCCACGGGCCCAGCCAGGCCCAGATGCTGGGCGTGGGCGAGGGGGTGCGCCCCCAGGCCGCCGGCGAGAACCGCTTCCGGCCGCTGCAGGCCCACGGCCTCCAGGCCATGTCCATGGCCTTCATGGTCGACACCCGCGAGCCCATGGTATGGCGCGGTCCGATGGTGGCCGGTGCCTTCCAGCAGTTGCTCACCCAGACCGCCTGGGACGACCTGGATTATCTCTTCATCGACATGCCCCCGGGCACCGGGGACATCCAGCTGACCCTGGCCCAGAAGGTGCCCGTGGCCGGTGCGGTGATCGTCACCACGCCCCAGGACATCGCCCTGCTCGACGCCCGCAAGGGCATCGAGATGTTCCGCAAGGTGAACGTGCCGGTGCTGGGCGTGGTGGAGAACATGAGCCTGCATGTCTGCTCGAACTGTGGCCACGGCGAGCCGATCTTCGGCGAGGGCGGGGGCGAACGCATCGCCGCCGAGTACGAGACCCGGGTGCTCGGGCGGTTGCCGCTCACGCTGTCGATCCGCGAGCAGGCGGACGGCGGACGCCCCACGGTGGTGGCCGAGCCCGACGGCGAGGTGACGGCCACCTTCCGCGACATGGCGCGCCAGGTGGCCGACCAGCTCCGGGAACAGGCGCCCGACGGGCCGACCATCTCCTTCAGCGACGACTGACTGATCGCAGTTACCCAAAGCGAGGGGCGCCGGGGGCAGGCCGAAGAGGAGGTCCGATTCCAGGGAAGGAATCGGTAGCGCCCAGGGACGGGTTTACAGCGCCTCCTCGTAGGCCTGCCGCCGGATCAGCCCCGTGTGGCTATCTGCAATGCCCCTGGGCGATTGACAGGGTGGATGACGCTCGGGGCCGGGGCCGCTATCATGTCGGCCCCGATTCCCATTCGATACCCCACCAGGACGTCCCGATGAGCATCAAATCCGACAAGTGGATCCGCCGCATGGCCGAGCGGGAAGGCATGATCGAGCCCTTCGAGGCCGACCAGGTGCGCTACGTGAACGATCGTCGGGTGATCTCCTACGGGACCTCCAGCTACGGCTACGACGTGCGCTGTGCCGACGAGTTCAAGGTGTTCACCAACATCCATTCGGCGGTGGTGGACCCCAAGGCCTTCGACGACAAGAGCTTCGTCGACATCAAGGGCGACGTCTGCGTCATCCCGCCCAACTCCTTCGCCCTGGCGCGCACCGTGGAGTACTTCCGCATCCCGCGCAGCGTACTGACGATCTGCCTCGGCAAGTCGACCTATGCCCGCTGCGGGATCATCGTCAACGTCACGCCGCTCGAGCCGGAGTGGGAAGGGCACGTGACCCTGGAATTCTCCAACACCACCAACCTGCCGGCCAAGATCTACGCCAACGAGGGCGTGGCGCAGATGCTGTTCCTGGAGTCCGACGAGGTCTGCGACGTCTCCTACAAGGACCGCGGCGGCAAGTATATGGGGCAGCGGGGGGTGACCCTGCCGCGCACTTGAGCCGGCCCGGCTTCGCCGGGAGCCGTAAGCCATAAGCTTGAAGCTGCAAGAAAAAGCGAACCCCACAGGCGCAAGGCTCGTGGGGTTCGCTTTTGACTATCTGGCTTACAGCTCTTGATCCTCGTCGAGCTCCTCGGCGGCGTCGGCATGGGACATGCGCATCCCCTGGGGCGGCAGCGGCAGGCCATCGAAGGTGGCGCCCTCGGCGCCGAGCTGCAGGCGTCCCTCCAGGAACCACTTCACGGCGATGGGGTAGATCAGGTGCTCGCGGGCGTGAACCTTCTCCTTCAGGCTCGCTGCCGTCTCGTCGTCGGCGAGGGCCACGGCGGCCTGCAGCGCCACCGGGCCGCCGTCGAGCTCCTCGGTGACGAAGTGCACGCTGCAGCCGTGCTCGGTCACGCCGTCGGCCAGCGCCCGTGCATGGGTGTCAAGGCCCTGGTAGGCGGGCAGCAGCGAGGGGTGGATGTTGAGCATGCGCCCCAGGAAGCGCTGCACGAAGCGCGGGGTGAGGATGCGCATGAAGCCCGCCAGCACGATCAGGTCGGGCTCGTGGCGCTCGACCACCTTGATCAGGGCGCCGTCGTAGGCGTCGCGGCTCTCGTACTCGCGGTGCGGCAGCACCACGGCGTCGATGCCGGCGTCCCGGGCGCGCTGGAGGCCGTAGGCGTCGGGCTCGTTGGAGATCACCGCGACGATCTTGCCGCCCAGCCTGTCATGAGACTGCTCGTCGATCAGCGCCTGGAGGTTGCTGCCGTTGCCGGAGATCAGCACCACCACCCGGCGGGCATCAATGGGTTCCGGGGTGAACTCCGTCAGGGTGTCGCTCTGGTAGCCGGTGTCGCTCATGCCTCGACGTTCTCCAGCCGCACCGGCTCCTCGTCGCCCCGGCGAGCGGTGATCTCGCCGATGCGGTACACGGTCTCGCCCTGGGCCTGCAGGTGAGCGCGGGCCTGGTCGGCCTTGTCGGCGGGCACCACGATCACCATGCCGATGCCGCAGTTGAGCACGCGATGCATCTCGTGCTCGTCGACGTTGCCCTGCCGCTGCAACCAGTCGAACACCGCCGGGCGGGTCCAGCTCGAGACGTCGATGCGCGCGGCGAGGCCGTCCGGCAGCACCCGGGGGATGTTCTCCAGCAGCCCGCCGCCGGTGATGTGGGAGAGGGCGTGCACGGCCACGCCGCTCTCCTTGATCAGTGACAGCAGCGGCTTGACGTAGATGCGGGTGGGGGCCAGCAGGGCGTCGCCCAGTGGCTGGCCGTCGATGGCGGTGTCCAGGTCGGCACCGCTGACCTCGAGGATCTTGCGGATCAGCGAGTAGCCGTTGGAGTGCGGACCCGAGGAGGCGACGCCGAGGAGGACGTCGCCCTCGGCGACCTTGCTGCCGTCGAGGATCTCGGATTTCTCCACCACGCCGACGCAGAAGCCGGCCAGGTCGTAGTCGCTGCCCTCGTACATGCCGGGCATCTCGGCCGTCTCCCCCCCGACCAGCGCACACCCGGCCTGGGCACAGCCCTCGCCGATGCCGGTGACCACGTCGGCGGCGATGTCCACATCGAGCTTGCCCGTGGCATAGTAGTCGAGGAAGAACAGCGGTTCCGCCCCCGCCACCACCAGATCGTTGACGCACATCGCCACCAGGTCGATGCCGATGGTGTCATGGCGGCCCAGATCCATGGCCAGGCGCAACTTGGTGCCGACCCCGTCGGTGCCCGAGACCAGTACCGGCTCGCGGTAGCCGGCTGGGAGCTGGCACAGGGCACCGAAGCCGCCCAGCCCGCCCATCACCTCGGGGCGGGTGGTGCGCTTGGCCACGCCCTTGATGCGATCGACCAGGGCATTGCCGGCATCGATGTCGACACCGGCATCCTTGTAGCTGAGCGAGGGGCGGGAAGTGGAATCGGTCATGACCTGTCCTGTATAAGAATGGCTGTCGGTGCGTCGTCGGTGCCGACGGGCAGTGGGCAAGAGCGGGCGTGAATTGTAGCATCATGAGGCAGGACTGGCAGCCGTCGGCTGGCCTGCATTGCCAGGGTCGGGCATCCGGGACAGGGAGGCAGCGATGCGCAGAGAATGGTGGGTCCTGATCGGGGTGGTGGCGCTGGTATGGCTGCTGTTTCGTCTGGAGGCGATGCTGATGCCGTTCTTCGCCGGCATGATCCTCGCTTATCTGGGCGACCCCCTGGCGAACAGGCTCGAGCGATGGGGCCTGTCACGTCCGCTGGCCGTCTGCGTTGTCTTCCTGGTGCTGGTCCTGGCTCTCGCGGTGGCGCTGCTGGTGCTGATCCCGTTGCTCGCCCAGCAGTTCCGCCAGTTCGGCCAGGTGATTCCCGGTATCTTCGGCTGGGTCGAGACGGTGCTGGCTCCCCAGCTCGAGGCCTGGACCGGTTTCGATGTGACCGGTGAATTGAACAACGTGCAGGAGACCCTCTCCGCCCACTGGCAGGACGCCGGTGGCTACCTGGCCCAGTTCCTGGGGCAGGTGGGGCGTTCCGGCATGGCCTTCGTCACCTGGGTCACCTATGTGGCGCTGATCCCGGTCGTGACCTTCTATCTGCTGCTCGACTGGAACCGGCTGATGGCGAGCATTCGTGACCTGCTGCCGCGGGAGTGGGAGGCCGATGCGGTGCGTCTGGCCCGGCGTTGCGACGAGGTGCTCTCCGCCTTCCTGCGCGGCCAGCTGCTGGTGATGCTGTGCCTGGGGGTCATCTATGCCGTCGGGCTGTCACTGATGGGCGTGCGCTTCGGGGGCTTGATCGGGCTGATCGCGGGCCTGGCCAGCATCGTGCCTTTCCTGGGGTTCATCGTCGGCATCAGCGTGGCGCTGATCGTGGCCTTCTTCCAGTTCGGCAGCTGGCTGATTCTGCTTGGCGTGGTGGTGGTGTTCTCCATCGGCCAGGTCATCGAGAGCACCGTGCTGCAGCCCAAGCTGCTGGGTGATCGGATCGGGCTGCACCCGGTGGCGGTGATCTTCGCCGTGCTGGCCGGGGGCAACCTGTTCGGCTTCACCGGGGTGCTGCTGGCGCTGCCGGCGGCGGCGGTGATCATGGTACTCTTGCGGGAACTCAACGATCGCTACAAGAACAGTACCTTGTACGACGCCAGACAACGCCCCACCGACGACGAGGAGTCGACATGAGCCGAGCACCCGCGCAGCTGCCGTTGGGCGTGGGGCTGCGTGACGATGCCACCTTCGCCAACTTCCTTTCCGGCGCCAACGCCTCCCTGGTCGACCATCTCGTCCATCAGCTCGACAACGACGGTGAACCCTTTCTCTACCTCTGGGGCAAGCCCGGCGTGGGGCGCAGCCACCTGTTGCAGGCGGCCTGTCACGCGGCATCCGACCGGGACCGGCGGGCCCTCTATCTGCCGCTGGAGGAGCTGGGGCATTTCCCGCCACTGATGCTCGAGGAGGTCGAACGCCTGGATCTGGTGGTCATCGACGACCTGGAGCGGGTCATCGGTCGCAAGCGCTGGGAGGAGGCGCTGTTCCATGCCTTCAACCGGCTGCGGGATGCCGGCAAGCGGCTGGTGATCGCCGCCGAGGCCGCCCCCCGGCAGTTGCCGGTGCGGCTCCCCGACCTGGCCTCTCGCCTCACCTGGGGCATGACCTTCCAGGTGCAGGGGCTGGATGACGCACAGCGCCTGGCGGCGCTGACGCTGCGCGCCCGGGTCCGCGGCATGCAGCTGCCCGACGAGGTCGCCCGCTACATCCTGCATCGCGGGCCGCGGCGCCTGGGCGAGCTGTTCGCGGCCCTGGAGGCGCTGGATCAGGCCTCGTTGTCCGCCCAGCGCAAGCTGACCATTCCCTTCGTCAAGCAGGCGCTGGGCTGGTAGGTGGCTTTGTCCGACAACTGCCTGCGCTCGCCGAATTTTCGGATAAAGCCTAGCCGCTGCAGAGCTGCTCGGTGCTGAAACGGAAGGAGTTCAGCACGTCGTCCTGGGTGAAGCCATGGTCGGTCAGGATCTGCTCCCAGGCATTGGTGCGCTTGTAGGCCGTCAGTGCCTCGTTGACCGCATCGCGGAGTTCCCCGGCCTCGGGCCCGAAGGCGAAGCCCCCCCAGCTGCGCACCGCCTCGCCGTCGATCACCGGGTCGACGAAGTCGAGGACCACTTCCACGTCGTTGTCGATCCGCTCGAGGGCGCTGACCGTCAGGCCGGTGGCCGCGTAGGCGTCGGCCTGGCCGCCGGTGATCGCGCCGATGGCATCCTCGTTGCGTTCGAGGGTGACGATCCGGTCATCGGGCACGTCCAGTGCCATGAGGATCTCGCGCTGGTCGGCGCCGGCCATGACGGCGACCTTGACGTCGTCGCGTTGCGCGAAGTCGGCGTAGGAGGTGATCGTTCCGGGGTTGGTGGCCCTGACCAGCAGACCCTCGCCATAGGTGGTGTTCGGCTCGGAGTAGAGGATCTGCGCGCAACGCTCCGGCAGGATGGCCATCTCTGCCGCGGCCATGTCGAAGCGCCCCTCGCGCAGGCCGGGAATCAGGTCGCCGAAGGTGGTCTCGATCCACTCGATCGACTCGATACCCAGCTCGTCCATCAGGTGCAGGGCGACCTCGGGGCCCGCGCCGCGGGGCTCGCCGTGCTCGTCGATATAGCCGTAGGGTTCCTCATTGGCCACGGCGATGCGGATACTGCCGCGTTCATGGATCTCGTCCAGGGTGGCGGCGCTGGCGCTGCTGGCGCTGGCCAGGCCGAGCAGTAGCGCCGTGATGGCCAGCCGCGCCGGCCAGCCGGCTCTGCTGTGGTTGCGCATGAGCTAACGTCCCTCCGTGGGTGGTGGTCCCGAGCATCGTCGCGGGCACCGAGAGCCTCTGGCATCAACATAGGAGACGGGGACGGCTCACGCCAGGCGGTGCCTCAGCGGCTGAGGTTCACTTCCAGGCGCTGGCCATTGCCCAACGACACCTGGCGGATGATGACTCGCCGTTGGCCGCTGGCGGGGTCGACGACGCTGCCCGACACGTAGAACTCGCCGGCCGGTATCCCGTTCAGGCTGAAGTGGCCCTGGCCATCGGTGCGCGTGGTGTGGGTGTATTCTCGTGCCCGGGGATCGGCGGGTTCCACGGCACGGCCGGCCAGGGCCTGCTCGGCGGCCTCGGCGGAATAGGTGGTCACCGGGGCCACCGAAACGGTCTCGCCGCTGCCGGGGGTGCCGTTGAGGCTCAGGCGACCGCTGATGACGCCGCTACCGGTCCTCTGCAGGGCGGCGTACTCCGCCTCGGGAAACGCCACCTGCCGGGCCACGCGACCGGGCGCCGGAAGCTCCGCCTCGGGCTCGCGCTCGCGCTCGGTGCCCCTGTCGATCACCTCGATGCGCTCGGTCGGTGCAGGCGCGGGGGGCATGATTTCGCAGCCGGTCAGCGCCACGGCCGTCAGCAAGACAGGAATCCAGCGTTGCATGAGCACTCTCCCGATGATGGATTCTCCGGGCCCCGTAGGTGGCCCCTGAGCCAGGAGATCTTAACGCAAAAAGGCCGCCGATCGATGATCGGCGGCCCTTCGAGGGCGCTGGCCGGCGCGGGGCCGGCCAGACCTGTCAGCGGCTTACTTGGCGGCCTTGGTGGCAGTCTCTTGGGCCTGCTTGACGTTTTCCTCGGTCAGCTTCTGGCTCTTCTGCACGAAGTCCTGCTGCAGGGAGACGACCTTCTCGGCATCGCCCTTGAGGCGCTCGGTCAGGTCCTTGGCGACCTTCTGCTGGCCTTCCATGTAGGCACGCAGGCCTTCGGCATCCTTGACGCTCATCAGGCCGCGCAGCTGCGCCAGGCCGGTGTCGGCATAGGCCTTGCTGGCGTCGAGCTGGGCATTGACCAGCTTCTCGGTGTAGTCCACGGAGAGCGACGCGTAGGCGCGGGCCGGACCGAAGAACATGGATTCGAACTGTTCGGTGAATTGCTTGGTATCGAAGTTTTGCATCGTGAAACCCTCCGGGGCGCTATGAAGTATCGGGAAGCCACACGGTGGTGTCGCGTTTCCCTTCCTGTTGCACTGCACAATAGCAGAGTGGTTTGTGCAGTGCAATATTATTTTTCGCTTCTACGACAGCGACGTAATCACCCCTCGCAGAGCCGATCGCGGGCGGTGTCGTGGTCGACCTCGTGGCCGGAGGGCAGCGCCGCCCGCGGGTCCAGTAGCCAGGTGGCGATGTCCTCATGGGTGGCGGCGTTTCCGCTGTAGCGGGTCAGCATGTGGAAGCCGTCGGGGTAGAGCACCAGCCGGTGGGCCGGTGTGGCGGGAAGGCGTTCGAGGAGGCGACAGGTCGGCTCCGGGGGGATCACCTGATCCCGCTCGCCGTAGAGCAACAGGATCGGCGGGGGCAGGCGCTCGCCGGCTCGGCTGGCGGCATCCATCAGTCGGCTCAGGCCGTGCAGGGTGCCGACGAGCGCACGGCGCTGGATCAGGGGGTCGTTCAGCATGCGGCGCATCACCTCCGGATCGTCGGTGGGATGGATGCCCAGGCGCCGCGTGAGGCGGGAGCTGAGACTCAGGTCCGGGAAGAGATAGGCGGCAACGCGCAGGCCGAGGCGCTGGTACCAGGGCATGGTCGAGAGCCCCCACACCGCCGGCGAGACCAGCACGGCACCGTCCACCCCGGCAGGCGAGCCGCCGGTGAGGGCGAGCATGGCCACGGCCCCGCCCATGCTCTTGCCGACCAGATAGAGCGGGGTCTCGGGGTAGCGCTGGCGCAGCAGGCGGGACACTAGGCGCGCGTCGTCGACCAGGCGCCGCTCGCCGTGCCAGAGGCCGCGCCCGCTGGTGGTGCCGAAGCCACGCTGGTCGATGGCGTGCACGGCGATACCCCGGGCGCGCAGCGACAGGGCCAGGGGTTCGAGGCTGCCGGCATGGTCGTTGAAGCCGTGGAGTGCCAGCACGATCGCCACGGGGTCACCCGCCGGCAGCCAGCGGCGCATGGGTAACTGATAGCCGTCCTCGGCGATCACCCGGCCGTCTCTCAGTTCGGCGGTGACGCCGGGGAGAGGGTCGGGCGATGCGGGTGCCGTGGCGGCACAGCCGGCCAGCCAGAAGATCACGAGCACCGGCAGTCGTCGCACGGCACCCGTCGAGCGAGTGAGGCTGCCTGTCATGCCCGGTGCCATCCTGGGTTTCATCACCATGACCATAACGGAGCCCGGGGGGAATTGGCGAGGGCCGCCTTGCAAGCGGCGCCCGGCGGCACCATGGTGAGAGAGGGATTTCCCGCAGCGTCCTGCGACGAAGGAGAAGGTCATGAGCGACCATCGCATCGAGCGTGACAGCATGGGCGAGCTCGAGGTGCCCGCAGAGGCCCTCTACGGTGCCCAGACCCAGCGCGCGGTGAACAACTTTCCGGTCTCCGGCCAGCCCCTGCCGGCGGCCTTCATCCATGCCATCGCGCGCATCAAGCTGGCCGCGGCGAGGGTCAACCGGGAACTCGGGCTGCTCGACGCCGAACGGGCCGCGGCCATCGTCGCCGCCGCCGAGGCGGTGATCGCCGGCGACCACGACGGCCAGTTCCCGGTGGATGTCTTCCAGACGGGTTCCGGCACCTCGAGCAACATGAACGTCAACGAAGTGCTGGCCCGCCTGGCCAGTCGTGACGGCCTGGCGGTGGGGCCCAACGACCACGTCAACATGGGGCAGTCGAGCAACGACGTCATTCCCACCGCCATCCACCTCTCGGCGGCGCTGGAGGTGCAGTCGCGGCTGCGGCCGGCGCTGGTGCACCTGCGTCAGACCATCGATGTCCGAGCCTGCGAACTCGATCACGTGGTCAAGACCGGCAGGACGCATCTGATGGATGCCATGCCATTGCGCATGAGCCAGGAGCTGGGGGGCTGGTCGAGCCAGGTGGGACAGGCCATCGAGCGCCTCGACAGCGCCATGGTACGCCTCTGCCGGCTGGCCCAGGGGGGCACCGCGGTGGGGTCCGGCATCAATGCGCACCCCGAGTTCGCGGGGCGCATGGCCCGGGACCTGAGCGAGCAGACCGGGCTGGCGCTCGCCCCGAACGACAGCTTCTTCGCCGGCCTGGCCTCCCAGGATGCCGCCGTGGAGCTGTCGGGCCAGCTCAGGGGGCTGGCCTGCGTGGTGATGAAGATCGCCAACGACCTGCGCTGGATGAACTCCGGCCCCCTGGCGGGGCTTGGCGAGATCGAGCTCGAGGCCCTGCAGCCGGGCAGTTCGATCATGCCGGGCAAGGTCAATCCGGTGATTCCCGAGTCCGCCGCCCAGGCCGCGGCCCAGGTGATCGGTCTCGATGCCGCGGTGACGGTGGCCGGCCAGAGCGGCAATTTCCAGCTCAACGTCATGCTGCCGCTGGTCGCCAACAACCTGCTCACCGCCATCGGATTGATGGCCAATACCTCGTGGCTGCTGGCCGATCGTGCCATCGCCAGCTTCAGGGTGCGCGAGGAGAACCTGCGGCAACCGCTGTCGCGCAACCCCATCCTGGTGACGGCGCTCAACTCGGTGATCGGCTACGACGCCGCGGCGGCCATCGCCAAGAAGGCCTACGCGGCAGGGCGGCCGATCGTCGAGGTGGCCGAGGAGGAGACCGACCTCTCCCGCGAGGAGCTCGAGCGGCTGCTCGACCCCGCGGCCCTGACCCGCGGCGGGATTCCCGAGTAGCCAGGCGTCTCTTTCTCGAGCGCACCGGCTGGCCACCGGGACGTCCGTACGGGAGGCAAGGGACTTCGACGAAAGCATGACGGCCCTCGCTCTCCCCGGGTCTCATACTCAGGACAATGGAGTAACCCCGAACGAGTTTCGGGAGGGGGAGGCCATGACGAGCCGCAACAAGGTGTTGCACTTTGCCGGCCGACGCGCCGTCGACTGCCTGTCATGCCGGTCGAGTCCCTTCTGCTTCACCGGACGACTGCCGGTCGACGAGGTCCCCGAACTCGGCGACATCATGCGTCGCCGGGCGACGCTCGACAAGGGCGACCTCCTGATCGCGCAAGGCTCGCCCTTCACCAGCCTCTTCGTGGTGCGCTCCGGCAGTCTCAAACAGGTCACCACGACCGCAAGCGACGAATACCTGGTCACGGCGCTCTTCCTTCCGGGGGAGCTGATCGGCCTCGATGCCATCGGTGAAGGTCGCTACCCGGGCAGTGTCGTGTCACTGGAGACCGCCACGGTATGTGAATTGCCGTTCACGGAGTTCTCCGAGCTCGGCACCCGTGTGCCCGAGTTGCGCCGGCGGTTCCTGTGTCACCTGAGCCAGGAGCTGGGGAGCGAGCGCCTGTGGATGCGCCTGCTGCTGCGAAGGACCTCCGAGGTGCGACTGGCGCACTTCCTCGTCGCCATGTCCGAGCACTTCCGGCGCCGTGGCTATTCGCCCCACCGCTTCCGGTTGGCGATGTCGCGCGGCGATATCGCCAACTACCTGGGGCTGACGATGGAAACCGTCAGCCGTACCCTGGTGCGCTATCGCGAGCAGGAGCTGCTCGCCACACGCGGCCAGGAGTTCCATATCCTCGACATGCCCCGCCTGGAGCGCCTGGCCGAGACCAGTGGACGGCGCAGCAGCGTGGGGTGACCTAGGCCTCGAGCGACGACTGCGCCAGCCTCTCGCCGAGGACGCGACATTCGGCGCGCTTCTGGGCAACGCAAGCGAGCAGGGGCCGATACAGCTCCGGCGTGGCATTGGTTTCCAGCAGCCATTCGAAGAACCGGCGCGAGGCGTCGGCGCTCTCCAGGGTCTGCTTGAGCGCCTGCCTCTCCAGGGCGACATCGACGCTGAAGAGGCGCTGTCGCTTGCCCGACGTCGACGCCTCGGTGTCGTCGATGACAAGGCAGGCGGAAAGTCCCAGGGCCCTGGCCGCGTCTCGCAGGGTCTCGAGTCGCTGTTCGCACTCCCTGCCCAGTTCGGCCATCAGGCGACTCGCTTCGGGAGCGGTGGCCCGGAGCCTGCGCGCGAGGCCCCGATAGCGGTGCCTCTCCTTCGTCTCATGGGCACTGGCCAGTGCGAGCTGTTCCAGGGGCAGGAGGGTGTGGGTGGTCAAGGTGTTCATGGAGCGTCATACCTCCGTGGAAGACTCGCATGGCGATGAAGCGAGGTGCTGGGCGTTGGCCGACTGTCAGAGTAGTGAGTGGACTGCGGTAACGGCCATGACAGGTATCAACTTCCGGGACGAAAGCCCGGGACCCTCCCCCGGCGCCGGGGGAAAGCCCGACACGGAGTGACAGTTGTCAAGAATGGTGCCGAATGATGCACCGTGAATGCGTGATTTCAGGCATGGTGTCTGGCTCGGCGAGCGGGGCTGCTGCGTGCCGCCGGTCCGAGCCAATGACCGTTCTGGAGATGATGTATTCACCGACATGAGCTGCTTGCACCTGCCCCTGGGGCTGCCCCTGGATGAGATCCCCGAACTCCATGATACCGAGACGTTCACACTGCTGAGGAAGGACGAAGTGCTCTTCGAGCAGGGCGCCCCGTTCACCGGGCTGTTCCTGGTGCGCTCCGGGAGCCTCAAGCAGGTCTCGACGATCCACGGAGGCGACCCCCTGGTCATGGCCTATGCGATGCCGGGCGACCTGGTGGGGCTCGATGCCATTGGGCAGGACGTCTATCCCGGGACCGCCCTGGCGCTGGAGACCCTGACGGTGAGCGTGCTGTCGCGGGAGCGGATCGGCGAACTCGGTGCCCAGGTGCCGGAGCTGCGGCAGCAGTTGTGTCGCAACCTGAGCCAGGAGGTGCACAACGAGCGGCTGATGCTCCGGTCGTTGTTGCACCGGACCGCCGTCGGGCGACTGGCGTATTTCTTCGTCGCCATGTCGGCGCGCTTCCGGCGTCGCGGCTACTCGCCCACCCAGTTTCGCCTGGCGCTGTCGCGCAGCGACATCGGCAGCTACCTGGGCCTGACGGTGGAGACCGTCAGCCGCACCCTGGCGTCCTTCCACTAGCAGGAACTGCTAAAGGCCAGCGGGCGCGACTTCCATATTCTCGACCTCGACCGGCTCATCCGCCTGGCCGAGTCGAGCGGGCGGCGGGGAAGGGGGTAGCAGCGGCCCCGGCAATAGGCGGCTGGACACGCGGCGGGATTCCCGTCAGTCCGATTGGTCGCGGGCCCGGGCCTCGCGGATCGTGTCCCGGGCGTCGCGCCGTTCCTCGTGATCGGCCGCGGGGGCGTCGTGCTCGTCGGCGCGCGAGGGGCGGAAGCAGAGGGTGGCGAGGATGGGGAAGTGGTCGGAGCCGAAGCCGGGCAGGCGCGACATGGCCTCGAGAGTGAAGTGCTCGCTGACGAAGATATGATCCAGTGGCCAGCGCAGGAAGGGATAGTCGGCATGGAAGGTGCTGAACATGCCGCGTCCCTGCCGTGGGTCGAGCATGCCGCTGACACGACAGAAGAGTCGCGTGGTGCGAGACCAGGCCACGTCGTTGAGGTCCCCCACCACCAGCGTCGGCATGGGAGTCTCGTGGATTCGCTTGCCCACCAGCAGCAACTCTGCATCGCGCCACAGGGACTCCTCGCTCTCGTTGGGCGCCGGTGGCCGGGGGTGCAGGGCGTGCAGCCTGATGATGTCGCCGCTGTTCAGCGCGATATCGGTGTGTATCGAGGGAATGTCCTCCTGGATCAGCCATTCGACCCGGGGAGCCAGCAGGGGCAACCGGGAGTAGAGGTGCATGCCGTACAGGTTGTCGAGCGGGACCTTGACGCTATGCGACCAGTCCGCATCCAGGGCCGCATCGAGCCGTTGCTGCCACCAGCCGTCCGACTCGAGGGTCACGATCACGTCCGGGTCGTAGCGCTGGATCAGGCCGACGAGCCTGTCGGCATTCCGGTTGGGGGTAAGCACGTTGGCCACCAGCACGGTCAGGCATCGCGCCTCCTGACCGGGCTCGGCCGCCTGGACCTGCACCGGCCACAGGCGGGTCCAGGGCAGGATGCGAGGGACTTGCAGCGCCAGGGTCGCGAGGCTCGCCGCCAGGCATGCCCAGGACCAGGGTGGCCCGGCGAGCGGCGAGAGCACCGCCGTGACCAGGGCAAGCACGGCCAGCTGCAGTCGCGGGAATTCGCAGGCGCGTATCCACCACCAGTGCACCGGCAGTCTGGCGATGAGCGTGGTGCCGAGCAGCAGTATGGCCAGACCGGTCAGCGCGGGGGCGAGCATGCGATGATTCTCTGTCGTAGGGTCGACAGTCATCCATATCACAGCCAGCCCCGCGGGAGAATCATGCCGCCAGCCGGCGCCGATGCACCTCGATGTACTCGGCCAGGCGTGCGGTCTGGGAGGGATTGAGGCGCAGGCCGAGTTTGGTGCGCCGCCAGAGGATGTCCTCGGCGCTGCGTGCCCATTCGTGGTCGACCAGGTAATCCACCTCGGCGGCGGTGAGCCCGGCGCCGAACGCTTCGCCCAGTGCCTCTTCACTGCTGGCCCCGTGCAGGAAGCGCAGGCAGAGGCTGCCGTAGCTGCGGGCGAAGCGTCGTGCCCTGGCGTCGCCGAGGAAGGGGTAATCGGCGAGCAGGCGGGTGGTGAAGTCGTGCTGGTCGCCGATGTCACCGCCGGGCAGCAGGGCCGCCGCCGTCCAGGGGCCCTCCATGCCGGGAAAGTGGGGCCGCAGCGCGTGCAGGGCCGCCTCGGCGAGCTTGCGATAGGTGGTGATCTTGCCGCCGAACACCGACAGCAGGGGGGCGCCGTCGCTGTCCAGGTCGAGGGTGTAGTCGCGGGTCATGGCCGACGGGTCGGCGGACTCGTCGTCGCACAGCGGGCGCACGCCGGCGAAGGTGGCGACGACGTCGGCTCTCCCCAGCTGGCGGCGGAAGTGGCCATTGACCACCTCGAGCAGGTAGTCGATCTCCTCGTCGCTGGCCGTCACCCGGGCAGGATCGCCGTCGTGGCGTCGGTCGGTGGTGCCGATCAGGCTGAACGACTCCTCGTAGGGCAGCACGAAGACGATGCGCCGGTCGCTGTTCTGCAGGATATAGGCGCGGTCGTCGCGGTTGAGACGGGGGACGATCAGGTGGCTGCCGCGGATCATGCGGATGGCGTAGCGGGACGTTCGCCCGGCCTGGTCGCGCACCACGCTCTCGACCCAGGGGCCGGCGGCATTGACCAGCACCCGTGCCCGGCGCTCGAAGCGGGTACCGCTCTCGACGTCCTCCAGGCAGATGACCCAGTGTCCGGCCTCCTGTCGTGTGCCGACGCAGCGGGTGCGGACCAGGATCTCGGCACCATGCTCCCTGGCCTGGAGGGCGTTGAGCACCACCAGGCGCGCGTCATCGACCCAGCAGTCGGAGTACTCGAAGCCGCGGGAGATGCCGGGGCTGAGCCCGTCCTCCTCGGCGAAGGTCACCCCTCGCGATCCGGCCAGGCGTTGCCGCCGCCCCAGGTGGTCGTAGAGGAAGAGGCCCGCGCGCAGCATCCAGGCCGGCCGCAGATGAGGGCGGTGGGGCAGGACGAAGCGCAGCGGCCAGATGATGTGGGGGGCCTTGGCCAGCAGTACCTCGCGTTCGCGCAGGGCCTCGTGCACCAGGCGAAACTCGCGATGCTCCAGATAGCGCAGGCCGCCATGGATCAGCTTGCTGCTGGCCGAGGAGGTGGCGCTGGCCAGGTCGGCCTGCTCGCACAGCGCCACCCGGAGGCCGCGTCCGGCGGCATCGACGGCGATGCCGACGCCGTTGATGCCGCCCCCGATGACGAACAGATCGATCACGTCGCTTGCCTTGCCGCCCATGGATGTCTCCTGCGTGACCGATGCGGGTCGCCGCCGTGATGATGGATGTTAGAAAACGAAAATAGATGAATCAAAACCGAACATCAAGAGGCGAGGCGAATTTCTCCCGTCGTGGCGGGGCGGTCGCGGGAGGGGGCCTGGAGGGCGCGGTCAGGCGATATGCAGGGACACGTCGTGCGCCTCCAGCAGGCGCAGGATGGACTCCGGCGGGCGACGGTCGGTGAACAGGGCGTCGAGCTGGCCGAGATTTCCCTGGCGAACGACCGGGTTGCGGTGGAACTTGGAGTGATCGGCGGCCAGGAACACCTGGCGTGAATTGCGGATGATCGCCTGGGCGACGCGTACCTCCTGATAGTCGAACTCGAGCAGCGAGCCATCCTCGTCGATGCCGCTGATGCCGATGATGCCGTAGTCGACCTTGAACTGGTTGATGAAGTCGATGGTGGCCTCGCCGATGATACCGCCGTCACGGGAGCGCACCTGGCCGCCGGCGATGATCACGTTGAAGTCCTCCTTGTGCTGGAGGATCGCCGCCACCTTGAGGTTGTTGGTGATCACCTCCAGGCCCTGATGCTCGAGCAGGGCCTCGGCCACCACTTCGTTGCTGGTACCGATGTTGATGAACAGCGAGGCGTGGTCGGGGATGTGCCGGGCCAGCAGGGCGGCGATGCGTTGCTTGGCCTCCAGGTTCAGGGTCTTGCGGGTGTTGTAGGAGGTATTGACCGTGCTCGACTCGAGTCCGGCACCGCCATGGACCCGGCGGATCAGGCCCTCGCCGGCCAGGGCGTTGAGGTCGCGCCGAATGGTCTGCGGGGTGACCGTGAAGTGGTCGGTGAGCTGCTCGATGCTGGCATAGCCCTGGCGGCGGACCAGGTCGACGATGGCGTCCTGTCGTTGCTGCTGGTTCATGTCGGCTCCTTGTCAATCGTCCCATTGTATGCCATCCCGGGAGGAGGGAGCAGGCCGCAGGGGGGTATCGTTCGACAAAAGTCGTAAAGCATTACGAACACACTGCAGTACTCTTGGTGATCACAAACGAACATCCATCGACAGGAACCACCATGGCCGACTACCTGCTTGCCATCGACCAGGGCACCACCAGCTCCCGTGCCATTCTCTTCGATCGCGAAGGCCGCAATCGGGCCATGGCCCAGCGCGAGTTCGTCCAGCACTTCCCGGCGGACGGCTGGGTCGAGCACGACCCGGAGGCGATCTGGGAGACGGTGCTCGCCACCTGCCGCGAGGTGATCGAGCGCTCCGGTGTCGGGCTCGAGGAGATCGCCGGCATCGGCATCACCAACCAGCGCGAGACCACCCTGCTGTGGGACAGGGCGACCGGCGAGCCGCTGCACAATGCCATCGTCTGGCAGGACAGGCGCACGGCGGATGCCTGCCAGCGGCTGCGCGAGGCGGGGCATACCGAGGCGGTGCAGGCCAGCACCGGGCTGCTGATCGACCCCTACTTCTCGGCCACCAAGCTGGCCTGGCTGCTGGAGCACGTCGACGGGGCCCGGGCGCGCGCCGAGCGCGGCGAGCTGGCCTTCGGCACGGTCGACAGCTTCCTGATCTGGCGACTCACCGGCGGCCGGGTGCATGCCACCGATGCCACCAACGCCTCGCGCACGGCGCTGTTCAACATCCACGAGCAGCGCTGGGACCCGGCACTGCTCGAGCTCTTCGAGATCCCCGAGAGCCTGCTGCCCGAGGTGAAGGACTCCAGCGACGACTTCGGCACCGTCGAGCCTCGCTGGCTGGGGGGCGAGTTGCCCATCGCCGGTGTCGCCGGTGACCAGCAGGCGGCGCTGTTCGGCCAGGCCTGTTTCGCGCCGGGCATGGGCAAGAGCACCTACGGCACCGGCTGCTTCATGATCGTCAACACCGGTGACGCCGCCGAGACCTCCCGCAACCGCCTGCTGACCACCATCGGCTATCGCCTCCATGGCAAGCCCACCTACGCCATGGAGGGCAGCATCTTCGTCGCCGGCGCCACGGTGCAGTGGCTGCGCGACGGCCTGCGGCTGTTCGCCGACGCCGCCGAGACCGAGGCCCTGGCGCGCCAGACCCGCAGCGGCCATAGCGTCTACCTGGTACCGGCCTTCACCGGGCTGGGGGCGCCACACTGGGACCCGAAGGCCCGTGGCGCGATCCTCGGCCTGACCCGCGACACCGGCATCGCCGAGATCGTCGCCGCCGGCCTGCAGGCGGTCTGCTACCAGACCCGCGACCTGCAGGTCTGCATGAGCGACGACATGGCGGCCACGCCGAGCACCCTGCGGGTGGATGGTGGCATGGTCAGCAACAACTGGGTGATGCAGTTCCTCGCCGACATGCTCGGCGTCCAGGTCGACCGTCCCACGGTGCTCGAGACCACCGCCCTCGGGGCGGCCTATCTCGCCGGGCTGCGACTCGGCTGGTACCGTGACCTGGACGAGATCGCCGGGCTCTGGCAGTGCGAGCGCAGCTTCGTGCCGCAGATGGAGGAGGGTGAACGCGAACGGCTCTACCAGGGCTGGCAGGAGGCGGTGGAAAGGGTCAAAAGCGCTCGTTGAGGGCTTGCAAATGCCAGCAGTTTCGGTAATATACGCATCCGTTGCCGCGGCGCCGAGAGCGTCGCGCAGCCGACAGGATGCGCCGATGCAGGACCATAGCTCAGTTGGTTAGAGCGCCACGTTGACATCGTGGAGGTCGGCGGTTCAAATCCGCCTGGTCCTACCATTCCCTGGCGGCTGCGATCCTGGCAACAGCGTGACAGGACCATAGCTCAGTTGGTTAGAGCGCCACGTTGACATCGTGGAGGTCAGCGGTTCAAATCCGCTTGGTCCTACCAGCTCCCGAGACGCCCCCGCAGCCCTGCTGCGGGGGCGTCTCTCATTCCCGATCCGTTCGTTCGACGAAGACGGCCATCAGGGCCTCGATGCCGGCCTGGTCGGCGGCCGGCGCGGTGGCCGGCCCTGTAGGTATCTCGCATCGTGGTGTCGCTCGGGGCTGATCCTGCGGCCTCTCCACGAATTTCTCGATGATGGCGGCATGTTCGCCGAGTAAAGGCGCCGAGGCCCGCCCCTATGGGGCAGACCCCAGCCAAGTTGCCAGGCTTGTCATGGTGCACGTGGCGAGGGGATTCGACACCGTCGGGGTCTGACCCTGGGGGATCCCCAGGTTTTTACATCCCACTGGCAC
>NZ_PNRE01000026.1 GCF_002879645.1 Halomonas heilongjiangensis | reverse complement strand
GGGGTTGTCGCGGTGCTTGAGGAACTTCAGGCCGATCTGCGGGAACAGCGCATAGGTCAACACGTCGTCGATCGCACGCTCGCCCTCGGCCAGGCGGATGCCCTCGGCCTTGGCCTTCTCCTCGAGCTCGGCGGCGAGCCTGTCCATCTCCGGGGCGAGGTTGTCGGCCGGGCGGCAGGTGATCGGCTGATTGCCCTCCAGCACGCGGGCCTGCAGCTCCCGATTGAACGCCGACGGGGCGGCGCCATACTCGCCCTTGAGCAGTGCCTGGACCTCCTTGGAGATCGACTTGTAGCGCTCCCCCATCATCACGTTCATCACCGCCTGGGTGCCGACGATCTGCGAGGTCGGGGTGACCAGCGGGATGAAGCCCAGGTCTTCGCGCACCCGCGGGATCTCGGCAAGCACGTCGTCGAGCCTGTCGCCGGCGCCCTGCTCCTTGAGCTGGCCTTCCATGTTGGTGAGCATGCCACCCGGCACCTGGGCGATCAGGATGCGCGAGTCGATGCCCTTCAGCGAGCCCTCGAAGGCGGCGTACTTCTTGCGCACCTCGCGGAAGTAGGCGGCGATCTCCTCGAGCAGCTCGAGGTCGAGGCCGGTGTCGCGCTCGGTGCCCGCCAGGATCGCCACCACCGACTCGGTGGGGCTGTGACCGTAGGTCATCGACATCGACGAGATGGCGGTGTCGACGTTGTCGATGCCCGCCTCGGCGGCCTTGATCGCGGTGGCGGTGGACATGCCGGTGGTGGCATGACACTGCATATGGATGGGAATCGAGACCGCCTGCTTGAGGCGTGACACCAGTTCATAGGCGTCGTAGGGCTTGAGCAGGCCGGCCATGTCCTTGATCGCCAGGGAGTCGGCGCCCATGGCGGCGATGGTCTTGCCGAGCTCGACCCAGCCGTCCAGGGTGTGCACCGGGCTCACCGTGTAGGACAGCGTGCCCTGGGCATGGCCCTCGACCTTGCGCACCGCCTGGATGGCGCGCTCGAGGTTGCGCGGGTCGTTCATGGCGTCGAACACGCGGAACACGTCGACGCCGTTGGTGCGGGCCCGCTCGACGAAGCGGTCGACCACGTCGTCGGCGTAGTGGCGATAGCCGAGCAGGTTCTGGCCACGCAGCAGCATCTGCTGGGGGGTGTTGGGCATGACTTCCTTCAACGCCCGTATCCGCTCCCATGGGTCCTCGCCAAGGTAGCGGATACAGGCGTCGAAGGTGGCGCCGCCCCAGGACTCCAGGGACCAGAAGCCGACCTTGTCGAGCTTCTCGGCAATGGGCAGCATGTCGTCGAGCCGCATGCGCGTGGCGAACAGCGACTGGTGGGCGTCGCGTAGTACGACATCGGTGATGCCCAGCGGGCGAGCAGCATTGTCAGTCATGGGAGTGACCTTGTCGTTATGGGATGGAGGATGGAAACCGGGAAGGAGACGCCTCAGCGGCGATGGCGCTGGCGGTGACGGTGCAGGGCGGCGCCGATCACCGCCATCAGTTCGCCGTCCTCCTGGCGCGTAGCCGGGGGACGCGGGCCATCGGGGGCGGACGGGGCCGGCTCGGGGGCGAGGCGGCGGACGATCAGCGACATCAGGGTGGTGACGACCACCAGCACGGTAAGAAAAACAAAAACAAAGCCCATGCCGAGGCCCATCAAGGCAAGCCCTTCCTGTAGAAGCTCGGTGTCCTGCATGTGGCATTCTCCTGGATCTTGTCTCCAGCCGGCGCCGATCTCGCACGATCAGGGCGGCTTGCGTAATTTTTTCGATCGTATAACCTGCCACACTCCCGGCAGATTGCAATGGCGTTATGGTGGAAATCAGCGTTGTTAATTTACTACACAGCGGTCGCATCGGCCTAGCGCCCATGGAGGGCGTGATCGATGCCGTGACCCGCGACCTATTGACGCGCCGAGGCGGTTTCGACTGGGCGGTCACCGAGTTCGTGCGTGTCGTGGACGCGCGCCTGCCGCCTCGCGTCTTCCTCAAGCACTGCCCCGAGCTCACGAACTCCCGGGTGGCCACGCCCAGTGGCACGGCGGTGCACCTGCAGCTGCTGGGATCCGACCCACAGGCCCTGGCCGCCAATGCCCGCCAGGCACTCGCACTGGGCGCCGTGAGCCTGGACCTCAACTTCGGCTGCCCGGCGAAACTGGTCAACCGCCATGACGGCGGTGCCTCGCTGCTGCGCGACCCGCGCCGGGTGCAGGCCGCCGTGGCCGCCGTGCATGCCGCCGTGGGCGACGCCATCCCGGTGACGGCCAAGATTCGCCTGGGCTTCGCCGACCGGCGCAGGGCGCTCGAGTGCGCCCTGGCCGCCGAGGACGGCGGCGCGCGACAGCTAGTGGTCCACGGCCGCACCCGTGACGAGGGCTATCGGCCTCCCGCCCACTGGGAGTGGATCGGCCGCATTCGCCAGCGGCTGCGCATCCCGGTGGTGGCCAACGGCGACATCTGGACCCTCGAGGACTACTGGAAGGCCCGCACCCTCTCGGGCTGCCACGATGTCATGCTGGGTCGCGGCGCCCTGGCCGATCCCTGGCTCGCCCCGCGCATCCGCCACTGGCAAGCCACCGGCGAGCGGCTGCCGCCTACCGACTGGTCACGGCGAGGCGAGCTCCTGGCCGAGTATGCTGCATTGCAGCGTAACACACTTCCCGACCGGGTTGTCACCTCCCTGGTGAAGCAGTGGCTGAACCAGATGCGCACGCGAGACCCCGAAGCGGCGCGCCGCTTCCAGGCACTCAAGCGCCTCACCGATCTGGACACCCTGATGACGGGACTGCAGGTGGCGGATCCCGATGCCCCGCCCCCCCGGCGACGCGGCACGCGCAACCTCGAGCCGGCCTGACGCCGAAGCGCCGGGCGCAGACGGCAGCAGTATCGAAAAAAAGAGGCGCTCGTCACATCGTGACGGCGCCTCAAACGATCGCGGAACCGACGTGCGAGCTGCGACGCCGACTCGGCCAGCAGACAATGCGGGTCCGGAAAGTGGAAGACCCGCCCTCGCAGGCGAGGACGGGTCGAAATCTGGCGCGCCCGGGAGGATTCGAACCTCCGACCACCTGATTCGTAGTCAGGTACTCTATCCAGCTGAGCTACGGGCGCTGAATGCAGCGATGGGCTCACTGCGCGGAATGCGACACGAGGCGAGATGCCGTCGAAACCACATTTGCTCCGCTCGAAGATGGCGCGCCCGGGAGGATTCGAACCTCCGACCACCTGATTCGTAGTCAGGTACTCTATCCAGCTGAGCTACGGGCGCTCTATCTTCACACTGTGTCAAACCGTTCCTGACCGGCATCCGATGAATGCACCTTCAGGGACTTGGCGGAGAGGGAGGGATTCGAACCCTCGATGGGGCTATAAACCCCATACTCCCTTAGCAGGGGAGCGCCTTCAGCCACTCGGCCACCTCTCCCTCATCGACACGGCGCGTATGTTACCGTTTCTGAAGGCCATTGTCCAGCGACCTCCATGGTTTTTTCGGGCCGACGGCGGCCGTCGCTCCGCCACGTCTCAGCTTCCCTGATCGCCACCCTCCGCATCGGCCTTCTCACGCTGTATGCGCTGGTAGATCTCCTCACGATGCACAGCGACATCCTTGGGGGCGTTGACGCCGATTCGGACCTGGTTTCCCTTGACGCCCAGCACGGTGACGGTGATGTCGTCTCCGATCATCAGGGTTTCGCCGACACGGCGGGTCAGGATGAGCATGGCTGATCTCCTTCTCAGACTTGTTCTCGGACTTGCTGGCAACGGGATGTTCGCCGACAGGGCAGCGCCGCCTCATTATGTGGCATAGCGTCGTCCCTGACCAATGGCACCGACTCCATGACACCCGAGAGCCCCGTTGAAGGGAAGTACCGTTACCCTGGAGTCACGGACTTCCCTACAAGCGTAGAAGGTGTCGGCCGCACGCGACGCCCTTATTCGCTCTCGATGTCGCTCTTGTCGAGGCCGAAGGCCGTATGCAGCGCACGCACGCCGAGTTCCATATGCTTCTCGTCGATCACCACGGAGATCTTGATCTCGGAGGTGGAAACCATGCGGATATTGATGTTCTCGTCGGCCAGCACGCGGAACATCTTCGAGGCCACGCCGGCGTGGGAACGCATGCCGACGCCGACCAGCGAGAGCTTGGCGATGTTGTCGTCACCGCGCACCTCGCCGCCCCCCAGCTCGGGAATCACCTGCTCCTTGAGGATCTTCAGGGTCTGCTTGTAGTCGCCCTTGGCCACGGTGAAGGTGAAGTCGGTGTAGTCCCCGGCCGGCGCCACGTTCTGCACGATCATGTCGACTTCGATGTTGGCGTCGGCGATCGGCCCCAGGATGCGCGAGGCCACGCCCGGCACGTCGGGGGTGTTGAGCAGGGTCAGCTTGGCTTCATTGGCGGTGAAGGCGATACCGGAGATCAGTGGTTCTTCCATGGAGTCCTCGTCTTGGTCGGAGTCTGCAACGATCAGGGTGCCGGGGCCGTCCTCGAAGCTGGACAGCACTCGCAGCGCCACATTGTACTTGCCGGCAAATTCGACGGCGCGGATCTGCAACACCTTGGACCCCAGGCTCGCCAGCTCGAGCATCTCCTCGACGGTGATGGTATCCAGGCGCTGGGCCTTGGAGCAGACCCGGGGGTCGGTGGTGTAGACGCCGTCGACGTCGGTGTAGATCTGGCACTCGTCGGCCTTCAGCGCCGCGGCCAGGGCCACACCGGTGGTGTCGGAGCCACCGCGCCCCAGGGTGGTGATGTTGCCCTCTTCGTCGACCCCCTGGAAACCGGCGACCACGACCACCTTGCCGTCGTCCAGGTCCTCGCGCATCTCGTCGGTCTCGATACGCTGGATGCGCGCCTTGGTATGGGCGCTGTCGGTGAGGATGCCGACCTGGGAGCCGGTGTAGGAGGTGGCCGGCACGCCCAGCTTGTGCAGGGCCATGGCGAGCAGCGAGATGGTGACCTGCTCACCGGTGGAGACCAGCATGTCCATCTCGCGAGGCGTCGGCTCGTCGTTGATCTCGTTGGCCATGCCGATCAGGCGGTTGGTCTCGCCGCTCATGGCGGAGACCACGACCACCACCTGATGGCCGTTGTCGCGGAAGCCCTTGACCTTCTCGGCCACGGCCTTGATGCGCTCCACGGAGCCCACCGAAGTGCCGCCGAACTTCTGTACGTATAGTGCCATATGCCGTTTTCCCTCGTATGTCGAGCGGGTCGCGCCCGGATGAGTGAAAGGTGGAACAATGTGACCAGGGCCGGGGCATTGCTGCCACCGGCCCCGGGAGAACGGTTACTGGAGCCGCGACTCGACCCAGGCCGGTACGCTCGCGAGCGCCCCGGGCAGGGCCGCCACGTCGGTGCCACCGGCCTGGGCCATGTCGGGCCGGCCGCCGCCCTTGCCGCCGACCTGGGAGGCCACGTGGTTGACCAGCTCGCCGGCCTTGACGCGACCGGTGAGGTCCTCGGTGACCCCGGCGATCAGGCTCACCTTGCCGGCACGCTCGTCGGCCACGCCGAGCACCACGATGCCGGAGCCCAGCTTCTGCTTGAGCTGGTCGAGCATGCCCCGCAGCTCCTTGCCGGAGACCCCCTCGAGGCGGGTGGCCAGCACCTTGACGCCGTTGACCTCGCGCGCCTGGCCGAGCATGTCGCTGCCGGCGGCGCTGGCGAGCTTGGCCTTGAGCCGCTCGAGCTCCTTCTCCAGGCCGCGGTTGCGCTCGAGCAGCGACTCGACCCGCTCCTCCGCCTGCTCGGGCTTGGCCTTGAGCCGCTCGCCGATGCGGGTAAGGCGGGCCTCCTGCTCGCGGAACCAGGCCAGCGCGCCCTGGCCGGTGATCGCCTCGATGCGACGCACGCCCGAGGCGATGCCGGCCTCGCTGACGATATGGAAGCAGCCGATGTCGCCGCTGCGCGCCACGTGGGTACCGCCACACAGCTCGACGGAGAAGTCGTCGGCACCGATGGTCAGCACCCGCACGCTGTCGGCGTACTTGGCCTCGAACAGCGCCGCCGCGCCCTTGTCCTTGGCCTGATCGAGGGTCATCTGCTCGATCTTCGTCGGCGCGTTGGCCAGGACCTGCTCGTTGACCAGGCGCTCCACCTCGGCGAGCTGCTCCGGCGTCATCGCCTCGAAGTGGCTGAAGTCGAAGCGCAGGCGCTCCGGCGTCACCAGCGACCCCTTCTGCTGCACATGGTCGCCGAGCACCAGGCGCAGCGCCTGGTGCATCAGGTGGGTGGCCGAGTGGTTGCGCACCGTGGCCGCCCGCAGGCTGGCGTCGACCTGGGGGCGCACCTCGGCGCCTACGTTCAGGCTGCCCTCGAGCAGCACGCCGTGGTGCAGATGGTGGCCGGCCTGCTTCTGGGTGTCGGTGACCAGGAAGCGACCGCCGTCGAGGTGCAGGTAGCCGGTGTCGCCCACCTGGCCGCCCGACTCGCCATAGAAGGGGGTGCGGTCGAGTACCACCACGGCCTTCTGCTCGGGCTCCAGCCCGGCCAGCTCGTTGCCGGCACTGTCGACGATGGCGGTGACCGTGGCACGGTCCTCCAGGCGGTCGTAGCCGGTGAAGGCGGTCTCGCCCTCGAGCTCCAGGGCGGCGCCGTAGTCGGCGCCGAACTGGCTGGCGGCACGCGCTCGCTCGCGCTGGGCCTCGAGCTCGCGCTCGAAACCCGCCTCGTCGAGGGTCACGCCGCGCTCGCGGCAGACGTCGGCGGTGAGGTCGTAGGGGAAGCCGTAGGTGTCGTAGAGCTTGAATACCGTCTCGCCGGGCAGCACCTCGCCGGCGAGACCGCCCAGTGCTTCCTCGAGCAGGCTCATGCCGTGCTCCAGGGTGCGGGCGAACTGCTCCTCCTCCTTGAGCAGGATGCGCTCGATCTGGTGGCGTGCCCGGCGCAGCTCCGGGAAGGCCTCGCCCATCTCAGCGTCGAGCGCCCCCACCAGCTTGTGGAAGAAGCTGCCCTGGGCGCCGAGCTTGTGGCCGTGGCGGATGGCGCGGCGGATGATCCGGCGCAGCACGTAGCCGCGCCCCTCGTTGGAGGGCAGCACGTCGTCGGCGATCAGGAAGGCGCAGGAGCGGATATGGTCGGCGATCACCCGCAGCGACGGCGTGGTGGTATCGCCATGGCCGGTGGCCCGGGCCGCCGCCTCGAGCAGGTTCTGGAACAGGTCGATCTCGTAGTTGGAGTGCACGCCCTGCATCACCGCGGCGATGCGCTCCAGCCCCATGCCGGTGTCGATGGAGGGCTTGGGCAGCGGGTTCAGGGTGCCGGCCGCGTCGCGGTCGAACTGCATGAAGACCAGGTTCCAGATCTCGATGTAGCGGTCGCCGTCCTCCTCGGGGCTGCCGGGAGGCCCGCCCCACACCTCGGGGCCGTGGTCGAAGAAGATCTCCGAGCTCGGCCCGCACGGGCCGGTATCCCCCATCTGCCAGAAGTTGTCCTCGTCGAGCTTGGAGAAGCGCGCCGGGTCGATGCCCATCTCGTCCTTCCAGATGCGCTCGGCCTCGTCGTCGCTGATGTGCACCGTGACCCACAGCTTCTCCTTCGGCAGGCCCAGCGTCTCGGTGAGGAAGGTCCAGGCGAAGCGGATGGCGTCACGCTTGAAGTAGTCGCCGAAGCTGAAGTTGCCCAGCATCTCGAAGAAGGTGTGGTGCCGGGCCGTGTAGCCGACATTGTCGAGGTCGTTGTGCTTGCCGCCGGCGCGCACGCAGCGCTGGGACGAGGCCGCCCGCACATAGGGGCGCGGATCGCGGCCGAGGAAGACGTCCTTGAAGGGCACCATGCCGGCGTTGGTGAACAGCAGGGTCGGGTCGTTGCCCGGCACCAGGGAGCTGGACGGCACGACGGTGTGGCCGTGCTGCTCGAAGAAACTCAGAAAGGCCTGTCTGATGTCTGCGCTTTTCATGGGGTATCCGTGGCGATGGCATGGTGACCCGGCGGGCAGGCGGGAGTCCGGCGAGAGCCGGAAACGCCGCGCCGGCGCGCGCTGCTCGCGCCACCCGGGGCTTTCGCAAAGGGAGCCATTATACCGCAGTTGTCAAGCGACTGAAGGGGCGCCGCTGACTGCACCACTCGGGGCTGATTTCGGGGCTGATCCGGCGGCAGGCCTACGCGAAGGCGCTGTAAACCCGTCCCTGGGCGCTACTTTTGCCTTCCTTGGCAAAAGACCTCCTCTCCGACCTCCCCCCGGCGCCCCTCGCCAACTGCGACTGCCCAGCCGGGCGAGCGCCTAGTCGTCGCTCGTCCAGGCATGGGCCAGCGCATGGCGCAGCTGGTCGAAGTCGAAGCCGCGGCCGGCCAGGAAGCGCTCGCGGCGGGCCCGCTCGCGGGGCGTGTCACCGGGGCCGGGGAAGCGCCTGGACAGGGTGTCGCAGGCCAGGGCAAACCAGTCGGCCTCGCCCGCCTCCTCGGACGCGGCGAAGGCGGCGCGAATACCTTCGCGATCGAGGCCGCGCCGCTCGAGCTCGGCGCGGATCTTCAGCGGCCCCTGGCCGCGAGCGATCCGCGAGCGCAGGAAGCTCTCGGCGAAGCGGGCATCGGACTGCAGCCCCTGTTCGGCCAGGTCGTCGAGGCAGGCCTGGACTTCGCTCGCCTCATGGCCGCGGGCCGACAGCCGCTCGCCTAGCTCGGCGCGGGAGTACTCGCGCCGCGCCAGCAGGCGGATGGCATCGTCCCGGGGGGGCGCGGCGCGACCGGCGGCAGGCTGGCCACGCATCGCTTAGAGCAGGTCGTCCTCGCGCGCCTCGGCGTCGGCCACCGCCTCCTCGGCCTCCTCCTTCGGTGCCGGGGCCGCGAGCAGCTGGGCACGGATCTGGCTCTCGATCTCCTCCATGACGGCGGGGTTGTCCTCGAGGAACTGGGCGGCATTGGCCTTGCCCTGGCCGATCTTGTTGCCCTGGTAGCTGTACCAGGCACCCGCCTTGTCGACCAGGCTGCACTGCACGCCCAGGTCGATCACCTCGCCGGCGTGGTAGATGCCCTTGCCGTAGAGGATCTGGAACTCGGCCTGGCGGAACGGCGGCGCCACCTTGTTCTTGACCACCTTGACCCGGGTCTCGTTGCCGGTCACCTCGTCGCCCTGCTTCACCGAGCCGGTGCGGCGGATGTCGAGACGCACGCTGGCGTAGAACTTCAGCGCGTTGCCGCCGGTGGTGGTCTCGGGGCTGCCGAACATCACGCCGATCTTCATGCGGATCTGGTTGATGAACACCACCAGGCAGTTGGCGTTCTTGATGTGACCGGTGATCTTGCGCAGCGCCTGGGACATCAGGCGCGCCTGCAGGCCGACGTGGGAGTCGCCCATCTCGCCCTCGATCTCGGCCCGCGGGGTGAGCGCGGCCACCGAGTCGATGATGATCACGTCGACGCCGCCGGAGCGCACCAGCATGTCGCAGATCTCCAGGGCCTGCTCGCCGGTGTCGGGCTGGGAGACCAGCAGGTCGTCGAGGTTGACGCCGAGCTTCTCGGCATAGCTCGGGTCCAGGGCGTGCTCGGCATCGATGAAGGCGCAGGTCTTGCCCTGCTTCTGGGCCTCGGCGATCACCGACAGGGTCAGGGTGGTCTTGCCCGAGGACTCCGGCCCGAAGATCTCCACCACGCGGCCGAAGGGCAGGCCGCCGATGCCCAAGGCGATGTCGAGCCCGAGCGAGCCGGTGGACACCGACGGCATGACCACCCGCGGGGTATCGCCGAGGCGCATCACGGTGCCCTTGCCGAACTGGCGCTCGATCTGGGAAAGCGCGGCATTCAGCGCCTTGGAACGATTGTCGTCCTGAGCCATCACGGGTCTCCTGGCAATGGAATGAAACGAGAGGAATGGATTGGGTACTGTATGACTGCACAGTAGTATGGCGAAAAAAATCTCGCTCGGCCAGCCTCACCGACGAGGCCGCGCGTCAGTCGCGCTCCAGGTACCGGATCAGCCCGACCAGGGCCTCGCGCACCGCCTGTTCGCGCACCGCTCGGCGGTCGCCGGGAAAGTGGCGGCAGGCCGCCTGCTGGTGCTCGCCATCGCCCCAGGCCAGCCAGACCATGCCCACCGGCTTCTCCGGGCTGCCGCCACCGGGGCCGGCCACCCCGCTGATCGCCACGCCGAGGCCCGCGCCGCTGTCGCGACAGGCGCCGGCGACCATGGCCTCGACCACCTCGCGACTGACCGCCCCGCGCTCGGCCAGCACGGCCTCCGGCACGCCGAGCAGGCGGGTCTTGGCACCGTTGGCATAGGTCACGTAGCCGGTCTCGAACCAGTCGGAGCTGCCGGGTACCGCGGTGATCGCACTGGCCACCCCGCCACCGGTGCAGGACTCGGCGGCCGTCACCGTCACGCCGCGTTCGCGGCAGGCCCGCCCCAGCCGCTCGGCGAGCAGCGTCAGGTCGAGGTTGGCCAGGCTGGAGGCACTATGGGGCATCGCATCGCTCCTGAAGGCATTTGCGTCGACTTTTCCGTACAATACTGCCTTTGTTCGCGACATGCAGGCCCGTGTGCGCCACGCCGCCACGGCCCCACGGAACCCGACGGAGACTCACAGGAACCCCATGTCCCAGGCCAGCGCCCAGCATACCCCCATGATGGCCCAGTACCTGAAGATCAAGCGCGAGCACCCGGACGTGCTGCTCTTCTACCGCATGGGCGACTTCTACGAGCTGTTCTTCGACGACGCCAGGCGCGCCGCGTCCCTCCTCGACATCACCCTGACCCAGCGCGGCCAGTCCGCCGGCAAGCCGATTCCCATGGCCGGTGTCCCCTACCACAGCGCCGAAGGCTATCTGGCCCGCCTGGTGGCCGCCGGCGAGTCGGTGGCGATCTGCGAGCAGATCGGCGATCCGGCGACCAGCAAGGGGCCGGTGGAGCGCCGGGTGGTACGCGTCGTCACCCCGGGGACCCTCTACGACGAGGCGCTGCTCGACGCCCGCCGCGACAACCTGCTGGTCGCCCTGCATCCCCAGGGCGAGTGCTGGGGGCTGGCCTGGCTGGAGCTCTCCAGCGGCCGCTTCAGCGTGCTCGAGGTCGAGGGCGAGGGCGAGATGCTGGCCGAGCTCCAGCGCCTCGACCCGGCCGAGCTGCTGGTCGCCGAGGGGTTGGACCTGCCACCGAGCCTCGACGGCCGCCGCGGCCTGCGCCGCCAGAGCGACTGGCTGTTCGATCGGGAGAGCGCCCACCGCACCCTGTGCGATCAGTTCCAGGTCCAGGACCTGCGCGGCTTCGGCTGCGCCCACCTGGAGGCCGCCATCACCGCCGCCGGGGTGTTGATCGACTACGCCCGCGACACCCAGCGCTCCAGGCTGCCCCACGTCACCGCCATCGGGGTGGAGAGCCGCGACGACGCCGTGGTGATCGATGCCGCCAGCCGCCGCAACCTGGAGATCGACGTGAACCTCGGCGGCACCGCCGACAACACCCTGGCCAGCGTGCTCGACACCACCGCCACCGCCATGGGCTCGCGGCTGCTCAAGCGCTGGCTCAACCGCCCGCTGCGCGACCGGGAGCAGGTCGCGGCCCGGCAGTCGGCAGTGGCCCTGCTGCTCGACGTCGAGGGTTTCGTGCCCCTGCGCGAGGCGCTCAAGGCGATCGGCGACATGGAGCGCATCCTGGCGCGGGTGGCGCTCTACAGCGCCCGCCCGCGGGATCTCGCCCGGCTGCGCGACGCCCTCACGGCGCTGCCCGAGCTGGAGAGGGAGCTCGCCGGCTACAGCGAGGGCACGACTCTCGACGAACTGCGCCGGCACATTCGCCCCTACCCCGAACTGGGCGACACCCTGACCCGCGCCCTGGTCGACAACCCGCCGGTGGTGATCCGCGATGGCGGGGTGATCGCCGAGGGCTTCGACGCCGAGCTCGACGAGCATCGCGGGCTCGCCGAGCACGCCGGCGACTACCTGGTCCGGCTCGAGACCCGCGAGCGGGAGCGTACCGGCCTGCCCGGGCTCAAGGTCGGCTACAACCGGGTCCACGGCTACTACATCGAGATCCCCCGCGCCCAGGCCCGCGACGCCCCGGCGGACTACGTCCGCCGCCAGACCCTGAAGAACGCCGAGCGCTTCATCATCCCCGAGCTCAAGGAGTTCGAGGACAAGGCGCTGTCGGCCAAGTCCCGCGCCCTGGCCCGGGAAAAGCTGCTCTACGACGGCCTGCTCGACACCCTCAACGCCGACCTCGACGCCCTGCAGGCCACCGGCCGGGCACTGGCGGCGCTGGACGTGCTGTGCGCCTTCGCCGAGCGCGCCCAGGCGCTGGACTTCGCCCGACCCCGGCTCGCCGAGACGCCCGGCATCAGCATCCGCGGCGGCCGCCACCCGGTGGTGGAACAGGTCAGCGAGGCGCCCTTCGTGCCCAACGACCTGATCATGAATGATGCGCGGCGGATGCTCGTGATCACGGGCCCCAACATGGGCGGCAAGTCCACCTACATGCGCCAGGCGGCACTGATCACCCTGCTCGCCCATACCGGCAGCTTCGTGCCGGCGGACGCGGCGGAGATCGGCCCGGTCGACCGCATCTTCACCCGCATCGGCTCCTCCGACGACCTCGCCGGCGGGCGCTCCACCTTCATGGTGGAGATGACCGAGACCGCCAGCATCCTGCACAACGCCACCGACCACAGCCTGGTGCTGATGGACGAGATCGGTCGCGGCACCAGCACCTTCGACGGCCTGTCGCTGGCCTGGGCCAGCGCCGAGCACCTGACCCGCACCCGCGCCTTCACGCTGTTCGCCACTCACTACTTCGAGATGACGGCGCTGGCCGAGCAGGCCGGGAGCGTGGCCAACGTGCACCTGACGGCGGCGGAGCACAGGGACGGCATCGTCTTCATGCACCGCGTCGAGGAAGGCCCGGCCAGCCAGAGCTACGGCCTGCAGGTCGCCCAGCTCGCCGGCGTTCCGCCGGCGGTGATCGCCCGCGCCCGGGAGAAGCTCAGCCTGCTCGAGCAACAGGAGATCGACCAGGGCAGTCGCCAGCTCGCCTCCCCCGCAGGAGAGCCGGCCATTCCACAGCAGACCGATCTCTTCGCCAGCGCCCCCCATCCGCTGGTGGAGGCGCTCGGCGCCCTGGCCGTGGACGACCTGACCCCACGGCAGGCGCTGGAGCTGCTCTATCGCTGGAAGGAGACAGTATGAATGGCCGACAATGGGGTCGGGGGCGACTTGCGGGAAAGCCCGCGCCACGACTAGAATGGCCCGATCAAATCATCAGGATTATAAGAAATAATTTTCTTATAACCAATTTTGGATTCATCATTACCGGCCGCGGTCTGTCCCGGCCCGAGGGAGGGAGACTGGCATGACATTCGTCGTCACCGAGAACTGCATCAAGTGCAAGTACACCGACTGTGTCGAGGTCTGCCCGGTAGACTGCTTCTATGAAGGCCCCAACTTCCTGGTGATCCACCCCGACGAGTGCATCGACTGCGCCCTGTGCGAGCCGGAGTGTCCCGCCGAGGCGATCTTCTCGGAGGATGAGCTGCCCGAGGGACAGGAGCCGTTCATCGAGATCAACGCCGAGCTGGCCGAGGTGTGGCCGAACATCAGCGAGAAGAAGGACCCGCTGCCCGACGCCGAGGAGTGGGACGGCAAGCCGGGCAAGCTCGAGCAGCTCGAGCGCTGACCCCGGCCCCCGGAGCACGAAAACGCCGCCGCCGAATGTCTCACGACATTCGGCGGCGGCGTTTCTGCCTTGGGCGAAGAAGGAGAACACCAGGCAAAAAAGGCGGCCCGCAGGCCGCCCGCTCCCAGCCGTTCCTTGGGCGGCTCCCTCCGCCCGACTCCTGTGGCGCCGTCCCTGCCCGGAAGCGACTTCCTGTCGCACCAAGCGCACCACACTTGCATCCCGTTGCATCCTGCCGAGAGGACCTTGCCGTCCTCCCTTGTCCCGAGTCCATTGTGGCAGCCCTGCGCTGCAGCACAACCCTCCCCCTGCCGCGCTTTCGCGGTGGGGGGATCCGCCCTCCGGGCAGGGTGGAAAAACAAAACCATTAAAATCAATAACATAAAAAAGACCGACATCGGCGGATGTCGGTCTTCGCAGTGCATGACGAGCGAATCTCTTCGCCTTCTTGTAGGTGATTTCCTACAAGAAATCACGCAAAAGGCAACAGCGTTCGATTACTGCCCCTTGATGGCCGCACGGCCCGGGTAGCTCACCCGGTCGCCCAACTCCTGCTCGATCACCAGCAGGCGATTGTACTTGGCGACGCGATCGGAGCGGCTCAGCGAGCCGGTCTTGATCTGGCCGGCACAGGTTCCCACGGCCAGGTCGGCGATGGTGGTGTCCTCGGTTTCGCCGGAGCGATGCGAGATCACCGCGGTGAAGCCGGCATCCTGGGCCATGCGGATCGCCTCGAGGGTCTCGGAGAGCGAGCCGATCTGGTTGAACTTGATCAGGATGGAGTTGCCGATCTGCTCGTCGATGCCGCGCTTGAGGATCTTCGTATTGGTCACGAACAGGTCGTCGCCGACCAGTTGCACGCGATCGCCGAGCTTGTCGGTCAGCGCCTTCCAGCCGGCCCAGTCGGACTCGTCCATGCCGTCCTCGATGGAGACGATGGGGAACTGGTCGCACAACTCGGCCAGGTAGTCGACGAACCCGGCGGCATCGAAGACCTTGCCCTCGCCGGCGAGGTCGTACTTGCCGTCCCGGTAGAACTCGGAAGACGCGCAGTCGAGCGCCAGGGTCACGTCGCGGCCGAGCTCGTAGCCGGCATCGGACACCGCCTGCTTGATCACCGCCAGGGCCTCGGCGTTGGAGGCCAGGTTCGGGGCGAAACCGCCCTCGTCGCCCACCGAGGTGGCCAGCCCCTTGGCCGACAGCACCTTCTTCAGGGCGTGGAAGATCTCGGCGCCCATGCGCAGGCCTTCACGGAAGTTCGGCGCGCCGACCGGCTGGACCATGAACTCCTGGATGTCGACGTTGTTGTCGGCGTGCTCGCCACCATTGAGGATGTTCATCATCGGCAGCGGCATGCTGTACTGGCCCGGCTGGCCGTAGAGCTCGGCGATATGGGCGTAGAGCGGCATGCCCTTGGCGTTGGCCGCGGCCTTGGCGGCGGCCAGCGAGACGGCGAGGATGGCGTTGGCGCCAAGCGTGGCCTTGTTGTCGGTGCCGTCGAGCTCGAGCATGGCGTCGTCGAGGCCGTGCTGATCACGGGCGTCCATGCCCAGCAGACGCTCGCGGATGGGACCCTTGACCGCCTCGACGGCCTTGAGCACGCCCTTGCCGAGATAGCGCGCCTTGTCGCCGTCGCGCAGCTCGAGCGCCTCGCGGGAGCCGGTGGAGGCGCCGCTCGGCGCGCAGGCCACGCCCACCGCGCCACTTTCCAGGCGCACCTCGGCCTGCACCGTGGGGTTACCGCGGGAGTCGAGCACCTCGAGGGCGCGAATGTCGACGATCTTGGTCATATGTATTTTCCTTTTGTCGTGTCAGCGTGATGATGAATCAGGAGATCTCGAGCGGCGCGAACCCCTTCACCAGGTCATCGATGGCCTTGAGCTGGGTCAGGAAGGGCTCCAGCCTGTCCAGCGGCAGCGCACAGGGGCCGTCGCACTTGGCGTTGTCGGGGTCCGGGTGGGCCTCCAGGAAGAGCCCGGCCAGCCCCACGGCGACCCCGGCCCGGGCCAGCTCGGCGACCTGGGCGCGGCGGCCGTCGGCACTGTCGGCCCGTCCACCGGGGCGCTGCAGCGAGTGCGTCACGTCGAAGAAGAGCGGATAGCCGGTCTGCTTCATGTCGCCGAAGCCGAGCATGTCGACCACCAGGTTGTTGTAGCCGAAGCTCGAGCCCCGCTCGCAGAGGATCAGGCGGTCGTTGCCGGCCTCCTCGCACTTGCGAATGATGTGGCGCATCTCGTGGGGCGCCAGGAACTGCGGTTTCTTGATGTTGATCACCGCCCCGGTCTTCGCCATGGCCACCACCAGGTCGGTCTGGCGCGCCAGGAAGGCCGGCAGCTGAATGATGTCGGCGACCTCGGCCACTGGGGCCGCCTGCCAGGGCTCGTGGACATCGGTGATGATCGGCACCGCGAAGCGCGCCTTCACCTCGGCCAGGATCTCGAGTCCCTTCTCGAGGCCGGGGCCGCGGAAGGAGTGGATCGAGCTGCGGTTGGCCTTGTCGAAGCTGGCCTTGAACACATAGGGCATGCCGAGCCGCCCGGTGACCTCGACATAGGCCTCGGCGACCTCGAGGGCCAGCTCCCGGGACTCGAGCACGTTCATGCCGCCGAACAGCATCAGCGGCAATGAATTGCCGGCGGTGAGGCCGGCAACCGAGATATGACGCTCCGGGAGATGACGCTCGGGGGCGGACTCGGTCATGACAGACATGGCGTCACTCCTGGTGCGAGGGCTGGGCGCGGGTACGTGCCGCCTTGTGCTCCAGCGCCGCGTTGACGAAGCCGGTGAACAGCGGATGGCCGTCACGGGGCGTGGAGGTGAACTCCGGGTGGAACTGGCAGGCCACGAACCAGGGGTGATCCGGCAGCTCGACCATCTCCACCAGGGAATTGTCGACGCTCCTGCCGGCGACCACCAGACCCGCCTTCTCCAGCGCCTCGACGAACTGGTTGTTGACCTCGAAGCGGTGGCGGTGACGCTCGACGATCTCGTCGGCACCATAGGCCTCACGCGCCCGGGTACCGGCCGCGAGGTGGCAGACCTGGCCCCCCAGGCGCATGGTGCCGCCCAGGTCGGAGGCGGCGTCGCGCAGCTCGATCTTGCCCTCGGCGTTGATCCACTCGGTGATCAGGCCCACCACCGGATGCTGGGTGTCGTGGGTGAACTCGGTGGAGTTGGCGTCCTCCCAGCCGGCCACGTGGCGAGCGAACTCGATCACCGCCACCTGCATGCCGAGGCAGATGCCGAGGTAGGGAATGCCGCTCTCGCGGGCATAGCGGGCGGTGGCGATCTTGCCCTCCACCCCGCGCTCGCCGAAGCCGCCGGGGACCAGGATGGCGTCCTTGCCGGCCAGGCGCTCGGTGCCGTGGCGCTCGATGTCCTCGGAGTCGATGTAGTCGACGTTGACCTTGACCCGGGTCTGGATGCCGGCGTGGATCAGCGCCTCGTTGAGCGACTTGTAGGCATCGAGCAGCTCCATGTACTTGCCGACCATGGCGATGTTGATCGACTTCAGCGGGTTGAGCTTGGCGTCGAGGACGTGCACCCACTCGCTCAGATCGGCCTCATCGGCGGTGAGGCGCAGCTTGTCACAGACGATCTCGTCGAGGCCGTGCTCATGGAGCATCAGCGGGATGCGGTAGATGGTGTCGGCATCCTGCAGCGGAATGACCGCGCGCTCTTCCACGTTGGTGAACAGCGCGATCTTGCGGCGCTCGGCTTCCTCGAGCTCGACCTCGCTGCGGCAGATCAGGATGTCCGGCTGGATACCGATCGAGCGCAGCTCCTTGACGCTGTGCTGGGTCGGCTTGGTCTTGGTCTCGCCCGCCGTCTTGATGTAGGGCACCAGCGTCAGGTGCATGAAGATCGCCCGGCTCGCGCCCAGCTCGCTACGGATCTGGCGGATCGACTCCAGGAAGGGCAGCGACTCGATGTCGCCCACGGTGCCGCCGATCTCGACCAGCGCCACGTCGAAGCCCTCGCCGCCGGCATAGACCCGGCGCTTGATCTCGTCGGTGATGTGGGGGATCACCTGCACGGTACCGCCCAGGTAGTCGCCGCGGCGTTCGCGGCGCAGCACGTGCTCGTAGACACGCCCGGTGGTGAAGTTGTTGCCCTGGGTCATCTTCGTGCGGATGAAGCGCTCGTAGTGACCGAGGTCGAGGTCGGTCTCGGCGCCATCCTCGGTGACGAACACCTCGCCGTGCTGGAAGGGACTCATGGTGCCGGGATCGACGTTGATGTACGGATCCAGCTTGAGCATGGTGACCTTGAGGCCGCGCGCCTCGAGAATCGCCGCCAGCGAGGCCGACGCGATGCCCTTGCCGAGAGAGGACACAACGCCGCCGGTCACGAAGATATATCGTGTCATGGAGAACCTGTCGATACGTGATCATGAGGCGTGGCAGGAAGCCGCGCCAGGATGGGACGACAGACTAGCAGAATACGACCAATGGCTCAATTTTGCCCAGGCCACCACCCGCGGCTGTTCCGGCGACAGGTCTTCGCGGAGGCGCTGTGAACCCCTCCCTGGGCGCTACCTTTTCCATCCCTGGAAAAGGACCTCCGCTCCGACCCGTCCCCGGCGCCGCTCACCACTCGGCAGCGGGGCCGCATCGTCACACGCCCAGATAGTCGAGGATGCCCTCGCCGGCCTGACGGCCCTCGTAGATGGCGGTGACCACCAGGTCGGAGCCGCGCACCATGTCACCACCGGCGAAGATCTTCTCGTTGGTGGTCTGGAAGGCATAGGCGCCCTCTTCCGGCGCCTTGACCCGGCCGCGCTCGTCGAGCTCGATGCCCACGGTCGCGAACCAGGGCGCCGGGCTCGGCTGGAAGCCGAAGGCGATGACCACGGCATCGGCGGGGACGATCTCCTCGGAGCCCGGCACCACCTCGGGGCGCTGGCGGCCGTTCTCGTCGGGCTCGCCCAGGCGGGTGCGCACCACCTTGACCCCCTCGACCTTGCCTTCGCCCACCACCGCCACAGGCTGGCGGTTGAACAGGAACTCGACGCCCTCCTCGCGGGCGTTGGCCACCTCGCGCCGCGAGCCCGGCATGTTCTCCTCGTCGCGACGATAGGCGCAGGTCACGCTCGCCGCCCCCTGGCGGATCGAGGTGCGGTTGCAGTCCATGGCGGTATCGCCGCCGCCCAGCACCACCACCTTCTTGCCTTCCAGCGAGACGAAGTCGGCCGGATCCTTCTCGAAGCCCAGGCAGTGATTGACGTTGGCGATCAGGTAATCCAGCGCCTTGTGGACACCGGGCAGGTCCTCGCCGGGAAAGCCACCCTCCATGTACTTGTAGGTGCCCATGCCGAGGAACACCGCGTCGTACTCCTCGAGCAGGGTGTCGAAGGCGATGTCGCGGCCGATCTCGACGCCGAGGCAGAACTCCACGCCCATCTCCTCGAACACCGCCCGGCGACGCTCCATGACGTTCTTCTCGAGCTTGAACTCGGGAATGCCGAAGGTCAGCAGGCCCCCGATCTCCGGGTACTTGTCGAACACCACCGGCTTGACGCCGTTGCGCACCAGGATGTCGGCACAGCCGAGCCCCGCCGGGCCGGCCCCGATCACCGCCACCTTCCTGTCGGTCCAGGTCACCTTGGACATGTCGGGGCGCCAGCCCATGGCGAAGGCGGTATCGGTGATGTACTTCTCCACCGAGCCGATGGTCACCGCGCCGAAGCCGTCGTTGAGGGTGCAGTCCCCCTCGCACAGGCGGTCCTGGGGACAGACCCGACCGCACACCTCGGGTAGGGTATTGGTCTTGTGCGACAGCTCGGCGGCCTCGAGGATGTTGCCCTCGCTGACCAGCTGCAGCCAGTTGGGAATGTAGTTGTGGACCGGGCACTTCCACTCGCAGTAGGGGTTGCCGCAGTGCAGGCAGCGATGCGCCTGGCTGGCCGCCTCCTGGGGCTTGTAGGGCTCGTAGATCTCGGCGAACTCCCGCGAGCGGGTCCGCGCGTCCTTCTTCTTCGGGTCCTGGCGACCCACGTCGATGAACTGGAAATCGTTGCTCAGACGGTTTGCCATGGTCTCTGCTCCTCTCTGCCTGGCTTACTCGGGACGCCGACGGGATTCGGCGAGCAGGCCGTTGAGGCTCGCTGCCTTGGGCTTCACCAGCCAGAAGTGGCGAATGAAGTCGCTGAAGTCCTCGAGGATCGCCTTGCCCCGGGCCGAGCCGGTCTCGGCGACGAACTCCTCGATGACCTCCCGCAGGTGACGCCGGTAGGCCTCCATGGCCTCGGTGTTCACTCGGTGGATCTCCACCAGTTCATGGTTGTACTTGTCGACGAAGGTGCGGTCCTCGTCGAGCACGTAGGCGAAGCCGCCGGTCATGCCGGCACCGAAGTTGACCCCGGTCTCGCCAAGCACGCAGATCATGCCGCCGGTCATGTACTCGCAGCAGTGGTCGCCGGAGCCCTCGATCACCGCATGGACGCCGGAGTTGCGCACCCCGAAGCGCTCGCCGGCGGTGCCCGCGGCGAACAGCTTGCCGCCGGTGGCGCCATACAGGCAGGTGTTGCCGATGATCGCCGTCCGGTGGCTCTCGAACTGGCTGCCCGCCGGCGGCACGATCACCACCTTGCCGCCGTTCATGCCCTTGCCGACGTAGTCGTTGGCATCGCCCTCCAGGTAGAGGTGCAGGCCGCGGGCGTTCCACACGCCGAAGCTCTGGCCGGCCACGCCCTTGAAGCGCACGGTGATCGGTGCACCCTCGAGTCCCTCCTCGCCATAGCGCTTGGCGATGGCGCCGGAGGTCAGCGCCGCCACGGAGCGGTCGCAGTTGGTGATGGTGAAGTCGAACTCGCCGCCGGACTTCGCCTCGATGGCGTCCTTGAGCGCCTCGAGCACCTCCCGGTTCTTGGCGCCCGGATCGTGGGGCACGTTGCGGCTGACCTGGCAGAACTGCGGGGCGTCCTCGGGCACGAAGTCGTTGGCCAGCAACGGCGTCAGGTCGAGGTTGCGCTGCGACGGCGTGATCCCCTCGAGCACCTCGAGCAGGTCGGTGCGGCCGATCAGGTCGGTGAGCTGACGCACCCCCAGCATGGCCATCAGCTCGCGCACCTCCTCGGCGATGAAGCGGAAGTAGTGCTTGACCATGTCGACGGTGCCGCGGAAGTGCTCGTCGCGCAGAAAGTCGTGCTGGGTGGCCACACCGGTGGCGCAGTTGTTGAGGTGACAGATGCGCAGGTACTTGCAGCCCAGCGCCACCATCGGCGCGGTGCCGAAGCCGAAGCTCTCGGCGCCGAGGATCGCCGCCTTGACCACGTCGAGGCCGGTCTTCAGGCCGCCGTCGGTCTGCAGGCGGATCTTGTCGCGCAGGCCGTTGATGCGCAGCGCCTGGTGCACCTCGGGCAGGCCCAGCTCCCAGGGCGAGCCGGCGTGCTTGATCGAGGTCAGCGGGCTCGCCGCGGTGCCGCCGTCGTAGCCGGAGACGGTGATCAGGTCGGCGTAGGCCTTGGCCACCCCGGTGGCGATGGTGCCGATGCCGGGCTCGGAGACCAGCTTCACCGAGACCTGGGCGTCGGGGTTGACCTGCTTGAGGTCGAAGATCAGCTGCGCCAGGTCCTCGATGGAGTAGATGTCGTGGTGCGGCGGCGGCGAGATCAGGGTCACGCCGGGTACCGAGTAGCGCAGCCGGGCGATCAGGTCATTGACCTTGCCGCCGGGCAGCTGGCCGCCCTCGCCGGGCTTGGCGCCCTGGGCCACCTTGATCTGCAGCACCTCGGCGTTGACCAGGTAGGCCGGGGTGACGCCGAAGCGCCCCGAGGCGATCTGCTTGATCTTGGAGGAGCGAACGGTGCCGTAGCGGGCCGGGTCCTCGCCGCCCTCGCCGGAGTTCGAGCGGCCGCCGGCCTCGTTCATGGCCTGGGCCAGGGCCTCGTGGGCCTCCGGCGACAGCGCGCCCAGCGACATGCCGGCACTGTCGAAGCGCGGGATCAGGTCCTCGATGGCCTCGACCTCGTCGAGCGGCACCGGCTCGGCGGCGGGCTTGAGCCGGAGCAGGTCACGGATGGTGGCCGGCGCCCGCTCGTTGACCAGCGCCGCGAATTTCTTCCACTTGCCGTAGTCGCCTTCCTGCACCGCCTCCTGCAGCGCCTTGATCACGTCCGGGTTGTAGGCGTGGTACTCGTGGCCGTGCACGTACTTGACCAGGCCGCCCTGGGAGATGCCCTTGCGGGGGCTCCAGGCGTCGCGGGCGAGCCACTCCTGCTGCAGCTGCAGCTCGCTGAAGCCGGTGCCCTCGATGCGCGACGCCATGCCGGTGAAGCACAGCTCCATCACCTCGGAGGCGAGGCCCACCGCCTCGAACAGCTGGGAACCGCGGTAGGAGGCGAGCGTCGAGATGCCCATCTTGGAGAGAATCTTGAACAGCCCCTTCTGTAGCCCCTTGCGATAATTCTCGCGGGCGTCGGCGGGGTTGCCGACCAGTTCGCCGGTGCGGTGCATGTCGGCCATCACCTGGTAGGCGAGCCACGGGAAGACCGCGGTGGCGCCCACCCCGAACAGTACCGCCATCTGGTGGGCATCGCGGGCATAACCGGTCTCGACCACGATGTTGGCCCGCGGGCGCAGCGCCAGGCGACCCAGATGGTGATGCACGGCGCCGACGGCCAGGGCGGCGTGGATCGGCAGCTGACCCTGCGCGAGGTTGGCATCCGACAGCACCAGGACCACCTTGCCGTCGCGTACCGCGGCCTCGGCCTGGCGACAGAGCTCGGTGATCGCCCCCTTGAGGCCGGTCTGCTCGGGGTCATAGCCGAGCGACAGGACATGACTGGCGAAGATCGGGTCGTCCTGGTCGACCAGCGCGGAGAACTTGCGCGGCGAGAGGATCGGCGTCGTCAGGATGATGCGGTGGGCGTGCTCGGGGGTCGCCTTGAAGACGTTGAGCTCGGGCCCGATGCAGGTCTCCAGCGACATCACGATCGCTTCGCGCAACGGGTCGATGGCCGGGTTGGTGACCTGGGCAAACTTCTGGCGGAAATAGTCGGTAAGCAGGCGCTGCTTGCCGGAGAGCACCGCCATGGGGGTGTCGTCCCCCATGGAGCCGACCGCCTCCTGGCCGCTCTCGGCCAGCGGACGCAGCAGCTGGTCGCGCTCCTCGAAGCTGACCTGGAACATCTTCTGCTGCACGCCGAGTTCGTCGCGGTCCATGTTCTGGAAGCTGGCGAGCTCGGTGAGCGCCGACTCCAGGTAGTTGGCTTCCTGCTTCAGCCAGCGCTTGTAGGGGTAGGCCGACTTGAGGCGCTCGTCGATGTCGGCGGTGTGCAGCACCTCGCCGGTCTCGGTGTCCACGGCGAGTATCTGGCCCGGGCCGACGCGGCCCTTGGCGACCACATCCTCGGGCCGGTAGCCGTAGGTCCCGATCTCGGAGGCCAGGGTGATGTAGCCGTTGCGGGTGATCACCCAGCGGGCCGGACGCAGGCCGTTGCGATCGAGCATGCACACCGCCTGGCGGCCGTCGGTCATCACCACGCCGGCCGGGCCGTCCCAGGGCTCCATGTGCATGGAGTTGTACTCGTAGAAGGCGCGCAGGTCGCCGTCCATGAGTTCGACGTTCTGCCAGGCCGGGGGCACCATCATGCGCACGGCACGGTGCAGCTCCATGCCGCCGGTCAGCAGCACCTCGAGCATGTTGTCCATGCTCGAGGAGTCGGACCCGGTGGTATTGACGATCTCGTCGAGTTCGGCGATGTCGGGCAGCCGCTCGTTGACGAAGTTCTCCTTGCGGGAGTTCGCCCAGCCGCGGTTGGCCTCGATGGTGTTGATCTCGCCGTTGTGGGCCAGCAGGCGGAACGGCTGGGCCAGCGGCCAGCGCGGGGCGGTGTTGGTGGAGAAGCGCTGGTGGAAGACGCAGATGGCGGTCTCCAGGCGCTCGTCGCCCAGGTCGCGGTAGAAGGCCGGCAGGTCGACCGGCATCACCAGGCCCTTGTAGGAGACCACTTCCGGCGACAGCGAGCAGACATAGAAGTCCTCGTCGTCGCGCAGCTTTTCCTCGGCGCGACGCCGGGCCATGTAGAGATCCACGTCGAAGTTGCCGGCATCTTCGCCACCCGGCGCGACGAACAGTTGGCGGATGCGCGGCAGGCAGTCCAGCGCCATGGGACCGCAGACGCTCGGATCCACCGGCACCTCGCGCCAGCCCAGCACCTTCAGGCCGCGGGCCTCGAGTTCGGCTTCCAGGGTCTCGCGCCCACGGGCCTCGCGGGCATCGTCGTCGGGCAGGAAGACCGCGCCTACCGCATAGCGCTCGCCCAGCGTGACGCCCAGCGCCTCCTCGGCGACCTGCCGCATGAAGGCATCGGGCATCTTCAGCAGCAGGCCGCAGCCGTCGCCGGTCTTGCCGTCGGCGGCGATGCCGCCGCGGTGGGTCATGCAGGTCAGCGACTCGATGGCGGTCTTGAGCAGATCGTGGCTGGCCTGTCCTTCCATATGGGCGATCAGGCCGAACCCGCAGTTGTCACGGAACTCGCCGGGCTGGTGAAGACCTCTATTCATGGGCGCGCCTCGGATAATGATGTTTCTTTTACAGTCGACACATGGTATATTTACCGGTTTTTCTTCTTTTTGGTGTCACCACCGAGTGCATCGACTGCGCGGCAAAAAGGCTAGCAAGCATAGCGAGCCCGGCCGCCTTCACGCAATCATCCCGCCCCTCTCGCGCCTCGAAAAACGACGGCAAATCCAGCACTTGCGCCCTTCCTGCCGCAAAAAAACCCAACAAGTCAACGACTTGCAAAACCCTAAAACGATTTTTCAACGTCTTCCGCGCAGGCATAGACTTTAGTCTAAAATGCAGCATCGACCCCATGCCGATACGGCATAACGCATGCGGATTGATGAATCCCGGGGAGAGGCCGATTCCGCCGACAGGACAGTGGGCCCCATGCAAACGCCGACGCCCGCACGGGGCGGGCGTCGGCGACAGCACTCTCGGGGGCTCGGCTCGGGGATTCAGCGGCGCGGGAACTCGGCGAGCAGCGCGGCAAGCGTCTCGGGCGGCGTCTCGTCATGCACGCAGGCATCCCCCGGGGCACGCAGCAGGATCAGCCGCAGGCGGCTGTCGAGGTTCTTCTTGTCCAGGCGCATGATGTCGAGAAAATCCTCGACCGCCATGTCGGCGGGAGCGGCCAGCGGCAGGGCAGCGGCCTCGAGAATCGCGCGCACCCTCTCCACCTCGCTCTCCGTGAGCCAACCCAGGCGCTGCGAGAGCCCGGCGGCCATCAGCATGCCGGTGCCCACGGCCTCGCCGTGCAACCAGTGGCCATAGCCCTGGTGCGCCTCGATGGCGTGACCGAAGGTGTGCCCCAGGTTGAGCAGCGCCCTCACCCCCTGCTCGGTCTCGTCCTCGGCGACGATCTCGGCCTTGAGGGCACAGCTGCGCTCGATGGCCCGGGTCAGGGCCGCGGCATCGAGGCCGCGCAGCGCCCCCATCTCCGCATCCAGCCAGGCGAGGAAGTCGGCATCGCGAATCAGCCCGTACTTGATCACCTCGGCGAGCCCCGCGGAGAGCTCCCGTGGCGGCAGGGTGGCCAGGGTGTCGGTGTCGATCAGCACCGCACGGGGCTGCCAGAAGGCGCCGACCATGTTCTTGCCGCGCGGATGATTCACCCCGGTCTTGCCGCCCACCGAGGAGTCCACCTGGGCCAGCAGGGTGGTGGGCACCTGGACGAAGGCCACGCCGCGCTGATAGCAGGCCGCGGCGAAGCCGGCCATGTCGCCGATCACTCCGCCGCCCAGGGCGATGAGGGTGCAGCGGCGGTTGAAGCCGGCCGCGAGCAGCGCATCCCAGATCCGCTCGACGCTGGCCAGGGTCTTGGTCGCCTCGCCGTCGGGCAGTACCAGCTCGCGCACCTCGAGGTCGTCCGGCAGGCCGGCGCGGCAGCGCTCGAGATAGAGCGGCGCGACGGTCTCGTTGGTGACGATCATCACCTGGCGCCCGGCCAGGTAGGGGGCCAGCCAGCGGGGATCACCGAGCAGGCCGGGGCCGATATGGATGGGGTAGCTACGCTCGCCCAGCGCGACCTGGAGGGTGTGCGGGGCGTCCTGGGAGTCGCTCATGGGATCAGGCCTTGCATTGCAGGGGATCGACCAGGCGCGTGACGCGCCGCACGATCTCGTTGACCACGGCCCGCGGGCCGCGGCGATCGGTACGCACGATGACATCCGCGGTGGCGCGGTAGAGCGGGTCGCGCAGGGCGAACATCTCGCGCAGCACCTCCTCACGGTCACCACGCTGCAGCAGCGGCCGGTTGCGGTCCTTGGCGGTGCGCCTGAGCTGCTGCTCCACGGTGGTGAACAGGTAGATCACGGTGCCACGCTCACGCAGGGCGCGGCGATTCTCCTCGCGCAGCACCGCCCCGCCACCGGTGGCGATGACCACGCCCTCGAGGCGGGTCAGTTCGTCGATCATCTGGGTTTCGCGATCGCGAAACCCCGCCTCGCCCTCGACGTCGAAGATCCAGGGGATGTCCGCGCCGCAGCGCGCCTGGATCTCGTGGTCGCTGTCGAGGAACTCGCGTGACAGTTCGGCCGCCAGCAGGCGGCCGATGGTGCTCTTGCCGGCCCCCATGGGGCCGATCAGTATCAGGTTGGGTAAGTCCAGCATCAGCGAATGGCCAGGCCGTCCTCCAGGATTCTGGGAGTGATGAAGACCAACAACTCCACTTTCTGGTTACTGCTCTCATTGTATCGGAAAAGCCGCCCCAGTACCGGCAGGTCGCCGAAGAACGGCGTCTTGGCCAGCCGGGTCAACTCCTCGGTGGTGAGTATACCACCCAATACGACGGTCTCGCCGTTGTCCACCAGCACCTGGGTCTCGATCTGGTTGGTGTCGATGGCCGGCACCCCGCCGAACACCTGATCGGCGATGGTGTCGTTGTTGATCACCAGGTCCATGATGATGCGGTTGTCCGGGGTGATCTGCGGCGTCACCTCCAGCGACAGCACCGCCTCCTTGAACTGCACATTGGTCGCCCCGCTGGAGGTCGCCTCCTGGTAGGGAATCTCCTGCCCCTGCTTGATCACCGCGGTGCGCTGGTTGGCGGTGATCACCCGCGGCTGGGAGATGGTCTGGCTCTTGTTCTCGCTCTCCAGCGCGCGCAGCTCGAGATCGAGCAGGATATCGCCGGACAGGTAGCCGAAGGCAAAGGAGGTGAGCGGGTCGCGGCCATCGCCGCCGAGATCCACCGCCAGGCCACCACGCTCCCGGCGAACGAGCTCATCCTCTACCGGATCGAACCAGATCTGCTGGGGATTCTCGCCGCTGGCCGCTCCCCCCATGCGGAACCGACTGCCTTCGCGCGAGAGCCCCCAGTTGACCCCCAGTTCCTGGGTGACGCCGTCACGGGCGATGACGATGCGTGCCTCGATCTGCACCTGACGCACCGCCACATCGAGGCGGTCGAGGGTGCGCAGGATCTCGTCGATCTGCTCGGCGGTATCCTGGATCAGCAGGGTGTTGGTGCGCTGGTCGACGGCCACCCGACCGCGCTCGGAGAGCAGGCCGAACCCCTCGCCGCCGCGCAGCAACCGCGCCAGGTCGTCCGCCTTGGCATAGCGCACCTGGACATACTCCGAGGTCAGCGGTGCCAGGGTCTCCATCTGGCTGCGCGCCTCGATCTGCTGGCGCTCGATATCGGCGAGCTCCGACGCCGGCGCCACCACGATGACGTTGCCCTCCTGGCGACTGGCCAGGCCGTGGCTCTTGAGCACCAGGTCCAGCGCCTGGTCCCAGGGCACCTCCTGGAGATTGAGGGTCACACGCCCGGTGACGCTGTCGCTGGCCACCAGGTTGAGTCCGGTGAAGTCGGCGATGATCGCCAGCACCGAGCGCACCTCGATGTCCTGGAAGTTCAGGGTGATGCGTTCGCCGGTATAGGCAAACTGATCGCGGACGCGCTGCTCGCGCTCCGCCTGGGTCACCGGCTGCGCCTCGATGGTCAGCTGGCGGCCGCTCTGGGTGGCGACCATGGCGAACTCGCCGCTGCCCTCGATGTCCAGGGTCACGCCGTCGCGACCGGCCCGGGGCGTGACCCGCCGCAGCGGGGTGCCGAAGTCGCTGACGTCATAGACCTGGTTCAGCGAATCGGGCAGCGCGACGCCGCGCAGCTCGGCGGTGATGCGGTTGCGGCCGGTTTCCCGCACCCGGGCATCGACACCGGCACGGTCGAAGGTGACGATCAGCCGTCCGGCCCCACCGTCACCACGGCGAAAGTCGATGTTCTCGACAGCGGGATCACCGGCACTGGCCGGGGCCGGAGACGGCGCCCTGCCCGGCGTCGCCGCCGGCGAGGCCTCGGCAACCTGGCTGGCGACCCCGCCGCCGATCGAGAGCCGCAGCCGATCGCCCTGCTGTGTGGTGTTGTAGGGCAGCGGCCCCGACAGGTCGAAGACCAGCCGGGTCCGGGAGCCGGCTTCCAGGGCGGTGACCCGCTCGACCCCACCGATGCCGAGGTCGAAGCGGCGCTGGTCGAGCCGGCTCGAGGTGTCCATCAGGTCGATGGTCAGCCGGGCGGGGTCGTCGAGCCGGTAGCCACGCACCTCGGGCACCGGGCCGCCGAACCCCAGGTCCACCTCCAGCTCGCCGCCACTGCCCTGGCGAAAATCCAGCTCGTCCAGGGTGGAGGCCGCCAGGGCCGCCGAGGAGGCCACCAGCAGCACCAGTGTCGCGAGTCCGCGCATCATCTGTGTCATCGTTCCCTTCCCCCGCTGCAGTGTCGCCCGCCCCCTGCGCGGCGCGACGACACCCCTGTTGTCGGTTCTTCAAGCCCTGTCAGTCATCCAGCGACAGTTGCGTGCTGCGCTCGAGCCAGCCGCCTCGCCCCGTCGGCACCACTTCGACCAGCTGGACCGAGGTGTCCGTGATGCTGACGATGCGCCCGAAATCGCTCCCCAGGTGGTTGCCGACCCGCAGGCGATGCACCTGGCCATCGGGTGAGCGCACCAGGGCGGAGGGCTGCCCGCCCACCTGCAGGGTGCCCACCAGGTCGAGCTCGCCGAGCCCGAAGGCCTCCAGTGGCTCCCGGGGCCGGGCCAGGTCAGGCGCCAGGTCCTCGGAGCCCTGGGGAGGCTGCTCCGCCTCCGGCAGCCGGGCGACGAAGGGGCTGCGCCGGTCGGCCTCGCCATAGGGCACCGCCTCGTACTCGGGAATCTCGGGCAGCTCCACCCGCGGCACCTGGCCAGGGTCGTTGCGGATCGCCGCGAGATCGCGGTCGAGGGTCCCCAGCTCGGGGTCCGCACAGCCGGCCAGCAGCACCAGCAGCCCGACGGCGGGGCCGAACATCCTGAGCGCTGCGATCATGGCGCCTCCTCCTCGCTCGGCCGATAGCTGTAGGTCCGGGCGAGCATCGACAAGCGCAGCCGCTGGCCGCTGCCCCCCTCGGCGGGCGCCAGGGTGAAGTCGTGCTGGGTGACGATGCGCGGCAACCCGGCGACCCCGGCGAGGAAGGACGCTATCCGGTGATAGTCGCCCTGGACCTGGATATCGAAGGGCTGCTCGATGTAATACTCCTGCGGCACCGGACTGCGCAGGCGGATGAAGTCGATGATCAACTGGTTGTCGATGGCCGTTTCGCTGATGCTGTCGATCAGCGACGGTATCTCGGCACCGCTGGGCAACATCTCACGCAGCGTCGCCATGCGTGCCTCGAGGTCGGCCATCTGTTCACGCATCACGGGCAGGTTGGCGGCCTGGGAGGCCTTGCTCTGGTAGTCCCGCAGCAGCTGGCGCTCCTCGGCCCGCACCCTGTCCAGCGCCTCGGCCTTGGGCGCCGCCAGGTACCAGTGCATGCCGGCGAAGGTCAGCCCCAGGACCAGCAGGCAACAGATCACCTGCAGCGACCAGGGCCAGCTGCCGGCTTCCTTGATGTCCAGTTCGCGCCAGTCCAGCTCGCGCAACCGACGCAGCTCCCCCCTGAGGCTCATGGCACCTCCCGTGCGTTCTCGGCCGGAACCCCGTCCGCCATGCGCTGGCTCATGCTCAGGCTGAAACGGCGACGCTCACCGCCGCCCTCGGCCTCGACCTCGGAGAGCACCGGCACCGCGAAGGTGTCGGCGGCGGCCAGGGCGCGCAACTGGTCGGAGACCTGCCGATTGCTCGCGGCCAGGCCAACCAGGCGCAGGCTCTCCTGCTGACGCGAGAGTTGGGTGTAGTGCACCCCGTCGACCAGGCTGGTGGCGAGATCGCTGAACACATGGACGGTCTGGGTGCGCCCCATCTGCAGGCCGGTGAAGATCTGGACCTGTTCGAGCATGCGCTCGCGGATCGCCTCCAGCTCGCTGATCTCGCGGATCCCGGTGTCGAGCTGCCGGCTCTGGGCCTGGATGTGGGCATTGCGCTGCTGCTGGGCATCGAACTGCTGCTCGTAGTGCCAGGTCATGCCGTAGCCGCCACCGAGCCCCAGCACCGCCATCACCCCCAGCGCCAGGAAGAAACGCCTGCTGCGCCGGGCGCGCACCTCCTCCCGCCAGGGCAGCAGATTGATCTCGATGGTCATGAGCAGGACCTCATCGCCAGGCCGCAGGCCGTGAGCATAGCCGGGGCGTCACCGGCCAGGGTCTGCACGTCGATGCGGGTATTGACCTTCATGCGCTGGAGGGGGTTGGCGATCACCACCTCCATGCCGCTCTCCTGGCCCAGGCGCTCGGCCAGGCCGGGAATCACGCAGGAACCGCCGGCCAGCACCATGCGCCGTACCTCGTGCTTGCGCCCGGCGGTGTAGTAGAGCTGCAGCGAGCGACCGACCTGCTGCACTAGGGTGTCGAGGAAGGGGTCGAGCACGCCGCGCTGGTAATCCTCGGGCAGGCCTCCGCGCTTCTTGGCCAACCCCGCCTCCTCCAGGCTCAACCCGTAGCGGCTGCGGATCTCTTCGGTGAGCTGGCGACCGCCGAAGACGGTGTCGCGGGTATAGACGATGCGCCCTTCGCGCAGCACGTGGAAGGCATTCATGGTGGCACCGATGTCCACCAGGGCCACGCAATCCTCCTCGCCGGTGGTGGCCGGCAGCTGGTGGCGCAGCTCGGTGTAGGCCCGCTCCATGGCGAAGCTCTCCACATCCACCGCCTCGGGGGTCAGGCCGGCCTGCAGCAGGGCGTCGGTCAGCTGGCTGACGTCCTGCTGGCGGCAAGCGACCAGCAGGACGTCCTGCTGGTCGCCGTAGCGGGCATTGAGACCCAGGCGCTGGAAATCGAAGGCAACTTCGCTGAACGGAAAGGGGATATGCTTGTCTGAATCGAGTTGGATGCGCGCCTCGATCTCATCGTCGTTGAGGGAGGCGGGCAGGGTCAGGGTCTTGGTGATCGCCGCGCTGGCCGGCACCGCCACCGCGGCCCGGCGAGAGGACGGTCGGGCTTGCTGGACCGCGCGCGCGAGGGCGTCGACCACTTCGCCCATGTCACGGATCCGTCGCTCGACCACCGCCCCCTCGCGCAGGGGGCGGACGGCGTAGCTGTCGACCTGATAGTGGGCACCAGTTCGCTTGAGTTCGAGTAGCTTGACGGTAGCCGACGTGATATCGACACCGATCAGTCCCTTGCCGGATGCTCTGAGTCGCATCTAGGTCATGCCCCTGCCTGATCCATGCGGCTTGCCGCTCATTATGGTGTTCCATCCCTCGGCGTGAGAAGAATGGGCTACGGAAATCATACTCCGTCCTGTAATAAGAGGTTACATGATATTGCCAACCCTCACACTGCAAACCCTGTCGCGAAACGTCAACGCTGGTGGCAACCCGCCCGGCTTCTTATAATGGCGGCGCAAAGGAAAATTCCCTATATCGCCGCCAGACCACTCCTGTACTCATCACGGATACCGCGATTTCATGAAGTTTCTCAGAACCCTGATCCTTTCGGCCGCGTGGTTGCTGGTATCGCTCACCGCTGCCACGGTCCTGGGCGTGGTGGGTGCCGCCCTCTATTTTGCCCCGGGACTGCCCGATGTCCGACAGCTGCAGGATTTCGAGCTGCATACGCCACTGCGCATCTTCACCCGTGACGGCAAGCTGATCGGCGAGTTCGGCGATGAGCGGCGCATGCCCGTGGAGTTCGGCGAGATTCCGCCGGAGATGATCCGGGCCCTGCTGGCCGCCGAGGACTCGGGGTTCTTCGAGCACCGCGGCGTCGACCCCCGTGGCCTGGCGCGGGCCGCTCTCGAACTGGTCTCCAGCGGCGGCGACATCCAGTCCGGCGGCTCCACCATTACCATGCAGGTGGCCCGCAACTACCTGCTGACCCTTGACCGCACCTTCACCCGCAAGATTCGCGAGATCCTGCTGGCCCTGCAGATGGAGCAGATCCTCTCCAAGGAGGAGATCCTCGAGCTCTATGTCAACAAGATCTTCCTCGGTCATCGCGCCTACGGCATCGCCGCGGCATCCGAGACCTACTACAACCGCCCGCTCGGTGAGCTGACCCTGGCCGAGAAGGCGATGATCGCCGGCCTGCCCAAGGCGCCCTCCTCCTTCAACCCGCTCGCCAACCCCGAGCGCTCGCTGATCCGCCGCAACTGGATCCTGTTCCGCATGCGCGAGCTGGGCCATATTGACCAGTCGGCCTACGACGAGGCGGTGCAGGCACCGATCACCGCCCGCCGCCACATCACCCGGCCCGAGGTCGATGCCGAGTACGTCGCCGAAATGGCCCGTCAGTTCGCCATCGAGCGCTTCGGCGAGGAGGCCTACACCGGCGGCTATCGCATTCACACCACCCTCGACAGCGAGCTCCAGCCCCACGCCCGCCGCGCCCTGGCCGATGGCCTGATCGCCTACGATACCCGCCACGGCTGGCGCGGTCCCGAGGAGCGCGATATCCCACCGAGCCTGGTGGAGGCCCAGGACCGTACCGAGCGCCAGGGACTCGAGGAGGAACTGTCCGAGTCGCCCGAGGTGATGCAGACCGCTCGCCGTGCCGCCGAACGCAGCCAGACCGAGGTCGAGGGCATCGACGGCGATGTCAGCAACTGGCTGCAGGTGCTCGAGCGTACCCCCGGTTTCGGCCCGCTGCAGGCGGCCATCGTGGTGACGAGCGAGGGCCGCGAGATGCAGGTCATGGCACGCGGCGGCGAACTGCACACCCTCGACTGGGAGAGCCTGAGCTGGGCCCGCCCCTATCTCAGCCCCAGGAGCCGCGGTCCCGAGCCGGGCTCCGCCGCCGAGATCGCCGAGCCCGGCGACCTGGTGCGCATCCTCGCCCGGGAAGACGGCAGCCATCGCCTCTCCCAGCGCCCCGATGCCGAGGGCTCGCTGGTGGTGATGGAACCCGACACCGGCGCCATCCTGGCGCTGCAGGGCGGCTTCAGCTATAGCGCCAGCAAGTTCAACCGCGCGGTGCAGGCCCAGCGCCAATCCGGCTCGATCTTCAAGCCCTTCGTCTACCTGGCCGCCCTCGACAGCGGCCTGATGACCGCCGCCAGCGTGGTCAACGACGCCCCGGTGGTGATGGAGGACGGCAGCAACGAGCTGTGGCGCCCGGTCAATTCCAGTCGTGACTTCCTCGGCCCCACCCGACTGCGGGTAGCCCTGGCGCGCTCGCGCAACCTGGTCACCATCCGCGTGCTGCAGCAGGTCGGGATGGATGCCACCCTCGACTTTCTCAAGGGCTTCGGCTTCGCCGAGGGCCGCCTGCCCAATGGGCTGTCGCTGGCACTGGGCAGCGCCGACCTGACGCCGCTGGAGATGACCAATGCCTACGCGGTGCTGGCCAACGGCGGCTTCCAGGTCTCCCCTTGGTTCATCGAGCGCATCACCCGTGGCGACGACAGCAATGTACTCGACGAGGCGCTGCCGACGATCGCCTGCCGCGAGTGCCGCGACGGCCAGCGCGAGGTCGAGGTCGACGGTCGCCGCCACCCGGTGGCGCCGCGCGTGGCCGACCCCACCGCCGTCTACATCCTGCGCGACATGCTGCGCGACGTGATCGAGAGCGGCACCGGCCGTGCCGCCATGGAGCTGGAGCGCAACGATCTCGTCGGCAAGACCGGCACCACCAACGGCTACCGTGACGCCTGGTTCGCCGGCTACAACAGCGACCTGGTGGCCACCGTCTGGGTGGGCAAGGACGACAACGAGACCATCGCCGAGTACGGCGGCAATGCCGCCCTGCCGATCTGGATCGACTTCATGCGCGATGCCCTCGAGGGCCGCTCCGAGGCGATGCCCACGCCGCCCTCCGACCTCGTGACCGCCCGCGTCGACCCGCAGACCGGCCGACGCCTGCTCGATGGTGAGACGGGTGGCATCAGCGAGATCTTCCACCCCGACCATTTGCCCGACTATCAGTCGCGGCGCGTCGACCGCGAGGTGGAACAGCGCAGCGGATCGCAGGGCACCGGGGCCTATGAGGCCATCTTCTGAAGACAGGCTCCAGGCGGCAGGGAGGCCGCCCGTTTCATCTGCCAACCGCGAGTGCCGCCTTCGGCGGCGGCCCCGACAATCGGCAACCCATGGAGACCGACATGCCGCATTTCGCGACGAGCCGCTCCAGGCCCACCTGGTGGGCCCTGTGCGGCCTGCTGGCGGCCACCGGCAGCGTGCAGGCCAGCCCCTTCTATGCCCCACCGGCCCCTGCCGAGGATGCCAAGACCTTCAGCGGCGAGGCCGAGCTGGGCTATACCCGGCTTTCCGGCAACACCGACAGCCAGACCCTGATCGGCAAGGGCCGCCTGACCTGGCTCAACGGCAAGTGGACCCACACCCTGCGCGGTGAGGCGCGCAACGTCGCCCGCGACGGCGACACCGATGCCGAGCAGTACCTGCTCGCCGGACGCGAGCGCTACGAGCTCGAGGGCCCTCACTACCTGTTCGGCTTCGCCCGTTGGGAAAAGGACCGCTTCAGCGGCTACGACCAGCAGTTCACCACCATCGCCGGCTATGGTCGCGACCTGATCGAGAGCGAGCGCCAGCGACTCTCGCTGGAGGCCGGTCCGGGCTTCCGCCACGACCGCATCCAGGACGAGCCGAACGAGACGCTGGCGGTGGCCTATGGCGCCATGGCCTACGAGTACGAGCTCACCGATACCTCGTCCCTGACACAGGAGCTCTCGGTGGAGGCCACCGACGACAACACCACCTCTCGTTCGTTGTCATCGCTCACCGCCCGTCTCAACTCGCGTCTGGCACTGAAGCTCTCCCACGAGGTCAAGCGCAACTCCCAGCCCCCCGAGGCCGCCATGGCCCGCACCGACCACACCACCAGCGCCTCGCTGCTCTATAGCTGGTAGCTCCCGCGGGCTCGGCAGCCACAGACGACGACGCCGGCCCTCGGGCCGGCGTCGTCGTGTCGCGGGTCTGGCGGCGGTCAGCCACCATAGACATCATCCACGGTGGCCAGCGGGTAGTGGGAGGGATAGGGCTTGCGCGCCACCCCGGAATCCACCGCCGCCTGAGCCACCGCCGAGGAGATACGCTCGAGCAGGCGCACGTCCACGGGGGTCGGAATGATGTACTCGGGCCCGAAGCTCATGCTCTCCTGCTCGTAGGCCTCCAGCACCGCCTGGGGCACCGGCTCGCGGGCCAGGTCCTTGAGCGCATGCACGGCCGCCACCTTCATCTCCTCGTTGATGCGGGTCGCCCGGACGTCCAGGGCACCGCGGAAGATGAACGGGAAGCCCAGCACGTTGTTGACCTGGTTGGGGTAGTCGGAGCGACCGGTGGCCATGATCACGTCGGGGCGCGTCTCGCGGGCCAGCTCGGGATCGATCTCGGGGTCCGGGTTGGTACAGGCGAAGACCACCGGGGTCGGGGCCATCTTGCGGATATGGTCGGCGGTCATCAGCCCCGGACCGGACAGGCCGACGAACACGTCGGCGCCGTCGATGGCGTCACCCAGGGTGCGCTTGTCGGTGTCGACGGCGAACATCGCCTTGTACTGGTTGAGATCCTCGCGCCCGGTGTGGATCACGCCCTTGCGGTCGAGCATCACGATGTTCTCGGGGTGCGCCCCGCAGGAGACCAACAACTTCATGCAGGCGATCGCCGCGGCACCGGCGCCCAGGCAGACGATGCGCGCGCTGTCCAGCGACTTGCCGGCGATCTCCAGGGCATTGAGCATGCCCGCCGCGGTGACGATGGCGGTGCCGTGCTGGTCGTCATGGAAGACCGGAATGTTGCACTGCTCGATCAGCGCCTGCTCGATCTCGAAGCACTCCGGCGCCTTGATGTCCTCGAGGTTGATGCCGCCCCAGGTATCGGCGATACGCGCCACGGTGTCGATGAACGCCTGGGGGCTCTCGGCGTTGACCTCGATGTCCACCGAGTTGATACCGGCAAAGCGCTTGAACAGCACGCCCTTGCCCTCCATCACCGGCTTGCTCGCCAGCGGCCCGAGATTGCCCAGGCCGAGGATGGCGCTGCCATCGGATATCACCGCCACCAGGTTGCCCTTGCCGGTATAGAGGTAGGCATTCTCCGGATCGCGCGCAATCTCGCGGACAGGCTCGGCCACGCCCGGGCTGTAGGCCAGGGACAGATCCCGCGCCGTGGCGGTGGGCTTGGTCAGTTCCACCGACAGCTTTCCGGGAATGGGTTTCGCGTGGTAGTCCAGCGCCGCCTTTCTTGCGTCTGTCATGCTCTCGATCCGGTCAGATGATTATGGAGGGCAGCCAGAATATAGAAAAATCTTCCACACCTCAACAGAGTGACTTTCCCACCTTTTGTACGCTCGTTTGACGCCATTTCCAGGCATTTGTTGCAACTTTACATCTGACGCGACCAACCATGAAGCATGGCTTATCGGCGCGCTCACGAAGCGGCAGGCAAGAAAAGACCCGCCTCGAGGGGCGGGTCGTTTCGACGGTCGGCCTCGACGGGGCGAAACCGTGACGGGGCCGTGATCAGCCCCGCTTGATGGCGGCACCGAAACGCTTGTTGAAACGCTCGACGCGACCGCCGGTAGTCGCCTGCTTCTGCTTGCCGGTGTAGAAGGGGTGGCACTGCGAGCAGACGTCCAGGGACAGGTCTTGACCCACGGTGGAGCCGACCTCGAAGGTGGCGCCGCAGGAACAGGTCGCGGTGACCGTCTTGTAATCCGGGTGGATACCTTGTTTCATCTTGAGCCTCATGGAGCTGTATGCCGCCACCTGATCCGCTGCCAGGCACCGCATACGGGTTTCTGTCGACGTACAAACCGGTTTTGCCGCCACGTGCACCCGAGGTGTTCGTGGAGGCGGGGCATTCTAGCAGAGCCGACGCCGGAGGCCAATTGTCCAATCCCCCCCGCCCGAACACGCCCCGCGTGCTGGGCATCGCCATCCCCTCGCCACTGCGCCGCCTGTTCGACTATCGCCCCTGCCGGGAGGCGCCGCCCGGCGGCTGGCAGCCCGGGCTGCGCGTGCGGGTGCCCTTCGGCCGCCGCCAACTGGTGGGCGTGGTGGTCGAGTGCCGCGATGGCAGCGAGCTACCGCTGGCCGATCTCAAGCCGGTGGACACTTGCCTGGACGGAACGCCGCTGCCCGCCGACTGGCTGTGGCTGTGCCGCTTCACCGCCCGGTATTATCAGCACGCCCTGGGCGACACCCTGCACCAGGCCATGCCGGTACTGCTGCGCCAGGGTCGCCCCTTGGAGGCCCGCACCCGCGAGCGCTGGCAGCCCACCCCCGCCGGCCTGGAAACCGATCCGCCGGGGCTCGCCCGCGCACCCCGCCAGGCCGAGCTGCTGGCGATGCTGCGCCAGCACCCCCACGGCCTCGGCACCCAGGCGATCCTCGCCCAGTCGTTCACCCGCGAGCAGCTCCGCGCCCTGGCCGACAAGGGCCTGATCGGCCGCCGGGAGGAACCGCTCACCGCGCCCTGGAAGGCCGGGGAGCCACTGCTCGCCGAGCCCCCCCTGCCGCTCAACAGCGAGCAGGCCACGGCCCTCGCGGCGCTCCACGAGCGCCTCGACGCCTACCACCCCTGCCTGCTCGAGGGGGTCACGGGCAGCGGCAAGACCGAGGTCTACCTGCAGCTGATCGAGGCGGTGGTGGGCCGTGGCCGCCAGGCCCTGGTCCTGGTGCCCGAGATCGGCCTCACCCCCCAGACCCTGGCCCGCTTCCGGAGCCGCTTCCGGGTGCCGGTGGTGGCGCTGCACTCGGGGCTCACCGACAACGAGCGCCTCGATGCCTGGGAGGCCGCCGCCAGCGGCCGCGCGCCCATCGTCATCGGCACCCGTTCGGCGATCTTCACCCCGCTGGCCCGACCCGGGGCGATCATCGTCGACGAGGAACACGACGGCTCCTTCAAGCAGCAGGACGGCCTGCGCTACCACGCCCGCGACCTCGCCGTGGCCCGCGCTCACCACCACGGCATCCCCGTGGTGCTGGGCAGTGCCACCCCATCGCTGGAGAGCCTGGCCAGGGCCCACAGCGGCGACTGGCGCCACCTGCGGCTGACTCGCCGTGCCAGCCGCCACGCCCCGGCTCGCCTCGAACTGGTCGACCTGCGCGGTCGCCGTCGCCAGGGCGGGCTCATCCCGCCGGTGATCGAGGCCATCCGCGAGACGCTCACCGCCGGCCACCAGGTGCTGGTGTTCATCAACCGCCGCGGCTTCGCCCCCACCCTGGCCTGTCATGCCTGCGGCTGGCTCGCCGAGTGCGATCACTGCGATGCCCGCATGACCCTGCACCGCCAGCCGCCACTCCTCGCCTGCCACCACTGCGACCGACGCCGCGCCCTGCCCGACGTCTGCCCCAGTTGCGGCAGCGGCGACCTGCGCCCCCTGGGCAGCGGCACCGAACGCACCGAGGAGACCCTGGCGGCGCTGTTCCCCGAGGTGCCGGTATACCGCATCGACCGCGACAGCACCCGGCGTCGCGACGCCTTCGAGCGTGTGCTCACCGAGGTACGCCGCGGCGAGCCCTGCCTGCTGGTCGGCACCCAGATGCTGGCCAAGGGACACCACCTGCCCCATGTCACCCTGGTGGTGGTGGTCAACGCCGACGCCGGCCTCTACGCCAGCGACTTCCGCGCCCTGGAGCAGAGCGCCCAGCTGCTGGTGCAGGTGGCCGGGCGCGCCGGGCGTGCCGCCCACCCCGGCCGGGTGCTGGTGCAGACCCTGCACGGCGACGACCCGCACCTGCGACGGCTGGCCGAGCAGGGCTACGCCGCCCTGGCCGACCAGTTGCTGGAGGAACGGCGGGCCGCCGGCCTGCCGCCCTTCCGCTTCCTCGCCCTGCTGCGCCTCGAGAGCCCCCGGGAAGAGGCGGTGAACGCCCTCGGCGGCCAGGCCGCCGACGCCCTGAGGAGCTGGCTCGGCGAGCGGGGCCTGGCGGTGGACTGCCTGGGCCCGGTGCCCGCGCCCATGGAGCGTCGCCAGAACCGCTACCACCTGCAGCTGATGCTCGCCAGCTCGCGACGCAGCATGCTGCACGAGGCCGGCGCCGGCCTGGTCGCCTGGCTCGAGGCCACGCCGGAAGCCCGCCGGGTGCGCTGGTCGCTGGATATCGACCCGCAGACGCTTGCCTAGCCACGAGCCACGAGCCACGAGCCCGAAGCCCGAAGCCCGAAGCCCGAAGCCCGAAGCCCGAAGCGAGCCCGACAGGGTTTAAAGCCACGCCACAATTGCCGATAATGGCCGACCATGCCCCTCCACGGGCACCGTACTTCCACGCCCGAGCCATCGCGAGCGCCTCGTCATCGCCCTTTACCTCGCACCGGCCGGCGCCACAGGACATCCGACGCTTCATGAAAGACACCATCATCACCCTGCTCGAGGGCGCCCTCGACACCCTCAAGCGGCAGGGCGTGCTGCCCGCCGACCTCTCGCCGACCATCAAGGTCGACCCCGCCCGCGACAAGGCCCACGGCGACTACGCCACCAACCTGGCGCTGATGCTGGCCAAGCCCGCCGGCAAGCCGCCCCGCGAGCTGGCCGAGGCGCTGGTCGGCGCCCTGCCCGAGAGCCGCGCCGTGAGCAGGGTGGAGATCGCCGGCCCCGGTTTCGTCAACTTCTTCGCCGCCACCGACGCCGCCGCCCAGGTGGTGCGCCGGGTCCTCGACGCGGGTGACACCTACGGCCGCAGCCTCACCGGCCAGGGCGAGAAGGTGCAGGTGGAGTTCGTCTCCGCCAACCCCACCGGCCCGCTGCACGTCGGCCACGGCCGCGGGGCGGCCATCGGCGACTGCATCTGCCGGCTGCTGGAAGCCACCGGCCATGACGTGACCCGCGAGTTCTACTACAACGACGCCGGCGCCCAGATCAGCAACCTGGCGCTCTCGGTGCAGGCCCGCGTCAAGGGCATCGACCCCGACGACGAGGGCTGGCCCGCCGACGGCTACCGCGGCGGCTACATCATCGACGTGGCCAACGCCTACCTGGCGGGCGAGACGGTGCATGCCGACGACCGCCACGTCACCGCCAAGGCCGACCCGGACGACCTCGACGCCATCCGCGACTTCGCGGTGGCCTACCTGCGCCGCGAGCAGGACCTCGACCTGCGCGCCTTCGGTGTCGAGTTCGATGTCTACTTCCTGGAGTCCTCGCTCTACGAGGAAGGCAAGGTCGAGGCCACCGTCGAGCAGCTGATCGCCAAGGGCCACACCTTTGAACAGGACGGCGCCCTGTGGCTGCGCACCACCGACTTCGGTGACGACAAGGACCGGGTGATGCGCAAGACCGACGGCCACTACACCTACTTCCTGCCCGACGTCGCCTACCACCTCGACAAGTGGCAGCGCGGCTTCACCACGGTGATCAACGAGCAGGGCGCCGACCACCACTCCACGGTGACCCGGGTGCGCGCCGGCCTCCAGGCGCTGGAGGCCGGCATCCCCCGGGGCTGGCCCGACTATGTGCTGCACCAGATGGTGATGGTGACCCGCTCCGGGGTCGAGGTAAAACTCTCCAAGCGGGCCGGCAGCTATGTCACGGTGCGCGACCTGATCGACGAGGTCGGCCGCGATGCCACGCGCTTCTTCCTGGCCGCCCGCCGTGCCGACTCCCAACTGACCTTCGACATCGACCTGGCCCGCTCCCAGTCCAACGACAACCCGGTCTACTATGTGCAGTACGCCCACGCCCGGGTCTGCAGCATGCTGCGCAAGGCCGAGGCGGAGGGCCAGCCCTTCGACCATGGCCTGGCCATGGAGAGCCTCGCGCTGCTCGAGGAGGACCAGGAGAAGGCCGTCATGAACCGCCTGGCCCGCTACCCCGAAGTGGTCGAGCACGCCGCCGCGTCCCGCGAACCCCAGCAGATCGCCCAGTACCTGCTCGACCTCGCCGCCGAGTTCCACACCTGCTACAACGCGGTGAAGGTGATGGTCGAGGACGACGCCCAGCGCAACGCCCGCCTGGCGCTGGGCCTGGCCACTCGCCAGGTGCTGCGCAACGGCCTCGACCTGATGGGCGTCGGTGCTCCCGAGGAGATGTAAGCCATGGCCCGTCGTCCCGCCCCGAAGAAGCGCGGCGCCACCTCCAGCAAGCGCCGCTCCACTCCCCGGACCAGCCGCGGCCTGCCGGGCTGGCTGTGGGGCCTCGTCGGCCTCGCCGCCGGCTTCCTGCTCGCCCAGCATCAGCACGGCACGGCCCCCTGGCAGGGGGGCGGCGACTCGCCGCTGGCTACCGTGATGCCCCGCACGCCCCCTGCCGGCGACGAGGCCGCTCCGCGTACGCCATCCCGTCCCGCGCCGGAGGAGCCGCGCATGCCGACCTTCGAGTTCTACACCCTGCTGCCCGAGACCGAGGTGGTGGCGCCGCGGGGCGAGATGCCCGCCTCCACCGCTCGGCCGCCGGCTCCCCCCCCCGAGGTGGCCGAGACCGAGGCGGCGGGTACCCCCGATGACGACCCCATCGCCCAGGTGATCGCCGCCAACCTGCGCCCCCGGGACACCACCCCGGCGGAGCCCGCGCCGAATCCGGCCGCCGGTCACCGCTACATGCTGCAGGCCGCCTCCTTCCGTGAATCCGGCGATGCCCAACAGCTCCAGCAGCGCCTGCGCAACCTCAGCCTGGTGGCCCAGGTCAGCCAGGTACAGGCCTCGGGCGGCGAGACCTGGCACCGGGTGCAGGTCGGCCCCTTCGATGACAGCCGCGAACTCAACCGGGCCCAGGACCTGATGACCACCCAGGGCATCGAGCCGCTGTTGATCCGGCTGCAGAACTGATCTGCCGACCCGCCCGCCGGCACCCGGCGGTTGAATTCCGGGCCGGCTGCCCGCACTTCCCCTGAAAGCTCAGCCACGGCGCCCGGGCCACCCCGCGGCGCCGAAAGTCATCGGGAGCCAACCGCTCCCCCAAGGAGTTCCCTCCATGACCACGATCGTTTCCGTGCGCCGCGGCGACCAGGTCGCACTGGCCGGCGACGGCCAGGTGTCCCTGGGCAATACCGTGATGAAGGGCAATGCCAGCAAGGTGCGCCGCCTCTACCGTGGCGAGGTACTGGCGGGCTTCGCCGGCGGCACCGCCGATGCCTTCACCCTCTTCGAGCGCTTCGAGGCACAGCTGGAGAAACACCAGGGCAACCTGGTCAAGGCCGCCGTGGAGCTGGCCAAGGACTGGCGCACCGACCGCGCCCTGCGCCGCCTGGAAGCGCTGCTGGCGGTCGCCAACAAGGATGCCTCGCTGATCATCACCGGCAACGGCGACGTGGTGGAGCCCGAGCGCGGGATCATCGCCATCGGCTCCGGCGGCAACTTCGCCCTGGCCGCGGCCCGCGCCCTGCTCGAGAACACCGACCTCTCGGCCCGCGAGATCACCGAGAAGTCGCTGGAGATCGCCGGCGACATCTGCGTGTTCACCAACCACCACGTCACCCTCGAAGAGCTCTGAAGGCCGCCACCATGACCCAGATGACACCCCGCGAGATCGTCCACGCCCTGGATCAATACATCATCGGCCAGCAGGACGCCAAGCGCGCCGTGGCCATCGCCCTGCGCAACCGCTGGCGGCGCATGCAGCTCGACGGCGACCTGCGCCAGGAAGTGACCCCCAAGAACATCCTGATGATCGGCCCCACCGGGGTCGGCAAGACCGAGATCGCCCGTCGCCTGGCCAAGCTCGCCCGCGCGCCCTTCATCAAGGTCGAGGCGACCAAGTTCACCGAGGTGGGCTACGTGGGCCGCGACGTGGAGTCGATCGTGCGCGACCTGACCGAGGCCGCCATCAAGCTGGTGCGCGAACAGGCCAAGGAAGAGGTGGGCCACCGCGCCGAGGACGCCGCCGAGGATCGCATCCTCGATGCCCTGCTGCCGCCACCCCGCGGCCAGGAGGATGCCCCCCGTGCCGACAGCTCGACCCGCCAGCTCTTCCGCAAGAAGCTGCGCGAGGGACAGCTCGACGACAAGGAGATCGACATCGAGATCACCCCCCAGGGGCCGGGCATCGACATCATGACCCCGCCGGGCATGGAGGAGATGACCAGCCAGCTGCAGAGCCTGTTCGCCGGCATGGGCAAGCAGAAGACCGAGACCCGCCGCGTGGCGGTGAAGGACGCCTTCGCCCTGCTGCGCGACGAGGAGGCCGCCAAGCTGGTCAACGAGGAGGAGATCAAGCACCGCGCCATCGAGGCGGTGGAGCAGAACGGCATCGTCTTCCTCGACGAGATCGACAAGGTGGCCAAGGGCAGCGGCCAGTCCAGCGGCGGCGAGATCTCCCGGGAAGGCGTACAGCGTGACCTGCTGCCGCTGATCGAGGGTTCCACGGTCTCGACCAAGTACGGCATGGTCAAGACCGACCATATCCTCTTCATCGCCTCCGGCGCCTTCCACCTGTCGCGGCCCTCGGACCTGATCCCCGAGCTGCAGGGACGGTTGCCGATCCGGGTCGAGCTCAATGCGCTGACCCCCGACGACTTCAAGCGCATCCTCACCGAGCCCTCGGCGTCGCTCACCAAGCAGTACCAGGCCCTGCTGGCCACCGAGGGGCTCGACATCTCGTTCACCGAGGATGGCATCGAGCGCATCGCCGAGATCGCCTGGAAGGTCAACGAGGGCACCGAGAACATCGGCGCCCGCCGCCTGCATACGGTGATGGAGCGCCTGCTCGAGGAGGCCTCGTTCAAGGGCGCCGATGTGGGCACGCCGCTGGCGATCGACGCCGCCTACGTCGACTCCCAGCTCGCCGAGCTGGCGATGGACGAGGATCTGTCGCGGTATATTCTCTAATCCCAGCTATAAGCCTTAAGCTATAAGCTGCAAGCCCTAGGGCGCGGACTGCGCGGCGCCGGGGACAGGTCGACGCGGAGGTCCGATGCCATGGATGGCATCGGTAGCGCCCAGGGAGGGGGTCACCGCGCCTTCGCGACGGCCTGTCGCCGGGATAGCCGCGCCTCCACCACGCCATAAGCGGAGGCATACCATGACCGCCCCCATCCCGACCCGCGTGCATTACCACAAGAAGGACCGCCAGCTCGAGCTCACCTACGAGGGCGGCGAGAGCCACCGGCTGTCGGTGGAGTACCTGCGGGTCTTCTCGCCCTCGGCCGAGGTGCGCGGCCACGGCGGCGACACCGCCACCCTGCAGGTGGGCAAGAAGCACGTCGGCCTCAAGAACATCACCCAGGCCGGTCGCTACGCGCTCAAGCTGCACTTCGACGACGGCCACGACAGCGGCCTGTACAGCTGGGACTACCTGCATGCGCTGATCCGCGACCGGGAGGCCAACTGGGCCGACTACCTGCGGCGGCTGGAGGAGGCCGGTGCCTCGCGCGAGCCCCTGGGCATCGAGATCAAGCAGCTCTAGCCGCCCCCGGCAAGCGACCGGCGTCAAGACAAGGGCAACCGGGGGAGGCTACAATATCGCCGTTTGCTGACGTGCCCGGCGCGTCACTCGCCCGAATTCAGCCCAGGGGTCATCCATGGACAAGCGCACCACCCACTTCGGCTATCAGGAAGTTCCGGTCGAGGAGAAGGCCTCCCGTGTGGCCGACGTCTTCCATTCGGTGGCGGCCCGCTACGACGTGATGAACGACCTGATGTCGCTGGGCATCCACCGCCTGTGGAAGCGCCTGACCATCGAACGCTCAGGCGTGCGCCCCGGCCACAGCGTGCTCGATATCGCCGGCGGCACCGGCGACCTGACGCTGAAGTTCTCGCGCATGGTGGGCCCCCGCGGCCGGGTCGTGCTGGCCGACATCAACGAATCCATGCTTCGGGTCGGCCGCGACAAGCTGCTCGACCATGGGGTCGGCGGCAACGTCGAGTATGTGCAGGCCAACGCCGAGACCCTGCCCTTCCCCGACAACACCTTCGACTGCATCACCATCGCCTTCGGCCTGCGCAACGTCACCGACAAGGACGCCGCCCTGCGCTCCATGGCCCGGGTGCTCAAGCCCGGCGGCCGGCTGCTGGTGCTGGAGTTCTCCAAGCCGGCCAACCCGCTGCTCTCCAGGGCCTACGACGAGTACTCCTTCCGCCTGCTGCCGAGGATGGGCGAGCTGGTGGCAAGCGACGGCGACAGCTATCGCTACCTGGCCGAGTCGATCCGCATGCACCCCGACCAGGAGACCCTCAAGGGCATGATGGAAGCCGCCGGCCTGGAACGCGTCGAGTACACCAACCTCACCGGTGGCATCGTCGCCCTGCATCGCGGCATAAAGCTGTGAGGTCGAGATGTCGCTGACCCTGCTGCTGGCTGGCCTGGAGCGCACCCTCAATGCCCTGCTCGCCCGCGACCCGGCTGCCCCCGGGAGACTGGCGCGCCTCGCCGGCCACCGCATCCTGCTGCGGCTCGAGCGCCCCAGCCTGGTGCTAGCCGTGCATTTCCATCCCCATGGCCTCGACCTGCTGCGCCCGGACGACGCCGCCGAGGCGGATTACGACGCCGTCGTCGAGCTCGATGCCGAGACCGCCGGCGAGTTGCTCGGCGGTGCCTCCATCGAACGGCTGATGTTCCAGGGCAAGCTCGCGGTGCGGGGGCGCATCCACCTGCTCGAGGCGACCCGCGACCTGCTGCTCGACCTCGACCTGGACTGGGAGGGCGAACTCGCCCGCTGGCTCGGCGACACGCCCGCCCACAGCCTCGCCGAAGGACTGCGCGGCATCACCCGCTGGGGCCTGCGCACCCGCGACGAGTTCCGCGCCGACGTCGCCGAGTATGTCTTCGAGGAGGCGCGTCTGCTGCCCGGGCGCCACCAGCTCGCCGTGCTGCGCGACCACCTCACCGAGCTCGAGGTCGCCACCGACCGCCTCGAGGCGCGCCTCGCCCGGCTGCATCGCCGGCTGGTCGACGGGGAGCCCCGCCCATGATGAGCCTTCGGCTGCTGCGCATCTTCTGGGTGATCACCCGCTACCGGCTGGACACCCTGCTGCCGCTGGACCGGCTGCCCTGGTGGCTGCGCACCTTGTTCAGGCTCTCGCCGCTGCGCCTGGTGCCGATCGGCCCGCGTTCGCGCGGCGAGCGCCTGCGCCTGGCGCTGGAGGCGCTGGGCCCGATCTTCGTCAAGTTCGGCCAGGTGCTCTCGACCCGTCGCGACCTGCTGCCCGAGGACATCGCCGACGAGCTGCGCCGCCTGCAGGACCAGGTCCCCCCCTTCCCCGGCGCCCAGGCCCGGGCCCGGGTGGAAGAGGAACTCGGCATGACCATCGCCGAGGCCTTCGCGCACTTCGGGCCCGAGGCGCTCGCCTCGGCTTCCATCGCCCAGGTCCATGCCGCGCGGCTGCACAGCGGCGAGGACGTGGTGGTCAAGATCATCCGCCCCGACATCGAGCGGGTGATGCGCCAGGACATGGCGCTGATGTACCGTGTCGCGAGCGTCCTCAAGCACATCCCGGAGGCGCGCCGGCTGCGCCCGGTCGAGGTGGTACGCGACTACGAGGCGACCCTGTTCGACGAGCTCGACCTGACCAAGGAGGCCGCCAACACCTCCCAGCTCAAGCGCAACTTCAAGGACTCGCCGCTGCTGTTCGTGCCGGCGACCCACTGGGAACTGACCCGTCGCCGGGTCATGGTCCAGGAGCGCATCCATGGGGTGCCGGTGGCCGACACCGCGGCCCTGGTCGCCCAGGGCACCGACCTCAAGAAGCTCGCCGAGCGCGGCGTGGAGATCTTCTTCACCCAGGTGTTCCGCGACAACTTCTTCCACGCCGACATGCACCCGGGCAATATCTTCGTCTCCCTCGAGCGTCCCCACGACCCGCAGTACATCGCCATCGACTGCGGCATCGTCGGCAGCCTCACCCGCGAGGACCAGGACTACCTGGCGCGCAACCTGCTGGCCTTCTTCCACCAGGACTACTACGAGGTGGCCGCGCTGCATATCGAGTCGGGCTGGGTCGGCGAGAATACCCGGGCCAACGAGTTCGCCGCGGCGATCCGCACCGTCTGCGAGCCGATCCTCGAGAAGCCGCTCAAGGACATCTCCTTCGGCCAGGTGCTGCTGGGGCTGTTCCAGACCGCCCGGCGCTTCAACATGGAGGTACAGCCGCAACTGGTGCTGTTGCAGAAGACCCTGCTCAACATCGAGGGGCTCGGCCGACAACTCTATCCGGACCTGGACCTGTGGCGCACCGCCAAGCCCTATCTCGAGCAATGGATGAAGGAGCGGGCCGGCGCCAGCGGCTTCTGGGACTCGCTCAAGCGCCAGGCGCCGGAGCTGACGCGCCAGCTCCCGGAACTACCGGTGCTGGCCCACCAGGCGCTGAGCCGCGTCGAGCACGAACACCGGCAGCGTCATCGCCAGGCCGAGGCGATGAGCGGCATCCGCAGCCTGCTGCAGCGCCAGGGCAGCAGCCGTCGCCGCCTGCGCCTGGGGCTGCTGTTGCTGGCCATGGCGCTGGCCTGGCAGCCGCTGACCGACTGGGCCGCGGGACAACCCTGGCCGGTGGTGGCCGCCGCGGCCATCGGCGTACTGCTGCTGGCCTGGCACTGACCCTCGGCCGGGGAACGCCGGCGCCAACCCACTGGATCCACGTCAAGGGAGCCGTCATCGATGAGTGATATTCTTGATCGCCTGCAGGAAGTGCTGGAACAGCGCCGGCAGGCCGACCCGCAGGACTCCTACGTCGCCGCCTTGCATCACAAGGGCCTGAACAAGATACTCGAGAAGGTGGGCGAGGAAGCCACCGAGACCCTGCTGGCCGCCAAGGATGCCGAGCACGGCGGCGACGCCGAGCGACAAGCGGTGATCGCCGAAACGGCCGACCTGTGGTTTCATAGCCTGGTGATGCTGGCGCATCTGGATCTCGATCACCGGGCGGTGCTCGACGAGCTGGCCCGCCGCTTCGGTGTCTCCGGACACGACGAGAAGGCCGCAAGGCACCAATAGAACGAACTGGCCATTCCGGGGTCTTCCCGTAGCCCCCAACCAGAGGAACGACTTATGTTAGGTGGTATCAGTATCTGGCAGCTGCTGATCGTACTCGGCATCATCATCCTGATCTTCGGCACCAAGAAGCTGCGCAACGTCGGTGGCGACCTGGGTGGCGCCGTGAAGGGCTTCAAGAAGGCCATGCACGAGGACGAGAAGGACAAGGAGAACGAAGCGGACAAGCCCCAGGCCAAGGTGAGCCATGACGACGAGGGTGACACCTATGACGTCAAGGCCGAGCGGAAGGTCGAGGACCAGGAAGAGCGCAAGTAAGCCGCCATGTTCGATATGGGCTTTCTCGAACTGCTGATCATCGGCGTGGTGGGGCTGCTGGTGCTGGGCCCGGAGCGCCTGCCCAAGGCCGCGCGCACCCTGGGGCTGTGGATCGGCAAGGTCAAGCGTACCGTCTCCGGCATGCAGCGCGAGATCAGCGCCCAGCTCGAGGCCGAGGAGCTGCGTCAGAAGCTCAACGAGCAGCAGAAGAAGCTCGACGAGAGCGTCAAGCAGGTCAAGCGCGACGTGGAGAGCCTCGCCGAGCCCGAGTCCGGCGGGGGGAAGGACACACAGCAGAGCCCGGCCTCCGGTCGCGACGACACCGGGAAATCCGCGGCGCCGAGCGAGCCGCCGGAGAAGCGCCTGGACGACGCCCTTGCCCGGGCCCGCCTCGACCCGCCTGCCGATGAGCCTGCCGACGCCGCCGACAAGGACGCCACCTCCCGATGAGCAAGACCGGTGACCCCCAGGAACAGAACCAGGCCCCGCTGATCGAGCACCTGATCGAGTTGCGCTCGCGCCTGATACGCGCCGTGGTGGCGATCCTGGTGATCTTCCTGGGCCTCTTTCCGTTCGCCAACGAGATCTACACCTTCGTGGCCCAGCCGCTGATGGCGCTGCTGCCCGAGGGCTCCCAGATGATCGCCACCGAAGTGGCCTCGCCCTTTCTCGCGCCCTTCAAGCTGACCCTGGTGCTGGCGGTCTTCATCGCCATCCCCTTCGTGCTGCACCAGGCCTGGGCCTTCGTCGCGCCGGGCCTCTACGACAACGAGAAGGCGCTGGCGCTGCCGATCCTGGCCTCCAGCGTGATGCTCTTCTACGCCGGTGCCGCCTTCGCCTACTACGTGGTCTTCCCGCTGCTGTTCCAGTTCTTCACCCAGACCGGGCCGGAGAACGTGGCGGTGATGACCGACATCAACCAGTACCTCAACTTCGTGCTGAAGCTGTTCTTCGCCTTCGGCGTGGCCTTCGAGATCCCCATCGCCACCTTCCTGCTGATCCTCTCCGGGGCCACCACGGTGGAGAGCCTGTCGAAGAAGCGTCCTTACGTCATCCTCGGCTGCTTCGTGGTGGGCATGCTGCTGACCCCGCCGGACGTGATCTCCCAGAGCCTGCTGGCGATCCCCATGTACCTGCTCTACGAGGTGGGGCTACTGTTCGGTCGCCTGGTACGGCGCAAGAAGCGCGACGCCGAGGAAGACGAATAGCACCGAACAGGGTGGTGCCCGAAATCGCGGCTTCCCGGCGGCGTGCCTGCGCGGAGGCGCTGTGAACCCTTCCCTGGGCGCTACCGATGCCATCCATGGCATCGCACCTCCGCTTCGGCCTGCCGCCGGCGCCGCTCTTACCGCCCATGGCTCCCGGCTTCAGGCTTGCAGATCCATCAGCTCGTCAACGCGATCGACCAGCTTGAAGATGCCGGTGGCCGCCTCGCTGATGCGGGTCGCCAGCATGTAGGCCGGGGTGGTGACCACCCGGTTCTCGAAGTCGACCACGATGTCCTCGACGCCGCAGCTACGGTGCAACCCACCCATGGCGCTGATCGCCCCGGCCACCCCCGGGTCGTGACCGATGGTCACGGCGATGCCGGACCCCAGCAGTCGTGGCACCAGCACCGGGCTGATGCACATCAGGCCGATCGGCTTGCGTTCCTCGCGGAAACCGGCGAGCGCCTCGGCCAGTTCGCCGAGCACCTCCATCTCGTCGCCGGCCTCGGCAAAGGTCGAGAGGGTCTTGGCGGCCCCGAAGCCACCAGGCAGGATCACCGCATCGAAGTCGCCGGCCTCGAGTTCGGCCAGCGAGGAGATCTCGCCCCGGGCCAGGCGCGCCGACTCCTCCAGCACGTTGCGCGACTCGCCCTCGGCCACCTCGCCGCTGCGGTGGTCGATGACGTGGTGCTGCGCGATGTCGGGAGCGAAACAGCGATAGCCGATGCCCAGTTGATCGAGGCGCAGCAGGGTCAGGGTGGTCTCGTAGATCTCCGAGCCATCGAATACGCCGCAGCCCGAGAGGATGACCGCCACCTGTTTGCTCATGCCTATCTCCTTGAGGTATGCGCCTGCCGACGAGCAGGCCCGATGATCCGAACCCAACACTTTAGAGAGTCGCCCGGGGTGCGACAAGGCGTGACTTTCGGCGCAGGGTCGCACTGATATACTCCAAGGCAACGACGCCCCGTCATCGTATCGTCATCGTCGCCCGCCACACTGTGCCCGTGGCGGTCCCGACCTCACCGCTGGAGACGCGCCTTGAGCTTCATGACCACACGCCAGTTCCCCGCCACTCGCCTGCGCCGCATGCGGCGTGACGACTTCTCGCGCCGCCTGATGCGCGAATCGCTGCTGACCCCCGCCGACCTGATCTGGCCGGTGTTCGTGCTCGAGGGCGAGGGCCAGCGGGAAGCCGTGCCCTCCATGCCCGGCGTCGAGCGGCTGTCGCTGGACCTGCTCATCGAGGAGGCCCGCGAGGCCCATCAACTGGGCATTCCCGCCCTGGCGCTGTTCCCGGTGGTCGATGCCTCGCTGAAGAGCGAGCTCGCCGAGGAGGCCTACAACGCCGCCGGCCTGGTCCAGCGCAGCGTGCGCGCCCTGAAGGACGCCATCCCCGGGCTCGGCCTCATGACCGATGTGGCGCTGGACCCCTACACCAGCCATGGCCAGGACGGCATCCTCGACGAACACGGCTACGTGCACAACGACCGCACCGTCGAGACCCTGCTCAAGCAGGCGCTCTCCCACGCCGAGGCCGGCGCCGACGTGGTGGCCCCCTCGGACATGATGGACGGGCGCATCGGCGCGATCCGCCAGGTACTGGAGCAGGAGCACCTGGCCAATACCCGCATCATGGCCTACAGCGCCAAGTACGCCTCGTGCTACTACGGCCCCTTCCGTGACGCCGTGGGCTCCGCCGCCAACCTCGGCCGTGCCGACAAGACCACCTACCAGATGGATCCGGCCAACGGCGACGAGGCCCTCCACGAGGTGGCCCTCGACCTCGCCGAGGGGGCCGACATGGTGATGATCAAGCCCGGCATGCCCTATCTCGACGTGGTGCGCCGGGTCAAGGACGAGCTGAAGGTCCCGACCTTCGCCTACCAGGTCAGCGGCGAGTACGCCATGCACATGGCCGCCTTCGACAACGGCTGGCTCGACGCCGACACCGTCATCCTCGAGTCGCTGCTCTGCTTCAAGCGCGCCGGCGCCGACGGCGTGCTGACCTATTTCGCCAAGCGGGCAGCGCGGCTGCTCGCCTAGTAAGGGAGAGGCCCAGTCGTCGCGCGGGGCCCTTCCGGCCAAGCCAGGAGACAGCATGGAAGACCCGCGCAGCCCCGACACGCAGGAACACGTTGAAGCCGTACCGCTCGAGCCCTCGGCCGGCGAGCCCCTGTCCAGCGAGACGACGGTCGAGCAACCCACCCCCCGGCTGAACCAGACCCGTACCGGGATCAAGCCCAAGGTGCTCCCCGACCCGCAGGCCGACCTCACCGATCCGAGCCTCTACTTCAACCGCGAGCTGTCGCACCTGCAGTTCAATGTCAGGGTGCTGGAGCAGGCCCTGGACGCGGCTCATCCGCTGCTCAACCGGCTGATGTTCCTGCTGATCTTCTCCTCCAACATGGACGAGTTCTTCGAGATCCGCGTGGCCGGGCTGAAGAACCAGGTGGCACTGGGGGACAACGCCAGCGGCGCCGACGGGCGCTCGCCACGCTCGGTGCTCGCCGAGATCTCGCGCATCGCCCACGACCAGGTGGCGCGCCAGTACCGGATCCTCAACGAGGTGCTGATTCCCGCGCTGGAGGCCCACAAGCTGCGCTTCCGCCGCCGCGACGACTGGAGCGACGCCCAGCGCGCCTGGGTCCGCGATATCGTCGATGCCGAGATCATGCCGGTGGTCAGCCCCATCGGCCTGGACCCGTCCCACCCCTTCCCGCGGCTGGTCAACAAGAGCCTCAACTTCATCGTCGAGCTCGAGGGCAAGGACGCCTTCGGCCGCGAGGGCGGGCTGGCCATCCTGCCGGCGCCGCGTTCGCTGCCCCGGGTGATCGCCCTGCCCGCCGAACTCTGCGAGGAGGGCTTCAGCGAGTACGTCTTCCTGTCGTCGATGATCCACGCCCACGCCGAGGAGGTCTTTCCCGGCATGACGGTGCACGGCTGCTACCAGTTCCGCCTGACCCGCAACGCCGATTTCTCGGTCGACCCGGAGGAGGTCTCGGACCTCGCCTCGGCACTGCGCGGCGAGCTGCTGGCACGCCGCTATGGCAGCGGGGTGCGACTCGAAGTGGCCAGCAACTGCCCCGACGAGCTGGCGCGCTTCCTGCTCGCCCAGTTCTCCCTGGAGGAGGACGACCTCTACCGGGTCGACGGCCCGGTGAACCTGACCCGCATGATGTCGGTGCTCGGCGAGGTCGACCGCCCCGAGCTGCTCTACCGGCCGTTCACCCCGGGGCTGCCCAAGCCCCTGGGCCGCAAGGAGAGCCTGTTCGCCGCCATCGGCGCCGGCGACATCCTGCTGCACCACCCCTTCCAGGCCTTCACGCCGGTGGAGGACCTGCTGCGCGAGGCGGCCCGCGACGCCGATGTGCTGGCGATCAAGCAGACCCTCTACCGCACCGGCGCCGACTCGCCCATCGTCAATGCGCTGGTGGAGGCGGCCGGCAACGGCAAGGAGGTCACGGTGGTGATCGAGCTGCGTGCCCGCTTCGACGAGGCCGACAACCTGGCCCTGGCCTCGCGGCTGCAGGAAGCCGGCGCCATCGTCATCTACGGCGTCATGGCCTACAAGACCCACGCCAAGATGCTGCACATCGTGCGCCGCGAGCGCGGCAAGCTGCGCCACTACGCCCACCTGGGCACCGGCAACTATCACTCGAGGACGGCCAGGCTCTACACCGACTACAGCCTGCTCACCGCCCGTCCCGGCCTGTGCGAGGACGTCCACCGGGTCTTCCAGCAACTCTCGGGCATGGGCCAGACCCGCCGGATCGAGACCCTGCTGCACGCGCCCTTCACCCTCCACGAGCGGCTGGTGGCGATGATCGAGCGGGAGGCGGAGCACGCCCGCCGCGGCCGGCCCGCTCACCTGATCGTCAAGTGCAACTCGCTGACCGAGCCCCGGCTGATCCAGGCGCTCTACCGTGCCTCACGTGCCGGCGTGGAGTGCGACCTGATCATCCGCGGCATGTGCTGCCTGAGGCCGGGCATTCCCGGCATCTCGGAGACCATCCGGGTACGCTCGATCATCGGCCGTTTCCTCGAACACACCCGGGTCTTCCACTTCCACAACGACGGCAAGCCGGAGACCTGGTGCTCCAGCGCCGACTTCATGGCCCGCAACATGTTCCACCGGGTGGAGATCGGTTTTCCCCTGCTGGAGAAGAAGCTCGCCGCCCGGGTACGCAAGGACCTGGAGACCTACCTGGTGGACAACTGCCAGAGCTGGCTGCTGCAGCCCGACGGCAGCTACCTGAAGCAGCAGCCCGGCGACGAGGCCCCGATCAGTGCCCAGGAGACGCTGCTCTACGCCTATGCCACCAGGGCTTAGCCGCGCCGGAAGGCGCGCAGGTCCTCGGGATCGAAGCCGTCGACCCGCTCGGGCAGCCCCTTCTCGCGGCGAGCTAGCCTGACGGTCTCCCGCTCGGCGAGCAGCTCGGCGTCGTCGTCCAGGGTGCGGCCGTTGAGCTCGGCGAGCTGGGCCATGCCCTGGTGGTAGAAGGAGAGCACCGCCAGCGCCGTGTCGTTGTCCTCCGCCACGCCCCGCCGCAGCGCCGGCAGATAGCCGCTGACCCGCGACAGGTGGTGCTTGAGCTGCCAGACGTAGCGCATCTCGGCCATCCAGGGCCGCTCGCGCAGCACGGCGAACACCAGGCTGGTGGCGACCAGCCCCAGCAGCACGCCCAGCACGTTGAGCCAGAAGCCGCCATCGAAGGCGGTCTGCAGCAGCTGGACGAACACCAGGCCGAAGACGATCAGCTGGCCGGCCATGGCCAGGCTGATGAAACGGCCCTTGCGGCGATAGGTTTCGGGGTCGTGGTCTTCGAACTGGAACGGCATGGGGACCTCCGGGCGACGAGTCGTGAATCGACGGCATTATCCCGACATCGCCCCCGAGGGTACAGGCCTTCTCCATCGTCCCCAGCGCATTGCAGATAGGCTGCACCACTCGGGGCTGATCCGGCGGCAGGCCTTCGAGGAGGCGCTGTGAACCCTTCCCTGGGCGCTACATTCGCCATCCCTGGCGAATGACCTCCTCTTCGGCCTGCCCCCGGCGCCCCTCGCTACGGACCATCTTAGCGCAGGCGCTCCGCGGCGCTAAGCAGCAACTGCTCGGTGGTCTCCCAGCCGAGGCAGGCGTCGGTGACCGAGACCCCGTAGCGCAGCTTGCCCGGGGCCAGCGGCTGCTTGCCCTCGTGCAGGTGGCTCTCGATCATCAGGCCACACAGGGCCGACTCGCCGGCCAGGCGCTGGGCCAGCACGTCGCACATCACCTCGCCCTGGCGGCGGTGCTCCTTGCGGGCATTGGCGTGGCTGCAGTCGACCATCAGCCGCGGCGTCAGGCCGGCCTGCTCCAGGGCCCGGCGGGCCGCCGTCACATGAGGCGTCTGGTAGTTGGGCTCGCCGTGGCCACCGCGCAGCACCAGGTGGGTGTGGGCGTTGCCCGCCGTCTCCTGCACCACCGGACGCCCCTCGGGGTCGAGGCCGAAGTGGCGATGGGGATGGGCGGCGGCGCTCATCGCGTCCAGCGCCACCTGGATATCGCCGCTGGTGGCATTCTTGAAGCCCACCACGGCCGGAAGCCCGCTGGCCAGTTCCCGGTGCAACTGGGACTCGGTGGTGCGGGCGCCGATCGCGACCCAGGCCAGCAGGTCGTCGAGATAGGGCGCCAGCATCGGCTGCAGCAGCTCGGTGGCCAGCGGCAGGCCGAGCTCGGCGATGTCGCGCATCAGCCGGCGCGAGAGCTCCAGCCCGGTCGCCATGTCGCCGCTGCCGTCCAGGTCGGGATCGTAGGCGAGCCCCTTCCAGCCCACGGTGGTGCGCGGCTTCTCCACGTAGACCCGCATCACCAGCAGCAGACGATCCTCGACCCGCGGCGCCAGCTCGGCCAGGCGTCGGGCATAGGCCAGGGCCGCGTCGGGATCATGGATGGAGCAGGGACCGACGACCACCAGCAGGCGGTCGTCACGGCCATCGAGGATGTCGCGAATGGCCTGGCGCTGGCCGGCGATGCGCTCGGTGAGACCCGGGGGCAACGGCAGGGCACGGCACAGCTCGCCGGCGGTGGGCAGGGCCCGGACAGGATGGTGGGCCGGGCGGGCGGTGTCGTTCAGGGTCGCGGTGGCAAGCGAAGCGGTCATGGTATCAACTCCGGGAAACGGACAGACATCGTGTCGTGGGACACATCATATTCATGCCACCGGTGGTACCACGGTCGGAGGTGGCGCACTGGGCCGACCGCGCGTCGCTAAATCGCCAGGCCCCGTAATAGCCACGGCCGAGGGTCGTGAAGCAGGGCTGGTAAGCGATGGTGGCGATCATGGTGCGTCTCCTCGATGCGGGTCTCTGTGTCGTCCAGTGCCGAAAGGCAGAACCCCCGGGCGGGGTTGCCGTCCGGGGGTTCTGTGGTGGAGGCAACCCTGGGGGGCGTGCCTCGCGACGATGTCTCTGCTCAGTCTGTCGTCAGGACATGGCCACCGGCACGCCGGTGCTAAACCAATATCCAAACCAGTAGCGACGACCCGTAACGAGCGCCTCACCACGGCCAGCGGTCACCACGCCGCGGGCGGCGTTCGGGCAACGGATGGCAGGATGGTTGGGCGAGGTCATGGTCATCTCCTGAGCGATACGGGCATCGTGCCGTGCCGACGGGGATTTGGCAAGGCCTTCGGCGTCACTCAGGCAAAGTACTGCACCCAACCGATGGTCGCCGGCAGGGCGCTCATGCTCACCAGGACCGCCAGGCCCAGCACCACGGCCAGCAGGCCGCTCTCGTCCTTGAAATTCTCGTCGTGTCCGGCCATCTGTCACTCCTTCTTCGAGGGTTGCGTTGTCGGGGTGGTGGGGATTCTAGCGAAGATGTCGTCCGCCATCGACCGGTAGTGTCACCCCGGTCACGTAGCGATTGTCGAGCAGGTAGCGCAGGCTCTGGTAGATCACCCCCGGTCCGGGAACCATGCCCATCGCCGACTGGGCCTTGGCCTTCTCGACATAGGCGTCGTTGTCGCCCTCATTGAGCATGATCAGCGCCGGGGCGATGGCGTTGACCTGGATCGCGGGAGCGTACATGGCCGCGAAGGAGAGCGTCAGATTGGCCAGCCCCGCCTTGGTGGCGGCATAGGCGGCATGCCCCCTCGAGCCCTGCTGCACCACGTGATCGGTCAGGTGCACGATGTCGCGCTGGGGCTCGCTGCACGCCTCGAGCAGCTCGCGGCAGTGCAGATTGATCAGGTAGGGGGCCAGCATATGCACCCGGAACAGCCGCTCGAAGGTGGCCCCGGCCTCCTCGCCGATGGCGTCCGGCGCCCAGTCGCTGGCGTTGTGGACGATCGCCCGCAGCGACCCGGTGTGTGCCTTGAGCCGGGCGATAAAGTCGAGAATGCCGGCTTCGCTGGCGAAATCCGCCTGCAGGGTCACGATGCTCCGCTCGCGCAACTCATCCAGCTCGGGGCGCTCGCGGCGGTAGCTGACGATCACCGGATGGCCATCGTCGCGCAACCGCTCGGCGCAGTGGCGCCCCAGGCGGCGTGCACCACCGGTGATCAGGATCGGCGAGGCGCTCATCCGCGCCCCTCCCTCACCAGGCTGCCCACCGTGGGCACCAGCGGCTCCCGGGGCGCGTAGGCGAAGACATCGGAGAAGACCCGCGAGGGCGCGAGGCCCAGGGACGCCAGCACGTCGACGCAGGCATAGACCATGCCCGGCGACCCCGAGAGGTAGACGTCATGGCCGGCGATGTCGTCGAGGTTCTCGGCGAGGGCCTGGTCGATGCGACCGAGATGGGCGAGTACCCGCTCGCCCGCCACGGGCTCCTCGGGCGCTTTCTCGGTCACGACGTGGAAACGGACACCCGCGTGGGTCTCGGCCCACTCCCGGGGCAGCCACTCCAGATAGAGGTCGCGATGCTCCCGGGCCGCCCACCAGAGGTCGATGCGGCGCTCGGGGTCGGCGTGCAGTGCCGCCTCGACGATCGCCTTCATCTGGGCGAACCCGGTGCCGGCGGCGACCAGCAGCAAGGGCCGCGTGCTCTCCGGGTCGAGCACGCAGTCGCCACCGGGCAGGCGCAGGGTGAGCCGCTCGGCCACCTGGACCAGCTCGCGCAGTCGCGCCGAATTCCCGCGCTCCGGCCAGTGCTGGATATGCAGCTCGATCACGCCATCACCGCCATGGGCGTTGGCGATCGAGAACGGTACCCAGGTCGCGTCGTCGAGCTTGAGCTCCAGGTACTGGCCGGGCGCGTGGGCCACGGCCTCGGCACGGCCTTCCAGGGTGACGCGGAAGACGTCGGGGGTGAGATCCTCCACCTCGGTCACCTGGCAGGTCAGGGTCCTTGCCGTCATGAATGCCTCGTGTCGTTGTCGGGGGGGAGCACGATGCCCAGGTCGTTCCAGCGCTCGCTGACGCGGGCCTTGATGGCCTCGTCCATGACGATGGGCGTGCCCCACTCGCGGTCGGTCTCGCCGGGCCACTTGCCGGTGGCATCCAGCCCCATCTTGGAGCCCAGGCCGGCCACCGGCGAGGCGAAGTCCAGGTAGTCGATGGGGGTATTCTCGACCAGCACGGTGTCCCGGGCCGGGTCCATGCGGGTGGTGATCGCCCAGATCACGTCCTTCCAGTCGCGGGCATCGACGTCGTCGTCGAGTACCACCACGAACTTGGTGTACATGAACTGGCGCAGGAAGCTCCACACCCCCATCATCACCCGCTTGGCGTGGCCCGGGTACTGCTTCTTCATAGTCACCACCGCCATGCGGTAGGAACATCCCTCCGGCGGCAGGTAGAAGTCGACGATCTCGGGAAACTGCCGCCTCAGGATGGGCACGAAGACCTCGTTGAGGGCGAGCCCCAGGATCGCCGGCTCGTCGGGCGGGCGACCGGTATAGGTGGAGTGATAGATGGCGTTCTCGCGCATGGTCATGCGCGTCACCGTGAACACCGGGAACTGCTCGACCTCGTTGTAGTAGCCGGTGTGGTCGCCGTAAGGGCCCTCCGGCGCCATGTCATCGGGGTAGATAAAGCCTTCCAGAACGATTTCAGCAGACGCAGGGACTTCCAGGTCGGCATGGCCGCACCTGACCAGCTCGGTGCGCGAGCCGCGCAGCAGCCCGGCGAAGGCGTACTCGGAGAGCGAGTCCGGCACCGGGGTGACCGCGCCGAGAATGGTCGCCGGGTCGGCGCCCAGCGCCACCGCCACCGGGAAGGGCTCGCCGGGGTGGGCCCGCTGGAACTCCTGGAAGTCGAGCGCCCCGCCGCGGTGGGAGAGCCAGCGCATGATCAGGCGATTGCGGCCGAGCTTCTGCTGGCGGTAGATGCCGAGGTTCTGGCGCTTCTTGTGCGGTCCGCGGGTCACCACCAGGGCCCAGGTGACCAGGGGCGCCACGTCGCCCGGCCAGCAGTGCTGGATCGGCAGGCGGTCGAGGTCGACCTCCTCACCCTCGTAGGCCAGGGCCTGCACCGGGGCCGAGCGCACCGTCTTCGGGCCCATGCTCATCACCTGCTTGAAGATCGGCAGCTTGCTCCAGGCGTCGCGCAGGCCCCTGGGGGGCTCGGGCTCCTTGAGGAAGGCGAGCAGCTCGCCCACCTCGCGCAGGGCGGCGACGCTGTCCTGTCCCATGCCCATGGCCACCCGCTGCGGCGTGCCGAACAGGTTGCCGAGCAGCGGCATGGCGTGTCCCTTGACGTTCTCGAACAGCAGCGCCGGCCCGCCGGCCCGCAGGGTGCGATCGCAGATCTCGGTGATCTCGAGGTAGGGATCGACCTCGGCGGTGACGCGCGTCAGCTCGCCCTGGGCTTCCAGGGCGGCGATGAACTCACGCAGATCCTTGTACTTCATGTATGAAGTTCCCGTTTCCCGAACGACGAAAGGGGCAGAATACCATCTGCCCCTTTGCGGTGCCGCGGCGCCGGCGTTACCGGCGTTTCATGGCCTCGAAGAACTCCAGGTTAGTCTTGGTGTCCTTGAGACGGTCGATCAGGAACTCGGTGGCCGCGGTGTCGTCCATGGGATTGAGCAGCTTGCGCAGGATCCACATGCGCTGCATCTCGTCCTCGGAGGCGATCAGGTCCTCGCGACGGGTGCCGCTGCGGCGGATGTTGAGTGCCGGGTAGACCCGCCTCTCGGCCAGCTTGCGGTCGAGATGGGCCTCCATGTTGCCGGTACCCTTGAACTCCTCGAAGATCACCTCATCCATCTTCGAGCCGGTGTCGACCAGGGCGGTGGCGATGATGGTCAGGCTACCGCCCTCCTCGATGTTGCGCGCCGCACCGAAGAAGCGCTTGGGCTTCTCCAGGGCGTGGGCGTCGACGCCGCCGGTGAGCACCTTGCCGGAGCTCGGCACCACGGTGTTGTAGGCCCGCGCCAGGCGGGTGATGGAGTCGAGCAGGATCACCACGTCCTTCTTGTGCTCGACCAGGCGCTTGGCCTTCTCGATCACCATCTCGGCGACCTGGACGTGACGTGCCGGCGGCTCGTCGAAGGTCGAGGCCACCACCTCGCCACGCACGGTGCGTGACATCTCGGTCACCTCCTCCGGGCGCTCGTCGATCAGCAGCACGATCAGGTGGCACTCGGGGTTGTTGCGGGTGATCGAGGTGGCGATGTTCTGCAGCATCAGCGTCTTGCCCGCCTTGGGCGGCGAGACGAGCAGGCCACGCTGGCCCTTGCCGATGGGCGCGGTCAGGTCGATGATCCGCGCGGTGAGATCCTCGGTGGAGCCGTTGCCGATCTCCATGCGCAGCCGTTCCTGGGGAAACAGCGGCGTGAGGTTCTCGAACAGGATCTTGTGCTTGGCGTTCTCCGGCTTGTCGAAGTTGATCTCGCTGACCTTGAGCAGCGCGAAGTAGCGCTCCCCTTCCTTCGGCGGACGAATCTTGCCGGAAATGGAGTCGCCCTTGCGCAGGTTGAAGCGCCGGATCTGCGAGGGCGACACATAGATGTCGTCGGGCCCCGCGAGGTAGGAGCTGTCGGCGCTGCGCAGGAAACCGAAGCCGTCCTGGAGGATCTCCAGCACCCCGTCGCCGTAGATGGCTTCGCCGCTCTTGGCGTGCTTCTTGAGGATGGCGAAGATGATGTCCTGCTTGCGGGACCGTGCCAGGTTGTCGATGCCCATCTCGCGGGCGATCTCCAACAGCTCCGGCACTGGCTTTTGCTTGAGTTCGGTAAGATTCATCGGTGTGTTCAGAAGTTGCTCTTGGAAGCCGGGCGGCAGTGCGCCATGCGGAAAGACAGGGGCGAGACGTTTACGCCGCGTGAGTGCGTTCAGGGCCCTCGCAGGCATCCACTCGTCGTATCGCGGGGCTCGTCAGGAAGTACGGACCGGGGGCAGGCGACCGGAAAAGAGGTCACCGCGGCGATGACAGATTCGAGGGAGCAGCATCATTTTCGCCTGATCAGCGGCTCACGGCAACATGGCCATGATTGCACGCTGACGCAGTGGGCTATCTGACGACTTGGAAACTGACCGAGACGGGGACGCCGTGTAACGGTCGGGAAGCATTCGGAACAGGCGAACGCCTCGATACTAGTCAAGGGCGCGGACAAACGCAAGCCCCTGCCGGACGAGCCGCCACAATTGACAAGCCCCGGGGGTGCCCGCACCCTTGGCGTCTCGACCGAAGGACACCCGCATGAACCAGCCCACGGCCAGGCACCCCCGCCGCTCCCGGGTGCTCGCGAGCCGGCCGGCAACGGCCCCGCGGCGCCTCGCCGCCATCGACCTCGGCTCCAACAGCTTCCACCTGCTGGTGGCCAACTACCAGGACGACCGGCTGCAGGTGGTGGCCCGGCTCGGCGAGAAGGTCCAGCTGGCCGCCGGCCTGGACGACGAGGGCCAGTTGAGCGAGCCGGCCATGCAGCGCGCCCTGGCGTGCCTGGCCCGCTTCGCCCCCTTCCTCGAGGGCCTCGCCCCCGGCCACCTGCGGGTGGTGGGCACCAACGCCCTGCGCGATGCCGCCAACAGCCAGGCCTTCATCGAACGCGCCGAGGCGCTGCTGGGCAGCCGCATCGAGATCGTCGCCGGTCGCGAGGAGGCGCGCCTGATCTACCTGGGCGCCGCCCACGCCCTGGCCGAGGACGGCCGACGGCTGATCGTCGACATCGGCGGCGGCTCCACCGAGGTCATCATCGGCGAGCGCTTCGAGCCGCTGGCCCTGGAGAGCCTGCGCCTGGGCTGCGTGACCTTCACCCGCCGCTTCTTCGGCGACGGCGAGATCGGCGAGAAGCGCATGCGCCGCGCCGAGCTCGCCGCCCTCTCCGAGCTCGCCTCTATCCGCCGCCCCTACCGGGAACTGGGCTGGGCCGACCCGGTGGGCTCGAGCGGCACCATCAAGGCCGCCGCGGCAGTGCTGACGGCCAGAGGCGAGTGCCCGGAAGGGGTAATCGAACGCGACGCGCTGTTCAACCTGCGCAAGCGGCTGATCGCGTGCAAGCACCTCGACCGGGTCGCCATGGAGGGCCTCAAGGCCGACCGGGCGAGGGTCTTCCCCGCCGGGGTCGCGATTCTGGTCGCCATCTTCGAGGCCTTCGGGCTCGAGCAGATGCGCTACGCCGACGGCGCCCTGCGCGAGGGGGTGCTCTACGACATGGTCGGGCGCCATGGCCTGGAGGATTCACGCCTCAAGACCCTGGCCGGGCTCGAGCGCAGCTACGGCGTGGATGCCCGCCAGGCGTCCAATGTGGCCGACACCGCCCGGGCCCTGTTCGAGCAGGTCCGTGGGCCCTGGGGGCTCGACGACGACCAGGCGCGCTTCCTCGGCTGGGCCAGCCGGCTCCACGAGATCGGCCTGGCGATCTCCCACAGCCAGTTCCATCGCCACGGCGCCTACCTGCTGGAGCACTCCGATCTCGCCGGCTTCTCGCGGCCCGAGCAGCGGTTGCTGGCCTTCCTGGTCCGCGCCCACCGCCGCAAGTTCCCGCTCAAGGAGTGGCAGGCCCTGCCCGCCGCGGAGCAGTGCTCCCATGCCCGACTGGCCCGGCTGCTGCGCCTGGCGGTACTGCTCAACCACTCCCGCCCCGAGCAGCCCCCCGCCCCGCCTCGCCTCGAGGCCAGCGGCGACGGACTGCGGTTGCGGCTCGACGGCGGCGACGACCAGGCGCTGCTGCTCACCGACCTCGAACAGGAGGCCGCCTACCAGCAGGCGGCCGGCTTCCCGCTGGCCCTGGAGCGTCGCTGAGCCAGCCCTCGGCGACCGCGAGCCAGCGCCCCTCCCCGGCATCCAGCACGGCCACGGCTTCACTGTCCTGGTGGACCACCAGCAGCCGCTCGCGGACCCAGGGCGGCAGATCCAGCTCCTGCAGCAGGCGCTTCAGGTCCCGCCGACCGCGCCCGGCCAGGCGCAGCCACTCGCCGCCCCGGCGTGGCGCGACCCGCAGCCGCACCGGCTCACCGTCATCGCGCGCGAGTGCCACCCTCGCCTCGCCCAACGGCGTCGCCAGCGATGCCTCACCATCCCAGCCGGCCTGCCAGCCCACCGGCAGGGACGGCACGGGGGCCAGCAGGTAGAGGTGGCCCCGCCAGAGCCGCGCCTCGGCACCCGGCCACGCCACCCGCACCTCGGCATCGGGTCGCGCGCCGAGCTGCGCCAGCAGCGTCTCCAGGCGCCTCGCCGGCGGCGTGGGCAACCCCAGTTGCCCGGAGGCGTAGCGGATCAGCAGCCGCCGGCGCTGCGCAGGCAGCTCGGCCAGATCCGCCACGGGCAACCGCGCGGCGTCACCGCCCAGGCGTGCGAGATCCAGTGCGGCCAGCGCCTCGAGCAACGCATCGGCCTCGCCGGCATGCCGGGCAGCAGCGGCCAGTGCCGCGCCGGCATGAGGCCAGCGGCTCTCGAGCAGCGGCATCACGGTGCGGCGCAGGAAGTTGCGATCCAGGGTGGTGTCAGCGTTGGACGGATCCTCGACCCAGGCGAGGCCACGACGCGCCGCCTCGGCCTCGAGCTCGGCTCGCGGTCGACCCAGCAGCGGGC
>NZ_PNRE01000068.1 GCF_002879645.1 Halomonas heilongjiangensis | reverse complement strand
GGCACCTCGCGCTTCTCGCTCGACGGCCAGATGCTGCACCACTACATGGGCTGCTCGACGTTCAGCGAGTACACCGTGCTGCCCGAGGTGTCGCTGGCCAAGGTCTCCAAGGAGGCGCCGCTGGACAAGATCTGCCTGCTCGGCTGCGGGGTGACCACCGGCATCGGCGCGGTGATGAACACCGCCAAGGTCGAGCCGGGCTCGACCGTCGCCGTGTTCGGCCTGGGCGCCATCGGCCTGGCGGTGATCCAGGGCGCGGTGATGGCCAAGGCCAGCCGCATCATCGCCATCGACGTCAACCCGGACAAGTTCACGCTGGCCAAGCAGTTCGGCGCCACCGAGTTCGTCAACCCCAAGGACCACGCCGACCCGATCCAGCAGGTGATCGTCGAGAAGACCGACGGCGGCGTCGACTACTCCTTCGAGTGCATCGGCAACGTCAACGTGATGCGCTCGGCGCTGGAGTGCTGCCACAAGGGCTGGGGCGAGTCGGTGATCATCGGCGTGGCCGGGGCCGGCGAGGAGATCTCCACGCGGCCGTTCCAACTGGTCACCGGGCGGGTGTGGAAGGGCTCGGCGTTCGGCGGGGTCAAGGGGCGCACCGAGCTGCCGGGCTATGTGGAGCGCTACATGAACGGCGAGATCAACATCGACGACTTCATCACCCACGACCTGCCGTTCGAGCAGATCAACGAGGCCTTCGAGCTGCTGCACGCCGGCAAGAGCATCCGCAGCGTGCTCCATTACTGAGGGGACGATCGCCATGACCATGATGGAAAGCCTCGAGCTGGTGTCGGCCAACAAGAGCTTCGACGGCTGGCACAAGCGCTACCGCCACCGCTCCCGGGCGCTGGACTGCGAGATGGTGTTCGCCATCTTCCTGCCGCCCCAGGCGGAGACCCAGCGCGTCCCGCTGCTGTGGTGGCTCTCCGGGTTGACCTGCACCGACGAGAACTTCATGCAGAAGGCCGGTGCCCATCGCCTCGCCGCGGAACTGGGCATCGCCATCGTCTGCCCGGACACCAGCCCGCGGGGCACCGACCTGCCCGGCGAGCACGACAGCTATGACTTCGGCTCCGGCGCCGGCTTCTACGTCAACGCCATCCGGGAGCCCTGGAAGCAGCACTACCGCATGTATGACTACGTGACCGAGGAGCTGCCGTCGGTGGTACGGCAGCACTTCCCGGTCAACGGCCGCGAATCGATCAGCGGCCATTCCATGGGTGGCCATGGCGCCCTGATCATGGCCCTGCGCCGGCCCGGTCACTACCGCTCGGTGTCGGCCTTCTCACCGATCGTCAATCCGACCCAGTGCCCCTGGGGCCAGAAGGCCTTCTCCGGTTACCTGGGCGACGACGCCGGCAGCTGGACCCAGTACGACGCCTGTGAGCTGGTGGCACGGGGGGCCTCGAGCCAGCCGCTGTTCGTCGATCAGGGCGAGGCGGACGACTTCCTCGAGGAGCAGCTCAGGCCCGAGCGCCTGGAGGCGGTGTGTGCCGAGCATGAGCATCCGCTGACGCTGCGGCGACAACCCGGCTATGACCACAGCTACTTCTTCATCGCCTCCTTCATCGAGGACCACCTGCGCTATCATGCCGAGCACCTGAACAAGGGCTGAGGGGGGGGAGCGGGTTCGGGTATTCCGCGCCGGCATCGCGATGGAGCCGGCGCCGGCGAGGATACTGCCTCGGTGACGGGGTATCGAACGATTGTCTTCCCCCCAACGGCATGCAACTATCTGCAGTATTGCAGGGTGGCAGCCAGTGGGGCCGGGATCACCGGCATGGCCATGGCCTTCTGCAGACAATGACAACCTTGACTTCCGTGACACCGGCCCCCACGGGGGGTCGGGGTATGGAGGGATGACGATGAAACACGATCCTCGAGCCCCTGCTGACCATGACAGGACGCAGACCCTCGGTTTTCTCCTGCTGGACAACTTCACGCTCATTTCTCTCGCTTCCGCCATCGAGCCGTTGCGCATGGCCAACCAGTTGGCCGGCCGTGAGCTCTACCGCTGGTACACCCTGAGCGTCGACGGCGAGCCGGTCAGGGCCAGCGACGGCCTGCAGGTCACCCCGGACGTGGCGGTCACGGTACCGTTGACGCTGGACATGGTCGTCGTCTGCGGTGGTGTCGGCCCGTGCCGCAGCGTGCAGCGCGAGCACGTGGCCTGGCTGCAGGCCCAGGCGCGGCTTTCCCGGCGGCTCGGTGCCATCTGCACCGGCAGCTGGGCCCTGGCCAAGGCCGGGTTGCTGGACGGCTACGAGACCAGCATCCACTGGGAGTGTCTGGCCGCCATGCAGGAGGCCTTCCCACGGGTGGTGCTGACCACCCGGCTGTTCTCCATCGATCGCGACCGGGCCTCGGCCTCGGGGGGCACGGCGCCGCTCGACATGATGCTTACCCTGATCGGTCGCGACCACGGCCGGGAACTCGCCGCCGGGATCTCGGAGATGTTCATCTGCGACCGGGTGCGCAACGAGCACGACCACCAGCGGGTGCCGCTCAAGCACGTGCTCGGCACGACCCAGCCCAAGCTGCTGGAGATCGTGGCGCTGATGGAGGCCAACCTGGAAGAGCCGATCGGCCTCGACGAGCTGGCCGATTACGTCGACGTCTCCCGTCGCCAGCTGGAGCGGTTGTTCCAGAAGTACCTGCACTGCTCGCCGTCGCGCTACTACCTCAAGCTGCGCCTGACCCGGGCCCGCCAGCTGCTCAAGCAGACGCCGATGTCGATCATCGAGGTGGCCTCGGCCTGCGGTTTCGTCTCGACACCGCACTTCTCCAAGTGCTACCGGGAGTTCTTCGGCATGCCGCCCCGCGACGAGCGGCTCGGCAGCGGCACGCTCAATCTCTCGCCGGTGGCCATGGAGAAGGGGGCGGCGCCCCTGTTGCAGGACGCGGCCTTCGAGGCCGTGCCGCTGGAGCCGGTCTCCAGTGCCGGGGTCGCCCTCGACCACGCGCGGGGTGAGCCCACCTATGCCAGCGTGCGGTTGAAGCCATGAGGAGGGCATGATGCGGTTTGCCGTCATCCCGCGGCTATCCGGTCCTTCCCCCTGTGAGGCCCCGACGCGATGACCGTGCCGTGGCGCCGGGCAGGACGCCTGCTGGCGTTGATGCTGCTGGGCTTCGTCGGGCTCTCGCTGCTGCTGGTGCTGCTGTTCCGGGTGCTGCCGGTGTTCGGCTCCATGGTGATGGTCGAGCGCAAGGTGCAGTCCTGGGTGGCTCGTGAGCCGATCCGCATCGAGCACCAGTGGCGCGCCCGGGAGGCGCTCTCCGACCATGCCAAGTTGGCGGTGATCGCCGCCGAGGATCAGCGCTTCCCGATGCACCGTGGCTTCGACGTCGACGAGATGCGTCGCGCCTGGGAAGCCAGCCGCAACGGCAACCGTCTGCGCGGCGCCAGCACCATCAGCCAGCAGACCGCCAAGAATCTCTTCCTGTGGACCGGACGCAGCTGGTTGCGCAAGGGCCTGGAGGCCTGGTTCACCCTGCTGATCGAGACGCTGTGGCCCAAGGAGCGCATCCTCGAGGTCTATCTCAATATCGTCGAGTGGGACCACGGCGTCTTCGGTCTGGAGGCCGCCGCCCAGCACTATTTCGGCGTCTCGGCGGACCAGCTCACTGTCCACCAGGCCAGCCGCCTGGCCGCCATCCTGCCCAATCCGCGAGGCTGGGACGCCGCCCGCCCCGGTCCCCACGTGGAGCGGCGCAGCGCCTGGATTCGCCAGCAGATGAACAGCCTGGGGGGTATCGCCTACCTGGATCAGCTCTGATCCCGTCGCGATCGCGATAGCGATGACGTTTTTGGAATTCTCCCCGTCGCTTCCAAGCGCCGGGCCGGGGTGAGCCGGGGCTATGCTGCCGGCAAGTCGTTCACAACCCCGGAGCCCCCGACATGACCCCCAGAGAGCTGCACGACGACGCCATCGTCATCGATGGCCTGATCATCGCCAAGTGGAACCGCGAGCTGTTCGAGGACATGCGGCGCGGCGGCCTCACCGCTGCCAACTGCACCGTCTCGGTGTGGGAAGGGTTTCAGGCCACCGTGGACAACATCGTCAAGTCCAACGCCCTGATGGCCGAGTGCAGCGACCTGGTGCTTCCGGTGCGCACCACCGCCGACATCACCCGGGCCAAGGAGGAGGGCAAGACCGGCATCCTCTACGGTTTCCAGAACGCCCATGCCTTCGAGGACCAGATCGGCTACGTCGAGGTCTTCAAGCAGCTCGGCGTGGGCATCGTGCAGATGTGCTACAACACCCAGAACCTGGTGGGCACCGGCTGCTACGAGCGCGACGGTGGCCTCTCCGGCTTCGGGCGCGAAGTGGTTGCCGAGATGAACCGCGTCGGCATCATGTGCGACCTCTCCCATGTCGGCGAGAAGACCTCCACCGAGGTGATCGAGGCCTCCACCAAGCCGGTCTGCTACTCTCACTGCCTGCCCTCCGGGCTCAAGGAGCACCCGCGCAACAAGTCCGACGCCGAGCTCAAGTTCATCGCCGACCGCGGCGGCTTCGTCGGCGTGACCATGTTCACCCCCTTCCTGCGCGCCGGCGTCGACGCCACCGTCGACGACTACGTCGAGGCGATCGAGTACGTGATGAACATCGTCGGCGAGGACGCCATCGGCATCGGCACCGACTTCACCCAGGGCCACGACCAGAACTTCTTCGAGTGGCTCACCCACGACAAGGGTTATGCCCGCCGCCTGACCCGCTTCGGCAAGATCATCAACCCCGAGGGCATCCGCACCATCGGCGAGTTCCCCAACCTCACCGAGGCGCTGCTGCGCCGTGGCTTCAGCGAGCTCCAGGTGAGGAAGATCATGGGCGAGAACTGGGTGCGCGTGCTGAAAGACGTCTGGGGCGACTGATAACACCTTTCTCACTCTGCAACGCCCGAGGAGGCGCCATGGGCAGGCCTGCCGCCGGAAGCCCCTGTCGACCGACTGCCAAGAACAACGAGTTTAGAGGATTACCACCGTGACCAAGATGGCCCCCGAACTGCCCATCGAAGTGGATAGCGAGACCGGCGTCTGGACCACCGATGCCCTGCCCATGCTCTATGTGCCGCGGCACTTCTTTATCAACAACCATGTGGCCGTGGAGGAGGCGCTGGGCGCCGAGAAGTATGCCGAGATCCTCTACCACGCCGGCTACAAGAGCGCCTGGCACTGGTGCGAGAAGGAGGCCGAGTGCCATGGCCTCGAGGGCGTGGACGTCTTCGAGCATTACATGAAGCGCCTCTCCCAGCGTGGCTGGGGCCACTTCATCACCGAGGCCATCGACCTCGACGCCGGCACCTGCCGGGTGCGCCTGGAGCACAGCGCCTTCGTCTATCAGCTGGGCAAGGTCGGCCGCAAGATCGAGTACATGTTCACCGGCTGGTTCGCCGGGGCCATGGACCAGATCCTCGCTGCCCGCGGCAGCGACCTGCGCACCGTCGCCGAGCAGACCCAGAGCGCCGCCGAAGAGGGCTGCGAAGTGGGTTATTTCGAGACCCAGCCGCTGACCGGCGCCGCCCGCTAAGTCCCGGGAACGAGGAGAGAGAACCATGGCATTCGACGCGATCTTCCAGCCGATCGAGATCGGCAAGCTCACCATCCGTAACCGGGTCGTCAGCACCGCCCACGCCGAGGTGTACGCCACCGACGGCGGCATGACCACCGACCGCTACGTCAAGTATTACGAGGAGAAGGCCAAGGGCGGCTGCGGCCTGTGCATCTGCGGCGGCTCCTCGGTGGTCTCCATCGACAGCCCCCAGGGCTGGTGGAGCTCGGTGAACCTCTCCACCGACCGGATCATCCCGCACTTCCAGAACCTGGCCGATGCCGTGCACAAGCACGGCGGCAAGATCATGATCCAGATCACCCATATGGGACGCCGCTCGCGCTGGGATGGCTACGACTGGTCGACCCTGCTGTCGCCCTCCGGTATCCGCGAGCCGGTGCACCGCTCCACCTGCAAGACCATCGAGGAGGAGGAGATCTGGCGCATCATCGGCGACTTCGCCCAGGCCGCGCGCCGGGCCAAGGAAGGGGGCCTCGACGGCGTCGAGCTCTCCGCCGTGCACCAGCACCTGATCGACCAGTTCTGGAGCCCGCGGGTCAACAAGCGTGAGGACCAGTGGGGCGGCAGCTTCGAGAACCGCATGCGCTTCGGCATGGAAGTGCTCAAGGCGGTGCGCGCCGAGGTCGGCGACGACTTCGTGGTGGGCATGCGCATCTGCGGTGACGAGTTCCACCCGGACGGCCTCTCCCACGAGGACATGAAGCAGATCGCCGCCTACTACGATGCCACCGGCCAGGTGGACTTCTTCGGCGTGATCGGCTCCGGCTGCGACACCCACAACACCCTGGCCAACGTGATTCCCAACATGTCCTACCCGCCGGAGCCCTTCCTGCACCTGGCGGCGGGCATCAAGGAAGTGGTCAGCGTGCCGGTGATCCACGCCCAGAACATCAAGGACCCCAACCAGGCCCAGCGCATCCTCGAGGGCGGCTATGTGGACCTGGTGGGCATGACCCGGGCGCATATCGCCGACCCCCACCTGATCGCCAAGATCAAGATGGGGCAGATCGACCAGATCAAGCAGTGCGTGGGGGCCAACTACTGCATCGACCGCCAGTACCAGGGCCTGGACGTGCTGTGCATCCAGAACGCCGCCACCTCCCGCGAGTACATGGGCCTGCCGCATATCATCGAGAAGAGCGAAGGGCCCAAGCGCAAGGTGGTGGTGGTGGGCGGTGGCCCCGGCGGCATGGAGGCGGCCCGCGTCGCCGCCGAGCGCGGCCATGAGGTGACCCTGTTCGAGGCCGCCGAGGCCCTCGGCGGGCAGATCACCATCGCCGCCCAGGCCCCGCAGCGCGACCAGATCGCCGGCATCACCCGCTGGTATCAGCTGGAGCTGGCGCGCCTCAACGTCGACCTGCGCTTGGGTACCCGCGCCGACGAGGCGACGCTGCTCGACCTGCGCCCGGATATCGTGGTGCTGGCCACCGGCGGTCATCCCTTCCTGGAGCAGGATCCGCAGTGGGGCTACTCGGAGAATCCCGAGGAGAGCCTGGTGGTCAGCACCTGGGACGTGCTGTCCGGCAAGGTGGCCCCGGGCAAGAACGTGCTGATCTACGACACCATCTGCGAGTTCTCCGGGCTCTCGGCGGCGGACTACCTGGCCGACAAGGGCGCCAAGGTCGAGATCGTCACCGACGACATCAAGCCGGGCGCGGCGGTGGGCGGCACCACCTTCCCGACCTACTACCGCAGCCTCTACGAGAAGGAGGTGATCATGACCTCCGACCTGTTGCTGCACAAGGTCTACCGGGAGGGTGACGGCCTGGTGGCGGTGCTCGAGAACGAGTACACCGGCGCCCTGGAGGAGCGCGTGGTCGACCAGGTGGTGGTGGAGAACGGCGTGCGTCCCGACGAGGCCCTCTACTACGCCCTCAAGGAGCAGTCCCGCAACAAGGGGCAGGTGGACCTGGAGGCGCTCTACGCCATCCAGCCCCAGCCCTGCCTGAGCGAGGCGGGGGACGGCTTCCTGCTGTTCCGCCTGGGCGACTGCACGGCGCCGCGTAATACCCACGCGGCCATCTACGACGCCCTGCGGATCTGCAAGGACTTTTAACTCGAGCGCGAAGCCGGAGATGCGGGCGCCGGGGGCAGGCCGTAGCGAGGGGCATTTGCCATGGATGGCAAATGTAGCGCCCAGGGAGGGGTGCACAGCGCCCTCGCAGAGGTCTGTCGCCGGAGCAGCCCCGTCGCTCAAGCTAGTTGTTCCAGACATGAGGTGAGTACCATGCTCGAGACGCTCTTGCCGATCCTGATCTTCGCCGCCTTGGGCCTGGCGGTGATCGGCGCCTGGCGGCGTGTCCGCCTGTGGCGCCAGGGGCGGCCCTCTGCCGTGCCGCTGCTCAAGGGGCTGGCGGCCATGCCGCGTCGCTACCTGGTGGATCTGCACCATGTGGTGGGGCGCGACAAGGTGATGTCCAATACCCACGTGGCCACCGCCGGTGGCTTCGTGGCCGCCGCCGTGCTGATGATCCTGGTGCATGGCTTCGGGCTGGCTCAGGGCATCCTGGGTTGGCTGCTGCTGGCGGCCAGCGCGACCATGTTCGTGGGCAGCCTGTTCGTGGCCAAGCGGCGCCGCAATCCACCGGCGCGCCTGTCCAGGGGCCCCTGGATGCGCCTGCCCAAGAGCCTGATGGCCTTCTCACTGGGTGTCTTTCTGATCACCTTGCCGACGGTGGGTGTGCTACCCGAGGACTTCGGTAGCTGGATCCTGGCGTTGGTACTGGCCGCGGTGGTGGTCTGGGGGCTGGGCGAGATGGTCTTCGGCATGACCTGGGGCGGGCCCATGAAGCACGCCTTCGCCGGCGCCCTGCACCTGGCCTTCCACCGCCGCGCCGAGCGCTTCGGTGGTGGCCGCTCCACCGGCCTCAAGGCGCTGAACCTGGACGATCCCGACGCCAAGCTGGGGGTCGAGACGCCCAGCGACTTCACCTGGAACCAACTGCTGGGCTTCGATGCCTGCGTGCAGTGCGGGCGCTGCGAGGCGGTCTGCCCGGCATTCGCCGCCGGTCAGCCGCTCAATCCCAAGAAGCTGATCCAGGACATGGTGGTGGGCCTGGCGGGCGGCAGCGATGCGGCCTATGCCGGCAGTCCCTATCCCGGGAAACCCGTCGGCGAGCATCACGGGAGTCCTCAGGGCCCCATCGTGGCGCGTGAGGGCAAGGCGCTGGTGGACGCCGAGACCCTGTGGTCCTGCACCACCTGCCGCGCCTGCGTGGAGGAGTGCCCGATGATGATCGAGCACGTCGATGCCATCGTCGATATGCGCCGCCACCTGACCCTGGAGCACGGCAACACCCCCAACAAGGGCGCCGAGGTGCTCGACAACCTGATCGCCACCGACAACCCCGGCGGCTTCGATCCCGGCTCACGGCTGCACTGGGCGGCGGACCTCAACCTGCCGTTGATGGCCGACGTCAAGCAGGCCGAGGTGCTGCTGTGGCTGGGCGATGGCGCCTTCGATATGCGTAATCAACGGACGCTCAGGTCCTTGGTGAAGGTACTGCGAGCCGCCGAGGTGGAGTTCGCGGTGCTGGGCACCGAGGAGCGCGACAGCGGCGACGTGGCACGTCGCCTGGGCGACGAGGCGACCTTCCAGTCCCTGGCCAAGCGCAACATCGCCACCCTGGCCAGGTACCGCTTCCAGCGCATCGTCACCTGCGACCCGCACAGCTTCCATGTGCTGGGCAACGAGTACGGCGAGCTGGGCGGCCAGTACGAGGTGCGTCACCACAGCACCTTTATCGCCGAGCTGTACGACGCCGGCCGGCTGGCCTTCGCGCCCTGGAAGGGCGGCAGCGTCACCTATCACGACCCCTGCTACCTGGGCCGCTACAACGGCGAGTATGAGGCGCCGCGCAACGTGCTCAAGGCGCTGGGCATCGAGGTCAAGGAGATGGAACGCTCCGGCTTCCGCTCGCGTTGCTGCGGCGGCGGTGGTGGCGCCCCCATCACCGATATTCCCGGCGAGCGGCGGATTCCCGATATGCGCATGAACGACGTGCGCGAGACCGGGGCCGAGCTGGTGGCGGTGGGCTGTCCCCAGTGCACCGCCATGCTGGAGGGCGTGGTGGATGCCAGCGCCGAGGTGCGTGATATCGCCGAGCTGGTGGCCGACGCCCTGGTGGCGCGTCCCGCCGCCGGTGCGACCCACCGGCCCCAGGCCGAGGAGGTGATCTGATGAGCGAGATTCGTCGCCGCGATCCACGTCGCGAGTGGATCGCCCGTAACCGCCTGCATCCCGAGCACCTCAGCGTGCTCGCCGAGCAGGGTGGCGGGGCCGCCAGCGAGTGGCTGGGGCCCAACGGGGTGATTCGCAAGAATCCCCACGCCATCGGCTTTATCGGCCCCAATGGCGTCAAGCGTATCGACCGCAGCGGTGCCCAGCAGGGCGGTCAGGCCGCGGCCGCCGGCACCCGTGCCGCCCAGGATAGCCGTCGCAACGTCATCATCGAGACCCCGGCCTTCCTGGTGGCGGTGGTGCCGGAACTCTCCGGCGGGCGCCTCTCCGGTCATGACAAGGACCTGCTGGGCCTGGCCCGGCGCCTGGCCGATGCCGACCCGGAGCACCCCGGTGCCGTGCTGGCCGTGGTGTTCGGCGAGCACAAGGAGGACGCCTTCGGCGAGGCGGGCATCGACCGGCTGCTGCACCTCGACGACGACGCCTACGTCGGCTTCGCCCCCGAGGCGCGCCTGGCGGCGCTCTCCGCCGTGGAGCGGGAGCTGGCGCCGCGTCACTGGCTGTTGCCCGACTCGCCCCTGGGTGGGGCCGACCTGGGGCGGCGCCTGGCGCTGCGCCTGGGCGAGCGGCCCGCCACCGGCGTCTGGCAGATCGAGGCCGATGGCGAGGCGCCGCTGGGCTGGCGCTGTACCGCCCGCGGCGCGGCGGAGAGCCTGGATATCCAGCGGCCCCTGCCGCGGGTCGCCCTGGCCTTGGCCGAATGCGCCGAGCCGGTGGACGAGACCCGTCACGCCGCCGAGCCCCTGAGCCTGGCGGAGGCGATTCCCAGCGCCCTGTCGCGGATCGAGGACCTGGGCCAGGTGGCGGTGGATCCCGCCGGGGTGGCCCTGGCCGAGGCGGAGTTCATCGTCTCCGGCGGCAACGGCGTCAAGGATTGGGACGGCTTCCACCACGCCGCCAAGGTGCTGGGGGCCACCGAAGGGGCCTCCCGGGTCGCCGTGGACGACGGCTTCATGGCACGGGACCGTCAGGTGGGGGCCACCGGCACCTGGGTCACCGCTCGGGTCTATCTGGCGGTGGGTATCTCGGGGGCCATCCAGCACCTGCAGGGCATTCAGAGCTGCGACAAGGTGGTGACCATCAACCTCGACCCCGGGTGCGACATGATCAAGCGCGCCGACCTGGCGGTGATCGGTGATAGCGCCGAGATCCTCGCCGCCCTGGTGGCCAAGGTGGAACAGCAGCGAGGAGGGCAGCGCGATGCGGCCTGAGCAGCAGGGAGTCGAGGTGGCGGTACTGGTCTCGGTGGGCCGCCACCCTATCACCGGGCGTGCCCGTCGGGCCGATCAGGATGCCCGGGGGCTGGAACTGGCCCTGGGCCTGGAACGTCAGCTGTCCGGCAGCCGGGTGAGCCTGCTGCATGCCGGCCCGCGCGGCGAGGAGAGCGAAGCGGCGCTGCGCGGCTACCTGGGCATGGGGCTGGAGAGTCTGACCCTGCTGGAGCAGGCCGAGGGCAGCGATGCCATCCCGGCCCTGGCCGAGCACCTGGCCGCGGCACCGCCACAGCTGGTGATCACCGGGGCCCGGGCGGAGCGCGGCGAGGGCTCGGGGCTGCTGCCCTATGCCCTGGCCGAGCGCCTGGGCTGGCCGCTGGTCAACGGGCTGGCCGCGGTGGAGAAGGTCGAGAACGGCGTGGCGACGGTGCTGCAGGCCCTGCCGAGAGGCCAGCGGCGGCGCCTCAAGGTGCGCCTGCCGGCCATCCTCAGCGTGGATGGGGCGGCGCCGGCGGCGCGTCAGAGCGCCTTCGGCCCGGCCCGTCGGGCCGAGCTCGAGGCCACTTCGGTGGCCGCTGAACCCGACCAGGAACTGGCCCAGTGGCAGCTGGCTCCGGCCCGCAAGCGGCCCAAGCGCCTGAAGATCGTCAAGGCCGCCTCGGCCCGGGAGCGCTTCAAGGCCGCCGCCGCCAAGGCGGAGGGCGGCAGCGGCCAGGTGCTCACCGATGTGACACCGGAGCAGGGCGCCGAGGCGATCCTCAAGCTGCTCGAGGAGGAGGGGGTGTTGCGCTAGTCGCGACTCGGCATGCCAAACGACGACAGCCCCGGCCACCGTGCCGGGGCTGTCGCATGATGGGCACCGCCTTCAGCGAGCGATACGGCCCTGGGCGTCGGTGAAGCCCATCAGGGAGATGTCCAGGTCCATGCGGTCGCCCCGGGGGTCGATCAGGCTCAGCGTGGCCGTGCTGCCGCTGCGCAATGCCTGCAGCAGGGCCGGCTCGACGGGGAGGTCGGCACGGCAGCCCTGCTGCAGGCAGGCCTGGTAGGGGAACTGGGCCGGCTCGACGCCGTCCACGCTCAGTTGCAGGCCCGAGGCGAGATGCACGCCCAGCGGTAGCAGGAAGGTCATCGCCGGGCCATCGAGCTGCGGTGGATATGTCACGACCACCTGCATCAGGGGCTGGTCGCCCTCCGGGTGGTTGACCACCTGGTACATCGTGCAGTTGCCGCCGCCTTCGCTCGGGCAGACCACCTCCCAGTCACGGAACTGCTCGGTGGTGACATCGGCGTCGGCGCCCCCCGGCGGGGTTTGCTGGGCGAAGGCATGGGGCGCCAGGGCCAGCAGCGACAACAGGCCGGCCAGGCACAGGAATCGGGTGGAGCGGTTCGACATCGGTGGTATCTCCTCGGCCTCGATGGCCATGAACTCTCGATCGGGTCGTCTCTCCGTGGCGTCTTCGACGGGCGAATGGGCGTTCGACGACTAGCCAGAAGGGAGAGCACTACGATGCCCGCTTGTCTCCTCGAGGTCGAGTCCCAGAGAGCTTCACGATGGGGGCTCCCGTCGGGTGGGGCCGACACGCAGCGGCCCCGGCAATGCCGGGGCCGCTTCACGTCAGGCTGAGTCGTCGGTGCCAGGAGGACGTTCGAACTCAGTCGTTTACCCTGGCCATCACCGTGCCGCGCTGCTCCTCCATCAGGCCCTTGACCAGGCTGAAGGCCATCACCAGCAGGATCAGGGTGAAGGGCAGGCCAGTGGCCACGGCCCCTGCCTGCAGAGCGCCCAGCGCGGTGCTGCCGCCGCCGTAGAGCAGGATGCCGGCGATCACTCCCTCCAGGGTGGCCCAGAAGACACGCTGGCCGCGGGGCGCATCGGTCTTGCCGCCGGCGGTGATGTTGTCGATCACCAACGAGCCGGAGTCCGAGGAGGTGATGAAGAAGATCAGCACCAGCAGGATCGCCAGGCTGGAGGTCAGGGTGGTCAGCGGCAGGTGCTCGAGCATCTGGAACATCGCCAGGGAGACGTCGCTGATGCCGTTGGCCAGCTCGCCGACGCCGGCGGCGGACTGGGACAGGGCGGTACCGCCGAAGGCGCTCATCCAGACGATGGTGACCAGGGTCGGTACCACCAGCACGGCGGTCAGGAACTCGCGCACCGTGCGCCCCCGCGAGACCCGGGCGATGAACATGCCGACGAAGGGCGACCAGGAGATCCACCAGGCCCAGTAGAACACCGTCCAGCCGTGGTACCAGGTGGAGTCGTCGCGACCGACCCAGTTGGAGAGCGGCACGATATGGCTGACATAGGCCAGGGTGGTGTTCCACAGCCCGTTGAGGAACAGCAGGGTGGAACCGGTGATGACCACGAAGACGAGCAGGGCGAGGGCGATCACCATGTTGATGTTGGAGAACAGCTTCACCCCACCGTCGATACCCCGCCACACCGAGAACAGCGCGACCACGGTGACGCCGACGATGATGGCGATCTGGGTGCCGATGGTGTTGGGGACATCGAACAGGTAGTTGAGCCCGCCCGCGGCCTGGGAGGCGCCGAAGCCCAGCGAGGTGGCGAGACCGAAGATGGTCGCCAGCACCGCGACGATGTCGATGATATGGCCGAACCAGCCCCGCACCCGCTCGCCGAGGATCGGCGTGAAGGCCGAACGCAGGGTCAGCGGCAGGCCGCGGTTGTAGGCGAAGAAGGCCAGCGACAGGCCGACCACGCCGTAGATCGCCCAGGGGTGCAGGCCCCAGTGGAACATGGTGGCGCCCATGGCCGCACTGGCCCCGGCCGGGGTGTGTGCCTCGGCATTGAGCGGGGTACCGTACCAGTCGGTGTAGTAGGCCACCGGCTCGGCCACGCTCCAGAACATCAGGCCGATGCCCATGCCCGCCGCGAACAGCATGGCGAACCAGGAGGTGGTCGAGTACTCCGGCCGGGCCCCGTCGCCGCCGAGGCGAATCCGGCCCACCGGCATCACGATCAGTGCGATGCACAGCAGCACGAAGAGGTTGCCGGCGATCATGAACAGCCAGTCGAAGTGCTCGATGGACCAGCCACGGGCCGTGGTCAGCTGGGTATTGGCGGCATCGGGATAGATCAGCGCATAGAGAATGAAGGCCAGGATGGCCAGCGCCGAGAGAGGAAAGACGGGGTGGTGGAAATCCAGCCCCATGATCTGGGTATTGTCCTGTCCGGGGGACAGGATCGGGTCGTCATCGCTCGTCATAGGGGGTCCTCGAGTGTTGTTGTTGGTCCCGGGGATGTTCCGGCATCCCCGGGCCTGCGCATTGTTGGGCCTGCCGGGGAAGGGGTGTGTCGTGAAAACGACCTCCGGCTATCCACCCGCACACGCGATTAATCATGCTGAAGAGGATGTCGCGATCGCGCATGGGGATGACTCATCGGGGAACAATCCCGGTGAGTAGAGCCGGTAAAATCCCTGAGTGGCGTTTGCGCCGCTCCCGACAACAAGACAGAGGAAGCCAGCCATGAGTGCAGCCAACCGCGGAGTCGTCTACAAGGGTCCTGGTAGCGTCGCCGTCGAATCCATCCCCTATCCGGAACTTGCCATCGGCAATCGCAAGTGCGACCACGGCGTGATCCTGAAGGTCGTCACCACCAACATCTGTGGCAGCGACCAGCATATGGTGCGCGGCCGCACCACCGCACCGTCCGGCCTGGTGCTGGGTCACGAGATCACCGGCCTGGTGGTCGAGTGCGGCCGCGACGTCGAATTCATCCAGCCGGGCGACCTGGTCTCGGTGCCGTTCAACATCGCCTGCGGGCGCTGCCGCAACTGCAAGGAAGGCAAGACCGGCATCTGCCTCAACGTCAATCCGGCGCGTCCCGGCGCCGCCTACGGCTATGTGGACATGGGTGGCTGGGTCGGTGGTCAGACTGAGTACGTCATGGTGCCCTATGCCGACTTCAACCTGCTGAAGTTCCCGGACGCCGACCAGGCGATGGAGAAGATCAAGGACCTGACCCTGCTCTCCGATATCTTCCCCACCGGCTTCCACGGCTGTGTCACCGCCGGGGTCGGCCCGGGCAGCACCGTCTATATCGCCGGTGCCGGCCCGGTGGGCCTGGCCGCGGCGGTCTCCGCCCAGCTGCTGGGGGCGGCCTGCGTGATCGTCGGCGACATGATCGAGGATCGCCTGGCCCAGGCCCGCAGCTTCGGTTGCGAGACCATCGACCTGACCCAGGACGGCGATATCGCCGACAAGCTCGAGGTCATCCTCGGCGAGCGTGAGGTCGACGCCTTCGTCGACTGCGTCGGCTTCGAGGCCCACGCCTGCGGCTGCAACCACGGCAAGGAGGCGCCCGCCACCGTGCTCAACTCGGCCATGTCACTGACCCGCGCCGGTGGCCAGATCGGCATCCCCGGCCTCTACGTGACCGAAGACCCGGGTGCGGCCGACGACGCCGCCAAGCAGGGCGCGCTGAGCATGCGCTTCGGCCTCGGCTGGGCCAAGTCCCACAGCTTCCACACCGGCCAGTGCCCGGTGATGAAGTACCACCGCCCGCTGATGCAGGCGATCCTGTTCGGCAAGGTCAAGATCGCCGATGCGGTCAACGTCCAGATGATCACCCTGGATCAGGCGCCCCAGGGCTACGCCGACTTCGACGGCGGCGCCGCCAAGAAATTCGTTATCGACCCCCACGGCAGCGTCGCTGCCTGACCTGTCCGACCGTAGGTGAGCGGCCCCGGCAGGATGCCGGGGCCATTCCCGAAACGACCTCTGCATGTCCGGGGGCTGCCTTCCGGGCCGGCCGGGCATTGCCCCTGCCCGAAGCCGGTGCGAACATGCAAGACAGGTAAGCGCCAACCGAGAACAACGAGCCCCTCATGACCGTCGAGACCGTCACCCCCAAGCGCCGTTTCCGCGGCAGGCCCCGTGGCCGTGATCTGCCCCCCGTCGCCCTGGCGTCCCTGCGCCAACTGCTCGGTGACGAACGCAAGGATGCCGACCTGCGCCGCCGCGACCTGCTGATCGAACACCTGCACGCCATCCAGGATGCCCATGGTCACCTGTCGCTGGTGAACCTGCGGGCGCTGGCCGCTTACATGAACCTGCCGATGGCCGCGGTCTACGAGACCGCCACCTTCTATGCTCACTTCGACGTGGTCCACGACGACCAGACGCCGCCGCCGGAGACGACGATCCGCGTCTGCGACTCGCTCTCCTGCCAGCTCGCCGGTGCCGCCACCCTCGAGGCCGAGCTCAAGGCGGGCGTCGACCCGGCCCGGGTGCGGGTGGTGCGCGCCCCCTGCATGGGGCGCTGCGAGACGGCACCGGTGGTCGAGGTGGGGCACCACCACGTGCTGTTCGCCACCCGCGAGGGCGTCGAATCGGTGGTCGATACCGGTCACTTCCACCCCGAGGCGATCCTCTGGCAACGCCTCGGCGACTACCGCGAAGCGGGGGGCTACCGGCTGCTCGCCGACTGCCGCGCCGGCAAGGTGACGGTGGAGGCACTGATGCAGTCCCTCGAGACCGCCAACCTGCGTGGCCTCGGCGGCGCCGGTTTCCCCACCTTCAAGAAGTGGCACTTCGTACGCCAGGAGCCGGGCCCGCGTTATTGCGCGATCAACGCCGACGAGGGCGAGCCCGGCACCTTCAAGGACCGCTACTACCTGGAGCGCTCGCCGCACCGCTTCCTCGAGGGGGCGCTGGTCAGCGCCTGGGCGGTGGAGGCCGAGGCGCTCTACATCTACCTGCGCGACGAGTACCCCGGTCTGCACCGGGTGCTTCACGAGGCGATCGACGAGCTCGAGGCCGCCGGCCTGGTGCCGCCGGGCTACATCGTGCTGCGCCGCGGCGCCGGTGCCTACATCTGCGGCGAGGAGTCGGCGATGATCGAGTCGCTGGAGGGCAAGCCCGGCAAGCCGCGCCACCGTCCGCCTTTCGTCGCCCAGAAAGGGCTCTTCGACCGCCCGACCCTGGTCAACAACGTCGAGACCGTCTACTGGATCCCGCTGATCTGGGAAAAAGGCGCCGACTGGTTCGCCGGCCACGGCCGTCATGGCCGCAAGGGGCTCAGGAGCTTCTCGGTCTCCGGCCGGGTCAGGCGTCCGGGCGTGCACCTGGCGCCCGCCGGTATCACCCTCAACGAGCTGATCGAGGAGTACTGCGGTGGCATGGCCGAGGGGCATCGACTCGCCGGTTACCTGCCCGGCGGCGCCTCCGGGGGGATACTCCCGGCGAGCAAGGCCGATATCCCGCTGGACTTCGACACCCTGCAGGAGGCGGGCTGCTTCATCGGCTCGGCGGCCGTCATCGTCTTGTCCGACCGGGACGACCTCAGGGCGGTGGCCACCAACCTGCTGGCCTTTTTCGCCGACGAATCGTGCGGCCAGTGCACGCCGTGCCGGGTCGGTACCGAGAAGATGCTGACCCTGCTCGAGCGCGACGAGTGGCGGGTCGACGAGCTCGAGCGCTTGTCGCAGGTGATGATGGATGCCTCCATCTGCGGCCTGGGCCAGGCGGCGCCCAATCCGGTGCTGGGGCTGCTGCGGGACTTCCGCGGTGAACTCTCCGGCCAGAACGTGATCGTGAAAGGGTAGGGAGACTGACGATGGCACAAGAGACCTTTACCCTGACCCTGGATGGCGCCGAGGTGAGCGCTCACCCCGGCGAGACCCTGTGGCAGGTGGCCAAGCGCGCCGGCGAGACCATTCCCCATCTCTGCTTCAAGGATGCCCCCGGCTACCGCGCCGACGGCAACTGCCGCGCCTGCATGGTGGAGATCGAGGGCGAGCGCGTGCTGGCGGCGAGCTGCCTGCGCGAGGCGACCCCCGGCATGGTGGTCAGGAGCGCCACCTCGGAGCGGGCGCGGGTGTCCCGCGAAGGCGTGATGGAGCTGCTGATCGCCGACCAGCCCGAGCGCGACGCTGGCCCCGACCGCTCGAGCCACTTCTGGGCCATGGCCGATCAACTGGCCATCGACGCCACCGCGGTGCGCGAGCGGCTGCCGGCGCGGGCCGAGCGAGAGGCACCCACGGTGCATCATGTCGCCGAGCGGGCGGCCTCTCTCCCCCATGCCCACGGCCATGACATCAGCCATTCGGCGATGAACGTCAATCTCGATGCCTGCATCGAGTGCAACCTCTGCGTTCGCGCCTGCCGCGAAGTGCAGGGCAACGACGTCATCGGCCTGGCCCATCGCGGGGCGGCCTCGAAGATCGTCTTCGACTTCGACGATGCCATGGGCGATAGCACCTGCGTGGCCTGCGGCGAGTGCGTCCAGGCCTGTCCCACCGGGGCGCTGATGCCGGCGACCCTGATCGACGCCGCGGGTCGCGGCGACTCCAAGGCGGCCGACCGCACCGTCGACTCGGTCTGTCCCTACTGCGGGGTGGGCTGCCAGCTCACCTACCACATCAAGGACGAGAAGATCCTGTTCGTCGAGGGGCGCGACGGGCCGTCGAACCAGAACCGGTTATGCGTCAAGGGGCGCTTCGGCTTCGACTACCCCAACCATCCCTCGCGGCTCACCAGGCCGCTGATCCGCAGGCCGGGGGTGCCCAAGGGGCTCGACCCCGACTTCGACCCGCTCGCGCCGCTGACCCATTTCCGCGAGGCGAGCTGGGAGGAGGCACTGGATGTCGCCGCCAAGGGGCTCGTCGACCTCAAGGCGGCCCATGGGCCCGATGCACTGGCCGGCTTCGGCAGCGCCAAGTGCTCCAACGAGGAGGCCTGGCTGTTCCAGAAGCTGGTGCGCACCGGCTTCGGCTCCAACCATGTCGACCACTGCACCCGGCTCTGTCACGCCAGCTCGGTGGCGGCGCTGATGGAATGCATCGGCTCGGGGGCGGTGACGGCCTCCTTCATGCAGGCACTGCAGTCCGACGTGGTGATCCTCACCGGCTGCAACCCGGCGATCAACCACCCGGTGGCGGCCACCTACTTCAAGCAGGCGGCGAGAAGCGGCACCAAGCTGATCATCCTCGATCCCCGCGGCCAGGCGCTGGACGCCTATGCCCACCGCAGCGTGCGCTTCACCCCCGGCGGCGACGTCTCGCTCTACAACGCCATGCTCAACGTGATCGTCAGCGAGGAGCTCTACGATCAGGACTACATCGACGCCCACACCGAGGGCTTCGAGGCGCTCAAGGCCCATGTGCGCGACCTGACCCCCGAGGCCATGTCGCCCGCCTGCGGCGTCGCGCCGGCGCTGATTCGCGAGATCGCCCGGCTCTACGCCACCGCCGACAAGGCGATGATCTTCTGGGGCATGGGCATCTCCCAGCACGTGCACGGCACCGACAACGCGCGCTGCCTGATCTCGCTGGCGCTGGCCTGCGGCCAGACCGGCCGCCCCGGCACCGGCCTGCACCCGCTGCGTGGCCAGAACAACGTCCAGGGGGCCTCGGACGCCGGCCTGATCCCCATGGTGCTGCCCGACTACCAGCCGGTGACCGACGCCCAGGTGCGTGCCGCCTTCGAGGAGCTGTGGAACACACCGCTCGACGCGACGCCGGGGCTCACCGTGGTGGAGATCATGGATGCCATTGCGGCGGGGACCATCAAGGGGATGTACATCCAGGGCGAGAATCCGGCGATGTCCGACCCGGACCTCGACCATGCCCGGGCGGCCCTGGCCAAGCTCGAGCACCTGGTGGTGCAGGACCTGTTCGTCACCGAGACCGCGCAGTTCGCCGACGTGATCCTGCCGGCCTCGGCGTGGCCGGAGAAGGATGGCAGCGTCACCAACACCAACCGCCAGGTGCAGCTGGGCCGTGCCGCCGTGCCGTTGCCCGGTGAGGCGAAGCCCGACTGGTGGATCATCCAGGAGATCGCCAACCGCTTCGGCCTGGGCTGGCACTACGCCCATCCCCGCGAGGTGTTCGCCGAGATGAAGCAGGGCATGGCGTCGCTCGACCACATCAGCTGGGAGCGCCTGGAACGGGAGAGTTCGGTGACCTATCCCTGTCCGGCCGACGACGCGCCTGGTGCGGACGTGGTGTTCAGCGACGCCTTTCCCACCGGGAGCGGGCGGGCGAAGTTTGCCCCGACCCGGCCGCTGCCGCCGGACGAGCCCATCGATGGCGACTACCCCACGGTGCTGACCACCGGGCGCCAGTTGGAGCACTGGCACACCGGCTCCATGACCCGCCGCGCCCGGGTGCTCGACGACCTCGAGCCCGAGGCGGTGGCGAGCCTGGCGCCGGCGGAGCTGGTGCGCCTGCGCATGGCGCCGGGCGAGCCGATCACCATCACCACCCGGCGCGGCGCCATCACCCTGAAGGCACGGGTCGATCCGCTGATGCCGGAGGGTCTGGTGTTCGTGCCCTTCTGCTACGTGGAGGCGGCGGCCAACATCCTGACCAACCCGGCGCTGGATCCCGACGGCAAGATCCCGGAGTTCAAGTACGCCGCCTGCCGCCTGAGTCGCGCGAAAACGCCGGCGCTGGTGGAGAGCGAATGAGGAGGCCGCGCCATGTCACGCAGACGGCCACGACTGAGCACTAGGAGGGTAGCCCCATGATGATCGTCGACCTGATCGATGGCGATGATTTCCGTGATCGCCTGGTGGCGCTCGGCATCCGTATCCCCGAGGGGGCCAGTCCGGAAACCTGCGCCCGCATGGCGCTGCTCAAGCATGCCGAGGTGGGCGTGCCCGGGTTGCAGGAGCTGGTGCAGGAGCTCGGTGGGCAGATCGATATCATGCTGCCCTCGGTGCGGGCGGCGCTGGAGCGGTTCCTGTTGCCCGCCCTGCGCTAGCGAGGTCGAATCTGTGCACTGGGACGCCCCCGGCTCGAGAGAGCCGGGGGCTACCATGGAACGGCGAGAACCCGGTGGCTGGAGTTTCCTGCTGCCGGGTTCATGCGTTTGGGAGACTCTTGGCTTGCCCGATGGAGGTGGCTTGTCTTAGCCCGCAAGCTGCTGGGGTAGCCACAGTACGATACTCGGCCACAGGCTGATCATCGCGGCGGCCAGGCACATCAACAGGAAGAAGGGAAAGGCGGCCCAGGCGATACGGCCGATGCTTTCGCCGGTCATGCCCTGCAGCACGAAGAGGTTGAAGCCCACCGGTGGGGTGATCTGCCCCAGTTCCACCATGATCACCAGAAAAACGCCGAACCAGAGCGGATCAAAGCCGGCCAGGACCACGATGGGCAGGGTGATGGGCAGGCTCATGACGGTGATCGAGATGCCGTCGAGGAACAGCCCCAGTACGATATAGAACACCGCCAATGCCAACAGCAGGACCAGGGGTGTGAACTGCTGGGCGGCGATCCAGGCGGCCAGCTCCTTTGGCAGATGCAGGTAGCCCATGGCCGTGGACAGCAGCATGGCGGTCACCAGCAGGCTGCAGACCATGGTGGCGCTGATCAGGGTGCCCTTGAGAGCGTCGATCAGTAGCGCGACGCTGAGCTGGCGCTCCAGTGCGAGCAGCCCCAGGGTGGCGGCGACACCTACGGCGGCGGCTTCGGAGGGGGTGGCGATTCCCGAATAGATCGACCCCATGACGATGGTGATGAGCACGGCCACCGGGGCCAGCAGCGGTAGCGCTTGCCAAAGGCCGATACCGCCTGTTGACTGGCGAGGCGCGAGCCGCGGCTGCGTCATGCTGCGCAGGATGATGAAGCCGCTATACAGCGCGGCGATCAGCAGGCCTGGCAGCACGCCGGCCATGAACAGCTTGCTGATCGAGACCTCGGCCTGCACGCCGTAGACGATCATCACGATGGAAGGCGGAATCAACAACCCCAGGCTGCCAGCCCCGGCGAGCGAGCCGATCGACAGGTTGCGGTCGTAGCCACGGCCGGCCAGTTCCCGGGTGGTGATCTTGCCGATGGTGGCCGTGGTGGCGGCGCTGGAGCCACTGACCGCGGCGAATAGCGCGCAGCCGAAGACATTGGTGTGCAGGATGCCGCCGGGGAAGGGGCGGGTGAGAGGCGTCAGTCCCTTGAACAGCCGTTCGGAGACGTTGGAGCGGAAGATCAGCTCGCCCATCAGGATAAACAGCGGTATGGCAGACAGTTCCCAGCTGTTACCCGCACGGTACAGGATTCGCGAAAAGATCAGGCCGATTCGGTCGAGGTCGAAATCTCCCAGCCACCACAGCGAACTCATCGCCACGACCACCAAGGCGGCGAAGACCCAGGTGCCCATCGCCAGTACCGTCAATAGCAGCGCTGCGACCCCAGCGGCAATCCATACCATGTCCATTACGATTCCTCAGCAGCTTGTATCGGGTAGGTCGCGTGTGAGCGCTGGGTCAGCAGTTTCAGGCTGCGGACCACCAGTGTCAGGCACAGCAGCCACAGGCCAATCAGGACGGCGCCTTCGGGTAGCCATAGCGGGGTTTCGGCCAGGGTGTCGCTGGTAATGCCGCGCTGAAAGCTGCGCACCACGTTGAGACACCAGAAGTAAGACAACCAGCCGAAGGCTGCCAGAGTGCTGGCGGCGATCACCAACTCCAGCGGCCAGTGCCACCGGGACGGCAGCCGGTCGAGGACCAGGGCGACCCGGATCAGCCCGCCCCTTTCCAGGACATAAGGCAGGCCGAGGAAGGTCATGGCGGCGACCGCATAGCCGATGTACTCATCGAGGATGAAGGTAGAGTATCCGAACAGACGCAAGGCGATTTCGAGGATGATATGCACGAACATGTACAGGATCAGTGCGATGGCGATGCCTGCCGCGAGGCGATTCAAGCCTCGCGACAGCGTGGTCAGCCAGCCGATCACGGTGTGTTGCCGTTATGGAAGGAGTCGAAGATGGTCTTGCCGCGCTCGCCGATGGCTTCCTGCCAGCCGCTGATGACCGGTGCGGCGGCGTCGGCCAGCACTTGCTGGAAGTCGGCGGGAACCGGATCGTGAATCGTAATGCCGTGCTCCTCGAGCGTGGCATAGTTGGTCTGGGTACGCTCGCGAACGGCCTGCCAGTTGTGCTCATCGGTCCGCAGGGCGGCTTCGCGAATGGCGTCTTGTTGCGCCGGCGACAGGGCGTCGAAGGCATCGCGGTTCATGTGCACCATGTTGAGGGGAATGGCGTACTGGATGCCGCTGAAGTGATCCTGGTGTTCCCAGAAGCTGCCGTTGGCACCGGCTTCGGCCGATGTCAACACCGCCTCGATGCCGCCGGTGGCCAGTTGCGGCACTACATCGGCCCAGGACAGGCTCACCGGTGACGCCCCAGCATTGCGCAGGGTTTCGGTGCCGCTGCGATCGAAGGTGCGGATTTTCAGCTGCTCGAGTGACTCGCTGGAGGTCACGGCGTCTTGTGACCAGATGCCACTGGCCGGCCAGGGAGAAGCATAGAGCAGGATCTGGTCATTGTCTTCGAAGACTGCGTCGTAATGGGGACGTGCGATTTCGTACAGCTGGTGGGCCTGATCGACGCTATCAACCAGGAACGGCAGCGAAGACAGCAGGAAAATGGGGTCAATGCCGCTCATGGTGCCGGAGAGGGTGTCGGCGATCTGAATGGCATTGTCGGCTACCGCATAGAAGTGGTCGCCCGACTTGAACCCCAGGGCGCCACCAGTGTGCAGCGTGATATCGACTTCGCCGTCGGTGAGCTCCCTGACCTGTTCGATAAAGTAGGCATCGCCCTGGGCATGGATGGAGTTGGCATTGTATTCGTTGGAGAAATCCATACGCGTGGCCGCCTGGGTTGGGGCTGCGATGCCGATACATAGTGCAAGGCCTAGCCCTGGGCGGAAGAGTCTGTAACGCAGGTGATGAAACATGGCGGCGGGACGAAAAAAGGACATCGAGGGTACTCCGTTTATTGTTGGTCAATGCAAAACTCGTCCATTCCCACCATTGAGATGTGTGTAGTTGCGACAATTAGGGATGCATTCGCGACAGGGGTTCGGGCCGAATCGCTGCTCGAGGAGGAACGCAATACGCACGGATGAAAGTGCTTCACGGCATCTGTTGCAGAAACCCCTTGCGGAAGCGCCCGGGTGAGATATCGAACAGCTGATGGAAACAGCGCCGGAAGTGGGAGATGCTGACGAAGCCGGTGGCCACGGCGACGTCGGCGATCGACTTGTTGGTTTGCTGTAGCAACTGGCGGGCGTAGGTAAGGCGCAGCTCCAGATAGTAGCGTGATGGGCTGGCGTCGAGATGGTGGCAGAACAGCCGCTCGAGCTGGCGCCTGGAGATGCCGGCGCAGTGGGCGACCTCGATGATCGACAGTGGCTCGTCGATGTTGTGACGCATCAGCTCCAGCGCCGTCTTCAGCGGCTGCGGCAGGGTAGGGTTGCGGTCGACGCTAACCACCGAGACATCGATGACATCGATCATCTTGTCGCAGCTCAGCACCTCCTCGATGGCGTTGGCAAAGGGCTTGCCGCAGTCGGCCCTCACTACCGCCAGCATCATGTCCAGGGAGCTGCTGGCGCCGGCGCAACTGATGCGATCCCGATCCAGCACATGGCTGTGGTTGGAAATGCTGACCTTCGGAAAGTCCTCGCTCATCATCGCCCGGCCATCCGGATGATAGGCGCATTCGTAGCCATCCAGCAGGCCGGCCTCGGCAAGGAAGTAAGCACCGTTCCATAGGCCGCCGAGCATCACCCCGGCACCGTTGGCGGCCTTGAGCTTGGCGCGCATGGCTGGGTTGGTGCGCGGTTGCACGCGATAGCCACCGCACAGGATCAGGATATCCAATTGCCGCTCGTCGAGTTGCGACAGCTGGCAATCGACCGGGATCTCGATGCCCAGGTCGCTGAGCACGGTCTCGCCCTCGATGCCCACCACCAGCACCTCGTAAAGCGTGGCGGGGCGCATCAGGTTGGCGGTGACCAAGGCATCGACCGCCCCGGTGAAGGCCATCATCGAGAAGTGTTCCACCAACACGAAGGCGACGCGCTTGACCTGGGCCGACGTCGAGTCACGCAGATCGGGCTCGATATACGCCATGTTCTTATTCTTCAACAAACTCTCGAAGTGGGATCCCATGATGGAAAGTCTTCCCGATAGAGTTTAATGGCGGAGCGCCGGGGCCTAGTAAGGGAAAATCGCTACGTTGAATGAAGATACGCTTGGTTTCTTATGATTTCAACGGTGTCGCTAAGCGGCACGCAAATGTCGCAGGCGGCCCTCTGTAAGCGAAGGTTACCGATCAAGATGGCCTCACTCATCCCTCGTGAGAGCCAAAATCAATGAGAAACAACAATTTCAACAAACTGGCAAGTGCTGTAACCCTGCTGGGTCTGACCACGACAATAGGAGCGGCGCAGGCGGACTCCGTCACCCTGAACTTCCACAGCGGACTCGCGCAGTCGCGGCCGGAAGCCGAGCACATCGAAGCCTTCGCCAGCCTGGTGGAGGAGAAGTCCGGTGGCGAGCTGAAGATCGAAGTCTACCATGCCGGCGCCCTCGGCCTGAAAGAGGCCGACATCCTGCGTACCCTGCAACGTGGCATGGTCGACATGGCGCTGCTGTATGGCGAGTACTACACCCGCGACGCACCGGCGCTGGCCTCCGTCTACGCTCAGGGCGCGATCACCGCAGCGGATCAGCACCTCGACATCCTGCCGGTTATCAAGGAGATGTACGACGACGGCTTCGCCAAATGGAACATCCATACGGTGGGTGGTGTGGTGGCACCGATCTTCGACGTCGGCCTGCACTGCAAGGAGCCTGTCGATTCCCTCGAGGACCTGCAGGGCAAGAAGGTGCGCGTGTGGTCCAGGCACTTGGTCGAAACTTTCGATGCGCTGGGCATTGCGGCGCAGGTGATTCCCCAGAATGACATGTACATGGCACTGCAGACGGGTGTCGTGGATTGCGCCTATTACCTCTCTACCGTGGCCAAGACCGTCTCCCTGCATGAGGTCACGGAATATGAGTCGTATCTGCATCCCTGGGCCGCCGCGCCGTGGATATTCGGTATCAGCGAGCGGGCGCTAGGCCGACTCGACGACAATCAGCGCCAAGCCCTCGAGGAAGCGGGGCAGGAGATCTGGGCAACGACCCGAGAACTCGCCGTCGACCCTGAGCGCGAGGCCCTGGCGCGGGAAGAGCGAGAATCGTTGGGCATCACTGTCCTTCCGCCGTTCTCCGACGCCGACGTGGATACATTCGTCACGGCGGCATGGAGTACCTGGAAAACCATGGCTGAAAACGCCGGTGAAGATGGCATGCGTTACTACAACACCGTCACACAGGCGCTTTCCGAGTAACGCCAGGCCGGGAGTCGGCAATCCTTGCCGGCTCCCTCTTCATTTCCGGGGTGGGCGATATCGATGCTGCGAAAATTCAACCTGCTGATCGAGAAAACGGCACATGGTGCTTTTCTGCTCGGCGTATTCGGTGGCGTGGTCATGACGGGGTTGATCTTCGTCAGCACACTCATGCGTTATCTGGGCGGCCGCCCCTTGCGCTTCTCCGATGAACTGGCTGGTCTACTCTTCTTATCGCTGACCTTCCTGTGCTTGCCGTACGTGCTGGACCAAGGCCGTCACATCCGTATCGAGATTCTCCTGAAGCTCGCCCCGCCTGCTATGGCGCGGATCATGGATGTGATAGGCACCATCACGCTCGTCACGTTCTGTGTTGTCTTCGCCTATGAGGCCTGGGACTTCATGGACTTCTCGCGCTCCATCAGCTCGCGGGCCGATATCAGCGGTATCCTGCTGTGGCCATGGATGGCGATCATGCCGTTTTCCATGCTGCTGTGCATACTGGTGCAGTTTCGTCATGGCATACGCCAACCCCTCGCTGATCGGGCCTTGGAAGAGGAAGCCTTATAATGAGCTGGTTACTGCTAAGCAGCAGTCTAATCGTGCTGCTCTCCAGTGGAGCGATTCTAGGTGCCGCGCTTGGCCTGACAGGGTTGCTGTTGCTGCATTTCCTAGCCAACGGCGCCACGCCACTGGCGATCAATGCTTCCTGGAATATGCTCACCGACTTCACGCTTAGTGCTGTGCCGCTGTTCATCTTCCTCGGTGAGATCCTGCTGGCCAGCGGCGTGTCGAAGCGGGTCTATAACGGCCTGACGCCCCTTTTCGCGCGCGTTCCTGGGCAATTGCTACACACCAATATCGCCGTCTGTACCCTGTTCGGAGCCGTCAGCGGGTCGAGCACTTCCACGGCGGCGGCGATCGGCTCGGTTGGCTATCCCGAGCTAAAAGGTCGCGGCTATAACCCCAGTATGGTGGTGGGTACTCTCGCCGCGGGCGGTACACTCGGGTTGCTTATTCCGCCGAGCCTGGCGCTGATCATTTATGGCGCTACTCAGAACGTGTCCATCGGCAAGTTGTTCATCGCTGGCATGTTACCGGGACTGATGATTGCATGCGCCTTCTCGGTGTGGATCATGATCCGGTCCAATATTGGGGTGGCGGTGACTCCATTGTCGAAAGACAAGATGAACTGGGGCGAGGTGCGTCATGGCATACTGCAAATCTGGCCGCTGCCCATTCTCATCTTCTTTGTATTGGGCACTATCTACCTAGGCATTGCGACACCCACTGAGTCGGCCGCGTTAGGTGTTGTCGCCAGCATCGTGCTGGGTATGACCTGGGGCGACCTGACCCGGCAGCGCCTGTGGGAAGCGTTCAAGCATGCCTCGCTGATGTTCGCGACTATTGGCATGATCCTGATAGGTACGGTGATTCTCTCGCAAGCTGTCAGCCTGCTGGGCATTCCGCGCGCTGCCCTTGAGACGATCAGTGGCTTCGGACTAGGACCCTATGGGATCCTGATGATGATCGTCATTGTCTATATCGTGCTCGGGTGCTTCTTCGATGGTATCTCGCTATTGCTTATGACGCTGCCGATCACCTTCCCCATGGTCACTAGCCTGGGCTTCGATCCGATCTGGTTTGGCATCATCGTCACGCTGCTGATCGAGATCGGCATGATCACACCACCCGTGGGGCTCAACCTCTTTGTGCTGTCGTCGATCTCGAAAAACGAAGTCGATCTACCCTCTGCGGCGAAGGCCTCCTTGCCCTACTGGCTGATTCTGCTCGGTGCAGTGGGACTATTCACGGCCTTCCCGGGTATCATCCTGTGGATCACGGAGTGGTTGTGAGCGATGTTGTTTTACGAGACCACTACCTTCTAGAGCGCGACTCCGAAGAAGACGCGCTGCTCAAGCATGCCGAGGTGGGGGTGCCCGGTTGCAGGAGCTGGTGCAGGAGCTCGGTGGGCAGATCGATATCATGCTGCCCTCGGGGAGGGCGGCGCTGGAGCGGTTCCTCCTGCCGGCCCTGCGATAGCGGAACCGAGCCTGAAACAAGCGCCCCCGGATCGAGAGATCCGGGGGCGCTTTCTCGTTTCCCCATGGCCATGTCACGCCGGCCTGGTCATCGGCCTGAGCGCGCCGGGTCTTGCCCTGGCGGACGCCGAAACGACGAGGCCCGCTCGATGGCGGGCCCCGTTGTGTATGGCGGAAGGCTTAGCTGCGGACCACCTGCAGGCTCGGGGCGCTATTCCCCAGGTTCTCCTGCATCCGCTCGCTGTACCAGTTGATGAAGTCGATCACGCCGAACTCATAGGTCTCGGAGTAGGGACCGGGCTGGTAGGCCTTGGAGTTGATGCCGCGCTGGTTCTCCTCGGCCAGGCGACGGTCCTGGTCGTTGGTGGCGTCCCACACCCGGCGCATGGTCTCGGTGTGGTAGTCGACCCCCTCAACGGCGTCCTTGTGCACCAGCCACTTGGTGGTCACCAGGGTCTGCTGGGGGCCCAGCGGCAGCACCCGGAAGACGATGGCGTGGTCGCCCATGAAGTGGTTCCAGGAGTTGGGCAGGTGCAGGATGCGCAGCGACCCCATGTCGGGGCTTTCGAGCCGGCCCATCAGCTTGTTGCACGCCGGCTGGCCATCCATGGTCATGGAGACGATGCCGTCGAGCAGCGGCGTACGGGTCAGGCGGTTGCGCTTGCCGAAGCGCTTGAGCTGCCAGGGCACCCGCTGGTCGTCCCACTCGCTCTGCTTCTTCGCCACCAGCGCCTTGTAGGCGGGCGTGGCGCGGGGGTCGTCGGTATCATCGAACTCCTGCAGGGAGTTGAGCAGTTCCGGATGGGCGCCGTTGCAGTGGTAGCACTCGCGGTTGTTCTCGATGACCAGCTTCCAGTTGGCCTGCTCGACGATGGAGGACTCCACCGCCACCTTGACGTTGGCCATGTCGTAGGGCTCGAGGTAGTGCTCGAGGGTCTCCAGGAAGTCGTCGAGGGCCGGCGGCTGCTCGGCCAGGCTGACGAAGATGAAGCCGCCCGCCGTGCGCACGTGTACCGGCTTCAGTCCGTAGGCATTCAGATCGAAATTCTCGCCCATGTCGGTGCCGGCGAACAGCAGCCGGCCGTCGAGCTCGTAGGTCCACTGGTGATAGGGGCAGACCAGCTTGGCGACCTTGCCCTTGTCGCTGACGCACAGCCGCGAGCCGCGGTGACGGCAGACGTTGTGGAAGCCGTGCACCGCGCCGTCGTTGCCACGCACCAGGATCACCGGGTTGTCACCGATCTCCAGGGTCATGTAGTTGCCCTTGGCGGGAATCTCGCAGGTCATGCCGGCGAACAGCCACTCCTTGCCGAAGATCTCCTGCATGTCCAGGGCGAACAGGCGGGCATCGTTGTAGAAGGGCTGGGGCAGCGAGAGGTTTTGCGCGCGGCCCGCGAGCATGGCGCTGGTGGCCTGGCGCGCGGCGGCCAGGTCATCGTCCAGATGGAGGGGGGAGATCGGATCCATGGAAACACTACCTCTTGCAGGCCGCGCATGCGGCATCGGGCGGATTATCGGTGTTGTGAGAGGGATGGCGTCGTGTGATGGACCGCATACGCCAGTCGCGGTGTTGGATAAAAACAGGGCGAGTGTGGATCAGCGCGTGAATGAGGAGTTGTCTGCCGGCGACAGGCTTCGATGCGGGGGCGACAGACGAATCATGAAAAAGGGCAGCGAGTGGAAATCACGGGCATGCCCGTGTCGCTGACAGGCAAGTGGGGGCGCCATCAACTGGCGCAGAATTCCGCTCAACGACAGGCGGTGGCACTGCGGTCGGAGCCTCCCATGGTGCAGCCCAGGCGACACGAACATGACAATGAACTTCCTCAACCCCGTCACGACCCAGACCTGGACCAACGGCCGCCACCTGGTGCGCTGTGTCAAGGTGATCCAGGAGACCTGGGACGTACGCACTTTCTGCTTCATGGCCGAGCAGCCGGTGCTGTTCTTCTTCAAGCCGGGTCAGTTCGTGACCCTGGAGCTGGAGATCGACGGCGAGCCGATCATGCGCTCCTACACCATCTCCAGCTCGCCCTCGGTGCCCTACAGCTTCTCGATCACCGTCAAGCGGGTGCCCGGGGGCAAGGTTTCCAACTGGCTCCACGACAATCTCAAGTCGGGTGACGAGCTGGCGGTGCATGGTCCGGTGGGCAACTTCAATGCCATCGACTACCCGGCGGAGAAGATCCTGATGCTCTCCGGCGGCGTGGGTATCACCCCCTTGATGTCCATGGCGCGCTGGTTCTTCGATACCAATTCTGCCGTGGATATCGAGTTCGTGCACAGCGCGCGCACCCCCAAGGACATCATCTACCACCGCGAGCTGGAGCACATCTTCTCGCGCATTCCCGAATTCAGGCTGCATATCGTCTGCGAGCACAGCGACGCGCTGGGCGAGGCCTGGGCCGGCTTCCGTGGCTACCTCAGCCAGCAGATGCTGGAGCTGATGGCGCCGGATTTCCTGGAGCGAGAGATCTTCTGCTGTGGCCCCACGCCCTACATGAACGCCGTCAAGAGCCTGCTCAAGAACAACGGCTTCGACATGAGCCACTACCACGAGGAGTCCTTCGGTGCCACCCCGGCCGATGTGCAGGAGGAGGCGCTGGAGCATGCCGAGCTGGCCGAGGCGCAGGCCGAGGAGTTCGATGCGGCCGAGATGCTCAGCGTCGAGTTCTCCTCTACCGGCAAGAGTGCGCACATCCAGCCGGGCGAGACGGTGCATGCCGCCGCCGCCAAGCTCGGGTTGCATATTCCCAAGGCATGCGGCATGGGCATCTGCGGTACCTGCCGTGTCCCGCTCACCTCCGGCCAGGTCGAGATGGAGCATAACGGCGGCATCACCGACGAGGACGTCGCCGAGGGCTACATCCTCTCCTGCTGCAGCAAGCCGCTGGGCGACGTGGTGGTGGAATACTGATAGTGGCACGGTGCCGGTATCGACACGCCGCGAGGACCTGCGATACGGTCGAGTGATGTGGATCGTCACGGCCGGCGACCGGATCATGCTCAATGGATCACGCGTACTCCGATGCCGTGGAAGTCGCTCTCGGGGTTGCCTTCCGCCGGCTGGATGATCTTCACCACCTCCCGGGTCTCCACATCGATGACCGCAAAGCCTGGGGTTTCACCCTGGGCCATGTGCGGCATGGACACCGGGTTCGGGCCGCGCAGGGTCACGAAGGCGTAGCGGGAGTCAGGAGAGAAGTCCAGGATGTCCGGGGTCTTGCCGGTGTCCGCCAGGGTGTCGATCACCTCGAGCGTGGTGGCATCGATCACGATGCCGTCCGAGCTGCCTCGGTTCACCATCCAGATCTCCTGGCCGTTGGGCAGGTTGCGCACGCCGTGGGCATCGATGCCTTGGCTACTCTCGTCCTGACGCACGATGTCCAGCGTGTTCACGTCGATGGCATGCCATACGCCGATGTTCTCACCACCGCCGTTGAGCAGCATGTGTTGGCCATCCGGTGTCAGCATGGTGCCACAGTTGGTCTGCAGTTCGTCCGGCCCCCAGGCCTTTTCCAGCGTGAAGCTGGCGTTGTCCACGACGATCAGGCCGCCATTGGGCAGGGCCGGCCCCAGGGTGACGAAGGAGCGAGCGCCATCGGCCGTATCGAAGTGGCAGATGGCGGCCACGTCGTTGAAGTCATCTGCCTTGGCCTGGAAGACGGGGTCATCGGCGATGCGCAGCTCACGGCCCGGCTCGAAGCGTTCGTTCTCCAGATCAAGCCGGATCTCCACCAGCTTGCCGTCCCGCTCCACATCGGGGTCGCCGATGATGTCGGCCACCACGACCTCGTCGCCGGGACGCACGCCGGCCATGTGTGTACGTGGCCCGGTCTCGATGATCTCCACCACCGCGCGGTCCTCGGCACGGATCACGGCCACGTTGCCACTGCCCACGTTGGCGGTGAAGGCATAGCGCCCGTCGGAGGTGAAATCGATCATGTGCGGTACCCGTACCCCGTGGTCGCCCAGCGCAATGTCGGCAACCTCGCGCAGCTCCTGATCGTAGATGTGGATCTTGTGGGTGCCCTGATCCAGCGCCCAGATCTCGTATTGGCTGTCGCTGTCGGCCAGTATGGAACCGGCCTGCAGCAACAGGCCCAGACCGGCAACGCCGGCCACCAGGCACCGGGAATAACGTGCCGCCCGAGCGATGGCGTTCATGGCTGCTCCATTGTCGTTTTTTCAGGAAGGCCCTCGCAGTATAGGCGGCGGGGTGGGTCTTGCCTGGAGGAGGCGCGCCGAGGGGTGACCTGCCCCCGATCACGATCCACGCCAGGTTGCCGACCTGCTGGTGGGTTGCTTCGTGGCGAAGGTCTCGAGGTGGCGGGATTGTCGGAAAGACGACAGCGATGTCGCAAACGCATCGGGTCGTGACGTTTGCAAGCAGCATGGTGCCTCGATCCCGGGGATACCATCGCGGCAGGTGAACCCACCCATGATCTCGCCAACGACAACAAGCCGGAGCCCCGAGATGACCGACCGTGAAGGATACCGCCCCCAGGCCTCCCTGGCCGCCTATGATCCCGCCCTGGCCAGCGCCATCGCCGACGAGGTGGTGCGCCAGGAGGCCCACATCGAACTGATCGCCTCCGAGAACTATGCCAGCCGGCACGTGATGGCGGCTCAGGGCTCCCAGCTGACCAACAAGTATGCCGAGGGCTATCCCGGCAAGCGCTACTACGGCGGCTGCGAGTTCGTCGACAAGGTCGAGAAGCTCGCCATCGAGCGCGCCTGCGACCTGTTCGGCGCCGACTACGCCAACGTCCAGCCCCACTCCGGGGCCCAGGCCAACGCCGCGGCCTTCATGGCGCTGGTCAGCCCGGGCGATACCGTGCTGGGCATGAGCCTGGCCCACGGCGGCCACTTGACCCACGGCGCCGCCCCGAACTTCTCCGGCAAGCACTATCACGCCGTGCAGTACGGCCTGAACCCGGAGACCGGCGAGATCGACTACGCCGAGGTCGAGCGCCTGGCCCGGGAGCACCGGCCCAAGCTGATCATCGCCGGCTTCTCGGCCTATTCGCGGGTGGTCGACTGGCGCCGCTTCCGCGCCATCGCCGACGAGGTGGGGGCCTGGCTGCTGGTCGATATGGCCCATGTGGCGGGCCTGGTCGCCGCCGGCCTCTACCCGAGCCCGCTGCCCCACGCTCACGTGGTGACCACCACCACCCACAAGACCCTGCGCGGTCCGCGCGGCGGGCTGATCCTGTCTTCGCACGCGGATGAAACGCTGTACAAGAAGCTCAACGGCGCGGTCTTCCCGGGCCAGCAGGGCGGCCCGCTGATGCACGTGATCGCCGCCAAGGCGGTGGCCTTCAAGGAGGCCATGAGCCAGGACTTCGTGCGCTACCAGCAGCGGGTGATCGACAACGCCCGGGCGATGGCCAGCGTGTTCCTCGACCGCGGCTACGACGTCGTCTCCGGTGGCACCGACGACCATCTGTTCCTGGTCTCGCTGATCCGCCAAGGCGTCACCGGCAAGGACGCCGATGCGGCACTCGGTCGGGCCCATGTCACCGTCAACAAGAACGCGGTGCCCAACGATCCCCAGAGCCCCTTCGTGACCTCGGGCCTGCGCCTCGGCACCCCGGCGGTGACTACCCGCGGTTTCGGCGTCGAGGAGTGCACCGAGTTGGCCGGCTGGATCTGTGACATCCTCGATGTCCTGGCCGAGCAGGGCAACAGTGAGGCCGTGGAAGCCGAGGTGCGTGACAAGGTCGAGGCGCTCTGCGCGCGCTATCCGGTCTACGGTGACGCCGCCCCGCTGGCGCACGAGACATCCATCGCCTGAACCCGTTCGTCGGGGTGGTCCCCGACCAGCCGGTCGGGGACCGATCGAGGAGAGACAGCATGCAACGTTATTCAGGCTTCGGGCTGGTCAAGCACGCACTGAGCCACCACGAGAACTGGCAGCGTCAGTGGCGCAATCCCGCGCCGAAGAAGCAGTACGACGTGATCATCGTCGGCGGCGGCGGCCATGGCCTGGCTACCGCCTACTACCTGGCCAAGGAGCACGGCGTCAAGAACATCGCCGTGCTCGAGAAGGGCTGGCTGGGCGGCGGTAACACCGCTCGCAACACCACCATCGTGCGCTCCAACTACCTGTGGGACGAGGCCGCGGCGCTCTACGAGCACGCCATGAAGCTGTGGGAAGGCCTGTCCCAGGACATCAACTACAACGTGATGTTCTCCCAGCGTGGCGTGCTCAACCTCGGTCATACCCTGCAGGACATGCGCGACATCCAGCGCCGGGTCAACGCCAACCGCCTCAACGGCATCGACGGCGAGGTGCTCGACGCCAAGGGCGTCCAGGAGATCGTGCCGATCCTCGACTGCTCCAAGCGCGCCCGCTACCCGGTGCTCGGTGCCTCCTGGCAGCCCCGCGCCGGCGTGGCCCGCCACGACGCCGTGGCCTGGGGCTACGCGCGCGCCGCCGATGCGCTCGGCGTCGACCTGCTGCAGAACACCGAGGTCACCGGCTTCAAGATCCGCGACGGTCGCGTCTTCGGGGTGCATACCAACCGTGGCGACATCGAGGCGAAGACCGTGGGCTGCGTGACCGCCGGCAACTCCGGGGTGCTGGCGAAGATGGCCGGCTTCCGGCTGCCGCTGGAGTCCCATCCGCTGCAGGCGCTGGTCTCCGAGCCGCTCAAGCCGATTCTCGACACCGTGGTGATGTCGAACCACGTCCACGGCTACATCAGCCAGTCGGACAAGGGCGACCTGGTGATCGGCGCCGGCATCGATGGCTACAACGGCTACGGCCAGCGCGGCAGCTATCCCACCGTGGAGCACACCCTGCAGGCGATCGTCGAGATGTTCCCGATCTTCTCCCGGGTGCGCATGAACCGTCAGTGGGGCGGCATCGTCGACACCTGCCCGGACGCCTGCCCGATCCTGTCGAAGACCCCGGTGAAGGGGCTGTTCTTCAACTGCGGTTGGGGCACCGGTGGCTTCAAGGCCACCCCGGGTTCCGGCCACGTCTTCGCCGCCAGCCTGGCCAAGGGCGAGATGCACCCGCTCGCCGCCCCGTTCTCCATCGACCGCTTCCATACTGGGGCGCTGGTCGACGAGCACGGTGCCGCCGGCGTTGCCCACTGATTGGCGCAGATGCCCATAGCTTTCATCCCGAATGACGGGGGAACAAAAACATGTTTCAGATCTACTGCCCCTACTGCGAGGAGCTCCGCGAGGAAGAGGAGTTCCACCCCAAGGGCGAGGCACATATCGCCCGCCCGCTGGACCCCGAGGCCTGCAGCGACGAGGAGTGGGGCGACTACCTGTTCTTCCGCGACAACCCCCGGGGCGTGCACCACGAGCTGTGGGTACATGCCGTCGGCTGTCGCAAGTTCTTCAACATCACCCGGCATACGGTGAGCTACGAGATCCTCGAGACCTACCGGATGGGCGAGCAACCGACCATCACCGCCGAGAGTGTCTCCGGTGACCTGGCCGGGCGCGAGTCCGCCGCCACCGCCCGTCAGGAAGGAGTCCGCGCATGAGCCAGCCGAATCGTCTCGTCCGGGGCGGGCGCATCGACCGCACCCGCACCCTGAGCTTCACCTTCAACGGCCAGGCCTACCAGGGCCATGCCGGCGATACCCTGGCCTCGGCGCTGCTCGCCAACGGCGTGGACATCGTCAACCGCAGCTTCAAGTACTCGCGGCCCCGCGGCATCGTCGCCGCCGGCGCCGAGGAGCCCAATGCGGTCGTCCAACTGGGGGCCTCCGAGGCCGGCCAGGTGCCCAACGTGCGCGCCACCCAGCAGGCGCTGTTCGATGGCCTCTCCGCGCGCAGCACCAACGGCTGGCCCAATGTCCAGCGCGACCTGATGGGCCTGGTCGGCAAGCTGGGCGGCCAGTTCATGCCGCCGGGCTTCTATTACAAGACCTTCATGGCCCCGGCCTCCCTGTGGATGACCTACGAGAAGTACATCCGCAAGAGCGCCGGCCTGGGCCGCAGCCCGGCGGAAGCCGATCCGGACATCTACGATCACCTGCACCGGCATTGCGACGTGCTGGTGATCGGCGCCGGTCCGGCGGGGCTGACGGCGGCGCTGGCCGCCGCCCGCAGTGGTGCCCGGGTGATCCTCTGCGACGAGCAGGAGGAACTGGGCGGCTCGCTGCTCGACTCCCGCGAACTGCTCGACGACGAGTCGGCCAGCGAGTGGCTGGCCACGGTGGTCGCCGAACTGAGTGGGCGCCACAACGTCACCCTGCTGCCGCGCACCACCGCCAACGGCTACCACGACCACAACTTCGTCACCCTGCACGAGCGCCGCACCGAGCACCTGGCCGAGACCGCGCCGCTCGCCAATGGCCATCGCCAGGTGCGGTCTCGCCTGCATCGGGTGCGTGCCGGCCGGGTGATCCTGGCCACCGGCACCCATGAGCGGCCGCTGGTCTATGCAGGCAACGACGTGCCGGGCAACCTGCTGGCCGGTGCCGTCTCCACCTATATCCGCCGCTACGGGGTGGTGCCGGGCCAGAAACTGGTGCTCTCCACCAGCAACGACCACGCCTACCGCGCCGCCCTGGATTGGCAGGAGGCGGGGCGCGAGGTGGTGGCCATCGTCGACGCCCGCGAGGCGCCGGACGGTGAGCTGGTCGATCAGGCCCGTTCCCGGGGCATCCGGGTGGTCACCGGCAGTGCGGTGATCGAGGCCAAGGGCGAGAAGCGTGTCACCGCGGCCCGCATCGCCCGGGTCGATCTCGACCGCTTCGCGGTGGCCGGTGCGGTGGAGGAACTCCACTGCGATACCATCGCCAGTTCCGGCGGCTACAGCCCGGTCATCCACCTGGCCTCGCACACCGGTGCCCGGCCCACCTGGAACGACGAGATCCTCGGCTTCGAGCCGAGCCTGGTGAAGGGCGTCTCTGCCACCGGGGGTGCCCGGGGCACCTACGCGCTACCCCAGGTGCTGGCCGATGGCGCCGAGACGGGTAGCCAGGCCGCCGTGGCCTGCGGCTATACCGCCGCGAGCGTCGAGCTGCCGCGGGTCGATGCCATCCGCGAAGGCCAGGCCTGCGCGCTCTACCAGGTGCCCCACGAGAAGCCGACCCTGCGTGCGCCCAAGCAGTTCGTCGACCTGCAGAACGACGTCACCGCGGCGGGTATCGAACTCGCCACCCGCGAGGGCTTCGAGTCCATCGAGCACGTCAAGCGCTACACCGCCATGGGCTTCGGCACCGACCAGGGCAAGCTCGGCAACATCAACGGCATGGCCATCGCCGCGCGCTGCCTGGGACGCACGATCCCCGAGGTCGGCACCACGGTGTTCCGCCCCAACTATACGCCGGTGACCTTCGGTGCCATCGTCGGGCGTCACTGCGGCGAGCTGTTCGACCCCGAGCGCTACACCGCGCTGCACCAGTGGCACGTGGAGCACGGCGCCGAGTTCGAGGACGTGGGCCAGTGGAAGCGCCCCTGGTACTATCCCCAGCGTGTCGCCGGCAAGCTCGAGACGATGCATGAGGCGGTGGCCCGGGAGTGCCGGGCGGTGCGCGAGGCCGTCGGCATCCTCGACGCCTCGACGCTCGGCAAGATCGACATCCAGGGCCCGGACGCCCGGGAGTTCCTCGGTCGCATCTACACCAACAAGTGGGAGAAGCTCGCCGTCGGCAAGTGCCGCTACGGCCTGATGTGCAAGGACGACGGCATGGTCACCGACGACGGCGTGACCAGCTGCCTGGCCGACAACCACTTCGTGATGACCACCACCACCGGCGGCGCCGCGGCGATCCTCGAGTGGCTGGAGCTGTGGCACCAGACCGAGTGGCCGGAGCTGGACGTGACCTTCACCTCGGTGACCGATCACTGGGCGACCATGACCATCACCGGGCCGGAGTCGCGCAAGCTGCTGGCGGAACTCACCGACATCGACCTGGATCGCGATAGCTTCAAGTTCATGGACTGGCGCGAGGGCAAGGTCGCCGGCGTGCCGGCGCGGGTCTTCCGCATCTCCTTCACCGGCGAACTGACCTTCGAGATCAACGTCCAGGCCCACTACGCCATGCACGTCTGGAAGGCGCTGTTCGAGCACGGCGAGAAGTATGGCCTCACGCCCTACGGCACCGAGACCATGCATGTCCTGCGCGCCGAGAAGGGCTTCATCATCGTCGGCCAGGACACCGATGGCTCGGTGACCCCGGAGGACCTGGGGATGCAGTGGTGCGTGGGCTACGACAAGCCGTTCTCGTGGATCGGCAAGCGCGCCCTGACCCGCAGCGACACCGCGCGGGAGAACCGCAAGCAGCTGGTGGGCCTCAAGCCGAAGGACAAGGCCGTGGTGCTGGAGGAGGGCGCCCAGATCGTCCTCGACCCCAAGCATCCGGTTCCCGTGCCGATGGTCGGCCACGTGACCTCGAGCTACTACAGCCCGACCCTGGACAGCGGCTTCGCCCTGGCGGTGGTCAAGGGCGGCCACCAGAAGCTCGGCGAGACCGTCTACCTGCCCATGGCCGACGGCCAGGTCCATGAGGCCGAAATCGTCAGCCCGATCTTCGTCGATCCCAAGGGAGAGCGTCAGCATGTCTAACGTGAACATCTACGACAGCCGGGCCGATGCGGCCATTCCGGCCGAATCGCCGCTGGCCTTCTCCTATCATCGCAGCGGGGCGCCGGCGGCCGGCGCCGCCAGCCGGGTGGTGCTGCGCGAGCGGCCCTTCCTCGGCCACCTGATCCTGCGCGGCGGGGCCATCGTGCTCGACGAGGCGGTGCGTGACGAGCTCGGCATGAACCTGCCCGGCCGGCCGCAGGGGCTGGTGCTGGATGCCTCCGGCGAGCGGTCGATCCAGTGGCTCTCGCCCGACGAGTGGCTGCTGATCGTGCCCGGTGGCGAGGAGTTCGCGCTCGAGGGCCGCCTGCGCGAACGCCTCGGCGACGCCAGCTTCGCCATCGTCAACGTCAGCGGCGGCCAGACCCTGCTCGAGCTGGAGGGAGACGCCGTGCCGGAGTTGTTGATGAAGTCGGTGATCTACGACGCGCATCCCCAGCACTTCCCGGTTGGCAAGGGGGTGACCACGGTGTTCGCCAAGACCACCACGATCCTGCGGCGCCCCGACGAGTCGCGCTGGGAGCTGGTGATCCGGCGCAGCTTCGCCGACTACTGCTATCGCTGGCTGCTGGATGCCGGCGAGGAGTACGCCATCGGCGTCGTGGCGGCGTGACTCGATGACCCCGAGGGGTCACACACCCGGTCGGGCCGGGGCATGCCCCGGCCCGATGTACTGGAGGGGCCGAGAATGAGCCAACCCGCCGATACCTGGATCCTGGCCGCCCAGTGCCCGAGTCGCCTGGGCACCGTGGACGTGGTCACCCGCTTCCTCAAGGGGCAGCGCTGCTACATCACCGAGCAGCAATCCTTCGATGACCGGCTCAGCGGTCATTTCTTCATCCGTACCGAGTTCCGGCCCGAGGACGAGGGCTTCGACGCCGAGACCTTCCGCGAGGCGTTCTCGGCGCGGGCGGCCGAGTTCGCCATGACCTTCGAGCTGACCGCGCCGGGGGCACGCATGCCGGTGGTGATCATGGTCTCGAAGGCCGATCACTGCCTCAACGACCTGCTCTATCGCTATCGCACCGGCCAACTGCCGATCGAGATCCGGGCCGTGGTCTCCAACCACCCGGACCTGGAACCGCTGGCGGCCTGGCACGACCTGCCCTACCACCACCTGCCGATCACCCCGGAGACCAAGGCCGAGCAGGAGGCCAGGGTCTGGCGGGTGATCGAGGAGACCGGCGCCGAGCTGGTGATCCTGGCGCGCTACATGCAGGTGCTCTCGAGCGAGATGTGTCGCCGTCTCAGCGGGCGCGCGATCAACATCCACCACTCGCTGCTGCCCGGCTTCAAGGGCGCGCGGCCCTACCATCAGGCCTACGACAAAGGGGTCAAGCTGGTCGGGGCCACCGCCCACTACATCAACGACGATCTCGACGAGGGCCCGATCATCACCCAGGGGGTGGAACCGGTCAGCCATGCCGACTACCCCGAGGACCTGGTGGCCAAGGGGCGCGACATCGAGTGCCTGACCCTATCCCGGGCGGTGGGCCTGCACGTGGAGCGTCGGGTGTTCCTGCATGCCAACCGCACGGTGGTCTTCTCTCGCTAATCCATCCCTGGCGGTGCAGGCAGCACCCGGGTGCCGAGATTCATTGTAATTCGGCACTGCCCTGCACATGGCGTACCATTGTCAGGGTATGTCCAAGGGCCGGCCACGATCGTTTGACGAAATGAATGGCGTTACCCTTAGGGCGCCCCACACTGGAGAGCATGGAGACCGTATCGATAACCACCCACAACAAAAGCCCCCCCAGGGAGCAAGGAGACTGAGCATGTACCGCAAGATCATGGTGCCGGTGGACCTGGCACACCTCGACGTTATCGAGCCCGCCCTGAAGACGGTGGCCGATCTGGCGCGTCACTATGACGCCGAGGTCTGTTATGTCGGGGTCACGGCCACGACACCGGGCAGCGTGGCCAGAACCCCCGAGGAATACCAGCAGAAACTCGAGACCTTCGCCCAGCAGCGCTCCCAGGTGCACGGCCAGCCCGTCAGCACGCACCTCATCACCGACCCCGATCCTATCGCCGACCTCGACGATCTCTTGATCGAGGCCATCGATGCGGTGGGTGCGGACCTGGTGGTCATGCCGACCCACCCGCCGCAGCACCTGGACGTGCTGGTGCCATCCCACGGCGGCACGGTCGCCACCCACACCGACGTGTCGGTGTTCCTGGTCAGGCCCGCCAAGCAGTGAGCGCCTGCCCCGACACCGCCCGACAACAAGAACCTGACGAACTGAAGGGAGAACGCTCCATGGAAAAGCATTCTCGTGACGAAGGCGCCGCAGCAGCGAGCCAGCCTTCGGAAGGCATCCCGGCCCCGGAAGGGCCCGCCAACCTGATCGACACCGACTACGTGATCGGCCAGGACAACATCACCATCAGCCCCCTGGGGATCAACCTCGACCTGCACGGCAAGGTCTTCACCTTCTCCTCGCTGGTGATCCTGTTCTTCGTGATCATCACCCTGGCCCTGCAGGACCAGGTCGAGCCCATCTTCAATGCCATGTTCAGTTTTCTGACCGGGAACCTGGCGTGGTTCTTCCTGCTGGCCGCCAATATCTTCGTGGTCCTCTCCATCGTGCTGATCTTCACTCCTCTGGCCAAGGTTCGGATCGGCGGCATGCATGCCAAGCCGGACTTCAGCTACCTGGGCTGGTTCTCCATGCTGTTCGCCGCCGGCATGGGCATCGGCCTGATGTTCTACGGGGTCTCCGAGCCGATCACGCACTTCGACACCGCCCTCGGCGGCGTTGCCGCGGAGAATGGTGCACGCACCGACTGGGCGCCGCTGGGTGCCGCCCTGGGCGACGAGGAAGGCGCCATTTCACTGGGCATGGCCGCCACCATCTTCCACTGGGGGCTGCACCCCTGGGGGATCTATGCCGTGGTGGCCCTGGCGCTGGCGCTGTTCTCCTATAACAAGGGGCTGCCGCTGACCATGCGCTCGATCTTCTACCCGATCCTGGGCGAGCGCGTCTGGGGCTGGCCGGGCCACGTCATCGACATCCTGGCGGTATTTGCCACCCTGTTCGGGCTGGCCACCTCGCTGGGGCTGGGTGCCACCCAGGCCACGGCAGGGCTCGGCTACCTGTTCGGCGTGCCCGCCACCAACACCACCATGGTACTGCTGATCATGGGCATTACCGCCGTGGCGCTGGTCTCGGTGGTGCTCGGCGTCGACAAGGGCGTGAAGCGGCTGTCGCAGCTCAACATGGTGATGGCCTTCCTGCTGCTGGCCTTCGTGATCGCCGTGGGCCCGACCCTGATGATCATCACCGGGTTCTTCGAGAACCTGCTCTCCTATGCCGTGAACCTGCCGGCACTCTCCAACCCCTTCGGCCGCGAGGACGCCAACTTCACCCAGGGCTGGACGGCCTTCTACTGGGCCTGGTGGATCGCCTGGTCGCCCTTCGTCGGCATGTTCATCGCCCGGGTCAGCCGCGGGCGCACCGTGCGCGAGTTCCTGATCGCCGTGCTGCTGGTGCCCTCCGTGGTCTCGGTGCTGTGGATGACCTCCTTCGGCGGCACCGCCATCGACCAGGCCATCAACCAGGGCTTCGAAGGCGTCCGGGAGGCCGCTCTCGAGTTGCAGCTGTTCGAGATGCTCGGCCAGTTGCCGCTGACCGCCATCACCTCCTTCGTGGCCATCGTGCTGGTGATGGTGTTCTTCATCACCTCCTCGGACTCCGGGTCACTGGTGATCGATTCCATCACCGCCGGCGGCAAGGTGGATGCCCCCAAGCCGCAGCGCGTGTTCTGGGCTATCATCGAAGGGGCCATCGCCATCGCCCTGTTGCTGGGCGGCGGCCTCACGGCCCTGCAGACCGCGGTGATCACCACCGGTCTGCCCTTCACCCTGGTGCTGCTGGCGGCCTGTTACGCCATCGTCAAGGGCCTGATGAGCGAGCCCAGGGCCTGACCCGACTCAAGCCAGCAACGAAGGAGGGCGGCCTGCGGGCCGCCCTCCTTCGTTTCGACACCGGCTTGCGGCACTCCGACGGCCTGGCGGCCGCCGAGACATCAACTCCAGAGCTGTCCCACCGGCGTCTCGGGCGCGTAGCGCGCGGCGATCTGCGCCTGCAGCAGCTCGGCGGTGGCCAGGGCATCGGTCAGGGCATGGTGCCCCTGGTAGGCGGGCAGGCCGTAGCGGGCCCGGCTGTTCTGCAGGCGGATCGAGACCGGCGGGCGGCCCATCCAGCGACGGAACCGGGCCCACAGCGACTGACGATGGATCCGCGCCTCCAGCGACATGGTGTCGATCACCGGGAAGCGGACGCCCTCGCCGAGCCGGGCCTGGACCGCCGCATCGAGGAAGGGGCGCTCGATATGGCGGTAGTGGACCACCACCAGGCGTCCGGCCAGGGCCTCGAACAGGTCGGGAAGCACCACCTCCAGGTCCGGCGCATCGGCCACCTCGGAATGGGTGATATGGTGATAGGTCACCGACTCGCGGCTCAGCGGGCGCGGCGGGCGCACCACCCAGTAGCGCCGCTCGGCGAGGCGGATACGCGACAGGTTGAAGGGCACCAGGCCGATGCTGACGATGGCGTGCCGCCGGGCATCGAGCCCGGTGGTCTCCATGTCCATGGCGACCATGGGGACCTCGGCGATGGGGGTCTCGGGGGCCGGGCAACCGGTGGCGAAATAGTCGGCGAGCAGCGGATGGCGCCTCCGTGCCGCTCGGTCGGCCAGGTAGGCCGGCCAGTCGGCCGACGCGCGGTGGCGAGCCGGACGCAGGTTAACCATCGCCCTAGTGCCTCCGGCGGTCGGCAGTGGAGGGGATGGGGTAGCGGAACTTGAGGAACTTCTGGGCATTGCTCAGCACCTGGAAGGCATCCTTCAGGTTGTGCCGCTCGTCGTCGGCGACGTTCCCCGGCTCGATGTTGTTGTCCGGGGCGCGCTCGTGCTGCAGGTCGATCACCTGATGACGAATGCGCGACATGCTGAGGAACTCCAGGGCGTAGCGTAGCTTGTCGCTCACCCCGGGGGCCAGCAGCTGGGTGCGGTCGATGTCGTCGAGCCGCGAGAAGCTGTTCTGGGCCCGGGAGCCGCAGGCCAGGGCATGGATGCGGATCAGGTCGGTGAGCGGGGCGGTGCCGCGCCGCTTGAGGTTGATCGAGTTGTTGTGCTTGCCGTCCTTCTCCATCACGAAGGTGCGGAAGAAGCCCAGCGGTGGTGTGCGGTTCAGCGCGTTGCGCGCCATCGCCGCGAGGAACAGCGGGCTCTTCGGCGCCAGCTCGGCTACCAGGTCCTGGAGCTGCTCGACGAAGACGTTCTCGCCATACACCGGGTCCAGGTCGAAGAAGATCGAGCTGTGCAACAGGCGCTCGGGGGTGGGGTCACGGATCCAGTCGCGGAAGTACCCCTTCCACACCGACAGCGGCTGGCGCCACTGCGGGTTGGTGGCCATGATCTCGCCCTTGCAGTAGGGATAGCCGCAGGCATCCAGGCCGTCGCTGACTCGTTTGGCCAGTTCGAGGAAGTAGGTGTCGTGGCGTTCGGGATCGAAATCGTCGGCAAGCACCAGGGCGTTGTCCTGGTCGGTGACGACGCTCTGCTCGTTGCGCGCCATGGAGCCCATGGCCATGAAGCAGTAGGCCACCGGCGGCGGCCCCAGCTCCTCCTCGGCCAGTTCCAGCAACCTGCGCGTGAAGCTGCGCCCGATGGTGGAGAGCGCACTGCCGATCATCCGCGAGTCGGCGCCGTCCTCGACCATGCGCACGAAGGTCGCACTAACGTCCGGGGCGAGCCGTGCCAGCCCGGCGGCGCTGGGCTGGCTGTAGATGTTGTTGACCAGGTAGAGGCTGGAGTGGGTCTCGTAGCGGATGATGTCGGAGAGGTGGACGATGCCCACCGGATGGCGGCGGTACATGACCGGCAGGTGGTGGATGTTGTTGCGCAGCATGATGAGCATCGCCTCGTAGACCGATTCGTCGGACTGGATGGCGATCGGTCGGTCACCGATCACCTCGCCCACCGGCGTGTCGGGCGGCAGCCCCTCGGCCACCACCCGCTTGCGGAAGTCGCTGTCGGTGAGGATGCCGCACACCTGCCAGGCGCGCTCCTCGCTGTCGCGGAAGGTATAGCGCGGGTTGTCGCCGGGCGCATCGAGCACCAGTATCGCCGAGGCTCCGTAATCGGTGACCTGGCGGGCCGCCTCCTGCACCGTGGTGGCAGCCTCCACCATGACCGGGTAGCGCGTGACCAGCTTGCGTACCCGAGTGATCATCATGTCGTTGTTCTTCTTCTGCTGCTCCACCGCGCTCTCGAGACGGGGACGCAGCAACTCGACGAAGTCGGCGAAGAGCTCGTCCTCCTCGCAGAGCCGATGGAAGATTGCCTCGGGGATGAAATAGATGAGGGTGTCTTCCATCGCCCGCACGGGATAACGGACCCGATGGTTCCGGAGCAGGCTGAACTGCCCGAAGATGTCGCCTTCACCACGACGATTGTAGAGCTCGCCGTTGCGGCGGTAGACCTCCACCGCCCCGCTGCGGATATAGCAGAGCTCGTGGAGTTCCTGGTCGAGGAGCAGGATGTCGCTGCCGGCCTTGAAGTAGGCCACCTCCACGCTACCCGCCAGCTCGTCGAGCAGATCGTCGGAAATCGCATCGAAGGGCGGGAAGCGCCCCATGTGCTGGCGAATCTCCAGCAGTTCAACGTCCATGCGTCAGGCTCCGGCAATCGTCTCGGTCCCGACCAGTCTGGAGGCAAGGCCCCGGGCTGTAAAGCCACCCCATACGACGAGGGCCACCCCGTGACGGGGTGGCCCTCGGTACCGCTGGCCGCGGTGAGCGCAGGATTCCCTCAGGAGGGATTCGCCATCTCCTGAACCCGTTGCATCAGCTCGGGGTCCTGCTGGATGGCCTGGCCGATGGCGTTGAAGGTATCCACGTCGAGACCGCTGTCCTCGACCACCTCGACCATCCTGTCGTTGGCTTCCATGCGCACTTCCTGCTGGGACGCTTCGTCGTCGGCAGCCTGCAGTCGCTCGGTGTACTCCTGGGAAATCACGGCGATCTCCTGGGAGGCATCGGCGAACTGCTGCAGCTGCTCGTCGGAGAAGTCCTGGGCCGGAGCCGCCGCCTGCGGCTGCTCGGGCGCCTGGGCCGGGTCCTGCTGGGCATGAGCCGTGGCGGTCATCATGCCCGCGGAAAGCAGGGCAGCCGAGAACAGTGCAGTCATCCTTTTCATGAATACCTCCAGGGTGTTGCGGTATGAATGGCCTCCCTGAGACGACGGCGAGCGGGCCCCGTTCAGAATTTTCATGTAATTAAATGAAACAAGAAGTACGTGCAGATTAACATCCGTAGCCTTTGAGAGACGCCATGAGTCACCGCTTCGCCATGAGGACCGCCATGGGCGCGTTCCGGATGAGTACTGGCAAATGATAAGTAGACTCATTGTCGATTAAATTTTCCGCTCTGGACATCGCACTTTGCTAAACCGCGGTGGCACAGTATGGTCGAAGCCGTCTCCATCGATGCCCCTGGAACCCCTGACCCGGATGTCGCCCTCGAAATGACCTCATCGTCCGCCTCCCCGCTCTCCTCGGCCTGGCTGGCCGCCATGCCCATCCTGTTCGTGGCGCTCTGGAGCACCGGCTTCATCGGCGCCAAGTTCGGCCTGCCCTACGCCGAACCCTTCACCTTCCTGTTCGTGCGCTTCGTGTTGACCCTGGCGCTGCTGGTGCCGCTGGTCCAGCTGCTGGGAGGCGGCTGGCCCCGGGGAGCACGGCTGTGGGGGCATATCGCCGTCTCCGGGCTGCTGGTGCACGGCGCCTATCTGGGCGGGGTCTTCTACGGCATCTACCAGGGCATGCCGGCGGGACTGGCCTCGCTGCTGGTGGGGCTCCAGCCGCTGCTGACCGCCGTGCTCGCCGGGCCGCTGCTCGACGAGCGGCTGGCACCCCGCCAGTGGGTCGGCCTGGCGCTGGGGCTCGCCGGCATCACCCTGGTACTCGGCGGCAAGCTGGCTCCGGGTGACGGCCTCTTCCAGGGCTTCGGCATCGGCGCGCTCGCCAGCGTGCTGGTGGCGCTGGTCGGCATCTCGCTGGGTACCCTCTACCAGAAGCGCCACTGCGTGGGGATGCCGCTGCTCTCGGGTACCGTGGTGCAATACCTGGGTGCCGGGGTGGTACTCGGGCTGGGGGCGCTGCTGTTCGAGGAGCGCCGCATCGACTGGACCCCGACCTTCGCCCTGACCCTGGGCTGGCTGGTGCTGGTGCTGTCGATCGCCGCCATCCTGCTGCTGATGGCGCTGATCAAGCGCGGCGAGGCCTCGCGGGTCGCCAGCCTCTTCTACCTGGTACCCCCGGTGACGGCGCTGGAGGCCTGGATCCTCTTCGACGAGCGGCTCCCGCTCCCGGCGCTGGCGGGCATGGCCATCGCCATCGCCGGGGTGGTGCTGGTCGTCAAGGGGCGGGCACCTGCCTCCGCGTCTCCAGGTGCCATGCGGACGTAGCAGACTTTCCAGGGGGTGTGTACACGGGTGTTCAACTCTAATTGTCCACAGCGGGGATTGCGATGCTCCCCGTGCAGCACTTATTGTCGGTGCTACACATTAGGTTACAAGAATTAGGTTACAAGAATAAATCACTCAGGTCCTGTGATGCGGCGGTGCCGGGTCGGATCACTCGCCTTGCCGCAGCGGGACTTTACCGGGAGTTTGCATGAACGAGACCCTTGCAGAAGCCGGGGAGGAAACGGCAGCGACAATAGAAGCGTCGTCGTGTTTTGCCCGTTTCGTCAATGTCCAGAAGAGTTATGACGGTGTCGAACTGGTCGTCAAGGGGTTCAACCTGGATATTCATCGGGGCGAATTCGTCACCCTGCTGGGCCCCTCGGGCTCGGGAAAGACCACCTGCCTGATGATGATGGCGGGGTTCGAGACCCCGACCCACGGCGAGATCCTGCTCAAGAACGAACCGATCAGCGGCCTGCCGCCCCACAAGCGGGGCATCGGCATGGTCTTCCAGAACTACGCCCTCTTTCCTCATATGACGGTGGCCGAGAACCTCGCCTTCCCGCTGGAAGTGCGCCATCTCTCCCGGGAGGAGATCAAGCGCAAGGTGGCGCGTGCCCTGGCGATGGTGCGCCTCGAGGAGTTCGGTGACCGCCGCCCGGCCCAGCTCTCCGGTGGCCAGCAGCAGCGGGTCGCCCTGGCCCGGGCCCTGGTCTTCGAGCCCGACCTGGTGCTGATGGACGAGCCCCTGGGGGCGCTGGACAAGAACCTGCGCGAGGAGATGCAGTACGAGATCAAGCGGATCCATGCCAGCCTCGGGGTGACCATGATCTACGTCACCCACGACCAGACCGAGGCGCTGACCATGTCGGACCGCATCGCGGTGTTCAACGACGGCGTCGTGCAGCAACTGGCTTCCCCCGAGACCCTCTACGAGGAGCCGGAGAATGCCTTCGTTGCCTACTTCATCGGTGAGAACAATCGCTTGGTCGGCGAGGTGGTGGAGAACAGCGGCGAGCGCTGCCGGGTGCGCCTCGACAGCGGCGAGACGGTGCTGGCGAGGGCGGTGGCCTCGGGAGGGGCAGGGTCGCGCACCACGCTCTCGCTGCGCCCGGAGCGGGTCGATATCCTCGTCGGTGGCGAGGACACGGACCACGACAATCGCTTCCACGGCGAGGTGATGGAGGTCATCTATCTCGGCGATCACCTGCGCACACGGCTGCGTGTCTGCGGCAACGACGAATTCATCATCAAGACGCCCAACGCCAAGGGACATCCGGCGCTGACGCCGGGGCAGACCATCGAGGTCGGCTGGTCCTGGGGGGACTGCCGCGCCCTGGATGCCTGACTCCCCGCGTGTTCGGGCAGACGGAACCCGAGCAGGCTGTTGCAGGGAAGGATGCCGGGTCGCGGACCCGGTGCCGGCAGGAGTGCCGGACGAACGACGACACAAGCGTGACAACAACAAGTGGAGAATCCAATGAAGAAGCGGGAAGTGATCAGTCGCAAGGGCCGTCTCGGCAGTGCCATTGCCGTGGCCGGCGTCACCACTATCGGCCTGGCGGCCACAGTCCAGGCCCAGGAGACGCTCAATATCGTCTCCTGGGGCGGGGCCTACAGCATGAGCCAGCAGAAGGCCTATCACGAGCCCTGGACGGAGATGAACGGCGGCGAGATCGTCAACATCGACCGCAGCGGCAACGCCCTGGCCGGGCTGCGTGCCCAGTTCCAGGCCGGCAACGTCACCTGGGACCTGGTCGACATGCTGCCGTCGGATGCCATGATCGCCTGCGCCGAAGGGCTGCTCGAACCCCTGGATCATGACGAGCTGCTGGCCGACGCCCCCGACGGCACCCCGCCCAGCGAGGATTTCGTCGACGGTGCCCTGGGCGAGTGCTTCGTCGCCTCGATCGTCTATTCCAACATCGTCGCCTTCAACACCGAGATGTTCCCCGAGGACAACCAGCCCAGCACCATCGCCGATGTCTTCGACCTGGAGAACTTCCCGGGCAAGCGGACCCTGCTGCGCAAGCCGATCAACAACCTCGAGTGGGCGCTGGTGGCGGACGGCGTGGCCCCGGAAGACGTCTACGACGTGCTCGAGTCCGAGGAGGGCATCCAGCGGGCCTTCGCCAAGCTCGATACCATCAAGGACGAGGTGATCTGGTGGGAGGAGGGCGCCCAGCCGCCCCAGTTGCTCGCCGACAAGGAGGTGGCCTTCGGTTCGGCCTACAACGGGCGGATCTTCGATGCCATGGTCAGCGAGAACCAGCCCTTCGAGATCATCTGGGATGCCCAGGTGTTCGAGCTCGACGGCTGGGTGGTACCCACCGGCAAGCTCGACAAGGTCAAGGACTATCTCTACTTCGCGACCGATACCCAGCGCCTCGCCGACCAGGCGAAGTACATCTCCTACGGCCCGGCGCGGAAGTCCTCGGCGGAGTTCGTCTCGACCCATGCCGAGACCGGCATCGAGATGGAAGAGCACATGCCGACCTACGGTCCCAACTTCGCCACCGCCATCCCAAAGGATGACGAATTCTGGGCCGACTACAACGACGAGCTGACTCAGCGCTTCGACGCCTGGCTGGCCCAGTGAGGCCGCGCCGCCACCCGCCCGGCGGGTGGCGGCACCTGTCGTTCCCGCCGATGATCCCGATCGCTTTCTTCGCCCGATGGAGAGGCCTGCGTGTCCGAATCACCCCCTGCTCCCCTGACCACCGCCGATGGCGTGCCGCTCAAGGTCAGCCTGCGCCGCGCCGTGCGCCGCTCGAAGGTCAAGGCCTTCCTGCTGGTGTCGCCGTTGTTGCTGTTCCTGGTGGTCGCCTTCGTCATGCCGATCTTCGACATGCTGTGGCGCAGCGTCGACAACCCCGAGGTCTCCACCCAGCTGTCGCGTACCGTCGCGGCCCTGGAGGGGTGGGACGGCGAGTCGCTACCCGACGAGCCGGCTTTTGCCGCCCTGGTGGAGGACCTGCGCGAGGGCCAGGCGGCCCGCAACCTCGGGCTGCTGTCGAGCCGCTTGAACTACGAGAAGTCCGGCATGCGCTCGACGATCACCCGCACCGCGCGATCGGCGCACGCCATCGAGCCGCCCTACCGCGAGGCGCTGATCGAGATCAACGCCACCTGGGGGGAGCTCGACACCTGGAAGCTGATCCGGCGCGAAGCCTCGCCCTATACGCCCTCCTACTATCTGGCGGCGGTGGATCGCCAGCTGACCCCTGACGGCGAGCTCGTCAAGGTGCCGCCTCATCTCGAGATCCATGTGTCCCTGTTCTGGCGCACCTTCTGGATGAGTGCCGTGATCACCGGCATGACCCTGCTGCTCGGCTACCCGGTGGCCTTCCTGCTCGCCAACCTGCCGCTGCGACACTCCAACCTGCTGATGATCCTGGTGCTGCTGCCGTTCTGGACCTCGCTGCTGGTGCGCACCACCACCTGGATCGCCATCCTGCAGTCCCAGGGGGTGCTCAATGACATGATGGTGGCCATCGGGGTGATCGCCGACGAGGCGCGCTGGCAGATGATCCACAACAAGACCGGCACCATCATCGCCATGACGCATATCCTGCTGCCGTTCATGATCCTGCCGCTCTACTCGGTGATGAAGACCATTCCGCCGAGCTACATGCGCGCCGCCCGCTCGCTGGGCGGCAGGCCCTTCCTCAGCTTCCGGCGGGTCTACTTCCCGTTGACCATCCCTGGCATCGCCGCCGGCGGCATCCTGGTGTTCATCCTGTCGATCGGCTACTACATCACCCCGGCGCTGGTGGGCGGTCAGTCCGGGCGCTTCATCACCAACAACATCGCCTACCACATGCAGACCTCGTTGAACTGGGGGCTCGCCGCGGCGATCGCCTCGATCCTGCTGTTCGTGGTGGTGGTCTTCTATCTGGTCTTCAATCGCCTGGTCGGCGTCGACAAGGTCAAGCTGGGGTAATCCAATGGCCATTCCTTCCTATGCCACCCGTGGCGAACGCCTCTGGCACTATGTCTTCCTGGGCCTCTGCGCACTGGTCTTCCTGTTCCTGGTGGGACCGCTGCTGATCATCATCCCGCTGTCGTTCAACGCCCAGCCCTACTTCACCTTCAGCCAGGAGATGCTGACCTTCGACCCGGCGGGCTACTCGCTGCGCTGGTACGAGGACTTCTTCACCTCCCGGGCCTGGCTCGGTGCCATCAAGAACAGCTTCATCATCGGCATCGCCTCGACGATACTGGCGACGGTGCTCGGCACCATCGCCGCGCTGGGGCTCTCCAGCCGTCACATGCCGGCCCGGGGGGTCATCATGGCGCTGCTGATCTCGCCGATGATCGTGCCACTGATCATCTCCGCTGCGGCGATGTTCTTCTTCTTCTCCAAGGTCAACCTGGCCCAGACCTACCTGGGGGTGATCCTGGCCCATACCGCCCTGGGCATTCCCTTCGTGGTGATCACCGTCACGGCGACCCTGTCGAGCTTCGACACCACCCTGATCCGGGCCGCCCACAGCCTGGGCGCCAACCCCACGCGCACCTTCTTCAAGGTGGTGTTGCCGCTGGTGACGCCGGGGGTGGTCTCGGGAGCGCTGTTCGCCTTCATCACCTCCTTCGATGAGGTGGTGGTGGTGCTGTTCATCGCCGGGCCCGGTCAGCGCACCATGCCGATCCAGATGTGGTCGGGCATCCGCGAACAGATCAGCCCCACCATCCTGGCCGTGGCGACCCTGTTGGTGCTGCTCTCGATGCTGCTGCTCACCACCCTCGAGTTGCTGCGCCGTCGCGGCGAGCGGCTACGGGGGCTCACGCCCGGCTGATCTTGCGGCGCGCTTCGAATGCGACGGGGAGGCATCCAGCGGATGCCTCCCCGTCGCATTTCTGGCCTGGCATCGGCGAAACGCACCGGGGCTCGTCCGTCGCGATGAGGCAGTCCTGACCCATGTGTCAGTTTGCACCAGCGTACCAGCCCCCCTGGCAAGCGAGGAGAGGGCCGTATGCTCTTTTCATTCTATTGATATTAAAGGTTTTTTTTTGAAGTGGCCGTGACTGGCATGCCTTGTGCTGCTTCAGGGTGAACATGGAACGACAGGGGGGACCTTCCACATGACGCACGACAAGCAGACTCGTATCCCCGGCACTGGACGCCGCCTGGCAGCCGCCGCCTCCATCGTGGCGCTGTCGTTGGGCACCCTGACCCTGGCCGGCTGTGGCGACGACGACGACATGCCACCGCTGGAGCAGGATGCTCCCATGGAGGAGCCGGCTCAGGATCCCGGCATGCAGGATGGTGCCGGAGCGAATGAGGAGCCCATGGGCAGCCAGGAACCGATTCAGGAACCGATGGAAGAGGAGCCCATGGGGAGCGATGAACCGATGGAAGAGGAGCCCATGGGGAGTGATGAACCGGTGGAAGAAGAGGACCCCATGAGTGGCGATGAACCGATGTTGGGTGACGAGGAGGAGGAAGACTCCTGATGAGGGTCACCCGACCTCACGTATGCCAGCCGTCGCGGCGGCCGGCGACACAAGCTGATTCTCCAGCGAATGGAAGTGGATGGAGGTGCAAGATGATGTCTCAGGACTTTCTCAAGAAGCTCGGTATTCTCGGTGTTTCCTTCGGCCTGATGGCCAGCCCGCTGGCTTTCGCCGATTTTCACGAAGAGGATCCGGCGGCACCGGCCGACCCCGCGGCGCCGGCCGAACCGGCAGACCCGGCGGCACCGGCCGATCCGAGCATGGATCCGACTGCCCCGGCC
>NZ_PNRE01000067.1 GCF_002879645.1 Halomonas heilongjiangensis | reverse complement strand
TCGCCGGTGCCGGTCGCGTCACGGCGACCGTCGAGGAAGCGAATGGGCGAGCACCGGCCCGTCTCGCCGTGGCGCTCGATGATCTCGACATGCACCTGGGCGAACTGCCGGCGCCCTTCCTGACCAGCCAACACTTCCGCCTCTCGGCCACCCTGCCCCAGGCCGACCTGGCGACCCCACCGCGGGAGCCGGAGACGGCCAGCCTGCACTGGGAAGGCGCCGAAGTGCCGGACGTGAGCGTCTTCGCCCGCTATCTGCCGGCATCGGCCCCCTTCGCCCTGCACGGTGGCCGTGCCGGACTCGACGGCCGCCTCGACTATCGCGATGGCGTGGTCAGCGGCGACTTCGATCTCGCCGGCAGCGAGGTCGAGCTGGACCTGCTCGGCCGGCGGATCATCGGCGGGATGCACCTGGCACTGCGCCTGCCCGAACTCGACCCTGTCGGACAGCGACTCGATCTGTCCGGCACCCGGCTGCAAGTTCGCGCGGGGACGAGTGCCGACGATGCCCCCCTGACCAGCGACCTCACCCTGCACGAGGCCCGGCTGGCAGCGAACACGCCCCTGGAGGTGCTGATCGCCCGTCCCGGGGCGCTGCCACTCGATGGCCGCCTGGTAGTGAGCGGTCGGATCGACCAGTTGGGGTTCCTCGACCCGTTCCTGTCGGACGTCCTCGAGGGTCGTGGGCTCGAGCTGGAGGGTGGCGGCGACCTGGCCGCCCGCTTGACGCTGGCCCAGGGGCGGCTCTCCCCGGGCAGCCGCCTGAGGGTGGAGAGCGACGACCTGGCCGCGCGGCTGCTCGACTTCCGGGCCGGTGGCCGCGGTCGACTCGTCGCCGAGTGGCTCGACACCGGCGAGGGCGACGTCGCGCGGATAGGGATCACCCTGGAGGAGGCCGGCATGCATCGCCGTTCCGACGGCGCCAGGCTGCTCGAGGGGGCCAACCTGACGCTGACAGCCCAGGGACGACCGACGGCGGCCGCCGGGCGCCCGACCGCCGAATCGGTGGCGCTGGCCTGGCAGGATGCGACCCTTCCCGACGTGGCCGTGCTGAACCGCTACCTGCCGCCGGCCGCTCCCTTCGCGCTATCCCGCGGCGGCGCCACGACCCACGGCCAGCTGAGTATCGAGGGCGATGGCGCCAACGGGACCCTGCGGCTTGCCGGGCACGGCATCGCCGGCATCCTGTTCGGTGAAGCCATCGAGGGCGAGCTGGTGCTCGACCTGGCCCTGCGCGAGGCCCGGCTCGACGGCAGCCGGCTCGACCTGTCGGGCACACGCCTGGAGCTGCAGGCCGAGACCGAGCGTGCCGAGCAGGACCAGCGGCTGCGCACCGTGCTGGTCGCCCGCCAGGCCCGTTTCGCCCACCCGCTGCCATCGACCGACCGCCGTGGCCCGCGCAGCGGCCGGCTGATGCTCGAGGGGATGGTCAACCGGCTCGGCTTCCTCGACGCCTTTCTGCCCGAGGCCCATGGCCTGTCGATCCGCGGCAACGGCCGGCTCGAGGCCGACCTGCAACTACGGGACGAGACCCTGCTGCCGGGCAGCCGGCTACGCGTCGATGCCGATGACCTCGAGGCCCACTTCCTCGACCATGTCGCCGGCGGCCGCGGCACCCTGGACGCCCGCATCGAAGGTGAGGCGACCGCCCCCGGGGCCCGTCTCGAGCTGGGACTCCCACGTTTCGACCTGACACGCCAGGGCGAGGCACAGGCCCACCTGGAGGGGCGTCACTTCACCCTGGAGACCACCACGCCGGACTTCCGGATGAATGCCGGGCGCCCCCCCGCCGAGGCCTTCACCACCCGGATCGGCCTGCCCATCGCCGAGGTGGAGGATCTCGGCCTCTACAATGCCTATCTCCCCGACTCGGCCGGCCTCGAACTGCTCTCGGGCCGAGCCAGCCTCGAGACGGAACTGGTCCTCGAGGGCATGCGTGCCCGTGGCGACCTGACCCTGCAGGCCTTCGGCGCGACGCTGCGCCTGGCGGACCAGCACCTGGCCGGGGATCTTCGCCTGGAGGCACGGCTGCGCGATGGCGACCTGGCCGAACGGCGCTTCGACGCCTCGGGCTCGCGGCTGCGGCTGGACAACATTTCCCGCGAAGACGCCGCCGGCCGCCGGGATGCCGGCTGGTGGGCGAGGCTCGATCTCGAGGAGGGTCGTCTCACCTGGTCCCGGCCGCTGCTGCTGGATGCCCGCCTGGGCCTGGCCATGCGCGACAGCGGCCTGCTGGCGGGACTGTTCATCGCCGGGGCTCGAGAGCGCGACTGGCTCGGCCGCCTGCTGACCGTATCCGGCATCCGCGGCAGTGCTCGGGTCAGGCTCGACGATGACAGCCTGCAACTACGGGATGCCCGACTGGAGGGCGGCAACCTGACCCTGCTCGCCGATCTGGTGATGCGTGACGAGACCCTGGCGGGGGCCCTCTATGCGCGCCTGGGGAGCCTGGGCCTGGGCATCGCCCTGGAAGACGGTGAGACCCGGTTGCGCCTGCGGGCCCCTCGACGCTGGTACGAGGAGCGCCTGCCGGGGCATGACGCCGAGATACTCGAGTCTTCCCCACCCGTGTGGCACGAGGCCCTCGAGACCAGGCCCTGATGCGCTCGACCAGGCGCATCGGGTATGCAAGAGCGGCATGGGAAACGGTGCGATTACCGACTTTCGTTCATATTGCATCGCACCATGATGTGGTAGAATCCGCGCGACTTTCTGACCCTTCCCTTCCTCCTTTCCCAGGACTTTTCAGCCATGCTGACAACCTGCAGTTCACGACAAAGGCCCCGGCGACTCGCCTGGTGGTCGGGTACCCTCGTGCTCGCCGTTCTGGCCCTGCTGTTCAGTCCCTTCGCCCATGCGGTAACCGGCGAACTGGACATGACGGGCTCGATGGTCGGCTTCCTTGCCGTCGCCATCTTCGTCCTCGCCTATGCCCTGGTCATGGCCGAGGAAAAGATCCACATGCGCAAGTCCAAGCCGGTGCTGGTGGCGGCCGGCATCATCTGGTCGCTGATCGGCTGGGTCTATGTCCAGAACGGCTTGTCTGCCGATTCCGAGCACGCCTTCCGCGAGACCCTGCTGGAATTCACCGAGCTGATGCTGTTCCTGCTGGTGGCGATGACCTACATCAACGCCATGGAAGAGCGCCGGGTGTTCGACGCCCTGCGCTCCTGGATGGTCCGCAAGGGCTTCAGCTACCGCCAGTTGTTCTGGATCACCGGCGTACTGGCCTTCGTGATCTCGCCGATCGCCGACAACCTGACCACCGCGCTGCTGATGTGCGCCGTGGTGACCAAGGTGGCCGAGGGCGACAAGCGCTTCATCAACCTCTCCTGCGTCAATATCGTGGTGGCGGCCAACGCCGGGGGGGCCTTCAGCCCCTTCGGCGACATCACCACCCTGATGGTCTGGCAGGCCGGACTGATCGCCTTCAACGAGTTCTTCGTACTGCTGGTCCCGTCACTGGTCAACTTCCTGATCCCGGCCGTGGTGATGAGCGCCTTCATCAACAACCGCAAGCCGGACAGCGTCCAGGAAGACATCTGGCTCAAGCGCGGCGCCCGGCGCATCATCGCGCTGTTCCTGCTCACCGTAGCCACCGCCGTGGCTTGCCACACCCTGCTGCACCTGCCGCCGGTGCTGGGCATGATGACCGGTCTGGGCTACCTGCAGTTCTTCGGCTACTACCTGCGCCGCAGCCTGCCCCGCTCGCTGGAGCGCAAGCGCACCCGCTACAGTCAGCGCGGCGACCAGAAGAAACTCGAGCGGCTGGGCAGCGTGGTGCCCTTCGATGTATTCAGCCGTGTGGCCCGCGCCGAGTGGGATACCCTGCTGTTCTTCTACGGCGTGGTCATGTGCGTCGGCGGGCTCGGCTTCATGGGCTATCTGGGCCTGCTCTCCGAGGCCCTCTACACCGGCTGGGACGCCACCTGGGCCAACATCGCCCTGGGGGTGATCTCGGCGGTCGTCGACAACATTCCGGTGATGTTCGCCGTGCTCACCATGCAACCCGAGATGTCCCACGGCCACTGGCTGCTGATCACCCTGACCGCCGGCGTCGGCGGCAGCCTGCTCTCCATCGGCTCCGCCGCCGGCGTGGCGCTGATGGGCCAGGCCCGCGGCAACTATACCTTCATGGGCCACCTCCGCTGGGCGCCGGTGATCGCGCTCGGCTATGCCGCCAGCGTGGCCGTCCACCTGTGGCTGAACGCCGGCAGCTTCGCCATTTACGGCTGACCTCCCGCCCGGCGGCGCTCCGCCGCCGGGTCTTCCCTGTCGTGCGGCGTTGAAGCAAAAAAATCTACATTGCCTTCCAGTGATGTAGCGTATCGGGTTATGGTGGCTCGAAAAGGCACAGCCGGGCCCGAGTAGTCAGCTGATCTACTGGCGATTTCCCCGGCGTACCAACAAGAACTCGGGCAGCATGCTCGACACGGATGGCAGGGGGGGCAGGGTCATCGACTCATTCACAACCGAAGTGCGGACCATCACCGCACCGTGCATGCGCTTGACGCTTGGCAGACAAAGGGAACTCTCCACGCGATGCAGCTCCTCGTCCTGAACCGCTCTGCCGCAGCGGCAACCTACCGCGCACCGGCAGACGGCGAGTCTGGCTCATGGTACGGCTGACACGCAGCCTGCTGTGGGCCCTGCTGATGCTGGCGGGCTTTTCCTCGGTTCAGGCCGCGGAGCCCCCCGTGCTGCTCGTGGCCCATGCCGGGGTCGATTCGCGGCAACTGACCCGAGACACCACCCGCGCCATCTTCGCCATGCGCCAGCGTACTTGGCCCGATGGCCAGGCCGTGCGAGTCTTCGTACTGCCCAATGACCATCCGGTGCACGCGCGCTTCGCCAAGGAGCAACTGGCCGTCTACCCACACCAACTGCAGCTGGCCTGGGATCGCATGGTTTTCTCGGGCACCGGCCAGGCGCCCAACCGCGTTACCACCCAGGTCGAGATGCGCGAGCGCCTCGCCAGCACCCCGGGTGCCCTGGGCTATCTGGAAAGGGAGTACCTGGATGATCGTGTCCAAGTCATTACGATGGACTGAGGCCTGCGCCGGCATGCTGCTCGGCGGCCTGCTGCTGGTTACCAGCACGCAGGCCCGGGCCGAATCCCCTGTACTCGATACCCTGCAGATGCATGGCTTTCTCAGCCAGGCCCTGGTGATCACCGATCGCAACAACTTCTTCGGCCCCAGCAGCAGCGACAGCGGTAGCCTCAAGTACACCGAGATCGGCGCCAACGCCTCGCTCCGCCCTCATCAGGACGTGCTGATCGCCGCCCAGGTGCTGAGTCGCCGCGCCGGCGGCGACGGCAGTGACGCCAAGCCCGTGCTGGACTACGGTATCGTCGACTACCAGATGCTCTCCAACCAGCAGCGCACCCTGGGCGTACAGGTCGGCCGCTTCAAGAACCCGTTCGGCTTCTATAACCAGACCCGGGACGTGGCCTTCACCCGCCCGAGCATCCTGCTCCCGCAATCGATCTACTTCGACCGCACCCGATCGCTTGGACTGGCCGCGGATGGCGTGTCGGCCTACATGGAAGAGCGACTGGCCACGGGAAATATTCGGGCACACATCGGTATCGGGGATACACAAACCGGCAATGACCTGCGGCAGACGCTCCGGCTGGATACCTTTCCCGGCAAGCTGGAACCCAAGACCTCGGCGATCGCCCAGGTTCGTTATGAACATGACGGTGGCCGTTTCGTGGCCGCGCTCACCACCGCCAGCGCCAATGCCCGTTTCACCTCCCGCACCCCGGGCCTCAGCAACGGGGATTTCTATTTCCGTCCCTGGATCCTGTCGCTGCAATACAACGAAGAGCTCTGGAGCCTCACCGGTGAGTTCGCCCTGCGAAATTCAGGGCTCGAGAACTTCAACGATCCGAGGTTCAACTTCGATGTGACAGGCGAGAGCTGGTACGTCCAGTATACCCGCCGCTTCCATGACGACTGGCAGTGGCTGGTACGCTATGACAGCCTGACCAGCAACCGGGATGACCGTTCCGGCAAGGCCTTTGCGGCCAGCGGTGCCGGTCCCGCTCACTCCCAGTTCGCCAATGACATCACCCTGGGACTGCAGTGGAACATCAATCCCCGGGTGCTGATGGCGGCCGAATACCATCATGTCGACGGTACCGGCTGGCTGCCCAACCAGGACAACCCCGACTCGAGCGAAACCAGCCGCCGCTGGAACATGCTGCTGTTCCAGCTTTCGCTCCGCTTCTGACGCGCCGGACTCGCGGCTTCCCCTCCACTGGCCCGGGACATGCTGGAATGAGCGCCAAGAACGCCCATGAAACACGCCATCGCCTGAGCCTGACCTGGCGGGTCATTGCGCTGAGCAGCCTGCTGCTGCTGGGCCTGGTGGTGCTGTTCTCGTGGCTCGGCCATGCCAACCTGACGCGGCAGTTCCAGGAGAGCCGCGACGAGCACAACGAACGCCAGATGCGCGAGATCCATCTCGCCCTGCAACGCTCGGAGGGTGCCCTTCAGCAGTTGGCCGCCCTGACCGCCGCCTCTCCCCAGCTAGGACCCGCCCTGGAGCTTCGCCAACGGGATGCCATCCTCACCTCCCTGCGCCCCCAGTGGCCGACCCTGCAGCTCGAGGCCGGTATCGACGAGATACTCGTCTTCGATGCACAAGGGGAGCAACTGGCCGACTGGGGAGACGGCCAGGCACAGGATACGCGACCGATCCAGACCTGGGTCCGCCGGGTCATGGACACCGAGGTACCCCTGACGGCCCTGCGCTGCTCGACCGATTGCCGGCAGTATGCCGCGGTGCCTGTGCTGGTCGAAGGCCAGAGCGTCGGCACGGTGGTCCTGTCGCGCTCGCTGGCCGACGTGACGCGCCAGGCACAGCAGGTGTCCGGCAGTGACGTCGCCCTGCTGGTCACCGGCCCCATGGCCGCAGACGATCGATTGGACGCCGAACGCCACCTGGAGGCATGGAACGGCTACCTGGTGGCCCTGACCCGGCAGGAAGAGAACCTCTCGCTGTTGAGAACCGCCTCGCAACAGGCGGCGATGCCGGATCTCGTGCAGGCCCCGCTGCAGCTTCGCCATCGCAGACGCGACATCGAGCTCAGCGCGGTGCGCATGGAGGAGGATGGTGACCGCCGCAGCACGGGCTACTTCCTGATGGCCTCGGACATCACCTCCCAGATCGGGGCCATCAACCAGGATACCCGCACCCTGATGCTCGTCGGCCTGGGCGGCTGGTTGGCGGCCGAACTGCTGCTGCTGGCCATTCTGCTGAGCCCCATGGCGAGGCTGCGCCGCCTCGCCGGGGTACTGCCGGTGCTCGCCCATGGTGGCTTCGCCGAGGCACGAGCCGCCATCCCCCACCCCAGGCGCCGACTCACCGACGAGATCGACGTGCTGGAAGGCACCACCCTCGAGCTCTCGAGTCAGCTGGAGACCCTCGAGCAGGAGGTCAGCGCCCGCGGCGAACAGCTGGCCGAACGGGTCGAGGAACTGGCCCGTGAGCGGGACTTCGTCGGCAGCCTGTTGGATACCGCCCGCGTCTTCATCGTCACCCAGGACGAGCATGGGCGGATCACCCTGGTCAACGACTACGCCTTGTCCGTGATGGCCATACGGGAAGAGAAGTTGCTGGGCCGCCACTTCGATGATGTCTTCGCGGCCCCATCCATCGGCACCACGGGTCTCGCCGTTCCGCATCAGGAAGAGCGCACCCTGGTGACGACGGAAGGCCGGCACCGAACCATCGCCTGGTACCATGCCCCCTTGCCTACCGGCAACGACGGCACCCCCGCGCGCATCTCGGTCGGGCTCGACATCACCGAACGCAAGGCGGCGGAAGCACGGCTGACCTGGCTCGCCGAGCGCGATGCCCTGACCGAGCTCTACAACCGTCGTTATTTCCAGGAAGCCCTCGGCAGCGCCCTGCAACAGGGCCGGAGTGGCGCCGTGCTGCTGATGGACCTCGATCAGTTCAAGGACGTCAACGAGCTGAGTGGCCATCAGGCAGGCGACCGCCTGCTGCGCAAGGTCGCCGACACGCTCTTCCAGGAGCTGGGCCACCGTGGGGTGATCGCGCGGCTGGGGGGGGACGAATTCGCGCTGCTGCTGGAGGGAGCCGATGCCGAGCAGGCAGTACGTGTCGCCCAGCAGATCACCCACCTGCTCGAGTCCATCGGCTTCGATGCCGGCGGGCGCCGGCACAGTGTCACCGCCAGTACCGGCATCGCCCTGTTCCCGGCCCTGGGCGACAATCCCACCGACCTGATGGCCAATGCCGATGTGGCCATGTACAAGGCCAAGGGGGACGGCATCCAGCGCTGGCACCTGCTCTCCCCTCTCGAGAATGCCAAGGACGAGTTGCAGGAGCGCGTCTACTGGGTCGAGCGTGTCCGCAAGGCACTCAAGGACGACGATTTCGAACTGATGGTGCAACCCATCATGCGCCTGGAGGACGGGGACATACGCCACTACGAGGTGCTACTGCGCATGCGCGATGCCGATGGCAGCCTGATCTCGCCCGGCCGCTTCATCCCGCTGGCGGAACGCAGCGGCCAGATCGTCCAGATCGACCGCTGGGTACTCCGCCACAGCCTGCAGGTCCTGAGACACCTGCAGGAGAAGGGCATCAGCCTGGCGATCAACCTCTCGGGCCAGTCCCTCCACGATGACGGCATGAAGCAATTCCTCGCCGACGAGCTCAACGCCAGCGGCGCCGATCCGAACTACCTGATCCTCGAGGTCACCGAGACCGCCGCCGTGACCGACTTTTCCACCGCACGCGGGGTACTGCAGGCGATGCGCGATCTCGGTTGTCGCACCGCCCTGGATGATTTCGGCGTCGGCTTCAGCAGCTTCCACTATCTGGGGCAGTTGCCGGTGGACTACATCAAGATCGACGGAAGCTTCATCCGCAGCCTGCCGGTCAGTGCCGACAGTCGAGTCATCGTGAAGGCGATCGCCGATATCGCCAGCGGCTTCGGCAAGCAGGCGATCGCCGAATTCGTCGATCAGGAAGCCCTGTTGCCGATTCTGCAGTCGTACGGCATCTCCTATGGGCAGGGCTTTCATCTCGGCAGGCCCATCGCCCTCGAAGAGGCCTTCGGCATTCTGCCCAAAAGAAGCTAATATAAAATTTTAAACAACACGAGCTTCTGATACGACCATTACGCAAGGGAATCAATGCATGACCTCCGCCTCCTCCTCGCCTGGAAACGAAAGATCGATAACGGAGCTGTTTCATTGCTTTAGAAACGAATTCAGTTTCAAGCTACCCTGCAATGAACAGGAAAAGCGCCGTGCCTATCATCTGCGCCATGATGTCTACTGCGCAGAATTGCACTATGAGCCCCCCACGGATGCCGAGCGTCAGCTTGAATATGACGCCTTCGATGACAGCGCCATTCACTGCGTGGTCGAGCACAATCGGACAGGGTTGACGGTGGGATGCATGCGTGTCGTCCTGATACCGGTCCGCGGCGACTTCTCGAACCGAAAGCTTCCTCTGCTCACCTACGGGGGGCAGAGCCTGACGCACCCCTCGCTACATCCCGACGGCTTCCCCAAGGAGAGTATCTGCGAAGTTTCCAGGCTCGCGGTACACCCTTCATTCCGGAAGACCAGAAGCAACATCGCGGGCGTCAAGGAAAAGGACATTCACGACCTGGAGGTCGAGCATCGCTCCCTACCGGTAGGGCTGAGCCTGTTCTTTGCGGCAACGGCCATCGTGGGAATGGCGAACAGGCAGCATGTGTTCGCCATGATGGAGCCACGATTTGCGAGACTCCTGAAGATATCAGGCCTGAAATTCCAGAAAGTCGGTGACTTGATCGATTACCACGGCCCGCGGGCGGCATTCTACATCGACCAGCGACAGGCCGAGGCGGAGATGCATGAAGAGTTGAAGCCGCTTTATCGGCACATCAAGCAGCAGCTGGCTCCTCAACTCGCGGCCGCCATGCCGCACCGCAGGCTCGCGACGTCAACGTCATGACCCCGCCGGGGACAGGTCCGGCCCCGGGTAGAGCCTTCCCGGCCAGCGCAACACCATGATGGCCAGCACGTTGCGATGCTCCCCTCGCGCCAGGTCGGTGCCGCCCGAGGGAGAAGGAATCATGCCCGCCGCGGGATCCACGGCCGCCGCCAGTGCATCGCGGACCCGCCCCACCACGGGGTGGTCCTCCCGTCCGGCCAGCAGGAAGCTGAGGGCGACCTCGGCCTGAATATCCTCGGTGGCCCGGGCCAGGATATCCTCGATCTCTCGCTCGAACGCCTCCAGCACCCAGGCGAACTCCTCCGCATCCACGCGCTGCTGGTAGTAACGGCTGGCGGCGATCACGAAGTGGGTCATGCCGTAGAGCCTGTTGAAGTACTCCTCCTCGTCGAGCCACTCGGCACTGCCGGCCGGATACTGATGCCGGAAGGCGTCGACCACCTCGCGACGCAGGTCGACGATGCCCAGCTGATGCAGGAACACCACCTGGTTGGCCACCTGCGCCGCATAGATGCGCATGACCTCCGGATCGACGAAAAAGGCCCGCCAGTCGACCCCGGCGAGATAGTCCCGTGCCCGCGCCAGGTTCTCGATTTCCGGCAGGAGGCCATGGTAATCGGCCTGGACCAGACGGAAGAGCAGCTGCCTGGCGAAGGCGATCTCCCCCCAGTCGGCCAGCATTTCCCGCCTGGCCCGCCGCTTGGCGGTGCGCTGCGGATACCCCTCGACGATCTCGCGGCTGCGCGCGGCGGCATGACCGGGCTCCGCCAGCCCGGCGATCTCCTCGTCGAGCTGCTGCAGCAGGCGCCGACCATACTCGCGGTTGAGCTCGAGGTAACGGTCATCGCCGGTGATCCGATAGAGCCGCTGGGCATAGTGGCGCTGCTTGCCCGGCGGCAATTCGGGCAGTGCCGCCTCGTAGACGGCCTGGATGGCGAGCCCCGCTTGACGGTGACGCTCGCGTTCGAGCTCCGGCGCGAAGGCGGCGCAACCGACCAGCAGTGCCAGCAGACCGAACCATGCCCAGCGCAGGAGCGGGGAACCTCGTCGTGATGCCTGGACGGTCATGCTCGAGGCCTCGACTTGCGCTTCGACTGTCCCGGACGAATCAACCGGACCCGTACCTTGGGCCTGGCGGTCGGCGGCGGCCGGTCAGGGGGCTCGCCTTGGGGAGGAACCCTGTCGGGGGACGGTGGGATGACCACCCAGGCGAAGACCGGCAGGGTCAGCCGCCAGTAGATGGCCGCCAGGCGCAGGCAGAGCGTGACCCCGAGAGCCAGGACGATGGTCACCGCGACGGGGCTGCCCAGCGCCTCGAGCATCACGTAGGTCACGCCACCGGCGATGGAGGCCGTGGCATAGACCTCCTGGCGCAGCACCATCGGCACCCGGCGCGCCAGCACGTCGCGCACCATGCCGCCGGCCACGCCGGTCAACAGCCCCATCAGCACCGCCACCACGCCGGGGGTCTCGAGCAACAAGGCCTTGTGGGTGCCGATCACGGTGAACAGCGCCAGGCCGAAGGCATCGGCCACCGGCAGGAAGACCCGCGACAGGCGGTGGATATAGTGAAACCCCAGGATCGACAGCCCCACCGTGCCCAGGATCACCCAGAGGTAGGTCGGGTCGGAGACCCAGAACACCGGGCGGACCCCCAGCACCAGGTCGCGCAGCGTGCCGCCGCCGATGCCGGTCACCGCCGCCAGTACCAGCATGCCGAAGGGGTCCATTCGCGAACGGCAGGCGAGGATCACCCCCGACAGCGCAAAGACGATCACCCCTGCCATGTCCAGCCAGTAGACTGCCCCTGTCACATCTCGTCCTCCCTTACGACATGGGCGGCAGCATAGCGCATCGCCGACGACTTGCCTTTGACCTTCGTCGCAACCCGCCCGCAGGCCGGTGCCGCTCGGGCATACTGGAGTGCCTCGTTCCCCCCATGATCCGAGCCCGATGCCGCTGATCCAGGAAAAGCTCGCGCCGCCACCCCTGCCCCTGTCGCTGGTGGCCCGTCCGCGCCTCAATGACCGTTTCGTGCTCGACGAGCGCATCCGCGTGCTGGTGGTGCAGGCGCCGCCCGGTTACGGCAAGAGCACGCTGGTGGCGGAGCGCCTGCCGGCCCTGGAACAGCGGGCCGCCTGGCTGCGGCTGGACGAGCGGGACGACGAGCCGGCGCGCTTTGCCGGCTACTTCCATGCCGCCCTGGCGACGCTCTGTGGCGACTCACCGGTCGGCGAGCCAGTGGCCAGTGCCTTCCTGCCCCACGACGGCCGGGGCTTCAGTGATGCCGTGGAGGCCTGGCTCACCGCACTGCCCGACGCCGCCGAGCCCTGTCGGCTGGTGATCGACGAGTTCGAGCACCTGTCTCACCCCGAGATCCTCGCGGGGCTCAGCCACTGGCTGCGCCACCAGCCGACCTGGCTGACGCTGACGCTGGTCTCGCGAACCCACCCGGCGCTGGGCCTCCCCGCGCTGCGCCTGCGCGGCGAGCTCGAGGAGATCGGCCTGACGGAGCTGGCCTTCGACCTGGAGGAGGCCCAGACCCTGTGCGCCGAGCAGCTCAGCTTCCCGCCCACCCGGGTCAGCCTCGAGCGCGCCCTGCGGCGTACCGAGGGCTGGGTCATGGCACTGGCCTGGTTGATCGAACGCACCACGACCCGGGCCGGCTTCGACAGCCTCGTCGACCGTCTCGATGGTGCCCACCCCGACTTCGTGGCGTGGTTCGACGACCTGCTGCAACAGACCCTCGACGAACCGGAGCGCCGGTTGCTGCTCCAGCTCGGCGTGCTCGAGCGCTTTTCGCCGGCCCTGGTGGCTCGCCTCGTCGAGGGCGACCGGATCTTCCAGCGCCTCGAGGCCCTGGAGCGGCAGGGCCTGTTCCTGCAGCGCCTCGACCCCCATGACCAGTGGTTCCGCTTCCACCGCTTGTTCGCCGGCTACCTGCGCCATCGCCGCGACGAGTTGAGCCCGGAAACCCAGTGTCGGTTGCACCGGCGAGCCAGCCAGGCCTGGCTGGCGCTCAATGACCCGGCCATGGCCCTGGGCCAGGCCATCGAGGCGAACGACCCGGCCGCCCTGGCCGCCCTGCTCGAGGGACACGGCCCGCACCTGCTGGCCAACGGCCACTTCTCGCTGATGGCCCGGGCACTGGCAAGCCTGGGTGACACGCGTATCGCCGCCTCGCCCCACCTGACGCTGCTGCACGGCTGGGTCACCCACGCCCAGTACCAGTTCTCGCGCACCCGCCAGGCCATCGACTGGATAGAGGCCCAGCTCGAGACGCCGGCGTGGCAGGAACTCGCCGCCGAGTTCGCCACCCTGCGCGCCCAGTTGGCCATCAACCAGGGCGATGCCGAGCGTGCCGCCCCCCTGGCCGAGCAGGCACTGATCCTCCCCGCCCGCTATCTCGCGGCGACGCCGGCCACGGCGGCGGCGCTGCTCGGCGAGTCGCGCTTCGTGCAGGGGCACCTGGACGAGTCCCTGCAGCGGGTGCGCGAGGTGGAGCGCGAGGCAGGCCGCATCGACGACGACCAGCTACGGCTCTGGTCGCTCTGCCACCAGTCCGAGACCCTGGTCGCCCAGGGGCGACTGCAGGCCGCCTTCGACATCCAGGAACGAGCCATCGCCCACGTCGAGCGCAGCGGGCTGGATCGCCTGCCGGTTTCGGAGTTCCTCTACCGCATTCGCAGCCAGCTGCTGTGGGAGTGGCACCGGCTGGACGAATCCGAGCAGGCGGCGCTGAAGGGCATCGCCGTGCTCGACAACCAGGGCGAGCGCTGGAGCCTGCAGTGCCACATCAGCCTGGCCAAGGTGGCCCAGGCCCGTGGCGACCAGGCCCAGTGCGCCGACCATATCCGCCGCCTGCGCAAGATCCTCGCCGAGGGCGACTACCACATCGACTGGCAGGCCAATGCCCACGCCACCCTGCTCGCCTGGTGGCAGTCCACCGAGGACCTCGACGCCGTGGCCCGCTGGTGGCAGGAGGCCCCGCCGGGCGACCCGGCGACGGCCAGCAACCACTTCGCCCAGTGCAACCTGCGCAACCATGCCCGCGCCCTGACCCTGCTCGGCCGGCATGACGAGGCCCACGCCCTGCTGACGGCTCTCGAGGCACAGACCGAACGCCTCGGCCTGGTCACCGACGCCAACCGCAACCGGCTCTGCCTGGCCGCCCTGGAGTGGCAGCGCGGCCGGCACGAGGCGGCGCTGGAGCATCTCGCCCAGGCCCTGGAGCTCGCCTCCCGCACGGCCCTGATCGGCAGCTTCCTGCGCCTCGGCCGCCCCCTCGGCGAGATGCTGCCGGCCCTGCTGGCGACCGACCGGCTCGACGACCTGGCCCAGGCCCGGGCGCGGCGGCTCGTCGAGTTGGCCGGCCGCCAGCGCGATTTCGGCCGCGGCGTCAGGCTGATGCTCGACGAATCGGTGATCGCCGATATCGTCGCGCGCCCCGACGTCCCCGAGCTGATCCGTACCTCCCCGCTGACCCGTCGCGAGTGGCAGATCCTCGGCCTGATCCATGCCGGGCTCTCCAACGAGCAGATCGCCGAGCAGCTCGCGGTGGCCCCCACCACCATCAAGACCCATATCAGGAGCCTCTACCAGAAGCAGAACATCCGCCGCCGCGAGGAAGCCATCGCCCTGGCCGGCGACCTGCTCGCCCGGATTCAGGGGGAGTAGACTCCTCCCCCCACCTACGCCGCCCCTCCTCCCCTCGGGAGGATGTCCCTGCCCGACACTGCCGCCACCATGATCCTGGACGTTTTTTCCTGCGGCTCACGCCCGCGCGGGCCCCACGACAAGGACAAGGTGCATGACCACAGAGACTTCCCCCTGTTTCGGCAAGCACGGCGCCGACTGGTGGCGCGGCGCGGTGATCTACCAGATCTACCCGCGCAGCTTCATGGATGCCAACGATGATGGCGTCGGCGACCTGCAGGGCGTGATCGACAGGCTCGACTACATCGCCTCGCTCAATGTCGACGCCATCTGGCTGTCGCCCTTCTTCACCTCGCCGATGAAGGACTTCGGCTACGACGTCAGCGACTACCGGGGCGTCGATCCGATGTTCGGCACCCTGGAGGACTTCGACCGCCTGGTGGAGGCCGCCCACGCCCGCGGCCTCAAGGTGACCATCGACCAGGTGCTCTCCCACAGCTCCGACCAGCACCCCTGGTTCGAGGAGAGCCGGGCGAGCCGCGACAACCCCCGCGCCGACTGGTACGTGTGGGCCGACGCCAAGCCGGACGGCTCACCACCCACCAACTGGCAGTCGGTGTTCGGCGGCAGTGCCTGGCAGTGGGACACCCGCCGCTGTCAGTACTACCTGCACAACTTCCTGGTCGAGCAACCGGACCTCAACTTCCGCCACCCCGCGGTGGTCGAGGCGATCCTCGGCGAGGTGCGCTTCTGGCTGGAGCGCGGCGTCGACGGCTTCCGCCTCGATGCGGTCAACTTCTGCACCCATGGGGCGCTCGAGGACAACCCGCCCTCGACGCTGATCGAGGAAGGCGCCATCGGCGTGCGCCCGGACAACCCCTACGGGTTCCAGCGGCACCTCCACGACAAGACCCAACCCGAGAACCTGGTGTTCCTGGAACGGCTGCGCGCCCTGCTCGACGAGTATCCCGGCACCACCAGCGTCGGCGAGGTGGGCGACGACGACTCCCTGGGGGTGATGGCCGACTACACCCGGGGCGGCAATCGCCTGCACATGTGCTACTCCTTCAACCTGCTGACCGAGACCGCCGACCCGCACTACCTGCACGAGACCCTCTCCGAGATGGAGGCGCGTATCGGCGACGGCTGGCCTTGCTGGGCGCTGGGCAACCACGACGTGACGCGCCTCGCCACGCGCTGGCAGGCCGAGAACGAGCCGGCGAAGCTGCGCCTCTACCTGGCCTTCCTGCTCACCCAGCGCGGCAGCGTCTGCCTCTACCAGGGCGAGGAGCTGGGCCTCACCGAGGCCGAGCTGACTTTCGAACAGCTCGTCGACCCCGCCGGGATCACCTTCTGGCCGTCCTACAAGGGCCGCGATGGCTGTCGCACGCCCATGCCGTGGCAGGCCGATGCCCGCCATGGCGGCTTCTCCGGCACGGCGCCCTGGCTGCCGGTACCCGACGATCACCTGGGCCTGGCGGTGGATCAACAGGACGACGATCCCGCGTCGCTGCTCAACGCCTACCGCACCTTCCTGGCCTTCCGCCGCGGGCTGCCGGCGCTGGTCAAGGGGGCGGTGCACTACCACCCGGTACGCGACGAGGTGCTGTGCCTGGAGCGCACCCATGGCGACCAGCGCCTGCTGGTGGCGCTGAACTTCGCGGGCGAGGCCCGCACGCTACCGGCCCCCCGCCAGGCCAAGGCCCTGGAGGGTGCCCCGGCGCTGATCAACGGCGAGTGGGCGCACGGCAAGCTGCACCTGCCCGCCCATGGCATCGCCATCGCGCGCTGCGCGCAATCCACAGAGGAGGACACCACATGGGCCGTCTGACACTGGCAGGCATCGGCAAGGACTACGACGGGGTCGAGATCTCGCGGGACATCGACCTGACCATCGAGGACGGCGAATTCGTCGTCTTCGTCGGCCCCTCTGGCTGCGGCAAGTCGACCCTGCTGCGCATGATCGCCGGGCTCGAGGACATCACCCGCGGCGAGATGTGCCTGGACGGCGAGCGCATCAACGAGATCCCACCCCAGGAGCGGGACATCGGCATGGTGTTCCAGTCCTACGCCCTCTATCCGCACATGAGCGTGGCCGAGAACATGGCCTTCGGCCTGAAGCTCGCCCGCACCGACAAGGCCGAGATCCGCCGGCGTGTCGACCATGCCGCCGAGATGCTGCACCTCACCGAACTGCTCGAGCGCCGCCCCAAGGACCTGTCCGGTGGCCAGCGCCAGCGGGTGGCCATCGGCCGCACCCTGGTCAAGCAGCCGGCGGTGTTCCTGTTCGACGAGCCGCTCTCGAACCTCGACGCCGCCCTGCGGGTCGACATGCGGGTACAGATCGCCGAGCTGCACCGGCGCCTGCGCGCCACCATGATCTACGTGACCCACGACCAGGTCGAAGCCATGACGCTCGCCGATCGCATCGTGCTGCTCGCGCGCGGGCGCATCGCCCAGGTCGGCGCCCCGCTGTCGCTCTACCACTTCCCCAGGACCCTCGAGGTCGCCGAGTTCATCGGCTCGCCGCGCATCAACACCCTGCCGGTCACGGTAGTCGACCCGGGCCGCCAGCGCACCGCGGTGCGCCTGCCGAGCGGCGACACCCTGGCCGTGGCGGTGGACGGCGCCCGCCTCAGGGCCGGCGACGACGCCACCCTCGGCGTGCGCGCCGAGGACTTCGTCGCCCCCGACCAGGCCGAGGTACGCCTGGCGGCACGGCTGATGGTCGCCGAGAAGCTCGGCTACGAGACCCTCGCCCACCTGCGCCTCGATGGCGTCGCGGCGACCCTCACCCAGCGCCTCGAGGGCCTGACCCACCTCGAGGATGACCAGACCGTCGAACTGGGGCTGGCCGGTGAGCGCTGCCACCTGTTCGGCCCCGACGGCGACGCCTGCCCACGCCAGGTGCAGATTCCCGGCGTGACCCACTAGCTCCAGCGTCCACGGCCGCCAGCGGCGCCCCGATCTCGTCAGAGGTCGGGGCGTCTTGCTATCGGTGGCTCCCCCGCACGGACAAGAAGAACCCCGACCATCCGGCCGGGGTCGAGCAAGGCTCTGCTCAGGACGAGGAAACAGTCCGGTTCATGCCATGGCGTCAGCCCTTGACGCCGCCGGCGGTGAGTCCGCCGATGATCCAGCGCTGGCAGATCAGGAAGGCGGCGGTGATCGGCAGGCCGGAGAGCACCGCGGCGGCGGCGAAGTTGCCCCAGCGCTGGTTGTGGTCGGCGAGGTACTGCTGGGCGCCCACGGCGAGCGTCAGCTTGTGCTCGTCGACCAGCAGCACCGAGGCCATGGGGTACTCCATGATGCTCATCACGAAGGCGAGGATGAACACCACCATCAGGATCGGCACCGACAGCGGCAGCAGGATGTAGCGGAACGCCTGCCAGGTGCTGGCGCCGTCGACCATGGCGGCCTCCTCCAGGGAGCCGTCGATGGACTCGAAGTAGCCCTTGATGGTCCAGATGTGCAGCGCCACAGCGCCCAGCGAGGCGACGATCAGCGCGCCGTGGGTGTTGATGCCGAGCCAGGGCACCAGCTGGCCCAGGCGGTCGAACAGCGCATAGAGTGCCACCAGCGAGAGCACCGCCGGAAACATCTGGAAGATCAGCATGCCCTTGAGGAGCGGCTCCTTGCCCTTGAAGCGCATGCGGGCGAAGGCGTAGGCGCTGGTGGTGGCCAGCAGCACGATCAGGAAGGACGATACCACCGCCACCTTGATCGAGTTCCACAGCCACAGCAGCACCGGGAACGGCGGCTGGATGACGGAGCCGTCGGCGCGCTCCCAGGGGATGCCGAGGGCCAGTGCCCAGTGCTCAAGGGAGAAGCGCTCGGGGATCAGGCTGCCGGTGGCGAAGTTGCCCTCGCGGAAGGAGATCGAGATCACCAGCAGCAGCGGGAAGACGATCAGCGAGACGAAGCCGATCAGCGCCAGGTGCGCGCCCAGCCGGCGGGCGCGGATCGAACGGGGTTGGACCATTGCCATGGGAAAGCTCCTGAGACCGTGTGAATCAGACCTTGACCTTGGAGAGGCGCAGGTTGAGCAGCGACATGCCGGCCACCAGCAGGAAGATCAGGGTGGCGATGGCCGCCGCCAGGCCGAAGTTCTGGCCGGCGTCCTGGAAGGCGATGCGGTAGGTGTAGCTCACCAGCAGGTCGGTGGTGCCCGCCGGCGTGCTCGCGCCGAGGATGTCCGGGTTACCCCCGGTGAGCAGGGCGATCAGCACGAAGTTGTTGAAGTTGAAGGCGAAGCAGGCGATCAGCAGGGGCGTCAGCGGCTTGAGGATCAGCGGCAGGGTGATCTTGAGCAGGTTGGTGACGGGGCCGCCGCCGTCCACCGCCGAGGCCTCATAGAGATCCTTCGGGATCGACTGGATCAGCCCCATGCAGAGCAGCAGCATGTAGGGATAGCCGAGCCAGGTATTGACGATCAGCAGCATGGTGCGGGCCAGCCAGGGATCGGTGAACCACTCCGGGCGGATGCCGAACAGCGAGTCGAGGATCATGTTCACCTCGCCGAAGTGCTGGTTGAACATCCCCTTGAAGATCAGGATCGAGATGAAGGCCGGCACCGCGTAGGGCAGGATCAGCAGCGTGCGGTAGATCGCCTTGCCCCTGAGCTGCTCCCACTGCAGCAGCGAGGCGAGCACGAAGCCGACGATCAGGGTGAACAGCACGGTGAGCCCGGCGAAGGCGAAGGTCCAGACGAAGATCTGCACGAAGGGCCCGCGGATGTCCGGGTCGGCGACGATGCGGGTGTAGTTGTCGAGCCCCACCGCCACCGGCCAGCCCGGGGTGATGCGCTCGCCGTCGTCGGTGACGAAGAAACCCGTCTCCCGGTCGGGGGTCAGCACGCGATCGTCACGACGGTCATGGAGCGAGCCATCGTCGCGGGCCTCGTAGCGATCGAGCATCGGCGCGAAGCTTCTCATGCCCGCCATGCGCAGCTCGACCCCTTCCGGGGTGACCAGGGTCAGGCCCTGCAGGGCGCCGCGTGCCGCGATCACCTCGCGCATGGCCAGCGGCTCGGCCTGCGGCGGAGCTTCCACGGGCTGGACGTCGATGGTCCGCGCCTCCTCGTTGGCCAGGTTCAGCGGCGCACTGACGAAGCGCCTGGCCCCCGCCATGGCCTCATCCAGTTCGCTGCTCGCCTCCGCCTCCAGGTAGAGCCGGACGAGCTCGCCCTCGCGATGCAGCGAGAAGGGGAAGGCGGCCCCCTCCTCCTGGTAGCTGCGCGACATCAGCTGGGCCCGCACCCGGTCCTCGCTGAGCAGGTTGCTGGAACTGTAGTTGCTGAAGCTGATGCCGATGGTGTAGAGCAGCGGGAAGATCACGAAGACCCCGAGGCCGGCCACCGCGGGGAAGATGTAGCGGTGGCTCATCAGGGTACGCCGGGTGAACACCACCGCCATGGAGGCGCCGAGCACCAGGAACAACAGCGCGAACATCCACTGGCCGTTGAGGTGGAAGGCCAGCACCAGCCACAGCAGGGCCAGCACCAGGGTGGCGACCAGGGCACGCAGGGCCCAGCGGGTATAGCGTTCGGCGGGGTAGCGCGAGCGATGTCGCGGTAGCCCCCGGGCAGCGTTGGTTGTGTACATGACGTTATCCTGCGGGGTCAGCCGGCGGCACACAGCCACCGGCCTGGGGTGCATGGGAGCTTACTGGCGCATGCGGCGTGCCGCGGCGTCGAGGGCTTCCTGGGGCGACTGGCGGCCGCTGCCGATGTTCTGCAGCGCCGGCTCCATGGCGGCCCAGAAGGCGCCCATCTCGGGGATGTTGGGCATCGGCATGCCGATCTCGGCGTTGGACAGGGTGGCGGCGATATTGGGATCGCGCTCCAACTCCTCCTGGTAGGCGATGTGGGCCACCGCCCCCAGCGAGCCGTCACCGTTGAAGGTGCGCAGGCCCTCCTCGCTGAGCAGGTAGTTCTCGAGGAACTCGATGGCCAGGAAGTCGTTGGGCGAAGCCGAGCTGATCATCGCGGTCATCACCCCGAACATCGGCCGGGCCCGCTCGTCGCCCACCCTGGGCAGCAGCGCCACGCCGAAGTCGATGCCGCTGCGCTCGAGGTTGCTCCAGGCCCAGGGGCCGCTGATCATGGTCGCCACCTCGCCGCGGTTGAAGCGGGTGTCGGCGAGGTTGTAGTCGGTGCCACGGGGCAGCACGCCGCTCTCGATCAGCTCGACGAGCAGCTCGGCGCCCTGGATGGCCCCCTCGTGGTTGACGCCGATGTCGGCCACGTCGAACCCGTCCTCGGTCTGGCGGAAGGGGTAGCCGCCGTTGGCGGCCAGCAGCGTCCAGCCGTAGTAGGGCTCGCTGTAATCGAAGAGGATCGCCTTCTTGCCCTGCTCGGCCAGTTCGGCGTCCAGGGCCGCCAGTTCCTCGAAGCTCTCTGGCGCCTGGTCGACGAGCGCCTTGTTGTAGATCAGCCCCAGCGACTCCACCGAGATCGGGTAGCCGTAGGTCTCGCCGTTCCACAGCGCGGCGTCCCAGGTGAAGTCGAAGTAGCGGTCACGGAAGCCCTCGCCGGGAGAAACCGGCATGAGCAGGCCGCTCTGGGCCCACTCGCCCATGCGGTCGTGGGCCCAGATCACGATATCCGGGCCCTGGCCGCTGCCGGCGGCCTGCTGGAAGCGATCGGTGAGGTTGTCGGGGTGGACGATCTCGATGGCGATGCCGGTATCCGCGGTGAACCGGGTGGCGACCTCGCGGATGCCCTCGGGCCCCTTGTTGTCGCCCATCCAGATGGTCAGGCGGTCGTCCTCGAAGGCCATGGCGGGCAGCGAGAGGCCGGCGGCCAGGGTGGCGGCCAGCAGCGGGAACATGAAACCGTGGCGTGCCTTGATCATGGGTCTCGTACCTCCTGGTTGTTGTTATCAAGCGTCGTGTCCGACGCGTGACTGTCGAACGTTGCTAGCCTCGCCAATCGCCGCGGCGAGGGCCTCCTCCCCGGGGGGCGCAGGGGTGGCGTATGGGTGGGGCGTAGTCATGGCGGTCAGGGCGAGGGGCAGGAGGAGGTCGACGGGCCCGCGACCCCCTAGCATGGAGCCGCCAACAACCACAAAGGAGTGACCTCCCGATGCGCTATTCCGCCCTGGCCGGCCTGACCCTGCTGGCCGCCGGCCTCGCCTCCCATGCGCTTGCCTCCCCCCTGGGCGATCCGACCCGCCTGGGCAGCGGGTCGCCGGTGATCGTCCACCTGTTCGAGTGGCGCTGGGACGACATCGCCACGGAGTGCGAGACCCACCTCGGCCCGGCCGGCATCGATGCCGTGCAGGTCTCGCCACCCAACGAGCATATCGCCCTCGACGGCGTCGACGGTGCCTGGTGGGCCCGCTACCAGCCGGTCAGCTACGCGCTGACCTCGCGCAGCGGCGATCGCGCCGCCTTCCAGCAGATGATCGAGCGCTGCGAGGCCGCGGGTGTGGGCATCCTGGTCGATGCAGTGATCAACCATATGGCCGGGATCGGCGAGGGAGTGGGCATCGCCGGCACGCCCTACACCCCCTTCCGCTACGGCGACCTCTATACCCGCGACGAGGACTTCAACCACTGCGGTCGCCATGAGGACGATCAGATCCGCGACTATCAGGACCGCCATGAGGTCCAGCACTGCCACCTGCTGGGACTGGCGGACCTGGCCACCGGTACCGAAAGCGTGCGCGAACGCATCGCCGACTACCTGCAGGGGCTGCTGGAGATGGGGGTAGCGGGGTTTCGCATCGACGCCGCCAAGCACATGCCGGCCGAGGACATCGGCGCGATCCTCGAGCGCCTGGAGGGCGAACCTTATGTCTTCCAGGAGGTGATCGACCCGGGCAATGAGCCGATCGAGGCCGGGGAGTACCTCACCAACGCCGCGGTGACCGAGTTCGGCTACTCCCACCACCTGGCCACCGCCATCGAGAGCGGTGACCTGGCCAGCCTCGAGACCCTGGGTCAGGGAAAAGGGTGGGTGGAAAGCGATTCGGCCCTGGTATTCGTCGACAACCACGACAAGCAGCGCGGCCACGTGGGCGGTGGGGTGCTGATGCACCGCGACGACTACTACCGGCTGGCGCTCACCTTCATGCTGGCCTGGCCCTATGGCACCCCCAAGCTGATGTCGAGCTATACCTTCGACGACGGTGACCAGGGCCCACCCTCGGTGGCGGAAGAGGGCTGGCGCACCCTGCCGGTCCACGGTGACGAGGGCCTGGGCTGCCTGGACGAGGGTGTGGTCGACACCCGGGGCTGGGTCTGCGAGCACCGCTGGCCGCTGGTCACCGCGATGGTCGACTTCCGCCAGGCCATGGGCGATGCCCCGGTGACCCACTGGCAGCAGGCGGGGGCGTCGCGCATCGCCTTCGCCCGCGGCGGGCGCGGCTTCGTGGCCCTGAACCGCAGTGACGAAACCTGGAAGGCGGAACTCGTCACCGGGCTGCCCGCCGGCGAGTACTGCAACCTGCTGGACGGCTGCGTGACCCGGGTGAGCGTCGATGACGACGGCTGGTCCGAGGCCGAGGTTCCCAGGGACGGCGCCGTGGTCCTGAGTGCCGAGCGGCCCGCGCCCTGACGGTGAACGCAGAGCCCGAGACGCCCGGCGGGGTGTCTGCGCGGCTCAGGCCGCGCGTAATTGAGCCGCTATACTGTGTAGGGCATCCCGCTCCCTGCCCCTGGGAGGCTGAAGCGATGAAACACCATGGCCATATTGCGCGTCCGCTGAAGTGGGCCGTACTGGCCGCCGCCGCGGCCTGGGCCCTCACCGCCACGGAGAACACGGCAGCCGACCCACCCGACGAGGGCGTGTCGGTGCAGCCAGCCGTAGCGACCTGGACCTCTGCCGTGCCCGTGCGCTGGGTATCCGTCGAGCTGCTCAGCGAATTCGGCCACGAGGTACCCCCCATCTCGCTCTCCAAGCCGAGTGGCTCGAGGCCGCCCGCCACCGGGGCCGATGCAAGCCGGTGAGGCTGCCTTGATCCAGCACAGGCCCTGGCGGGCGATCCTGGGCTAGAGTGAAGGAGCTCCCCCACGCCGGCGTGGCGCATGGCATGACAGCAGTCGGGCGCGGCGACTCGGCGCGAGGTTCCCATGGACAAGAAACACCAGATCAACATCTACTACATCTTCGCCGCCATCATCTTCTTCCTGCTGCTCCAGAACCTCTTCCGCAACGTGCAGACCGTCGAGCCGATCCCCTACTCGGAGTTCACCCGGCTGCTCGAGGCGGGGCAGATCGCCGAGGTCGAGGTCGGCCCGGACCGGATCACCGGCACCTTCACCTCGCCCCAGCCCGACGGCCGCACCGCCTTCTCCACTCAGCGCATCGAGCCGGCGCTCGCCGAGGAGCTGTCGCGGCACGGGATCGTCTTCGACGGCACCCGGGAGAACCCCTTCCTGACCACGCTGCTCTCCTGGGTCCTGCCGCTGCTGCTGATCTTCGTCCTCTGGAGCTTCATCATTCGCCGGCTCACTGGGAGTCAGGGGCTCGGCGGGATGACCACCCTGGGCAAGTCCAAGGCCAGGGTCTATGTGGAAACGTCCACCAAGGTCACCTTCGACGATGTCGCCGGGGTCGACGAGGCCAAGGAAGAACTCAAGGAGGTGGTCGCCTTCCTGCGCGACCCCGAACGCTACGGTCGACTCGGTGCCCATGTGCCCAAGGGCATCCTGCTGGTGGGACCGCCGGGCACCGGCAAGACGCTGCTCGCCAGGGCCGTGGCGGGCGAGGCGGGGGTGCCGTTCTTCTCGATCTCCGGCTCGGAGTTCGTCGAGATGTTCGTCGGGGTGGGCGCCGCGCGGGTCCGCGACCTGTTCGAGCAAGCCAGCAAGACCACGCCCTGCATCATCTTCATCGACGAACTGGATGCGCTGGGGCGGGCCCGCGGCGCGGGCATCCCGGGTGGCGGCCACGACGAGAAGGAACAGACCCTGAACCAGTTGCTGGCGGAGCTCGACGGCTTCGATCCGTCCTCGGGCATCGTGCTGCTCGCCGCCACCAACCGGCCGGAGATTCTCGATCCGGCGCTGCTGCGGGCGGGCCGCTTCGACCGCCAGGTACTGGTGGATCGCCCCGAGCGCCTGGGACGCCTCGCCATTCTCAAGGTGCACATCGGCAGGATCCACCAGCTCTCGCCAGACGTCGATCTCGACCACCTCGCCTCGCTGACGCCTGGCTTCACCGGTGCCGACCTCGCCAACCTGGTCAACGAGGCGGCGCTGCTGGCCACGCGCCGGGATGGCGAGGCCGTGACCATGGCCGACTTCACCAATGCCATCGAGCGCATCGTCGCGGGCCTGGAGAAGAAGAGCCGCCTGCTCAATGTCCACGAGCGAGACGTGGTGGCCCATCACGAAATGGGCCACGCCCTGGTCGCGGCGTCGCTGCCGGGCATGGACCCGGTGCACAAGGTCTCGATCATTCCGCGCGGGGTCGGCGCCCTGGGCTATACCATCCAGCGCCCCACGGAGGACCGTTTCCTCCAGACGGCGAGCGACCTGAAACAGCGCATGGCCGTGCTGATGGGCGGACGTGCCGCAGAACGCCTGGTCTTCGATGAAGTCTCCACCGGAGCCGCCGACGACCTGGCCAAGGTCACCGAGATCGCTCGCCAGATGGCGACCCGCTTCGGCATGGCCGACGATGCCGGGCAGGTGGTCTACGAGGAGGAGCGCCAGGCCTTCCTGGGGGACATCTATGGCACAAGCCAGCCACGCGAGTACTCGGAGGCAACGGCCAGGGAGATCGACCTCGCCGTGCGCCAGTTGGTCGACGAGGCCTATGCCCGGGCCACGGAGATCCTCGCCGGCCGCCGCGCGGACCTGCTGGCCGGCGCCGCCCTGCTGCTCGAGCGCGAGACGCTGACGGCCGCCGAGTTCCCCCCGATGCTGTCCCAACGCCCACGGCAGGATGCCCCGCTGCAGGAGCGGCGGTTAGACACTCATGCCGACAGGACCACGACCGGCCCGCGTGATGAGGCCGCCGACTGATCCGAGGCTGCCGGCCCCTCCACCAGGGCGGTCATGCAGCAGGCCATGGGCAGGCCGGCGAAATCCTGCCATTATCGACACCGGGTCATGACCCGCACTCTTCACGTCGACCGGAGTCACCATGGACTGGAACCTCGCCTATCTCTGGCTGGCCATCGCCCTGCTGCTGGGCCTCGCGGAGCTGATGTCCGGCGGCCTGATGCTGCTGGCGCTGGGCGTGGCCGCCGGCCTGACCGCCGGCCTGGCCGCCATGGGGTTGTCGCTGCCCTGGCAGCTGCTGGGCATGGGCGTGTTCTCTGGGCTGCTGGTGCCGCTGGCGGTGATGGTGATCCGGCCCCGGTTCTCGCCCCGTGGCGTGGCCTACGGCACCACCGGCACCGGCGTGGAGAAGCATCGCACCTACACCACCCTCAAGCGCGACTTCGACGGGGCCACCGGCATCAAGATCAACGGCGACTTCTACCGCCTGCGGGTGGTGGAAACCGGCGCCACCGAGCTGCCGGCGGGTACCCGGGTGACCTTCAAGACCTTCGACGGCACGACCGCCCTCGTCTCGCCCATCCCCCCCGACACCTCCACGACAAGCGTCTCATCCACACCACACAGGGAGCAGTGAACATGGACCTACCTCTCAGCCCGGGCCTGATCCTCAGCCTGATCGTCGTCGTCATCGGCATCCTGATCATCGTCAAGGGGCTGGTGATCGTGCGCCAGTCCGAGGTCATGGTCATCGAGCGACTGGGGTCGTTCAACCGGCTGCTCGAGAGCGGGATCAACATCATCATCCCCTTCATCGAGCAGCCCCGCGCCATCACCATGATCCGTTACCGGAAGATGGGCGATGACTATCACGCCATCACCAGCGACGAGATCCGCATCGACCGCCGCGAGACGGTGATGGACTTCCCCGGCCAGCCGGTGGTCACCACCGACAACGTCACGGTGACCATCAACGGCGCCCTCTACTACCAGATCATCGATCCCAAGCGGGCCGTCTACGAGGTCGAGAACATGAGCCAGGCGGTGGAGGTGCTGGCCAAGACCACCCTGCGGTCGGTGGTCGGCAAGATGGAGCTCGACAAGCTGTTCGAGTCCCGTGCCGAGGTCAACAACGAGATCCAGGCCGCCATGGAGGAGCCCGCCTCCAAGTGGGGGGTGAAGATCTCGCGGGTCGAGGTGCAGGACATCGCCATGCCCGAGGAGGTGGAGACCGCCATGCGCCTGCAGATGGCCGCCGAGCGCAAGCGTCGCGCCACGGTGACCGAGGCCGAGGGCGAGAAGGCCGCGGCCATCGCCAAGGCCCAGGGGCAGCGCGAATCGGCGATCCTCAACGCCCAGGGCGACAAGGAGTCGGCCATCCTGCGGGCCCAGGGCGAGCAGGAATCGATCAAGCTGGTCCTCAATGCCATCGGCGACAGCGAGGAGAACAAGCGCACCGTGGTCGGCTACCTGCTGGGCCAGAGTTACATCAAGGTCCTGCCGAACATGGCCGGGGAAGGAGAGCGCGTGTTCGTGCCCTACGAGTCCAGTGCGCTGCTCGGCTCCATGGGCATGTTCCGCGAGATGGCCGGTTCCCCGGAAGACGCCGTGGCCAACCACCTGAGGGCCAGCGGCAACCAGAGCGGCCTGCGCGGCGGCGTGGTCGGGGGGGCCGCCACGGGCGGCTGAGCATCCCCCAGCCCCGAAGCATCGCGCCGGGCGTCCTGCCCGGCCCGTCGGTTCAGCCGGCCTCGGCCCCGAAGCGCGCCAGCTGCATCTCCTGCAGGCGGCTCAGGGTGCGCTGGAACGGAAAGGCCAGGTAGCCGCGTGGGTAGAGGTCGGGCAGCGCCACCTCGGCCTCCAGGTAGAGCGGCGTGCGCCGGTCATAGCATTCGTCGACCAGGGCGATGAAGCGGCGCACGCCGTCGTCCTTGCGGGACAGCGGCGGCAGCTCCCGCTCCCCGGCCGCCACGCGTTCCGCGCCATCCTCGGTACCGCGTGCGATGCCACCGACGCGATGCGTGTCGCTCAGCCGCGGCACCTCGCCGATCAGGACATGGGCGAAGCGGTCGACCAGGGCGATGAAGTCCAGGGCCGCCAGGGGCTGCTCGCACAGATCCGCATAGCGGCACCAGACCACCGTCTCGCTGTGGCACCGCACTGCGATGCGGCGATGTCCCAGCTCGATGGGAGCGTCGTCGCGTGCCTCGCCCGCGCTCAACCGCTCGAACACCGCGCCCAGCGCACTCGGCCGATCGGGCTGCTTCACCCAGTAGCGCGGGTGCGCCTCGCCGGGGTGTAGCCGGTGATCGCGGCCGCCATCCAGCTCGACCACCTGCATATGGCGCTCGATGGCGGCGATGGCGGGCAGGAAACGCTCGCGGTTGAAGCCGTCGGCATAGAGCTGGTCGGGTGCCTGATTGGACGTGCAGACCAGCGTCACCCCGTGGTCGAACATCGCGCTCAGCAGCCGGCCGAGCAGCATCGCATCGGCGATATCGCTGACGAACAGCTCGTCGAGGCACAGCACCCGAACCTCGTCACCCAGTTCGCGGGCCAGGGCCGCCAGGGGATCGACGGTCCCGCGCAGCTGGAACTGGCGTCGGTGCACCCAGCGCATGAAATGGTGGAAATGCAGGCGCCGGGCCGGCACCCGGAGGCCGCGATGGAAGCCGTCCATCAGCCAGGTCTTGCCGCGCCCGACCGGTCCCCACAGGTAGACGCCCGGTATCCGTTCCGGGTGCACCGCGTCAGCGTCGCGGTGCACGGCATGGAAGCAGCGCTCGAGCCGGGCGGCCGCCGACTGCTGGGCCTCGTCCGCCACGAAGCCCTGGCGTTCCACCGCCTGCCGATAGGTCGCCAGGGGCGAGGCCGCCGTCATTCGGCGTCCAGGCGGCGGACCATGATGGTCACGTCTTCGCCCCGGTAGTTCAGCGCCTCGTGATCCTGCCAGCCCAGCCGGCGATACAGCGCCTGCTGATCCGGGGTGAACAGGTACAAGCGGGCAATGCCACTCGCCGCCACCTCGGCCTCGACCCGCTGGACGAGGCGCGAGGCGATGCCCCGGCCACGCCACTCGGGCGGCACGAACACCGACGCCAGCCAGGGACTCAGCTCGCGGCGCACGCTCATGTCGTCGGCCACCAGGCTGGCCGTGCCCACGGGCTGGCCATCGCACAGCGCCGCGAAGGCCGACGGTACTCCCGCATCGCCACACTCACCGCGCAGCGCCTTCAGCCGCGACGTCGGCGTCTCGCCGGGCGTCAGGTGCCCCCACTCGGCGTTCTGCCAGGCGGCGACCCGGGCGAGGTGCGGGGAATCGACGGTCAATCGCACGATCTCCAGCTGATCCATCTGCGTACTCCTTCACCAGTTGCGCTCAGGGTGAACATGCAGTTCCGGCCCGCCACCAGGGCGGACCGGGGCCTCACGCCGTCCCGGCGTCAGCCCAGCTGGAAGGGATAGACCGCGCCGATCGCCAGGATCCGCGTCAGCTCGTCCAGGGCGGCAAGCGTCTCCACGGCGAGTTGCGGGTCGGCGAGATCCTCCGGCGCCAGGCGGTCGCGGTAGTGGCGCTCGACCCAGGCGGTGAGCTCGCCGTGGAGGGCCTCGTCGAGCAGCACCCGGCCGGAGAGCGCGGCGCGCTCGGCCTCGCCGAGCACCACCCGCAACCGCAGGCAGGCCGGGCCGCCGCCGTTGCGCATGCTCTGCTTGACGTCCTTGACCACCACCTCGGTGATCGGGTTGTTGCCCGCCAGCAGGTGATCCTGGATCGTCCGCCAGACGCTCTCGCGCTCCTGGCACTCGCCGGGCACCACCAGGGTCATGGTGCCGTCCGGGTTGGAGAGCAGCTGCGAATTGAACAGGTAGGACGCCACGGCATCGTCGAGGCTCACCGCCTCCAGCGGCACCCGTACCGGGATCAAGGGCGTGGCGAGCTTGGCGCGCAGCTCGTCCAGGGTCGCCCGTTCGGCGAGGAAGGCCATCTCGTGGTAGAGCAGCACCGGGCCGTTGCCCACGGCGATGACGTCGTTGTGGAAGACCCCGGCATCGATGGCATCGGGGTGCTGCTGGGCGAACACCGTCTGCGACTCGCCGAGGCCGTGCTGACGCGCCACCGCCTGGCTCGCCTCGAGGGTCTGGCGAGCCGGGAAGCGTTTCGGGGCGACGCTCTCTTCCGCCCCCCAGCCGAAGGCCTCGCGGCCATAGACGAACAGGTGCACGCCGGGCTCGCCGTGACCGCCGCAGAGCCGGGTGTGGTTGGCCGCCCCCTCGTCGGAGAAGGCCGGGCTCGCCGGCAGCACCGGGTGGTGGGCGAAGCGGGACTCGTCGCGGAAGATCGCCGCCAGCACCCGCGCCGTGGTCGCCGGCTCCAGGAAGCGATGGAAGCTCGACTGCAGGTTGGCCGGGGTGAAGTGCACCCGGCCATCCGGGGCGTCGAGGCTCGGCGTCACGGTGGCGGCATTGGCCGTCCACATGCTCGAGGCCGAACAGACCGCCCGCAGGATCTGCGGCGCCTCGCCCGCCGCCCGGGCCAGCACCGCGGCGTCGCTGCCGGTGAAGCCGAGCGAGCGCAGCGCCCCGAGGTCGGGACGCTGCTGGGGCGGCAGCACCCCCTGGGCGTAGCCGGCGTCCATCAGCGCCTTCATCTTGGCCAGCCCCTGCAGGGCGGCCTCCCTGGGGTTGGCCACCAGCCCCTCGTGGGTCATGGAGGCCACGTTGCCCAGCGCCAGGCCCGAGTAGTTGTGGGTCGGCCCCACCAGGCCGTCGAAATTGACTTCACGGTAGTTCCTGTCGGCAGCATCGCTCATAACACCACTCCCGGGGGCAGTTGGTCGGGTAGATGCAGGTCTTCACTCTCCATGGAGGCCACCGGATAGGCGCAGTAGTCGGCGGCATAGAAGGCACTGGGGCGATGGTTGCCGCTGTCGCCCACCCCGCCGAAGGGGGCATCGCCGGAGGCACCGGTGGTCTGGCGGTTCCAGTTAGTGATCCCGGCACGGATGCGCAGCAGGAAGTCGTCCCAGTCGGCGCGCTCGCCGCCGATCAGGCCGGCGGAGAGGCCGTAGCGGGTGTCGTTGGCCAGGGCGATGGCCTCGTCCCAGCTCCGGTAACGGGTCACCTTGAGCAGCGGGCCGAAGTGCTCCTCGTCGGGCACCGTCAAGCCGGTGACGTCGATCAGCGCCGGCGTGAGCAGGCTGGTGCCCGCCTCGAGGCGCTCCATGCGCGACAGCACCACCCCGCCCAGGGCCTCCAGGTCATCCTGGGCCTTGAGCAGGCCGTCGGCCGCCCGGGGGCTCACCAGGCCGCCATAGAAGGGGGCCGGCTCCGCGAACTGCCCGGCGACCCGCAGCCGCGAGATGGCGTCACTCAGCGCATCCAGCAGGCGGTCGCCGACCTGCCCCTCGGGCACGATCAGCCGCCGCGCGCAGGTGCAGCGCTGGCCGCCGGAGAGGTAGGCCGACTGCAGGATGGTCAGCACCGCGGCGTCCTGGTCGGGCACGTCCTTCACCACCAGGGGGTTGTTGCCGCCCATCTCCAGCGCCAGGATCTTGTCGAACTGGCCGGCCAGCTGACGATGCAGGATCCCGCCCACCTTGGCGCTGCCGGTGAACAGCAGGCCGTCGATGCCGGGGTGGGCCGAGAGCGCCTGGCCCGTCGCGGCCGCGCCCTGCACCAGGTTGATCACGCCGTCGGGAAGCCCCGCCTCCTGCCAGCACTGCAGGGTGAGATCGGCGGTCAGCGGGGCCTGCTCGCTGGGCTTGAACACCACGCTGTTGCCGGCCAGCAGCGCCGGCACCATATGGCCGTTGGGCAGGTGGCCGGGGAAGTTGTAGGGGCCGAACACCGCCATCACGCCGTGGGGGCGATGGCGCAGTACCGCCGTCGCATCGCCCAGCTCGCGGCGGCGCTCGCCGGTGCGTTCCTGGTAGGCGCGGATCGAGATCGCCACCTTGCCGATCATCGCCCCGACCTCGGTGCGCGCCTCCCACAGCGGCTTGCCGGTCTCGTGGGCGATGGCGGTGGCCAGGTCCTCGCGGTGGGACTCCAGCACCCCGCGGAAACGCTCCACCAGCGCCTGGCGCTCGGCGAACGGGGTGCGGGCCCAGGCCGGGAAGGCGCGGCGCGCCGCCGCCACCGCCGCCTCGACCTGCCCCTCGCTGGTGGCCGCCCCTTGCCAGAGACGCTCGCCGGACACCGGGTCGTGCTTGGCGAAGTGCTCGCCGCTTCCTTCCTGCCAGTGGCCATCGATCAGCAGTTGCCGTCTCGCCTTCATCACGCCTCCTCCTCGGTATCCAGTATGCGCAGGGTATCGCCCGCGGCGACCTCGAGCCGCCGCGCTTCCTCCTCGCTCAGCGTCAGCACGTCATGCGCGTCGGGCCCGCGCCCCACCCAGGCGGCCCGGAAACCGGCCATGCCGGTGGTGGCCGCCAGCCAGCGGGGGCGAGCGTCGGAGGGGGCGGCGCCGACCTTGACCTCGACGCGGCAGTGGCGCGACAGGCGCACGCCGCGCACGTCGTCGATGTAGGCCTCCACGGTGGGGCCGCCGTCGAAGATGTCGATATAGCCCTCCCAGCGCAGGCCCTCCTTCTTCAGCATCGCCAGCGCCGGCCGGGTCTGTTCGTGGACCTGGCCGATGCAGGCCCGCGCCTCGTCCGAGAGGAAGGGGGTGTAGATCGGGAACTTGGGCATCAGCTCGCCGATGAAGCTCTTCTGCCCCAGCCCCGTGAGCTTGTCCGCCTCGTTGAAATCCAGCGGGAAGAAGTGGCTGCCCAGGCAGTGCCAGAAGGGGCTCCTGCCGTGCTCGTCGAAGACGCCGCGCATCTCCGCCAGCACCTTGTCCGGGAAGCGGTCGCGGAACTCGGCCATGAACAGCCAGCGCATCATCGACAGCAGGGCGCCGTTGCGCTGGTGGCGACGGTCGGCCCCACGGTACTCCGGGCGCAGGAACAGCGAGGCGACCTCGGCGTCGCCGGTATGGTCGGAGCTCAAGAACAGCGTGTCGATGGTGCGATGCAGGTCGAGCTGCACCGACGAGTGGGCCAGGGTGCCCAGCCGGTAGTGATAGAAGGGCACCTCGCGCCCCACCTGTCCCTCGATGGCGCAGCAGCCGGCCAGCTTGCCCTGGGCCTCGTCCTCGAGCACGAAGAAGTAGAGCCGCCGGTCCACCGGGATGCGTTCCTCGAAGGCGCTCACCGCGGAGGCGATCTTGGCGGCCAGGAAGTCGCGATTGTCGGGCAGCGAGGTGAAGCCCACGCCGGTCTCCCGGGCCAGGGCCTGCAGGTCGTCCAGATCGCCTTCGGCGATGGGTCGAATGCGCATCACAGTTCCCCCTCGTCATAGCCCGGATCGTGCTCGTCCGCCCCCGGCAGGGCGAGCGGCGCCGCGAGCACGGCGCGGCCGTCCTCGACCCCCAGCAGGTCGGCGTGCTCGGGCGAGAGCATCAGCTGGCCGGTGGGCGACAGCGCATAGCGCGTCACCACGCAGCGGAAGTCCGCCAGCTGCTGGTTGGCGACCATCGCCGGCTCGGCATCGGGCAGGGCATGCTCCGGGCGGATGCGCACCGGGTGCCAGGCGGCCCGCCGGAAGCTGGCGAGCCGCTCGCGCTCGCCCTTGATCACCGGGCCGGCGTCGAAGATATCCACGTGGCGCGAGCGCAGGAAGCCCTCGGCCAGCATCTCGGCCAGGGCCTCCTCGTGGTCCGGGTGCTCGCGGCCGATGGCGGCCCGCGCCTGGGGGGTGAGCAGCGCCAGGTAGAGCGGGAACTGCGGCATCACCTCGGCGATGAAGCTCTTCGAACGCACCCCGGCCAGGTAGTTGATCTCCTGGTAGTCGCGGACGAAGAAGTGGCGCCCCACGCTGTTCCAGAACGGCGACTCGCCGCCGTCGTCCAGGTAGCCGGGGAAGGCCATCGCCAGGATGTCGGCGAAGCGCTCCGGGTACTGGGCGATGAACATCAGCCGCGCCCGCCGCAGCAGGCTCTCGGCGCTGGTCCCCTTGTAGCGCGGATCGAGCGACAGGGCGCACAGCAGGCTCGCCTCGGAGACCTCGTGGGAGAGCGCCAGGGTCTGCACCTCGCGGCGCACGTCGAGCTGCTGCGAGGCGTGGATCAGCGTCTCCTGGCGATAGGTGTAGTAGGCCTCGCGGGCACCGGCCTGGGCACGCACGGTGGCGGTGCCCACCACCTCGCCGCGCTCCAGGTCCTCGAGCACGAAGGTGTAGTGCTCGTCGCCGGGAAACCCCACCTCCTGGCCGAAGGCCTGGCGGGAGCGGGTGATGCGCTCCTCGAGGCGGTCGCGATGGGCCGGCAGGTTGGTCAACCGCGGGGTGGCGGTCCCGGCCAGCCGCTCCAGGGCCGGCAGGTCCGCCGAGCGGACGGGGCGTACGACCAGCATGGCGGTGCCTCCGGGTCGGGATTCGTCGTCAACCATGGCGGGGCGGCGACTCACTGCGCCGCCACCAGCCGAGCCACGGCCCGTTCGAGGCGTGCCATGCCTTCGGCGATGTCGGCCTCGGGAATCACCAGCGACGGCGCCAGGCGCAGCACGTTGGGCCCGGCGATCAGCGCCATCAGCCCCTCCTCGAGGGCCAGCGGCAGGATGTCCTTGGCTCGCCCTTCGTAGTCGGGGGCCATCTCGGCGCCGATCAGCAGCCCCATGCCGCGAACCTCGCGGAACACGCCGTGCTTGCGGTTGATCGCCTCCAGGTGCTCGCGAATGAGGTCGTGGCGCTGCGTCACGCCCGCCAGCACCTCGGGGGTATCGATGAACTCGACGGCGGCGAGCGCCACCGCCGAGGCCAGCGGGTTGCCGCCGTAGGTGGAGCCGTGGGTGCCCAGGGTGAAGACCCCGGCGACCGCATCGGTGGCCAGCATGGCGCCCACCGGGATACCGCCCCCCAACGACTTGGCGCTGGTCAGGATGTCCGGCGTCACGCCGTACTGCTGGTAGGCGTAGAGCGAGCCGGTACGGCCGGCGCCGGTCTGCACCTCGTCGAAGATCAGCAGGGCGTCGTGGGCATCGCACAGCTCGCGCAGGCCCTGGAGGAACTCCGGCGTGGCGGGCACGATGCCACCCTCGCCCTGGATCGGTTCGACCATCACCGCGCAGGTGTCGTCGTCGATCAGGTCGCGCACGCTGTCGAGGTTGTTGTACTCGCCGTGGACGATGCCGCCCGGCACCGGGCCGAAACCGGCGGAGTACTTGGGCTGGCCGCCGACGCTGACGGTGAAGAAGGTGCGGCCGTGGAAGGACTGCGCGAAGGAGACGATGCGGTGCTTGTGCTCGCCATGGCGGTCATGGGCCCAGCGCCGGGCCAGCTTCAGGGCCGCCTCGTTGGCCTCGCCGCCGGACGAGCAGAGGTAGACCTTGTCGGCGAAGGTGCGCTCGACCAGGCAGCGCGCCAGGGCCAGCGCCGGCTCGTTGGTGTAGACGTTGGAGAGATGCCAGAGCCGGCTCGCCTGCGCGGTGAGGGCCTCGACCAGCACCGGATGACAATGACCGAGCGAGTTGACGGCGATGCCGCCGGCGAAGTCGATGTATTCGCACCCCTCCTGGTCCCACAGGCGGCTCCCCTCGCCGCGCACCGGTATCGCCTTCTGGGGGGCATAGTTGGGCACCATGTAACGGTCGAAATCGGCGCGGGTCGGGGTCTGGCTCATGTCGGTCTCCACTCCATCGGTCGGGAATCACTGGATGAGACTCGAGTATAGGGAGCGGCGTCGAGGGAAGCTTTCAGCAATGGGACCCCAATTTGTGAAAACGCAGCGGCGGGGGGAGCCGCCTGCGCGACGATCGCCAGGCGCCCCTCCGTGACTGCGTGGCCGGCCGGCAAGAATCGGTGGTGGCGCTCAGCCGGCTCGGGACCGCCGCCACTCGCCGGGGGAGCCCGACGCATAGCGCTTCCAGGCGCGCCTGAGTTGCCGGTCGCCGCCCAGCCCGACCTCCTCGGCGATGCGCGCCAGGCTCCACGGCGTCTCCTCGATCAACTGTCGCGCCAATTGCAGGCGCAGTCGCGCCAGATAGTCCAGCGGCGACATCCCGGCCACCTCGACAAAGCGACGCCGCAGGTGGCGCTCGCTCATCACCGCCACCTCGGCCATGTCCTCCAGGGTCCAGCGTTCTCGCAGGCGCTCGCAGAGGGCATCCTGCAGGCGGTGCATGCGCTCATCGACATGGTTGCGCCCTTCCAGCCAGCCGGCCAGCTGGGGTTCCTGGCCGCTGCGCCGCAGGTAAAGCACCATCTCGCGGGCCACGCCCAGCGCCAGGCGATGGCCGAGACGACGGGTCACCCAGTGCAGCATAGTGTCGACGCCGGTGGAGATACCGGCGCTGGTCAGCACGGGGCCATCCTCGATGAAGATACAGTCCCCCTGTACCTGGGCCCCGGGCGCCACGTCCCGCAGGCGATCCAGCAAGGTATGGTGGGTGGTGCAGCGACGACCATCGAGCAGCCCCGCCTCCCCCAGCAGCAGCGCCCCCGAACACACGGCCATCAGCGTGTCGGCGCCGGCGGCCCCGCGCCTCAACCAGTCGACGCAGGCCGACTGGAAGGCGGGATCGATGCCGCGACGATATTGCCCCGGCACCAGCAACAGGTCCCACGACTCGACTCGCACCGGCAGGGGCTCGATGCCCGACAGCGACAGCGGCCCCAGCCAGTCGAGCGAGGCGCAGGGCCCGAAGTAGCGGATCGAGATGCCTTCGCAGTGCCGCTGGGCACTGTGCAGCACCTGCAACGGGCCGATCAGGTCGAGCGGTACCTGGCCGGGGAGCATCAGCACCCCGACCCGGATCGGCCGCCCCTCAGGCGACCCGTGCACGCCACTCCTCGCCGAGGGTGGCGACGTCGACGATGCGCGCGAAGCGCCCCTCCAGCACCAGCTCGGTGTGCGCACGGATCTCCTCGGCGCTCCAGGTCCTACCGGCACGGTGCATCGGGAAGGTCAGCGTGGCCTCGCTCACGAAGTCCACCCTGAAGCCGAGATCCGCGGCAACGCGGGTGGTGGTCTCGCAGCACTGCTCGGTACGGATGCCGCTGACGACCAGGTGCCCGATGCCGCGTTCGCGCAGCCAGCTTGCCAGTTCGGTATCGGTGAAGGCGTTGTGAGCACGCTTGTGGAAGGTCGTCGCAGCGGGGTCGTCGAAACCCTCGAGCGGATGAATCAGGCCATTCGAGGGATCGAAAGGCGTACCGCTCCCCGGCGCTTCGTGGAAGATGCGCACCAGCGGGATGCCTGCCTCCCGGGCGCTATCCAGCAAGGCGCGCTGCCGCGGGCGCCACGGCGCTGCCAGGGCCTCGTCCCAGTAGTCGCGGGCGGGGAAGGACGCCTGAACGTCGATCATCAATAGTGCGCTGCTCATCGGCATGGTCTCCGTTGTGAATGGTCATGCCAGCATAGCGGTCCTCGAGAGTCCCGCTCAGGCCACGAGCGGCTCATCATCGGACAATTTCGGCCATATCACTATGGTTACCCCAGCCGTTCCTCCCGGGGCGTCATGCCGAAGTGGTTGCGGTAGGCGGTGGAGAAATGCGCCGCCGAGGAGAAACCGGTCTGCAGGGCGATCTCCCCGGCGGGGCGGTCGCTCTCGCGCAGCAGCTTGCGTGCCTGCTGCAGTCGCAGGTCAAGGTAATACCGGCTCGGCACCGCCTGCAGGTACTTCTTGAACAGCCGCTCGAGCTGGCGCCGCGAGATGCCCAGGTGTTCGGCGAGCTCATGGGTGGTGAGCGGCTCCTCGATGTTGGCCTCCATCAGCGCCACCGCCTCGATCAGGCTCTGGGGGGCATGCCCCAGTCGCGAGCGCAGCGAGACCTGCTGGGGCTCGTCACCCATGCGCACCCGCTCGAGCACGAAGTGCTCCGAGACCCGCTCGGCCAGTTGGCTGCCCTGCTGGCTGCCGATCAGGGTCATCATCATGTCCATGGCCGCGGTGCCGCCACCGCAGGTGAGGCGATCGCGGTCGATCTCGAACAGTTGCTGGGAAAGCCTCACCCGGGGGTAGGCGCGTGCGAAGGCGTCGAAGCGCTGCCAGGGCAGCGTGGCTCGGTAGCCGTCGAGCACCCCGGCCCGGGCCAGCACCTCGGTCCCGCCGCCGATGCCGCCCAGCACCACCCCACGGGTCGCCAGCCGTTTCAGCCACTCGAAGAGGGCCTCGGGCACCCCCGCCGCCAGCGGCCCGGTGGCACAGACCAGCAGCATGTCGAGCCCGACGAAGGCCTCGCCGGCCCGCTCATGGGCCAGCAGCGCCTGCTGGGAACTACTGGTCACCGGGCGGGCGTCGAGGCCGAAGGTGGTGAGCCGGTAGAGGGGCCGGCCGGCGAGCTGGTTGGCCACCGCCAGCGGCTCGGTGGCACAGGCCTGGGCGAGCAGCGAGAAGCCGGGCAGCACCACGACACCGACATGCCGCGTCAGGGTCGACGTGCGGGAAGGAGATACGGAGTCGGACATGCGAAGCGGAGCCTTGGCCGGGCAAAGGCTTATCTTACCCAAGGCCGGGGCGAACCACAGCCCCGCCTCACGACGGGCCAGGGACCGGGCGCCACCGGACCGGTCGGCCCGGTGGCGGGAGGTCAGTCGAAGATGCCCCCGCTGAAGATCAGCATCGCCGCCACCAGCAGGCCGAGGACGACGATGACGATGGGCAACACGCGGTGGAGCCCGTGCGAGGGGGCCTTGGCCTCGGGTTGCTCTTCGTCCGGCTCGGGGTTGTCGTAGTCCTCCGGCGTACGCTGTCCCATCACGTGGTCCCTTTCTTCCTCCGGGGTCTTGCTTTCCCTGGTATCCATACGGACCTCCTGCGCATCCCGTCGTCGATGAGTGGCAGGCGCGTGGCCCGGGAAGACGCCGGGTCGGAAATGCCCGCCTACAGGTTTACGACATCGAACTCCGCCACGGGGTCCACGTCGGCGTCATAGTCCACGTCGTCGCGCTCGAACCCGAACAGCTTGAGGAATTCGTGCTTGTAACCAGCATAGTCGGTTATCTCGAACAGGTTCTCGGTGGTCACCCGGGGCCAGAGGGCCTTGCACGCCTGCTGGACGTCATCGCGCAGCTCCCAGTCGTCCAGGCGCAGGCGACCCGCCTCATCGGTGATGAACGCCCCGCCCTGGCCTTCACGCGAATAGAGCCGCTCGCCGAACAGGCGGTTGAGCTGCTCGATGGTGCCCTCGTGCAGCCCCTGCTCCTTCATCACCTTGTAGACCATGGCGATATAGAGCGGCATCACCGGGATGGCCGCGCTCGCCTGGGTCACCACCGACTTGAGCACCGCCACGTTGGCGCCGCCACCCGTCTCGCGAAGGCGCCTGTCGATCTCGCCGGCGGCCCGGTCGAGGTCCTCCTTGGCCTTGCCCAGGGCACCGTGCCAGTAGATCGGCCAGGTGATCTCGGTGCCGATGTAGCTGAAGGCCACGCTGCGCGCGCCGGGTGCGAGCACGCCGGCCTCGGCCAGGGCATCGATCCACAGCTCCCAGTCCTCGCCGCCCATCACCGCCCTGGTGTCCTCGATCTCCTGCTCGGTGGCTGGCTCGACCTCGGCCTCGATGATGGTGTCCTTGTTGGTGTCGATGGCGGTGGCCCGGTAGGTCTCGCCGATCGGCTTGAGGCTCGAGCGCTTGAGCTCGCCCGAGTCGGGCAGCTTGCGCACCGGCGAGGCCAGCGAGTAGACCACCAGGTCGACCTGGCCGAGGTCCTGCTTGATCAGCTCGATCGCCGTGTCGCGGGCCTCGTGGGAGAAGGCGTCACCGTTGATCGACTTGCTGTAGAGCCCCTCGGCCTTGGCGAACTTGTCGAAGGCCGCGGCGTTGTACCAGCCGGCGGTACCCGGCTTCTTCTCGCTGCCCGGCTTCTCGAAGAACACCCCCAGGGTGTCGGCGCCATAGCCGAAGGCCGCGGTGATGCGCGCGGCGAGGCCGTAGCCGCTGGACGCCCCGATCACCAGTACCTTCTTCGGCCCGGCACTCTTGTCCAGGCCCCGGGCCCGGGTGGCCTCGATCTGCTCGAGCACGTTCTTCTCGCAACCGAGGGGGTGGGTGGTGGTACAGATGAAACCGCGAACCTTGGGTTTGATGATCACGACAGACCTCGCTGATGGGTGTCGGGCATGGCACCTGGCCGCGCCCGTTGATTCGGAGTGGCAGTGGGCACATTCTAGCGACCACGCCGCATCCTGTCCGCCCTTGAGCCGCGCGCGACGCTGGGGCAGGATGCTCTTCCCGGGCACGACCTCTTTTGCTGGAGTCACGATATGGATGCACAGACCCTGGTCGACGAGCGCGGCGAGCTGTGGCTGACGCTGGCGCCGTTGTGGCTCGAACGCGAGCCCGGCGAACGCGACTATGCCCGCATGATCGAGATCATCGAACGTCACCAACTGACGCTGCGCGAGCTGGAGTGGATCTTCCGGCTGGAGCTGGCGCCGGTGCTGGCACGCCACCAGATGTCGGTGGTCGGCGAGTGGCGCCACTTCGACGACCACAAGCTGATGAAGCAGCTGGTGGCCCACAACCTGCGCCTCACGGGCTGGCGCCGCAAGAGTTGGGCGCTGTTCTCCGGGCTCACCACGATGATGACGCGTCACCGCTGGAACGAGCTGGTGGTACGGCTGATGGTCGAGCGCGGCGAGATGCCCTGACCGAACGACCTTCAGGGCTCATCGAGGGCCTTCTCCAGGGCCTCGCGAAGCTCCAACTCGCCGTCCCGGGGCGAGAAACGGTGGATCACCCGGCCGTCGCGGCCCACCAGGAACTTGGTGAAGTTCCACTTGATCAGGGTGGTGCCCAGCACGCCAGGTGCCTCGCGCTTGAGTTCCTCGAACAGCGGGTGGGCGTCGGCGCCGTTGACCTTGACCTTCTCCATCAGCGGAAAGCTGACCCGGTACTCCCGCTCGCTGAAGGCGCAGAAGTCCAGCGCCGACTCCGGCGTCTGGTGGCCGAACTGGTTGCAGGGAAAGCCCAGCACGGTGAACCCCCGGTCGCGATAGCGGCGGTAGAGCCGCTCGAGCTCCCGCAACTGAGGGGTGAAGCCGCAGCGACTGGCCACGTTGACGATCAGCAGCACCTGGCCGCGCAGGGCACCGAGGTTGAAGGGCTCGCCGCGATAGTTGCGGCATTGGTAATCGTGAATGGACATGGTCGAAGCTTCAGGGGTGATGGTGTCCACGATGCCACGCTCGCCGGCCGCACGCCAGCCTCGCCGCCCTCGGTTCATGGGGCCGGGGCGCTCCGGCGCTCCAGTCGCCGACGCACCTCTGCCACCCGCCGCGCCAGTCGGCGTTGCCGCTCGCGACGCTCCGCGCTCCCCACCGGGGCATAGACGAGTCGCTCGAGATGGCGGGCGCTCTCCTCCAGGGCCGGGCCGGCCGGCCCCGCCCGTGGCGCGATACGCCGCAGGTGCGCCGCCGGAGACTCACCGGGTTCCGGCCCCAGGCCACGCCGGGTCAGCCAGGCTTGCAGGGCCAGCAACAGGGCCCGCT
>NZ_PNRE01000002.1 GCF_002879645.1 Halomonas heilongjiangensis | reverse complement strand
ACTGGTTCGCCCTGCTCGAGGCCGCCCGCGGCCACGACGTGGCCTGAGCGCGGCCGACCCGACACCATCGACAACGAATCGAACAATGAGGACACCCCCATGACCCCAGTGATCGCCTTCGGCGAGGCCCTCGTCGACATGCTCTCCAGCCGCCTCGGCGACGCCGAGGGCCCCGAAACCTTCACCCCCGAAGTTTTCACCCCCTATGCCGGCGGGGCACCGGCCAATGTCGCCGTGGCCTGTGCGCGCCTGGGGGTGCCCAGCCGCTTCCTCGGCATGCTCGGCGAGGACCACTTCGGCGACTTCCTCGCCGGTGAGCTCGCCACCCACGGCGTCGACACCGGCGGCGTGGTGCGCACCCGGGAGGCGCGCACAGCGCTGGCCTTCGTCTCCCGCGACGCCCAGGGCGAGCGCACCTTCGACTTCTACCGCCCGCCGGCGGCGGACCTGCTCTACCGCCTCGAGCACCTGCCGGCCGGGGTCTTCGCCGAGCCCGCCATCGTGCACTTCTGCACCAACAGCCTGACCGAGTCGGCGATCGCCGAGACCACCCTGGCCATGGCCGAGATGGCCCGCCGCGCCGGCTGCCTGATCAGCGTCGACGCCAACCTGCGCCACAACCTCTGGGAGAACGGCACCGCCGACATCGGCCTGGTCACCCGGCTGCTCGACGCCGCCGACCTGCTCAAGCTCTCCCATGACGAGCTCGACTACCTGCGCGCCGACCATCCGGAGGATGCCTGGCTGGCCGAACGGCTCGCCGCCGGCGTCAAGCTGGCGGTGATCACCGCGGGCCCCGGCGAGGTGGCGATGAAGGGCGTCGCCCTCGACGACCGGGTCACGCCGCCAAGCGTACAGGCGGTGGATACCACGGCCGGCGGCGATGCCTTCATCGGCGGGCTGCTCGCCGAGCTCGCCGAGCACGGTATCGATGGGGGCTGGTACCAGGACACGGCCTTCCTGCATCGGGCGGTGGAGATCGCCTGCCGCTGCGGCGCCCATGCCGTGACCCGCCCCGGCGCCTACGCCGCCCTGCCCGACCGTCAGGACCTGGAACGCCTGAGACGCTGAGCCCTAAGCGTAACCGATCGGAGAAACGCCCATGCCCTATCTGGCCGACGCCTCGCGCTACGCGACCATGCACTACCTTCGACCCGGGGATCATCCACTTCGACCTGGCTAACATCTACGGGCCACCGCCGGCAGCTCCACCGGCGTGGCGCATACCCTTACCTTGGGCAATCTCCGGTGCCGGATCAAACCAGGGAATAGTACGCCATCTCCTCGACCCGGCACTCGCCCGCCTCGACCGCCAGGACCAGCGGCCGCGCCGCCGGCACAGCGAAACTCAGCTCGGTCAGGGCGAGGCGACCGCCATCGAGCAACAGTTCCAGGGAGCCGTCGTCCACCAGCCATTCCAGTTCGACGCCATGGCCGTCCAGGCGACCGACCACCTGGTCATGTGGAAAGTGGCGATCGAAGGCCTCGACGCCATTCTCCCCCCAGCGATGGTGGCGCACCCTCAGCGTCTCGGCATCGCTGGCTAGCTCGAGGGCCTGGTGATCGCCCTGCTGCAGGTCCAGTACCACCCGGCTGCCCGGCGCCAGTGCCAGCGTCATACGTCCGTAGCCGACGCGGGCACTGGCCGCCAGCAGGGTATGATGGCCGGCCGTCAGTACATGCTCCGGCACCGCGACATTCGCCGGCGCGCCGGCTAGCGCCTGCCACTCGCCGGCGAAGGCCTGACGCAGCCGCACGCCTTCGGGCGTGGCGACCAGCGAAAGTTCACGGGGGAAGCTCATGGCGCCCCGCCAGCCCGCCTCGGGGATCTGGTTGGCGTAGAGCCAGTTGTTCATCCAGGCGATGGCCAGGCGCCGGCCGTGCTCGGTGGGCACGTCCGACCAGCTCTGCACGGCGTAGAAGTCGCGCCCCTCGTCCATCAGCAGCACGGTCTCGGCGGGATGGTCGTTGTGGAAGCGCTCGCCGTCGAAGTGACCGATGAAGTACTGGGTGAAGGAGCCGAAATCGTCCTGCTCGCCGGCGCCCACGCCCACCACCAGCACCCAGCGTGTCGCCGGCTCACCCGGGGCAGGGCCCTGACATGAGCGCTCGACGGGCAGTTCGAAAAGATCGGGGCACTCCCAGGGACCATCGGTATGGTGTCCCTGCCCCGCGCCGAACTCGCTGGCCAGCCGCCAGTCGAGCAGGTTGTCGGAGAGATAGAAGCGGATGACCTGGCCGCAGGCCAGGGCCATCACCCAGCGCCGGGACGGCTCATGCCAGACCACCTTGGGGTCGCGGAAGTCCTTGAAGCCGGGGCCGGCGACGATCGGATTGCCGGCATGCTTCTGCCAGCTGCGTCCGCGGTCGCGGCTGTAGGCCAGGCACTGCTCCTGAACATAGTCCTCGGCATCGTCGGGCGATGTCCGATGCACGGTATAGAAGGCCAGCAGGCCCGGCTCGCCGGCGAACAGGCCGCTGGTATCGTCCCGGTCGACGATGGCGCTGCCCGAGAAGCACATGCCCTGCTCGTCCGGCGCCAGCGCCAGGGGCAAGTGCTCCCAGCTCACCAGATCGCGGCTCACCGCATGGCCCCAGTGCATGGGGCCCCAGACCCGCTCAAAGGGATGGTACTGGTAGAAGAGGTGGTACTCCCCATCGAAGTAGACGAGGCCATTGGGGTCGTTCATCCAGCCCTCGGGCGGGGTGAAGTGCAGTGCCGGGCGGGTGGGAGCCGGGCAGGCGGCGGCCGGCTGACGGGGCGGGCATGTCATGGCAGTTCCTTCCAGGAGCGATCTTAATCGTTTCAGATACCCTACCACGCCCGAGCCAGCACGGAACGGGGTTGCCAAAATGTCAGACATTTAATAGGCTGTCGGTATTCCCTGTCAGGAGCCGCGCCATGACCCTGAATGGCCTGCCCCACCACCGAGGCGGCGCCGAGGAGTTGGCCCGGCTGCTGGCCCGGGCGCTGCTCGCCGGCCACTGGCAGCCCGGCGACGCCTTCCCTCGCGAGCTGGATCTCTGCACCCACTTCACGGTGAGCCGCAACCAGGTGCGCAACGCCCTGGCCAGCCTTACCGCCACCGGCCTGATCGAGCGTACCGCCGGCCGCGGCACGGTGGTCCGGGCCGTCACCGACTGGCACCTGCTGGATCCACTGATGAGCGAATGGATGGTGGGGCTCGCCGATCCCGACCCCCAACTGGTACGCGAGATCTTCGCCTTCCGCTACTCGGCGGAACCGGTGGTGGCCGGGCTCGCCGCCGAGGCCGCCGCGGCCGCGGACCTCGAGCGCCTGGAGGCCGCCTTCCAGGGCATGACCCGCACCGCCAGCGAGCCCGCGGCGCGCGGCCTGCATGCCGAGTACGACGTCGCCTTCCACGACGCCATCTACCTGGCCAGCCACAACCTGGTGTGGCGCCAGATGGGCCACCTGCTGCGCCCCTCTATCATCGCCCTGATCGAGAGTTCCCAGGCCCATGTCCATCAGGAGCACGAGAGTCTGGACGACAGCCTGGCGCGCCACGGCCGGGTGCTGGAGGCGATCCGCCGCCGCGACTCGGCCGCCGCCGAGCGCGCCGCCCGCGAGGTGCTGAGGCGCACCGCCATCGACCTGGGCATCGTCGACGCGCCGGCCATTCCACACCCTGACCCTAAGGAATCCCCATGAAGATCACCCGACTCAAGACCTGGCAGGTGCCGCCGCGCTGGCTGTTCCTCAAGATCGAGACCGACGAAGGCTGCTACGGCTGGGGCGAGCCGGTCATCGAGGGCCGCGCCGCCACCGTGGAGGCCGCCGTCCATGAACTGGCCGACTACCTGGTCGGCCAGGACCCGCACCGCATCGAGCATCTCTGGAACACGATGTACCGCGCCGGTTTCTACCGCGGCGGCCCCATCCTGATGAGCGCCATCGCCGGCATCGACCAGGCGCTGTGGGACCTCAAGGGCCGCGACCTGGGGGTGCCGGTGCACCAGCTGCTGGGCGGTACGGTGCGCGACAGGATGCGCATGTACGCCTGGACCGGCGGCGACCGCCCCAGCGACGTGGGCGCCGGCGCCCGTGCGCTGGTCGAGCAGGGCTTCACCGCCTTCAAGATGAACGGCACCCCGGAACTGCAGATCGTCGATTCCCATCGCAAGGTCGACGAGGCCGTGGCCCGGGTGGCCGAGGCCCGCGATGCCGTGGGCCCCGACGTGGGCATCGGCATCGACTTCCACGGTCGGGTGCACCGCCCCATGGCCAAGGCGCTGCTGCGCGAGCTGGAGCCCTTCCACCCGATGTTCGTCGAGGAGCCGGTGGCCCCCGAGCACCTGCCGTGCCTCAAGCAGATCGCCGGCGGGCTCGGCTACCCGCTGGCCACCGGCGAGCGGCTGCACACCCGCTTCGAGTTCCGCGACCTGCTGGCCGACGGCATGATCGACATCATCCAGCCCGACCTCTCCCACTGCGGCGGCATCAGCGAGGGGCTGAAGATCGCCGCCCTGGCCTCGGCCCATGACGTGGCGCTGGCCCCCCACTGCCCGCTCGGCCCGCTGACGCTCGCCACCTCATTGCAGCTGGATGCGGTCAGCCACAACGCCTTCATCCAGGAGCAGAGCATGGGCATCCACTACAACCGCGACAACGACGTGCTCGACTACCTGGTGGACAAGTCGGCGCTGGCCATCGTGGACGGCTTCTGCGCGATTCCCCAGGGCCCGGGGCTGGGCGTGGAGATCGACGAGGCCTTCGTCGAGGAGCGCGCCAGGGTGGGCCATCGCTGGCGCAACCCGGTGTGGACCCACGAGGACGGCTCCATCGCGGAATGGTGATGAGGTGTGAAGAGTGAGGAGAACAGCATGAGTTTCGATTTCAGTGATGTAACCTTCGGCGATCTGCAGGGCCAGAGCGTCTTCATCACCGGCGGCGGCTCGGGCATCGGCGCGGCGCTGACCGAAGGCTTCCTGGCCCAGGGGGCCAGGGTGGCCTTCGTCGGCCTGAGTGACGCCAGCGAGTTCTGCGATGCCATGGAGGCCAGGTACGCCAACCGGCCGCTATTCATCGAGTGCGATATCCGCGACGTGGCGGCGCTCAAGGCCGCCATCGGCCAGGCCCGCGAGGCCCATGGCCCGATCGGCGTGCTGGTCAACAACGCCGCCCGGGACACCCGCCATTCGCTGGACGACTGGAGCGTCGAGCAGTGGGACGACGCCATCGCCACCAACCTGCGCCCGCAGTTCTTCACCGCGCAACAGGTCGCGCCGGATATGCGCGAGCTGGGTGGCGGCGCCATCATCAACCTGTCGTCCAACAGCTACCTGCTGGGCCTTTCCGGCTACCCCACCTATGTCACCGCCAAGGCCGGCATCATGGGCCTGACCCGGGCCCTGGCCCGGGAGCTCGGCCCCGACGGCGTCCGCGTCAACTGCCTGATCCCCGGCTGGGTGATGACCGAGCGCCAGAAGGAACTCTGGGTCAACGACGTCGACCTGAAGGAGTGCCTGGCCCAGCAGTGCCTCAAGGAGGCGATCCCGGTGGAGGACATGATCGGCCCCTGCCTGTTCCTCGCCTCGAAGGCATCGAAGATGATGACCGGCCAGGAGCTGGTGGTGGATGGAGGCCGGGCATGAGCCAGGCCCGTGAGATAGCCCAGCGCCTGGCCTGGGTCGGCGTGGACTGGGGCTCCAGCAACCTGCGCGCCTGGGCCCTGGACGCGCATGGCGAGGTGCTGGCCCGCGCCGGCAGCGAGCGCGGCATGCTCTCCCTGGCCCCTGCCGAGTACGAGGCCGAGCTACTGAGGGTGATCGGCAATTGGCTGCCCGCCACGGGGCGCGTGCCGGTGCGGGTGTGCGGCATGGCCGGGGCCCGCCAGGGCTGGCGCGAGGCCGTCTACCTGCCGGTGCCGACCCGCCTGGATGGCCTGGCCCGAGGTGCGGTCACGCCTCCCGTCAGTGATCCTCGCCTGGAGATCTCGCTGCTGCCGGGGCTCTGCCAGTACCCGGATGCCGACGGCCGGACCTTCGACGTGATGCGTGGCGAAGAGACCCAGCTCGCCGGCCTGGTAGCCGGCGAGCCGGGTCTCGCGGGGCTGACCTGCCTGCCCGGCACCCACGCCAAGTGGGCCCACCTCGAGGCCGGTGCGGTCACGCGTTTCAGCACCTTCCTCACCGGCGAACTGTATGGCCTGCTGGCCCGCCAGTCGGTGTTGAAGCACTCCATCGGCGACGATGACCTCGCCGAGCCGGGCTGTCGCGATGCCTTCGTCGCCGCGGTACGCGAGAGCCAGGCGGCCCCCGGCCGCTACACGGCAAGACTGTTCGGCCTGCGCGCCCAGGACCTGCTGGACGATACCCTGCCGACTGGTGAAGCCCGCGGGGCCCGGCTCGCCGCGCGCCTCTCGGGCCTCACCATCGGCCTGGAGCTGGCCGGCATGGGCGACGACCTGGCCGATGCCGGCCCCGTCACCCTGATCGGCAACGCGGCGCTCAGCCAGCGCTACGCCCTGGCCTTCGAGGCCCTGGGCCACGAGAGCCGGCACCTGGACGGCGAGGCCGCGGTACTGGCCGGCCTGGGGCTGGCACACCGCAATCTCGCCGAGCGACGCTGAGCGTACTCATCCAACCCTGGAGACTCCTGCATGCCCCTGCCCCTGATCGGCATCCTGCGTGGCGTCACCCCCTCCGAGGCGGTGGCGGTGGGCGAGGCGGTACTCGCCGCCGGCATCACCACCCTCGAGGTGCCACTCAACTCCCCCGAGCCCCTGGAGAGCATCCGGTTGCTGGCCGAGGCGCTGGGCGAGCGCGCCCTGGTGGGTGCCGGCACCGTGCTCACCCCGGCCCAGGTGCGCGACGTCCACGCCGCCGGCGGGCGGCTCGTGGTCTCGCCCAACTGCCGACCCGCGGTGATCACGGAGACCCGTCGCCTGGGGATGGCCTCCTGGCCCGGCGTGGTCACCCCCTCCGAGGCCTTCGACGCCCTGGACGCCGGGGCCTCGGGCCTCAAGCTGTTCCCCGCCGTGCAGGTCGGCCTCGCGGGCATGCAGGCGCTGCGTGCCGTGCTGCCCGCCGGCACTCGGCTCTACGCGGTGGGCGGCATCGGGGCGGACGACTTCGCCGCCTGGCGCGCCGCCGGTGTCGACGGCGCCGGCCTGGGCGGCGCCCTCTACCAACCCGGCCAATCCCCCGAGCGGGTAGGCGAACAGGCCCGGACACTCGTTACGGCCTGGCGCGCCGCGGGAGGCGAGGCATGAGCCTGCCGACCTGGACGGCCAGTCTGGCCGTGGACAGCCGCTGCGAACTCGGCGAAGGGCCCCAGTGGCACGCCGCCAGTCAGCGCTTGTATTGGTGCGATATCCTCGATGCCCGGCTGCACTGGCTGGAGGTAGCCTCCGACGCCACCGGCCATCACGAGCTCGACCATATGGTCTCGCTGGCCGCCCCGCTCGAGGATGGCGGCCTGCTGCTGGTGGGCGAGGATCGGCTGAGTCGCGTCGATCCGCACAGCGGCACGGTCGAGACCTTCTGCGACTTCGAGGCCGATAACCCGCTCACCCGCAGCAACGACGGCCGCGTCGACCGCCACGGCAGCCTGTGGCTCTCCACCATGGGCAAGGCCGTCGAGCCCGGCGCGGGCAGCCTCTACCGCCTGCATCGCGGCGAGCTGGTGAAGCTGCGCTCGGGCCTGACCATCCCCAACGCCCTCTGCTTCTCGCCCGGCGGTGAGTTCGCCTGGTTCACCGATACCCCCACCGGGGTGGTGATGCGCTGGGCGCTGGACCACCAGGGCTGGCCGGTGGGCGACCCGGCGCCCTGGGCGGACTTCTCGGCCCTCGAGGGCAACCCGGATGGCGCCGTGGTCGACAGCGAGGGCCACCTGTGGCTCGCCCTGTGGGGCGCCGGCAGGGTCGTCCGCCTGGACCACGATGGCCGCATCGTCGGCGAGGTGTGCCTACCGGTCAGCCAGCCCTCCTGCCCCGCCTTCGGCGGCAACGGCCTCGAGCGGCTCTATATCACCACCGCCCGGGAGGGGCTCCCGGCAGACCAAGTGGCTCGCGAGCCCCGGGCCGGTGGACTCTTCATGGCCACTCCCGGCATCAGGGGGCTCGCCGAGCCACCGCTGCGGCTCACCTGACAGACAAAAAAGGTTTATCGCACGTTGCCGGGAAACGCAGCAGCTCTTCACGAAGATTGGATGATGTCACAGCACCCGCAGGCTTCCGCTTAATAATCGGCCAAGTTGCTCAACGGCCATCTCGCCGGAGGCGACCCCGTTTGATCCTGATGCCCTCCCGGGGGCGGTCGGGGAACAGCCGGCACAAGGTCTCCAAGGGGGCGTCCAGGTGATCTTGCAAGCGCTGCAGCTCGACCTCCGACCACTGCTTGACCGGGGCCCACTGGAGCTTGTAGCGCTTGTTGATCACCGCCCCTTTGGGCCGGTGTGGAAATAGCCTAGACAGTTCCTCCGCGGGCAGATACCGGTGCTCCTCGAGGCACCGCAGCTCCTCGGCACTCCATGTGTCCCCTTTTACGCCGTTGCCCTGGGGCACGTAGCGGACACCCTCCGCTCTGGCCCGAAACTTGATGGCTGCTTCGGTGCGGTGGGGCAACACTCGTTTTACCTGCGGAATGCCGCCCTGAGGAAAGTTGTGCCTCAGAATGGCCAATTCCTGCCCGGTCCAGCGGGCTGTCGAAAATGCCTTCAGGCCGAATCTCTTGGCCGCATGGCGGATGGCCGTGATACTGCGATGCGGCAGGAAGCGGCGCCGAATCTCCGGTGCCTTGAGCACAGGATAGTGCCGTGCCACCAGGCGCAGCTCCTCCTCGGTCCAGGGCTGCTTCTCCGATACCGGTAGTTGCCTCTTCTTCAGCCCCAGCTTATGGGCCATGCGCCGAACCGCCCCCGGGGTGCGATGAGGAAAGTAACGTGCCTGCAGCTCGTGCAAGGTCAGGCTCAAGAAGTGGCGTTCAAGCAGGGCCAGCTCCGCCTGCGTCCATTCGCGTGGCGTGCCTTGGTTGCGCAGCCATGCCCGTACTTTTCCCATGACGGCGACTCCATTCCCAACCGTTTCGAAAACTCGCCCGGTTGGTGAAGATAGATTTAAACAACTATGGCTGAACCTTTGCCTTGCCCGAGGCGGTAATAATCTCGCCGCCGTGATTCGTCTTGCAGCCGAGGTAGGCCGTGGGCCTGCCATCGGTAGTGGAGCTACTCGCTCCTTCGATGATGGTGGCCCCGCAGCCGGTCTTGTCGCCCACCCGGGCCACAGGCTGGCCCTCTACCTCAGAGGGCGAGCCCGAGACGATTTCCGTTACGCCGTGGCCGGGGATGGGACAGCGATGCAGATCGCCTTTACGTGCTACTGGTTTCATATGCCGGTCGCCACATCCGCCACCCGCCATTCGCCGTCGCGGGTCTTGTAGAACACCACCGGAAAACTAGCGAAACGCTCACTACCGGCCGGGGGATGTTCCCAGAGTATGGGGTTGGGGCGGATACGGACTAGACGGCCGTTATCAAGAAATTCCACCTGATCTTCCTGAGGATTATCTCCCCAATATAACGGCTGCAATACCTCACCTCCCGGACCTACCCGCTCGTATCCAGCCAATCCATGTTGAGTATTTTCGATGAAGTCTCGGGCGGACTTTTCTTCGGTCAGGAGATATGCCGTTCGAGCCCAAACTGGCTCCACCTCACGAAAGATCGCTTCTGTATCGTTACGCGAGATCAATCCATGGATCTGCTGGTAGGCGTCGCGCAGCTCACGGCGCAGCTCGGGGGAGTCCTCCAGCACGACAGCCTCACGCTCCCAGTGAAAGGGAGGGATGGGATCATCGACGGTAAAGGTGATATCCAGACGGTAGCCATCCAGGGTCCAGCCGCCACCGAAGATAATGTTGTCGAACTCGGAGAGCTGCATGCGCCCGTCGCTACGCAGGTGCGGCTGTTCTAGCGCACGCTCCTCACCACCGGCAGTGAGTTCGAGATGCTCGAACTTGCCTTCCGCCTCGTTATAGCGGATGCGAATGGGGTGAATGCGCTCCCGCTCCTGGGTCGTCCATTGATAACGCTCGATCGCGATATCGATCGCTACGCCATTGTGAAGTTCATAGCGATACTCTCCCGTGTCAGGATCCTGTCCAGTCACTGGGGAAAAGAGCAGGGAGAGCGTGTTCCTTCCCGGCCTCAGGTTCATACCGATATTCGGTGAGTAATCGGCATACGCCACTTTGGCGTTGTCGCGAATAAAGATATCGTTAACCCGCAGGGACCAAGCGGAGCCCTCAGTGTGGATATAGGCGTTGTATCGATTTTCGAAATTATTAGCCATTGCCGATCCTTGCCAAACGATCATGGTCAGAAGTGTGACACTCAACAGTCTCAATAAGCTTGCCATTCGATTACCTCGGGGCTCCATATGGAATAATTCGTACCGCTAGCGGAAGCATCCGGCCGCGCCTGCGCCATCCTCTCAGCCGCCGTTTGTGATGAACCGATATGCCGTCCAACCTGCTCGAAGAGGTCGCCCGCCTGAATCTGTCCGCCGAATTCTCCGTTAAGCTCGGGGCCTGCCTGTTTGACATTGTCATCGTCATCATTGCGCACTCTTACTTCCGTATAAGCCGTTAGCGTCAACACGACGCCCTCGAACTCATAGCGACGCTGGCGCTCGCCCTCATGCATGCGCATGGCCCAGATCCAGGCGGTATGCAGCGAGCCACTGGCTCCGGCTTTGGCGCTGAATACCCACATTTTTGCCGCTATCTCAATGGCGATCTCGGCCTTGCCATTGATCTTAAGTTCTCCACCAAATAACTGCTGAATACCGGCATAGGCCGCTTCCAGATTGCCGTTGGCCGGAATCGTAATGCTCGCCCCGCTATCGATCGTATGCCGCAAGCTGCCCGTGGCGGCCATTTCCAGGTAGGCGTCCAATTTTCCCGTAACGTGTTCACCGGCCGCCATACGTGCCCGCGCCTCGCGGATGGCATTTGCTCCAGGGCCACTAAAGGTGATAGCCAGGGCATCGATGAAGTCGAGCTTGCCCGATACCCCAATGCTGAGCGTCGACTCGAGGCTGGAGACGACAAGTTTCAGGTCAGGCGTCCCCGTGACGGCGGTCAGCTCGAAGCCTTTCGGCTCGAAGGTCAACGATTTGCTGAGCTGAATGCCGGAAGCGAACTGAGTGCGATCCAACTCCTGCCGTTGCCGGTTGCCCACGGAAACATAGTGGTCCATCTTGCCGATGATGCTGGCCATGGTGCCAACGAGCCCTGGGGCCTCGCTGCCGCTATCGATCGCCTGGCCGGTGTTGGCGGAGCCACCGGCGCTGCCTTCGGCCGTCAGCTCATAGGATCCATACTGCCCGGTGAGCGTTCCCTTTGCCTCAGCGGAGGCGGAAACCCCCGCCGTCGTGAAGCCAATGCGCGTCGCCAGCTCCAGCTTTCCATCCAGCTTGGCGTACGGCAACGGAATGACTCGGCAAGGCACTCCCATCGAGGCATCCGAAAGGCACTGGAAGGGCGTGAAACTGGCCCCCTGCCTCCCTTTCACGGCCGAGGCAATGGCTAGTACGGCATCCATGGCAAACAGCGCATGCAGTACATTCTCGGGTACGTAGTTTCGCAGTGCCAGGCTGGTATTGAGTGCCTGCTGGTAGCCAGTGGCCACTTCCACCTGCTGCTCTTCGATGCGGCTTCGCCCATTGGTCAGGCCCGTCGTCTCCATTCTGGGCCGGTCATAGTGCCCGGCCTGGCAGCGCTGTCCTTCCCATTCGACCTGCACCTTGGAAAGCAGGTGCATGCCTTCCACCTCCTTGGCGACGACCAGGAGTGTAGTGGCTGCGGTACCTTGCTCGTCCGACTCGGCCATTGCCGGGGGCCAGGTAACCTTGCGAGTGCTATCGGTGCTGTCGGATATGCTCCCCGAGATTAGACAGCAGGGCTCGTTGGACTGGCATTCGACGCAAGCCGCTGCGAAATCCGGATCGAGGGTGGGACCGCTGCCCGGCTCCGGTGGGAGGGGGCTTCTGGCGAGCGGTTGCCCACCATTGCCGCCCTGCTCGACCCACCGATTGGCCCAGGTGCCCATGACGGAGTTTTCCATGTTGCTTGCTCCGTTGTCGCTCCTGCGCTGGAAGGCCTTGCCGATCTCATTCTCCAGCAAACGGCGGTCGTGGGCGCTGAAGCGCTCTCCATCCGAGGCGAGGATATAGGCGAGATCTTCTGCGGTTGGGGTATAGCTCATTCCGATTTCCTCTGCCTGCTAGGGCGACTCGATCCAGGCGCCATGTATCACGCGGGTTTGTGCTTGCTGTTTCAGGAAGTCACGCCGAATACGGCCACGCGGAATCCACTCTTCGATGAGCTTGCGCTTCTGCCATGGGAGCTTGCTGGGGTGGTTCAGAATGCCCTTGGCATCTTGATAGTCGTGGAGAAAATCCTGGCCGAACTCCAGCACGCACTTGACTAATGTCGCCACCTGTTTCCCCGAGGTCATCCCATAGCGTTGCCCCAGGCTGTCGGCGGCCTCGACCGCCGCCAGGATCTCCTCCAGCGGCGTCATGGAATAGGGTTCCGTAAGCTCCCTGGCCAGCTTGCGCTGCGCCCGGGTTTTCTGCAGCGAGCCGAAGCGGGCGAACTCGGGCTGATCGATGGCGAAGCTACGGCCAGGCGATAGCGTGTCGCGGTCGCGCTCTGTCCCTGATTCGTTCAGCGTCAGCCTCAGCAGGCGCCCCTGTACCTCCTGGGGCGTGGCGGCGAAGTGGGGCGGGTCGCTGAGGTTGGCCGCGTCGGGTACGTTCACCAGCGGCGAGAGTCCCACGATGAGCGCTTCCAGCGGCGCCATGAAGGCGGCCAGTTTCCACTGCTCCAGCGCCTGGGCCATGTCCAGCGCCACGCGTGGGTCGTAGAAGCGGAAGTAGACCGGGGCCTGGTCGTTGGCCGGGGTCCACAGCAGGGTGAACTTGCGCAGGTGGCTGCGAAGCTGCTTCAGGGTGGCGTGGGACTGCAGCAGGATGCCCCAGTGCTGGTCCTGGGGCAGGCTCTCCAGCCACTGGCGGATCTCGCTGTCGGGTTCGAGCCGTACCAGCCAGGGGGCGATGGCGCGGGTGGCGCTATCGGTGGTGGCGTAGAGGCAGGCGCTCTGGACCTCGGCGCTGCCGAGCCGTTCCATCACATCCCGGCAGTTGACGCCGTCGATCACCGCCCAGAGGGGCGCTGAGGTGGGCGTAAAGAGACCGGGCCAGGCGATGTCGTCGTAGTGTACCGGAGGCGCTGGTGGGCTGAGTTCCCCGGTCGGTGCCACGGGCGTCAGCAGGATCGGCAGCATCTCGCCGAGGGCCACCGGGGAGCGGGGCGAGGTCGTGTCCGCCAGATCCAGCAGCGTTTGCGACATGCCTTCCTTGCGAAAGCGTTGCAGCAGCGTTCGCACCGCCTCGAGCCGTCGCAGCTCGAGCCCCTCTTCCTGGAGCCGTTGCAGGAGGAGTTCCCGCATGGCGTCTTCCGACTCGGCCAATACCACCACCACCGTGACGGCCTCGTCGGCGTCTTCCGCCCAGCGTCTGGCATCGGGCGAGGTGGCGCTCAGGTAGCAGCGGCCTGTCCAGTAGTCATGAGGCGACGACGACATGCGTCAGGCCCCTTGCAGGGGACAGTGGGAGACGAAGGGGCTGCCCTCCCCCGCGGCGGCCTCCAGCACGGCGGGAATGGGCGGCAGGGCCGCCGACCCCGGCGAGGCCGAGCCGACGTTGAGATGCGGCGTGACGTCGACGCGGCCGCCCGAGACGACCAGTGCCGCACCACCCGAAACGAGGGTGATCTTGGACGCGTCGAGCACGATCTCGCCGTCGGCCTTGAGGGTGATGTCGCCACCGGCCTGGGTCTGGAAGGTGCTGCCGACGCGCAACCCGCGCTCGCCGTCGATCTTCTCGCTGAGGTTGGCCGCGACCGTGACCTCGCGATTGCCCTCGACCGTCTCGATGCGGTCGTTGGCCACGACGAGATGAGAGTCGTGGCCGATCGTGGCGGTATCGTCGTGCTCCACACGCTTCTGACGCGAATTCTCGACGTGCAGCTCCAGGTTCTTCTGGGCGTGCAGGTAGATGAATTCTTCGCCGGCCTGGTCCTCGAAGGTCAGTTCGTTGAAGCCTTCGCCCTGGTGGGTCTGGGTCTTGATCGTGGTGCGGGTCTTGTGGGCAGGCAGCAGGTGCGGCGGTGTGTTCACCGCGTGGTAGGTGCGCCCGGTGATCAGCGGCTGATCGGGATCGCCCTCCAGGAAGCTGACGACCACCTCATGGCCGATCCGCGGAATCGCGATGCTGCCGTAGCCGCCGCCGGCCCAGCCCTGGCTGACGCGAATCCAGGCACTGGCGGTCTCATCAGGCTCGGCCTCGCGGTCCCAGGGGAACTGCACCTTGACCCGGCCGTGCTCGTCACAGTAGATCTCCTCTCCCGCCGGCCCGACCACGAAGGCGACCTGGGGGCCGTCGACCCGCGGCTTGGGATTGGGCTTGGGGCGCCAGGCAATGTCGCCGGGGGCCAGTACCAGCTCGTTATGGTAGCAGGTGCCGCCGTCGCTCCCCACGGCATCCTCCTCCAGGGCCTGGGGCTGTTGGCCATGGTGCGTCACGCCGACCAGTTGCCAGTCGCGATTGAGGCTCTCGGCATCGTGGTCGATGAGATCGAAGCGAACCCCGGGAGCGAGTTCGGGGAGATCGCTCACGGCCTCGGCCGTGAGCGCCTCATGGCGCAGGGACTCGAGGCGCACACGGGTGAAGGCCTCGCCGGAGGCGTCGGCCTTGTAGCGACCGGGATAGTCGTAGTGCTCGTACCCGCGATCGGCGCCGTCCTCGGCGGCATGCTCGTGCAACTGGGCCTGATGTAACTGTGAATAGGCGGGTTGCTTGAAGGAGTAATCCTTGAGCGTGGCCGAGTCGGGTGCGACCCGGGCGAGCTGCCGCAGCTGGCGCACGTGGCGGCTGGGCGCGGTGCCGCCGGCGCGGCTGTGGTAGGTGCGCGGCCCGAGGCCGGTGAGGGCCTCGGGGGCATCGGCGAACACCAGGCGATGGCCATCTGCATGAAACTCGTGGAAGTAGAACAGCCCCTCTTCGGCGGCCAGGCGCTGGATGAAGGCCAGGTCGGTCTCGCGGTATTGCACGCAGAATTCGCGGACTTCGGGCTCGCGGGTCACCGCGAAGGCGATGTCACGCAGGCCGCGCTCCTGGCACAGGGTCTCGATGATGGCCAGCGGCGACACCTGCTGGAAGATGCGCGAGTTCTGGCGCAGCGAGAGACGCCACAGGGCGGGGCGCAACACCAGCGAGTAGAAGGTGCGGCGGTGGCCGCGATCGCCGCGACCGAACTCGCTGATCACGCCATGCACCCGGCGCAGCGGCTCGCCATCCTGCCAGATCGTGAGGCTGGCCTCGCGGTCGAGCAGCTCGACCGCATCTACGTCGCCGTTGCGGCTGGCCAGGTTGAGCGTCAATTCGAAGGGTTGGGAGAGCGCTTCGCGGTGAACGAAATCGACCACCGCAACATCCTCGACCCCGGGCAGGGTCAGGGTGAACTGCAGTCCGCTCGCGTTGGCCATAACGCCTCCCTGCGTCCGTTTCATCTGTTGCGCTCCGTGCCTCACGCCCAGCGCTGCATTAGCATTTCCTTTGCGAGGGTGAGAATACCAGTGCCTCCCGGAGGCTTCTGTCGCGATTCTCTGATCGGCTTGTAAGATTTGGCTGACAATGGGCGGAGAGATTGGATATTACCGGGATTGACGGTACTCCAACACGACCTGGTACTGGTTCCCAGCGGCTAACCGGCTCTGAGGGTCGAGACGCGTAGGATGCGCAGGGGGAAGCCTGCCTCACTTCCCTCGTTTCACGCTGACCTGCGAAGAACAAAAAAACCCCGGCCAGAGGACCGGGGGGAAAGGACAGCGACCGGCTGTCGAGAGAGCACAGGAAAAATCCGGGGCCCGCGATCGGGCTCAGTGGTGGAAGCGGTTGGCCGCCTCGCGGGCGAGCTGACGGATGCCGTTCCAGTCCTCGGCGTCCACCAGCGACTTGGGTGTCAACCAGGAGCCACCCACGCACATCACGCTCTTCAGCGCCAGGTAGTCCTCGGCGTTGTCCAGGGTGATGCCGCCGGTGGGGCAGAAACGCGCCTCGGGAATCGGGCCGGCGAAGGCCTTGAGCGCCTTGACGCCACCGCTGGCCTCGGCGGGGAAGAACTTGAAGCGCCGGTAGCCGTACTGCCAGCCCGTCATCAGCTCGGAGATGGTGGCCACACCGGGCAGCATCGGGACCGGACTGCTGACGCCGTAGCGGTAGAGCGCTTCGGTGGCGCCGGGCGTGACGATGAAGTCGGCCCCGGCCTGTTCGGCCTGGCGGTACTGGGCCGGGGTCAGCACGGTACCGGCACCGATGCTGGCCTGGGGCAACGCCTCACGCATCCGACGGATCGCCTCCAGGGCACAGTCGGTGCGCAGCGTCACCTCGAGTACCGTCAGCCCCCCCTCCACCAGGGCCGACGCCAGCGGTACGGCGTCCTCGATACGCTCGATGGTCAGCACCGGGATCACCTCGGCCTTGAGGCAGATGCTGTCGAGTTCGGTGGTGCGGGTGGACGGCAGCTGTTTGTCGATGCTTTTATCGATAGTCATGGGGTCGTTGCTCCAGATAAGCGAGGCTCCAGAGGAGTCAGGGGGCCCAGTAGATCGCCAGCGGGCAGGCCAGGAAGGCGCGGATCGGCAGTTCGCGCGTGTCGTCGCCGGAGAGCGCCCGGGCGAACACGGCGCGCTTGTCCTCGCCGGTGATGTGCAGCACATGCCGGCGCGCCTGATGCAGACGGTCGGCGCTCAGGGTGATGCGGGCCTGGGGCTGGCTCGGCGTGCGCACCGCCACCAGCGGTTCGGCGGTGGCCAGCGCCAGGTCGAGCTCGCGGCTGTCGGGGAACAGCGAGGCGGTGTGGCCGTCGCCGCCCATGCCGAGGATCACCACGCTGGCCGGCCAGGCGAGCCCCTCGAGGCGCCCGGTCACTTCACCCACGCCCTGTTCCGGGGTCGCGTCGGCGGTGGTCAGGGACACGAAGTGGGCGCGGGAGGCCGCTCCCTGCAGCAGGTGCTCGCGGACCAGCCGGGCGTTGCTGTCGGCGGAAGACTCGGGCACCCAGCGCTCGTCGGCCAGGGTCACGTCGATGCGCGACCAGGGCAGCTCGCAGGCCGCCAGCGCCTGGAAGAAGGGCACCGGCGTGGAGCCCCCGGAGACCACCAGCAGGGCGCGCTCCTGCGTCGCCAGGTCGGCGCGCAGCGCCTCGGCCACCGCCTCGGCGAGCTGGGCGGCGAGCCGCCCGCGGGGGGAGTCGGTTGTCGCACTCATCTCAGTAGTCCTCGTACCAGCTGCGGCCATCCTGGGTGATCATGGCGGTCTCGAGAGAGTCGCCACCGGTCCCCGGGGCCGGTCGCTGTTCCTTAGTAGTCTTCATACCAGCTGCGGCCATCCTGGGTGATCATGGCGGTCTTGAGAGCGTCGCCACCGGTCCCAGGGGCCGGCCGCTGTTCCTTAGTAGTCCTCGTACCAGCTACGGCCATCCTGGGTGATCATGGCGATGGAGGCCACCGGCCCCCAGGACCCGGCCGGGTAGCGGCGCGGCGCCTCGTCACGGTCCTCCCAGGCGGCGATCAGGCTGTCGCACCAGCGCCAGGCGTGCTCGACCTCGTCGCGACGCACGAAGAGGTACTGCTGGCCCTTCATCACCTCGAGCAGCAGCCGCTCGTAGGCATCGGGGATCCGCGACTTGGGGAAGGCGCTGTTGAAGTCCAGGTGCAGCGGGCCGCGGCGCAGGCGCATGCCCTTGTCCAGTCCGCTGTCCTTGGTCAGCACCTCGAGGGCGATGCCCTCTTCCGGCTGCAGGCGGATCACCAGCTTGTTGGCCGCCAGGCCGCGCTGGTCCGGGTCGAAGATGTAGTGCGGCTGCTGGCGGAAATGGATGACGATCTGCGAGAGCTTTTCCGGCATACGCTTGCCGGTGCGCAGGTAGAAGGGCACGCCGGCCCAGCGCCAGTTCTCGACACCGGTCTTCATAGCGACGAAGGACTCGGTGTGACTCTCGGTGTTGGCCCCCTCTTCCTCGAGATAGCCCGGCACGCTCTTGCCGTTGATGGTGCCGGCCACGTACTGGCCGCGCACCACGTCGCGACCGAGCATGTCGTCGGTGAAGGGCCTGAGCGCCTTGAGCACCTTGACCTTCTCGTCGCGGATGGCGTCGGCGTCGAGGTTGGCAGGCGGGTCCATGGCGATCAGGCAGACCAGTTGCAGCAGGTGGTTCTGCACCATGTCGCGCAGCTGGCCGGCCTGGTCGAAGTAGCCCCAGCGGCCCTCGATGCCGACCTGCTCGGCCACGGTGATCTCCACGTGGGAGATGTGATTCTGGTTCCACTGGGTGCCGAACAGCGGGTTGGCGAAGCGCATCGCGATCAGGTTCTGGACGGTCTCCTTGCCCAGATAGTGATCGATGCGGTAGGTGCGCGATTCGGGGAAGACGGCACCGATGGCGTCGTTGATCTCGTTGGAGGAGTCGAGATCGAAGCCGATGGGTTTCTCCACCACCACCCGACTCGCCTCGTCGAGGCTGCCACTGGCCTCGAGATGGCGACAGATGTCGCCATAGAGGCTCGCCCCCACCGCCAGGTAGACCACCATGGGTCGCTCGAGCCCCTCCTGGCGCCAGTCCCTGATCGCCGCATAGCCCTCCACGCTGGTGAAATCGAGCTGGCGGTAGTCGAGCCTCGCCAGGAAACGCTTCAGCGCCGCGCGGTCCTGCTCCTCGGCCTTGACGTAGGTCTTGAGAGCCGCCTCGACCTTGGCCTTGAAGCCATCGATATCGAGCTCCTGACGCGCCAGGCCGAGCAGCCGAGTGCGGTTGTCGAGCAGCCCTTCGCGGTCGAGCTGGTAGAGCGCCGGGAACAGCTTGCGCTGCGACAGGTCGCCGAGCGCTCCGAACAGCGCCAGGTCGATGTCCGCCCTGCCCCCCTGGCCGGACCGGGTGTGATGGCTCATGACAGCCCCCATCTGGTTAACTTAACAAAAAAATAGCCTACCAATGGGTCGAAAGGCAACTTTTTTCTGTAAACTTACAGAATAAATCACCTCACCGGAGACCCCGTTGGCCCCGAGAGGCACCAACGCGCTAGGATAGTCAGCATAATGTAGTTAAATGACTACATCACCCATCCGGCTGCAACCCTGGGGCGCCAATGCCCCCGAGTCATGGAGACCTTGCCGCATCATGGCCAGTCACGACCTGCTCGATCGCATTCGCCTACGGCTCGAGGAACTCAACCGTTCCGAGCGCAAGGTCGCCGACGTGATCCTCGCCGACCCCGGCGCCGCCACCAGCATGAGCATCGCCACCCTGGCACAGGCCGCCTCGGTGAGCGAGCCCACGGTCAACCGCTTCTGTCGCAGCTTCGATGCCAAGGGCTATCCGGACTTCAAGATCAAGCTGGCCCAGAGCCTGGCCGGCGGCACGCCCTACGTGAGCCGGGCGGTGGAGCCCGGCGACGGGGCCGCCGACTACACCCAGAAGATCTTCGGGGCGACCATCGCCGCGCTGGACGAGGCACGCCGCCAGGCCGACCCGGTGCGCATCGCGCGGGTGGTCGACTACCTGATCCAGGCCAAGCAGATCCACTTCTTCGGCCTCGGCGCCTCGGGAGCGGTGGCCCAGGATGCCCAGCACAAGTTCTTTCGCTTCAACCTGCCGGTCACCTCCTACGTGGACGTGCTGATGCAACGCATGGTCGCCGCCGCCTGCCATACCGGCGACGTGGTGGTGGTGATCTCCTGGACGGGCCGCACCCGGGAACTGGTCGACATCGCGCGCCTGGCCCGCGAGAGTGGCGCCGTGGTGCTCGGCATCACCGCACCGGACTCGCCGCTGGCCCGGGAGTGCACCGAGACCCTGGAAGTCGCCACTCCCGAGGATACCGACCACTACATGCCGATGACCTCGCGCATGATCCAGCTGGCCCTGGTCGACGTACTGGCCACCGGCGTCACCCTGCGTCGCGGCGAGGACTTCCTCCCCCATCTGAAGAAGATCAAGGACAGCCTGCAGGAGACGCGCTACCCGGCCAGATGATTCCTCACGGACGAGATACCCCAGAGAAACCTTGGCGCAACCGTTATGACGTCTTCTCTATATCAGATTTCACAGATTCCAAATAACGCATGCTGACACTGCGACTCAGCCGACCCAATCTTAATTAGCGAAGTTGAGATTATACAAGTTCTATACAAACGGTAAAAATTCGTATGATTTTGGATTGTCTGTTCAACTAAGTTAACATTGCGCCCCCTTCCACCCCGGCCGAGATGACAATAATGTCCTTCAGCTTACATCTCGAAGACTGGCGAGGCTGGCTTGTGGATGCGGCAGTGCCCCCCCCTGCCCCTCGCCATCGCATCTCGGCTCAACCGGGCAGCACCTTGCCGGCGATGCTGCGGCGGCGCCTCGATGCCACCGGGCGCGCGACCTGCGACATCCTCGGGGTCCTGGACCCGAACGCGGATTTACCGCTGGTGCACGCCTCCCGACATGGCGACACCACCCATACCCTGGAGATGCTCGAGGCACTGGAGCGCGGTGAGCCGATCTCCCCGACACGCTTTTCCATGTCGGTACACAATGCGGTCCTGGGCGTCCACTCCATCTCCCGCACTCATCATCGCCCCTTGCAGGCTCTGGGCGCCTGTGGCGATGAGTTCGACGCCATCCTGCACGAGGCGAAGGGTTATCTCGTGGAAGGTCACCGGGCCGTCGTCGCGGTGCTCTCGGAAGGACCGCTTCCCTCGGCCTACCAGGGGTACACGGAGCACCCAGGCACCGCCTGTGCCGTCGGCATGCGGCTGACGCTGGACCGGGGACGACGGCTGATGGCCTCTGATCCGGTACGCGGCGCTCATCCGACTCCTCTCGAGGTAATGGCCTGGCTGAACGGCGACGCCCCCTTCCTCGATGGCCGGCATCGGTGGCAGTTGGGGGCAGAATGAATCTGGACAGATGGTGGCGAGGACTGGGCACGGCTCTCTCCTTCCTCGCCTTCGGCATCGGCGGCCTGTTCATCGGCCTGGTGGTCGCCCCCTTGTTGAGCGTATGCGTACGCGACAGCGAGCGACGCCAGTATCTGGCAAGATGCCTGATCCAGCGCTGCTTCCGGGCTTTCATCACCCTGATGCAGGGTCTCGGTGTGCTCGATTACCACTTCGATCGCCAGGAACGACTGCAACGCCCCGGACTGCTGGTAGTAGCCAACCATCCGTCACTGATCGATGTCATTTTCCTGCTGGCCCACATGCCCCATGCCGACTGCATCGTCAAGGGACGGCTGGCCAGCAATCCCTTCACACGCGGCCCGGTCCGCGCGGCAGGCTATATCACCAACAACGAGCCCGAAGCGGTGCTGAAGGCCGCAGGCGAGAGCCTCCGGAAAGGCAATTCGCTGATTCTCTTTCCCGAGGGCACCCGCACCACGCCGCAACGGCCGATCAAGTTCAGGCGCGGTGGGGCAAACATCGCCTTGCGTACGGGAACAGCGATCACGCCGGTACTGATACGCTGTACGCCTACCACGCTGACCAAGGGCGAGCCTTGGTACCATATCCCGGCGAGCAGGGTCCGGATGGAACTGCGAGTACTCGACGACCTGCCCATCAACGACGATAACCAACAGCCGACCGGGCAGCTCGCCAGACAACTGACACATCGGCTGAGCGATCACTTCAACAGGGAACTGGAACAACGTCACCATGAGCGAGACACACGACGATCTGTCGATTGAACTCAAGCAGCTGATCATCGAGACTCTGGAACTCGAGGATGTCGCCCCTGGCGATATCGACCCCGACGCTCCGCTGTTCGGCGAGGGGTTGGGCCTCGATTCCATCGATGCCCTCGAGCTCGGCCTGGCACTGCAGAAGCGATTCGGTATCAAACTGGATGCCGAAGCCGAGGAAACCCGCCGCCATTTCTCCAACCTGAACGCCCTGAAAGCTCTGGTGGAGGCCCGCCGTGCCGATTGATACCACTACCAGTTACGCCGACGTCTACGACCACGTGCGCAAGACACTGGTCGAGTTGTTCGAACTCGAAGCGGACGATATCAAGCCCGAAGCCCGGCTCTACGAGGATCTCGACATCGACAGCATCGATGCCGTGGACCTGGTGGTCGAGCTCAAGCAGTTCACCGGGCGCCGCATCGACCCCGACGACTTCAAGGCGGTGCGCACCATCGACGACGTGGTCAAGGCTGTCGAGGGCCTGATCCAGCGCTGAGTCATGCCGATGAGAGGAATCAAATGCCTTGGCATGCTTGCCGCGTTGGGCTGGCCGATCCTGGTGTTCGCCCTGCACGGCACGCTGGGCAGTTGGCCCCTGCTGGTGATAGGTGCCGGCCTGCTGGCCTGGCGGATCCCCCAGGCGCGTCTCCTGGCGCTCGGCGTCGCCGCGCTCTTGCTCGCTGCGGGGGGCATGGGGCATGCCGAACTCGGCATGCGCGCCTACCCGGTCGCCGTGAATGCCATCATGCTGACCCTGTTCCTGACCAGCCTGTCTCAGGGCATGCCGATCGTCGAGCGGCTGGCACGCCTGCGCGAGCCCGACCTGTCGGCTGCCGGTGTACGCTATACCCGCCGTGTCACCTGGGCGTGGTGCGGCTTCTTCATGATCAACGGCACCATCGCCAGCTGGACGGTGCTCTACGCCGATCTGGCGGTATGGTCGCTGTACAACGGCGTCATCAGTTACGGCCTGATCGGCCTGATGTTCGGCAGTGAATGGCTGCTGCGCCAGCGATTGCGGAGATCCTTGACGTGACATTCACTCCCCTGAGCCAGGCGCCCTGGCGTCGGACGGTGTCCCCCGTGCCCGGACTGCCCTCCGGCTGGACGTCTCCGGCATCACTGCCTGCGCGTGTCGAGGCCTGGCGCCGCTGGCTCGCCGGCCGTCCCGGCGGACAATGGCTGCTCTGCCAGCGCTACCCCGGTGAATTCTGTGCCGCCCTGGTGGCATTGTGGGAGAGCGGCAGGGTCGCGGTATTGCCTGCCGATGACCGCCCTGAAACTCTGGCCAGGTTGGCCAACGAGGTCGAGGGTACGCTCCCCGACGCGCCCGATGTGCCGGCGGCAGCGGACCACGGCATCCAGGCGCCGCTCGCACTCACGCCGTCATCCACCGCCGTGGTGCTGTATACCTCCGGCTCCACGGGCGATCCCGTACGCCTCGCCAAGCGTTTCGACCAGCTCGATGCGGAGTTGGCCGCCCATGCCAAGCTGTGGCCCCTGGCCGGCACCGCCGTGATCTCGCAGGTCAGCCACCAGCATATCTACGGCCTGCTCGCCGGGATATTGCACCCCCTCTGTGCCGGCGCGCCGTTCTGCGGTGATGCCAGTCGCTACCCCGAAGTGCTTGCCGCCCGCCTCGAGGAGGCCGGCGGTGCGGGACTCAAGCCGGTGGTGGTGAGTTCACCGGCCCAGCTGTCACGCCTCCCCGACCACCTGCCATGGACGGAGCGCTCCGCGCCATGCCGGGTGTTCTCCTCCGGCGCGCCACTCGCCGCACCGCATGCCCGCCACGCAGAGCGCCTCCTGCACGCACCGGTGGTCGAGATCTACGGCAGCACGGAGACCGGCGGCATCGCTCGGCGACGCCAGACCCGGAGCAGTACCTGGCAACCCCTGCCCGGGGTACGACTGTCATTCGAGGGCGAGCGCCTGCTGCTGCGTTCGGCGTTTCTCGATACCCCTGACGCCTGGTGGCAGCAACCCGACCGGGTCGCTCCCGCTGCCAACGGCTTCGCACTGCTGGGCCGCGCAGACCGCCTGGTCAAGATCGCCGGCAAGCGCGTCTCGCTGGTACACATCGAGCGTACCCTGGCCGACGCCCCGGAAGTCATCGAGGCGCGCTGTGTCGATCTCGATCGCAGCGATGGGCGACTGGGGGCCGTGGTCGCCCTGAGCCGCGAGGCCATTCCGCACCGGCACGAGTCCCGGCGCGACCTGATCCAGCGCCTGCGTGCACGACTGTCGAAACACCTGGAGCAGGTCGCCATACCCCGCTACTGGCGCTTCGTCGATGCGCTGCCGAGCAATCCGCAAGGCAAGCTCGACCGCGACCTGATCAAGCGACTGTTCGCCGATCTCGACGATACGCGGGCGCCACGCTGGCTGGGGGAACGACGCCCGGGCGCCGATAGCTGCACGCTGACCCTCGAAGTCCCCGAACGCCTGGCCTACCTCGAGGGGCATTTCGAGGACTACCCGCTGGTGCCCGGTGTGGTCATGGTGCAGTGGGCCATCGAACTGGCCCGCGAGAACTTCGGCCAACTGGGCGACTTCCAGGGCCTCGAGCGCCTGAAGTTCCAGCGCCCCCTGCAACCCGGGATACGCTTCACGCTCGAGCTGCTGCGGCGCGAGGATGGCATCGCCTTCACCTTCGAGTCCGGCGAGGGTCGGCACTGCGCCGGGCGTGTTCGTCTGCAATCCCGGGATGGGACCGGAGCCTCCCATGGCTGAACCGCGTCCCTGTGCCCTGGTGCCGGTCTACGACCACCCTGCCACCATCGGCTCGGTATGCGCCGAACTGGGTGCCCTGGGGCTACCGGTCGTGCTGGTCGACGATGGCAGTCACGCCGAGTGTGCAGCCGAACTCGACCGCCTCGCCGCACACGGTCATCACCTGCTGCGCCTGGACAGCAACCGCGGCAAGGGGGCGGCGGTACGCGCCGGGCTGGCGGAAGCCCAGCGGCTCGGCTACACCCATGCCCTGCAGGTCGACGCCGATGGCCAACATGCCAGTGAGGACCTGCCCGGCTTTCTGGCCGAGCTCGATGGCACGCCCGAGGCCCTGGTGGTCGGCTACCCGCGCTATGATGCCAGCGTCCCTCGTGCCCGCCTGTACGGCCGCTACGCGACCCATGTGTGGGTGTGGATCAATACCCTGTCCGGGGAGATCCGCGACTCGATGTGCGGCGTCCGGCTCTATCCGGTCGAGTCCCTCAACCGGTTACTGGCCAGGCACTCGTGCGGTGATCGCATGACCTTCGATACCGAGATCCTGGTGCGCTGGCACTGGGCTGGCGGTACCCTGCGCAACCTGCCGGTGCGGGTGTATTATCCACGCGATGGCGTGAGCCACTTCGCGCTGTGGCGCGACAACCGCCAGATCAGCGCCATGCATGCCCGGCTGTTCTGCGGCATGCTGCTGCGCCTGCCCCGCCTGCTGGCCAGGCGTTGGCGAAGAACGCCCGTGGAGGCCAGGCCATGAGCCATCACTGGGCGCGGATCGGAGAGCGTGGCAGCCTCGCCGGCATGCGTCTGATGGTGGCCACGCAACGGCGTCTGGGCCGCTGGCCCTTTCGGCTGCTGCTGTGGCCCGTCATGCTGTGGTACTTCCTGCTGCATGGCACGGCTCGACGCGCCTCCCGGGCCTACCTGCTGCGTCTCGACCCCGGGCTTTCCCGGCACCCTTGCAAGCGGCTGTGGCTCGGCTATCGCCACTTCCTGGCCTTCGCCGACGCCCTGATGGACAAGGTCGCCGCCTGGAGTGGCGATATCACCGACGAGCACCTGGTCGGCAGCGGCATCGCGCGTTTCAGCGCCGCCATCGACACCGGGCAGGGCGGCCTGATCCTGGTCGCCCACCACGGCAATCTCGACGTGGTCAATGCGCTGGCCGAGCGCCACCCCGGCCTCGATCTGACGGTGATGATGCACACCCGCAACGCACGCAAGTTCCATGCACTGCTCGAGCGTGTCACGGGGCGCCCCCGGCCACCTGTGCTCGAGGTCGACGAGATCACCCCGGCCACCGCCCAGTGCCTCGCCGAGCGCCTCGATGCAGGAGGCTACGTGGTCATCGCCGCCGACCGGCTCCCGCTTTCCGGTGAGCGCAGCCGTCGCCTCGACTTCCTCGGCGCCCCGGCCCTCTTCCCCGAAGGTCCGTTCCGGCTGGCCGCCCTGCTGCGCTGCCCTCTGTATACCCTGGCCTGCGTTCGCGAGGACGGAGCGTTCAGGATCGACTTCGAACCTTTCGACGATACCCGCGACCTGCGGCGCCGGGAGCGCGAACGCTGGATCGCCGAGGCCATGCAGCGCCATGCCGACCGACTGGCCCAGCGGGTTCGCGACCACCCGCTGCAGTGGTTCAATTTCTACCCGTTCTGGCTGAACGAAACTGGATCCATCCATGACCCTACTCCATGACCCCCTGGTGACATCCTCTACCACCGCTCCCCTCACGCTGGATGGCTCACCCGTCACCCTCGAGGACGTTCTGGCGGTGGCCGAAGGCCGGCGCCGAGTCATGTTGTCGACGGCATCGGACTTCCGCGCGCGTATCGCCCGCGGCAACGCTTTCCTCGAGCGTCTGCTGGAGGAAGAGGGGGTGGTCTATGGCGTCACAACGGGCTACGGCGACTCCTGCACCCGTGAGGTCTCCGCCGCCGACCTCGAGCAGTTGCCACGGCAGTTGTACACCTTCCATGGCTGTGGCCTGGGTGAAGTGCTGCCGGTAGAGGCGTCCCGCGCCGTGGTCATGGTACGGCTGGTATCGCTGTGCCGCGGGGTCTCGGGCGTCAGCGTCGAGCTCCTCGAGCGCCTGGTGTGGCTGCTCGAACATGACATCGTCCCGGTCATTCCGGAGGAAGGGTCGGTGGGGGCCAGCGGCGATCTGACCCCCTTGTCGTACCTGGCCGCGGCACTATGCGGCGAGCGCGAGGTCTTCGAGCGTGGCAGGCGACGCCCCACCGCGGAGGTCTTCGCCGAGCACGGCCTGACGCCCTATCGCCTGAAGCCCAAGGAGGGCCTGGCGCTGATGAACGGCACCGCCGTGATGACCGCGCTGGGGGTGTTCGCCTTCGCTCGCACCGCCTACCTGGCGCGGCTCGCCACGCGCATCACCGCGCTATCCGTCTATGCGCTGGACGGCAACCCCTACCACTTCGACGCCGACCTGTTCGCCGCCAAGCCGCACCTCGGGCAGAACCGCGTGGCCGCGCGCCTGCGCGGCGATCTGCACGCCCCCCGCACACCACGCAATTCACCGCGCCTGCAGGACCGCTACTCGACGCGCTGCGCGCCACACGTGATCGGCGTGGTGGAAGATGCCCTGCCCTGGTGGCGTCAGTTTCTCGAGACCGAGCTCAACAGCGCCAATGACAACCCGCTGATCGATGCCGAGGGCGGCAAGGTCATGCACGGGGGCCATTTCTACGGCGGCCATGTCGCCTTCGCCATGGACGGCCTCAAGCAGGCCAGCGCCAACCTGGCCGACCTGCTCGACCGCCAGTTGGCGCTGCTGGTCGACACCCGCTTCAACCACGGCCTGCCCAGCAACCTGAGCGGTGCCGAGCCAGCGCGTGCCGCCCTCAACCATGGCTACAAGGCCGTGCAGATCGGCGCCTCGGCGTGGACCGCCGAGGCGCTCAAGCTGACCATGCCGGCCAGCGTCTTCTCGCGCTCCACGGAGTGTCACAACCAGGACAAGGTCAGCATGGGCACCATCGCCGCGCGTGACGCCCTGCGGATCCTGACGCTCGTCGAGCAGGTCGCTGCCGCCACCCTCCACGCCGCCTGCCAGGGTGCCGAGCTGCGTAGTCGTCAGGCGGGCGCCGCGCCACTGCCCGAGCAACTGGCCGGGTTTCTCGCTGCCTGCCGCACGCACATTCCACCGCTGGTCGAAGACCGCGCCCTGGAAGCCGAACTACGCACCCTCTGCGACCTGATCCGCGAACGCCGCTGGAGCCTGTATGACGCCTGACGATCGCCCTTTGCCGCGTGCCGAGACCGAGCTGACGATCCCCTTTCACGATATCGACATGATGCAGGTGGCCTGGCATGGCCACTACGTCCGCTATCTGGAGATCGCGCGCTGCACACTGCTCGATGCCATCGACTACAACTATCCGCAGATGAGCGAGTCGGGATTCGCCTGGCCGGTGATCGACCTGCGCCTGCGCTATGCCGCCCCGGCAGTGTTCGCCCAGCGCATCGCCATCGAGGCGCGCCTGAGCGAATGGGAGCATCGCCTCAAGATCGACTACACCATTCGCGATGCCGAGACGCGCCGACGCCTGACCCGCGCCTGGAGCGTGCAGGTCGCGGTGGGCCTGGACGACCGGGAGATGCGCCTGGCGTCACCGCCGGCCCTGGTCGAGAGACTCCTCGCCTGGCAGGAGGCCAACCACTGATGCGCCAGATGTTCGCTGCTGCCAGCCTCGGCCTGCTCCTGTGCGCTGGCCAGCCCCTCTGGGCGTCGCCGGAAGCCGATGCGCTCGCCGAACTCCTCGCCGACCATGCACCGCAGTGCGCCGGCTTCGAGCAGTCGCGCTGGCTGGCCGACCTCGAGGTCCGACTCGACAGCCGCGGCCATTTCCGACGCCAGGACAACGCACTGGTCTGGTCCACCACGGCGCCAGTGGCGGATCGCCTCTACCTGAGCGAAGAGAACGACGACCTGCCGATGGGCTTCCGGGTGCTCCTGCCGGTCTTCACCGGCCTGCTGTCGGGAGACTGGCAGGCCCTGGAGCGTCACTTCACCATCGCGCTCGGTGGCGAGCTGGACGCGTGGCGGGCCGACCTGACGCCCATCGACCCGGCCCTCGGCGAACACCTCTCGCAGCTGGTGGTACATGGTGGGGAACGCGTCGAGCGGCTCGCTATCGCGTTCCGTGACGGCGACCGACTCGAGCTGAGCCTGACACCGGTCGACTGCGCAAGCCTCGATGACGGAAACGCCGCCCAGTGAGCGAGCCGACACGGATGAAGCGGGCCGAACGCCTCGGTGCCTGGTGCTGGGCCTTGCTCCTGCTGGGCGCCGCCCTGCTGCTGGTCAGCCAGCTGCGCCAGGCGGCGCCCCTGGACACCCGCATCACCGCCCTGTTGCCGGAGGTCCGGGAGACCCCGCTGATCGAGCAGGCCGAACGGCACCTGACGCAGGCCTTCGAGGACCGCTTGGTGCTGCTGGTCAGGGGCGAGGATCCCGCACGGCTGGTCGCCGATCTCAGGGATCGCCTGCGCGACTCCAATGCCGTGGCAGAGTTCGACGATGGCGCCATCGAGCGTGCCGATCGAGCCCTGGCGGACTATCGCTATCGCCTGCTGGCCGAGCCACTGGCCAGCGCCGGCGACGAGGCCTGGACGCAACGGGCCCTGTCACGACTCTTCGCCCCCGGCGTGAGCGCCGATCCACTCGGTGACCCCTTCGGGCTGCTCGACGCCTGGCTGTCCCGGCTGCTCGACGGCCCGATCCGCCCCGTCGAGGGCCTGCCCGCCGTCGACGACGAGGGCGGCCACTGGTTCCTGGTGGGGGGGCGGCTGGCTGCCAGCCCCTATGACATGACACTGCAACGGCAGCTGGTGGGCGCCCTGGATGACTTCCGAACGGCCCACCCCGACGCCGAGTTGCTGCGCGCGGGTCTGGTCTTCCACGCCGCATCCGGCGCCAGCCAGGCCAAGCGCGAAATTTCCACCATCGGGCTGGGCGCCCTGCTGGGTATTCTGCTGCTGCTCTGGTGCGTGTTCCGGCGCGGCGTCACGCTGTTCAGCCTGCTGCTGCCGGTGGCCTGCGGGGTGCTGTTCGCGCTACCGCTGACCTGGGCGCTCTTCGGCACCCTCAACCTGTTGACGCTCGCTTTCGGCGCCAGCCTGATCGGCGTCGCCGTCGACTATGCCCTGCATCTGCAGTGTGCCCGCCAGCTCTCCCCCGATCGCCCCTTGTCGAGGATATGGCCGGGGCTGTGGCTGGGTCTGGTATCGAGCCTGGCCGCCTATCTCGCCCAGCTCGCCACACCGCTGCCGGGCTTGCGCCAGATGGCGACGTTTGCCGCCCTGGGGCTGCTCGGCGCCTGGCTGACCGTGCGCCTGTGGCTGCCGCACTTCGCTGCGCGGCCACACCCGGTCACGGCAAGCCTGGCCGAACGCCTCGACCGCCTGCGCCTGCCATCGCGGGCTCCGCTGAGCTGGGGCTTGCTCACCCTGCTCGGCGTGGCCGCCGTGGCGGTGATCGCCATGCGCCTGACGACCAGCAACGACCTGCGCCAGCTCAACCCCTCTCCCGCCTCCCTGATCGCCGAGCAGCAGCGCGTGCAAGCCCTGCTGCAGCGCCCCACCGGCAGCCGTTACCTGGTTGTCACGGCCGACCACGAAGACGAGTTGCTGGAGCGGCTTGAAGCCCTCGAGGCACCGCTGGCGGAGCTGCACGAGAATGGCCATCTGACCGGCTATCGCCATCTCGCCCGTGCCGTGCCCTCGCCGGCCACCCAACAGGCCAACCTGGCGCGGGTACGCCAGGCCTATGCCCATGCACTGCCGCCATTGATCGAACGCGCCGGCCTCCCCATGCATCTGCAGGACGCAGCCGTGGAGCTCCTGGATGCGGCACCACTACTGGCAATCGATGAGTGGCTAAAGATGCCCCTGGGGCGTGCCGATAGCATGCTGTGGCTCGGCCGGGTCGCGGTGGACGGCGATCTTCGGTCGGCATCGTTGGTCGTGCTGGGCGATGCCGATGCCGTCGCCCAGCGACAACTGGCCCGGCTCACCAGCGTGCCGCATGTCCACTATCACGACCGGCTGGCCGCGCTCTCCACCCACCTGGCCGACTTGCGCGACACCATCGCCCTGTGGCTGATCGCCGCGGTGGCGGGACTGACGTTGCTCTTCGGCTGGCGCTACCGGAGCCGCACCTGGCGTGTGCTGCTGCCGCCGCTGGGGGCCGTGGTGGCGACCCTGGCGCTGTTCGCTGTCCTGGGGGTCGGCCTGACCCTGTTCCACCTGCTGGGGTTGCTGCTGGTGCTGGGAATCGGGCTCGATGCCGGCATCTTCAGCACCGAACACCCGGAAAGCCCGGCGGCGTGGCTGGCGATCAGCCTGTCATGCGCCTCGAGCCTGCTGGCATTCGGCCTGCTGGCATTCAGCGCCACGCCGGCCTTGCACTACCTGGGCATGACCTGCCTGGTGGGCCTCGCGGCGACCTGGGCGCTGGTGCCCTTTGCCCGGGCCGATACGAGGGACAACCCATCGACACCTGCCATCCGCGATGGCCGATAGGAGAACCGATCTCATGGAAGCACGGCATGCAGTGCCGCAAGGGCAGACCGTCACGGACGTCGCCATCATCGGCGCCGGACCTTCCGGCGCCGCGGCAGCGGCCTGGCTCGCACGACGTGGCCTGGCCGTCAGGGTCATCGAGCGCAGCCGTTTTCCACGCTTTTCCATCGGCGAGAGCCTGCTGCCCCAGTGCATGGTGCATCTCGAGGCTTGCGGGCTTCTCGAGGCCGCCCGGGGCGGCAATTTCCAGGTCAAGAACGGTGCCGCCTTTACCTGGCGCGGGCGGGACACGACCATCGACTTCCGCGACAAGTTCACTCCCGGCCCCGGCACCACCTGGCAGGTCGAGCGTGCCGAGTTCGACCAGCGCCTGATCGAAGGGGCACGACACGCCGGTGCCGAGGTGGAATTCGGCAGCACCGTCGACGCCTTCGTCCCCGATGCCGAACGACCTCGATTGACGATCACCGACGCCCGGGGCGAACGCAGCACCCTCGAGGCCCGGTTCGTGCTCGATGCCAGCGGCTATGGCCGCGTCCTGGCCAGGCTCACCGGGCTCGCCCGGCCCTCCAGCCTGGAGTCGCGCTGCGCCCTGTTCACCCATGTCGAGGATCGGATCGACTGCTCGCGACATGACCGCGAGAAGATCCTGATCGGCATCCACCCCGACCACTCGGATGTCTGGTACTGGCTCATCCCCTTCCGCGAGGGGCGTGCCTCGGTCGGCGTGGTCGGAAACCGGGCCGCCCTCGAAGCCGTCGGCACCAGCGATTCCGAGCGTCTCTGGCATTTCATCCATGCCGAACCGCGGCTCGCCGAACTCCTTGCCAAGGCCGAGGCCGTTCGCGATACCGGACGCCTGGAAGGGTATTCCGCCGACGTCAAACGCCTACACGGCCCGGGCTTCGCACTGCTGGGTAACGCGGGCGAGTTTCTCGATCCGGTATTCTCCTCGGGGGTCACCATTGCCCTGGACTCGGCATTACGCGCGGCCCCGCTGGTCGAACGCCAGCTCGGCGGCGAAGGTGTCGCCTGGGACACGGAGTTCGAGCAGCCGCTGCGGCGCGGCATCGCCACCTTCCGCGAGTTCGTCGATGCCTGGTACGATGGGCGTCTTCCCCGCATCATCTTCAATGAACGGCAGACGCCACGCATCCGATCGATGATCAGTTCGATACTCGCCGGCTATGCCTGGGACACGGCCAACCCCTTCGTGGCCGCCAGTCGCCGTCGACTCGACAGCCTTGCCGAGGCCTGTACCGTCGAGCCTGACAACGTCGTCACCTCCGCCGAGCGCCACCCATGACCTTGGCGCGCCTCGTCATCCACTCGCTCCTGGCTGGCTGGCTGGTACTGTCGACCGGTTGTGCCACACGAGCTGTCCATGCCCCCTTGCCGGAGCTGGCGACACTGCCCGCGGCCGATGCCCGGACCCAGCGACTGACCTTCATCCATCAGGACGAACGGCACGAGCTGCTCGGCGTGTTGCGCCACGATGAAAGCGGATTGCAGTTGGCCCTGCTCAGCCCCCAGGGTCAACGGCTGCTGACCCTGGTGCATGATGCCCGGGGACCTCGCTTCCTTCCTGGCGCCCGGTTCGAGCCACCGTTCACGGCCGAGTGGCTCGCCAGCCGCCTGGCCTGGAGCCTGTGGCCTGCACCAGCGCTGGAGCAGGCGTTCGGAGACAGCGGCTGGACTCTCCGGGATGATGCCAATGGGCGCATCGTCGAGTATCGCGGCCGAACGATGGCACGCATCATGGGCAGCAGCGACTGCCGCATCATCGACGACATCGAGGGCGGCTATCGCCTGCGTGTCGCTACCCTTGGCGATGACTCCAACCGGACCGAAGCTGCATGCCCGACCGACTGACACCCTTGCAGACACAGCCCTGTCGACTTTCCCCACCGGCCCTGATCTGCCCGTTGGGAGACGACCTGGCCACCATCGCCGATGCCCTGTTCCGCGGTCAACGCGCCCTGGTGCGAGCCGACACGTTCACTCCCGGGCGCCCGTTGCCATTGGGCCGCGTGACCGCGACGCTGCCCGCCGCCCGAGCCTGGCCAGCCGAGCATCGCTCGCGCAACAACCAGCTGCTGGCGGCGGCATTGGAGCGGCTGTTGCCGACGCTCGACGCCTTTCGCGAGCGTCGGCCCCGCGCGCGCATCGGGGTCGTCCTGGGTACCAGCACCTCGGGGATCGGCGAGACCGAAGTCGCGCTGACCGCCCGCCAGCAGAGCGGGAGCTGGCCCGAGTCGTTTCACTACCAGCGTCACGAAATCGGCTCGCCGGCACGATTCGTGGCCGACCGGCTGGGGCTCGAGGGGCCTGTCTATACGCTGTCCACCGCCTGCACGTCGAGCGCCCGTGCCCTGATCAGTGCCAAGCGGTTGCTGGCGACCGGCGCCTGTGATGCGGTCATCAGTGGTGGTGCCGACAGCCTCTGCGGCCTGACCGTCAACGGCTTCGCCTCGCTCGAAGCCTTGAGCGACTCGCCCTGTCAGCCATTCTCGGTCAATCGCTCGGGTATCAATCTGGGCGAAGCCGCCGCCCTCTTTCTTGTCACCAGCGAGCCCGGCGGCATCCAGCTCGCCGGTTATGGCGAAACCAGCGACGCCTACCATATCTCCGCCCCGCGACCAGATGGCCAGGGAGCCGCAGACGCCATGCAGGCCGCCCTGGACATGGCCCGATGCCCGTCCAGCGCCATCGATTATCTCAACCTGCACGGCACCGCAACCCGCCAGAACGACAGCATGGAGGCGCTGGCCGTCTCGCGGGTCTTCGGCGACCGCCTGCCGTGCAGCTCGACCAAGGCCCTTACCGGCCACACCCTGGGGGCCTGCGGGGCACTGGAAGCGGCTTTCTGCTGGCTGACCCTGGATGCCGGCCGGCTGCCCCCGCAGGTTCACGATGGCCAGGTCGATCCACAACTGCCAACGCTGACCTACGCCACCGCCACACCATGCAATGCCACCCACACCCTGAGCAACTCGTTCGCCTTCGGGGGCAACAACGTCGCCTTGCTGCTGGAGCGCCGCTCATGACCGATACCCCACTGGCCCCCTCGCTGCCCTGCGCTATCGCGCCCTTCGTGCCACACCGCCACGGCATGTGTCTGCTCGATACGCTGCTCGAGGTCGGCGATGAGCACCTGCTCGCCGAGGTCACCCCGCGCCGTGACGGCCTGTTCGCCGCTGCCCGGGGAGTTCCCGGTTGGGTCGGTCTCGAGTGGCTCGCCCAGGCCGTCGCGGCCTGGGCCGGGGTGCAGGCCGTGCGTCAGGGCGACGAGCCGCGCATCGGTTTCTTGCTCGGCACGCGTCGCTACCGATGCCGGACCCCATGGTTCGAGTTCGATCGGCCGGTACGGGTCGACGTCGCTCTCGACTTTCGCGCCGACAACGGCCTCGGCGCCTTTCGCGGCGAGCTGCGAGGGAGCCACGGGGAATCACTTGCCACCACCACGCTCAATGTCTTCCAGCCCGAGTCACTGGAAGCGCTGGAAGCCATCCAACGAGGGGAGAGCCCATGACCGCCAGCATTCTGATCACCGGCTCGAGCCGCGGCATCGGTCGCGCCATCGCCCTGCGCCTGGCCCGTGACGGCTTCGACATCGTCCTGCACTGTCGGCACCGACGCGAGGCCGCCGCTGCCGTTGCCGAGCAGATAACCGCCATGGGTCGTTCGGCCCGGGTACTCTGTTTCGACGTGGCCGACCGCCAGGCGGCCCGCCAGGCCATCGAGGCCGACATCGAGGCACATGGGGCCTATTACGGCGTGGTCTGCAATGCGGGCATCACCGCCGACGGCGCCTTCCCCGCGCTGTCCGACGAAGACTGGGACAGCGTCATTCACACGAACCTGGATGGCTTCTACAACGTGGTGAAGCCCCTGGTCATGCCGATGGTCCGTCGCCGTGCACCGGGTCGCATCGTGGTGATGTCCTCGGTTTCGGGGGTGATGGGCAACCGGGGACAGGTCAACTACAGCGCCGCCAAGGCCGGCCTGATCGGGGCGGTCAAGGCCCTGGCGGTGGAGCTGGCCAAGCGCCGAATCACCGTCAACTGCGTGGCCCCGGGCCTGATCGACACCGACATGACCGATGCCCTGGTCACCGAGGAAGCCCTCCGGATGATTCCCATGCGTCGCACCGGCAGCAGCGAGGAAGTCGCTGCCACCGTGAGCTTCCTGTGCTCGGGCGATGCCGGCTACATCACCCGCCAGGTCATTGCCGTGAATGGAGGGATGTGCTGATGTCGAGCAAGGGGCTTCGTAGCGACGGCCTCGGCCGACGGGTGGTGGTCACCGGCATGGCGGGTTTCTCTCCCATCGGCAACGACTGGCCCAGCATTCGTTCGCGGCTCGAGCGCCTGGAGAACGGCATCCGCCATGTCGATGAATGGTCCGTCTACGAGGGCCTCAATACCCGTCTCGGCGCCCCCGTCGTCGATTTCGACCTGCCCTCGCACTATCACCGGCGGGTGTTGCGCAGCATGGGGCGGGGAGCACAGATGGCCACCCGCGCCAGCGAGCTGGCGCTCGAGGATGCCGGCCTGCTCGGCTCGCCACTGCTCTCCAGCGGAGACCTGGGCATCGCCTATGGCGCCTCGGCGGGGGAACCCGATGCCGTGGCGGATTTCGGCAACATGCTGATCAACAAGTCCACCGACGGGCTGAACGCCAATTCCTATATCCGCATGATGGCCCACACGGCGCCGGTCAACATCGGGGTCTTCTTCGGCATACGCGGACGCATCCATACCACCTCGAGCGCCTGCACCTCGGGTAGCCAGGGGATCGGCTACGCCTTCGAAGCCATACGCTTCGGTCGCCAGAAGGCGATGATCGCCGGCGGCTGCGAAGAACTGTCGGCCTCCGAAGCCGCGGTCTTCGATACCCTGTTCGCCACCAGTACCCGCAACGATGCCCCGCACACGTCACCGCGGCCCTTCGATGTCGAACGCGATGGACTGGTAATCGGTGAAGGGGCGGGCACGCTGATCCTCGAGGAGCTCGAGCATGCCCAGGCCCGTGGGGCGACCATCCATGCAGAGCTGGTCGGGTTCGGCACCAACAGCGACGGTCGCCATGTCACCCAGCCCGATGCCGGCATGATGGAACAGGCGATCCGCCTGGCGCTGGCCGACGCCGGACTGGCTCCACAGCAGATCGGCTATGTCAGTGCCCATGGCACGGCCACCGATCGCGGCGATATCGCCGAGAGTCATGCCACCCATGCGGTATTCGGCAAGCGCATGCCGATCAGCGCCTTCAAGAGCTTCACCGGGCACACCCTGGGCGCGTGCGGCGCCCTGGAAGCCTGGGTGGCCATCGAGATGATGCGTGAGGGGCGCTTCCATGCCACCGCCAATCTTCACCGCCCCGACCCCGCCTGCGCCGACCTCGACTACCTCCGCGACGAGATGCGGCCTATCGATTGCGAATACGTGATGAGCAACAACTTCGCCTTCGGGGGGATCAACACCTCGTTGATCTTCCGTCGCTGGCCTTGATGCCGGCATGCCCGAGGTGCCGACGACCGGCACCACTCACCTACCCGAAAGCAAGGAATGATAAATGACCAGGGGACTGCTATCGCTCACCCTTCTGATCGGCGGCTTGGCACTGGCCGCTACGGCACAGGCCAGGGATACCCGGCATCTGCTGTCGATCGAGGAAGCCATGAACACCCCCGCGGCCAGGGAGCGCCTCGACCCCGAGATCCGCTTCGTGTTCGCCGATGCCGACCACGGTGAGGTCGTCGCCGAGCACGGCAACTACGTCACCAACAAGAAGACCAATGCCTTCAACAAGAGCGACGAGGAGGCCTGCCATTGGGTCATGCTCTCGGCACTGCTCAGCCTGCAGGAGCGCGTCAGGGCAGAGGGCGGCAATGCCGTGATCAATATCGAGAGCTACTACAAGCGCAACGCCATGGCGTCGCTTACCGAGTATGAATGCCATGCCGGGGCAGTGATGGCCGGGGTAGCCCTGCGCGGCGACGTCGTCACCCTGCGTTGAGCGAATGAAGGCCCACCTGGAGCTGATCCTGGCGCAGGCTCCTCCTGGCAGTAGCGGAGCCTGCCTGTCTCGGCTCGGGCGCGAGATGTTGTCGCGGCTCGCGGCGCGTCGTGGCCTCGACTGCCCTCTGGCCGACTGGTCGCCCAGGGGACAGGGGGCTCCGCGACACCCCTCGCTCCCCATGCCCTGGCGCGCTTGCCTGAGTCATCGCGATGGACGCGTCGTGGCGGGGCTCGCCACGGTGCCGGTCGGCATCGACCTCGAGCATGCTCGTCCCAGGCACGGCGCTCGCCTGGCGGAGCTGGTCGACCTGTTGCCCGAAGCCAGGGTACGCCGTGCCATTCTCGAGGCGGCCAGTCCTCTGGGGGCGTTCTATCGCGCCTGGACACTGCACGAAGCCCTGTTCAAGCTCGACAGTCTCGCAGGCCGGCCCCCAGGCAGCGTACTGGAGACGAGACTTTCCCGGTTGCTTCCCGGCGGCGGAGTCCAGGCGTGGCAGTGGCAGCATGACGGCTGGACATTGAGCATCTGCAGCCACCAGCGCCGGCTATGCATTCGTTCACTCCCCCGGCTGGCGATCACTCCGGAAACCGTCATGGGCTGAACCACCGCATCCGCCAGCAACTCCCCGAGCTTCTGCGGCGCTCACTATCTCGGACCTCCCCGAGTGTGACTCGCGGGTCCCGCCAGTCTTGATTCAGTAGCTGTATTCGCCGACGACCAGGGCCGTGACGGTGATCTCGACCTTCAGCTCGTCGGCGGGCATGGGGGCGCAGACGCAGGTCCGGGCCGGGGCGTGGCCGGTGGGCACCCAGGCATCCCACACCGCGTTCATGGCGGCGAAGTCGTGGCCCTCCTTGAGGTAGATCGTCGCCGTCAGCAGGTGCTCGCGATCGGAGCCGATCTCGGCGAGCAACGCATCGACGCGCGCCAGCATGCTCTCGGTCTGCTCGGTGATGTCGCCGTGACGCGCCTCGGGGCCGGCCACCTGACCGCACAGGTAGGCGATGCCGTTGTGGATCACGGCGCGGCTCATGCGCGCCTTGGTGTCGTGCCGAACGATGGTCATCTGTTTTTCTCCTGGAAGTCCGAAAGGGTGCAGCAAGACTATCTGCCGAGCCAATTAAAAGCAGTCGATTCTACCCCATCATTCGGCACAGTCGATGCCCTTGAGCAGTCGCTGCCGTGGATCACCGCAGCAGCAGCACCGGTACGCTGGCCTTGCGCAGCATCCCGGTGGTGGTGCTGCCGATCAGCAGGTGGCGGATGCGCGAGTGGCCATAGGCGCCCATCACCAGCAGATCGATGCCGAGCTCTTCCTGATAGGCGCGCAGGGTCGCCTCCACCTCGCCGGCGCGGATCGCGCCCTCGGCCTCGTGGCCGGCGTCGCGCAGCGTCGACAACGCCCAGTCGAGCTGGGAGCGGTTGTCGCCGGTCTCGGCGCCGACGATCACCACATGCACCGGGATACCCTCGAACAGCGGGCTGCTGGCCAGCATCTCCACGCCCTTGCGGGTGGTCTTGCTGCCGTCGAAGGCGATCATCACCTTCTCCGGGCGCTTGAAGGCCTCGGGCACCATCAGGATCGGCCGGTGCAGGGTGCGCACCACCCGCTCCAGGTTCGAGCCCAGGTGCTCGCTCGCCTGGTGGGCGGTCTCGCCGCGCTTGCCCATGACCAACAGGCGGATCTCGCTCTCCAGTTCCTCGAGTGTCTCCACCAGGGTACCGTTGCGCTGGCGGGTGGCGGGCTCGCTCACCCCGTCCTCGACGGCCCGCTCCCTGGCCGCCTTGAGCATCAGCCGGCCCTGCTCCTGGGCGACCTTGGCGCGCTGCTCGTCGAGGGTGGCCAGCTCCTCGAGCAGGTGCTCGCGGGAACCCAGCCCGATGTTACCGGAGAGATCCGCCTCAGCGGTCTGGGGGTGGTTGTCCACTACGTGCAGGAAGGTCAGCGGCGCGCCGAGCGCCAGGCTGGCCCAGGCGGCGTAGTCGCACACCCCTTCCGAGAACTGTGAGCCGTCGATGGCGGCCATCACCTGATCTGTCATCTTGTCGTTTCCCGAGCTGGCGTGGGTTGGCGGCGGGCCCGATCGCCTCGGTCCACCGTTACACAAGTTCTACACCATCGGACCGACGCAGCACAGGGGTACGCCCATCCGAGGGCCCGGAGGCTTGCCTCGAATCAATGACCGCCCATCAGCTTCTCGACCGCTTCCGGGTCGTCATGCACCGCATAGCGATCGACGATGGTGGCGCTGGCCTCGTTGAGGCCGATCAGCTCCACCTCGGTGCCCTCGCGGCGGAACTTGATCACCACCCGATCCAGGGCCTGGACGGCGGTGATGTCCCAGAAGTGGGCACGGGAGAGATCGATGGTCACCTTCTCCACGGTCTCCTTGAAGTCGAAGGCGTTGCCGAAGCGCTCGGAGGAGGCGAAGAACACCTGCCCCACCACCTTGTAGACGCGATGGTGGCCCTGCTCGGCTTCCTCGGAGCCGATATAGAAGATGTTGCCCACCTTGTTGGCGAAGTTCATGGCGGCGAGCAGCACGCCGACGAAGACGCCGATGGCCAGGTTATGGGTGCCCACGGTGACCGCCACGGTGGCCAGCATGACCATGTTGGTGCTCATCGGGTGCTTCTTCAGGTCGCGGATGGAGCTCCAGCTGAAGGTGCCGATGGAGACCATGATCATCACCGCCACCAGCGCCGCCATGGGGATCCGCGACACCCAATCGGAAAGGAAGACCACCAGGACCAGCAGCACCACGCCGGCGATCAGCGTGGAAAGCCGACCACGCCCCCCGGACTTCACGTTGATCACCGACTGGCCGATCATCGCGCAGCCGGCCATGCCGCCGAGCAGGCCAGAGCCGATATTGGCGATGCCCTGGCCCTTGCACTCACGGTTCTTGTCGCTGGGAGTATCGGTCAGGTCATCGACGATGGTGGCGGTCATCATCGACTCCAGCAGGCCGACGACGGTCAGCATCAGCGCATAGGGCAGGATGATCCACAGGGTCTCGAGGTTGAGTGGCACGTCGGGCCACAGGAAGACCGGCAGGGTATCGGGAAGCTCGCCCATGTCGCCAACGCTTCTGATCTCCATGCCGGTGATCATGTAGACCGCGGTCAGTACCAGGATGCACACCAGCGGCGACGGCACCGACTTGCCGATCACCGGCAGGTAGGGAAAGCCGTAGATGATCGCCAGGCCGGCGATGGTCATGGCATAGACATGCCATGTAACACCGGTTAATTCAGGAAGTTGGGCCATAAAGATCAGGATCGCCAGGGCGTTGACGAAGCCGGTGACCACCGAGCGCGAGACGAAGCGCATCAGGTCGGCGAGCTTCAGGTAGCCGGCGACGATCTGCAGCACCCCGGTGAGCAGGGTGGCCGCCAGCAGGTACTCGAGGCCGTGGTCGTGCACCAGGGTCACCATCAGCAGCGCCATGGCGCCGGTGGCCGCCGATATCATGCCCGGCCGACCACCGGTGAAGGCAATGATCACCGCGATACAGAACGATGCGTAGAGGCCGACCTTGGGGTCGACGCCGGCGATGATCGAGAAGGCGATGGCCTCGGGGATCAACGCCAGTGCCACGACGATGCCGGAGAGGGTGTCCCCCTTGATGTTGGAAAACCATTCTTCTCGCTTGTATCGGAGCATTCTGCGGTCCCGTTGTGGGTGAATATTCATGCCGTCAGGCACCAGGGTATGTCGTCGCATGCCATGCCTTCGGCCTCGCCGGGTCGGGCGTGGCCCGTGGCGGGCATGTCGCGAGTGATCATTCTCAGGAAGGGCGCAGGGGCACCCGGGACATCGGCGTGATGTCATGGATCGAGGGGCCGAAGCCACTGGGCACGGCACCTCGGGGAAAGAAGGGTGCGCTAGGGCGGCGTGGCCAGCCCTGTCAGGGGGGTCATCACGTTGCGTCGTTTCCCGTGCTCTTGAGGATCGGGCAGGAGACGGAGGCGGACTCCGGCCAACTGCCCCGATAACGAGCGCGAGAGTCTAGCAGAGTTCATGCTGCAGCGCACCCGAGGGGGCAGTCCCACGGCCGTCCGGCCGTGGCACCGGCCGGATCAGGTGTCGTCGCCACTATCCGGTGTCGCCTGGCCGCCACGCGCCTGCGCCGCGGGGGAGGCCTTCATCTGCCGGAAGGCCTCCATGATGTCCATGGGCAGCGGCACCACGATGGTCGAGGCATTCTTGTTGCTCATGTCGCTCATGGTCTGTAGATAACGCAGTTGCAGGGCGGCGGAGTTCTCTGACATCACGTTGGCCGCCTGGACCAGCTTCTTCGAGGCCTGCAACTCGCCCTCGGCATGGATCACCTTGGCGCGCCGTTCGCGCTCGGCCTCGGCCTGGCGGGCGATGGCACGGATCATGCTCTCGTCGAGGTCGACGTGCTTGATCTCGACGTTGGCCACCTTGATCCCCCACCCCTCGGCGGAGCTGTCGATGATCTCCTGGATGTCGTCGTTGAGCTTGTCACGCTCGGAGAGCATCTCGTCCAGGTCGTGCTTGCCGAGCACCGAACGCAGGGTGGTCTGGGCCAGCTGGCTGGTGGCATTGACGTAGTTCTCCACCTGGATGATCGCCTTCTCCGGGTCCACCACGCGGAAGTAGAGCACGGCATTGACCTTGACGGTGACGTTGTCCTGGGAGATCACGTCCTGTTCCGGCACGTCCATGGTGATCACCCGCAGGTCGACCACCTCCATCTTCTGGATGCCGGGGATGACGATGATCAGCCCTGGCCCCTTCACCGCCTGGAAGCGCCCGAGGAAGAACACTACGCCACGTTTGTACTCCGGCAGGATGCGGATCGAGGCCGCGATCAGCATGAACAGCAGCACTACCGGGACGAGATAGGAAATCATCATGGTCTGTCTCCTTGGCTAGCTTGCGATCCTCACCGTCCGGATTCGATCGGCGAAGGCTCAGGCACTCTCCTCCAGGGGTTCGACCTCGATGGTCAGCCCCTCGACCCTGACCACTCGCACCTTCTGCCCCTTGCGCAGCGGCGCTGTACTGCGAGCGTTCCAGCGTTCGCCCATCAGCCTCACATGGCCACTCCCATCGAAATCTTCCAGTACCTTGGCCTCGCTGCCCAACAGCTCTTCCTGGCCGGTCTTCGCCGGTCGTCGCCGCAGCCCCATGAAACGAGTCAGGGTCCAGAGCATGAACACTGCCGCCAGCAGGGCGATGCCACCGATCATCGGCAGCGATATCGTCAGGTTGTCCGCATCCATCAGTATCACCGATCCGATCACGAAGGCGACGATGCCGCCCATTCCCAATATGCCGAAACTGGGCATCAAGGCTTCGCCCACGATCAGCCCCAGACCCACCAGGATCAGCGCCAGGCCAGCATAGTTGACCGGCAGCACCTGGAAGGCGAACAGCGCCAGCAGCAGCGAGATGATGCCGATGGTGCCCGGCACCAGGCTGCCCGGGTTGGACAGTTCGAAGATCAACCCGTAGAAGCCGATGATCATCAGGAAGTAGGCGACATTGGGGTTGGTGATCACCGAGAGCAGCTCGGTACGCCAGTCCGGATCGAAGCGCTCGATGACCAGCTCGCTCGTCTCCAGCGTTCGCTCGCCATGCTCCATCACCACCTCGCGACCATCGACCTGCGCCAGCAGGTCGTCGAGATCGCGGGCCACCACGTCGATGACGTTCATTTCCAGGGCCTCGCGAGCGGTCAGGTTGACCGCCTCGCGCACCGCCTCCTCGGCCCAGTCGGCGTTGCGCCCATGGCGATCGGCGAGCCCGCGGATGTAGGAGACGGCGTCCTCGAGCACCTTGCGCTCCATGGCCGACTCCCCGCGGCGCGGGCCCTGGCTGGCCTCCTCCCGCTCGTCATCCTCGGAGACGGCTTCCTCGTCATCGCCGGCAGCGGCATCGCCACCGTTGGCGGCATCACCGTCATCGCCGGTGGCACTATCTTCCTCTGCCCGGGCACCACCATTACCGTCGTCTTCCTCGTCGTCGCCCAACCCCGGCAGGCCGCCGCCGCCGATCTGTACCGGCGTCGCCGAGCCCAGGTGGGTAGCCGGCGCCATCGCCGCCACATGGCTGCCGTAGAGCAGGTAGGTACCCGCACTGGCCGCGCGGGCACCGCTGGGCGAGACATAGATGGCCACCGGCACGGGGGAGTTGAGCATGCTGCGGATCATGCTGCGCATGGAGGCGTCCAGCCCGCCGGGGGTGTCCATCTGCACCACCACCAGCTCGGCATTGCCCTCCTCCGCCTTGCGTAGCCCACGCTGGAAGTAGTCGCTGGTGGCCGGGCCGATGGCCCCGTCGACGGTCATTACCAGAGCGGTCCGCGCTTCCTGCTGGGCCTGGGCGTGCCAGGCCAGCAGACCGCCGAACACCAGACACAGCAAGCTGAACGGCAGCAGCATGCGCCTGGCCATGGCCCCGCGGAGTCCACTCGTCATAAGTTACCCTGCCCTGCGTCTTCTGCCCTTGAGAGTCGCGATGACACGCCGTGGTTCAGCCGTTGCCGATATCAGCGTAGGCAGAAGAGGATCGTTACCGCAACAGCCGCCACCGGCCCGCAGGAGGCAATCGACGCGAGTCGGGGGCTTGCAGGGCACCGGTGCCGCAGGGCGGCACCGGTGGTGGAGCCCCTCCCTGTCAGTGCTCAGAGGTCATGTGTTTCTCCGGCAAAACGCCGCTGCACCTCCACCATATAGGCAGAGAGCGACTGCAGGGCCTCGCCCTCCCACTCCAGCGGCTCGGCCTCCATGGGCGCCACCATGCAGACCTGCACCATCTCGTCGGCGTGAACCTCGGGCATACCGAACTGGTCGCTGGCCATCGCCACCCGGTGGGGGAAGGGCTGCTCGAAGGTGGCCTTGTAGCCCATGTCCTGCCCGTCGCTGCCGTGGCAGCTGGCACAGGACAGGCCGTTGGTGCTCAACGAGGTGTCATAATAGAGCTCCTCGCCGCGCACCAGCAGCTCCTGCGGGTTTGCGTCGGTCTCGCTGTAACCGGGCGTATAGCCATCGGGCCGCTGCACCGCGTCACTCGACTGGGCCTCGGCCTCCCCTTCGGCTTCTCCCTCGGCTTCTCCCTCGGCTTCTCCCTCGGCTTCTCCCTCGGCTTCGGCTTCGCCATGATTGCTGGCGAGCAGAAGAGTCGCTTCGGTAACGGGGGCAAAGCCTGCCTCGGTCGAGGTATTGCCCGCCGTGGCCTGCAGGGCCGCTCCGCCGGCCACCAACGCCAGTACCGGGGCCGTATAGGCGAACTGTCTGCTCAGCCGGCCTAGCAGCCTGCGGCGTTTGTCGTCATGCTGTGACATGATTTCCACCTCCGTGATGACATTTCAGATCATGCTCTTGTTGGTCAGGCCAGCTCGCTTGGGGACCCAAAGGATCCTGTCGCTACGCGTCTTGCCAGCGGTCTGGTTTGGTAGGCACTGGAATCGATTACTTACACCACCGCACGGCAGGCCGCTGCTCCAGGTGTTCCATCATCGATGTAGTGCTGTTCGGGATGTAAGGAACCCCGTACTCGCCCGACCACCTACTGACCGACCATCCCGATGTCGAGGAAGGCCATGCCGAACAACGTTTCCTCCCCCGTCTCCCCGGAAACCCGGCACGACCTGTGTGATCGCCTGGCCGCGGCGCTGACACGGGCCGGCCGCCACGCCGAGATCCTCTCAATGCAGCCGATGGCCGATACCGGCCTGGCCCATCACCACGTCTGGCTGGTGCGTGACGCCATCGACTGGGTCGCCCGCCTGCCCAAGCAGAGCCAACTGGGGCTGGGGGCACGGGCCAACCTCGATTACCAGGCGGCCTGCTTCGCCCGGGCGAGCGAGAGCGGGCACACGCCGGCTCTGCACGGCGTCCTCCCCCCGTCCAAGGACCTGCCGCGGGGCGGCCTGCTGGTCAGCGCCATTCGCGGCCGGCCGGCGCACCTGCCGGATGACCTCCCGGCCATCGCCGAGGCATTGGCCAGCCTGCACGCCCTGGAAATACCGCCCTCCGGACAACGCGAACCACTGCAGGCGCCTGGCGATCCCTGGGCCGCCATGCGTCACGAGGTCGCGACACAGGCTCGCTTCCTCGATCGGGCGGGCCTCACACCGGAGGTGCGACGGCGCATCGAGGCCGAGCTCGCCGCCCTTCCCCAGCGCCTGTCCGGCGCCGAGCCGCGGTTGATCAGCTTCGATGCCCACCCGGGCAACTTCCTGATCACCGACTCGGGACGCGCCGTGCTGGTAGACCTGGAGAAGTGCCGCTATGGCCTGCCCGGCTTCGACCTGGCCCATGCCAGCCTCTACACCTCGACTACCTGGGACCTCGTCAGCCGTGCCGAGCTGTCAGCGGCGCAGGTGGCCGACTTCTACCACCGCTGGATGACGGCCACCGGCTTCGACGGCGACACCGCGGCCCTGCTGGCCTGTCGCCGCGCCATGTGGCTCTGGTCACTGACCTGGTGCGCCAAGTGGCGTGCCAGCCATCGCCGGGCCCGTGACGCCCATACCCGCGGCGAGGACTGGTCCGCCGAGCTCAGCGACGAGGCGCTGATCGCCCATGTGCGCGACCGGGTCGACCACTATCTCTCCCTGCCAGCCATCACGCTTGTACAGGATGAATTCCGCACCCTCGAGGGCGCGCTGAATACCGCCATGAATTGAAGAAGGATTGCTTCGATGCCGAGTCGTACCCTCGCCGCCGCCCCGCTCGCCCTGCTGCTGTCCATGCCGCTGCACGCCGCCCCGGATCCCGCCGACTGGGACGCCGTACGCAACGAGGCCCGCGGCCAGACCGTCTACTGGAATGCCTGGGCGGGCGACACCCGCACCAATCGCTACCTCGAGTGGGTCAACCAGCGCATGCAGGACGAGTATGATGTGACGGTGGTGCATGTGAAGCTCGACGACACCAGCGCCGCCGTGTCACGGGTCCTGGCCGAGAAGTCGGCCGGCAACCGCGAGGACGGCAGCATCGACCTGATCTGGATCAACGGCGAGAACTTCGCCGCCATGAGGGCGGCCGACCTGCTGTTCGGTCCCTTCGCCGAGCGGTTACCGAACTTCGCCCTCACCTACCCCGAGCACAATCCCGAGGTGGTCACCGACTTCACGCTGCCCACCGAAGGCTTCGAGGCGCCCTGGGGGAAGGCGCAGATCACCTTCTACTTTGACAGTGCCGAAATCGACTCCCCGCCCCGTGACATCGAGGCACTGCTCGCCTGGGCCGAGGCCAACCCCGGCCGCTTCACCTATCCCCGCATTCCCGACTTCACCGGCAGCACCTTCCTCAAGCAGGCACTGCTCGCCCTGAGCGACGCCGACGAGGCGCTCTATGCCCCGGTGGAGGAGAGCGACTTCACGGCCGTCACCGCCCCGCTGTGGGACTACCTGGACACCCTGCACCCTCACCTGTGGCGCGGCGGCCGGCAGTTCCCCGCCAGCGGCCCGGAGCTGCGCAACCTGATGAGCGACGGCGAACTGGCGCTGGCCTTCACCTTCATCCCCTCGGAGCCGGCGGCCGCGGTGGCCGACTCCGAGCTTCCGCCCACCACCCGCAGCTATGTGCTGGAGGGCGGCACCCTCGGCAACGTGCACTTCGTCGCCATTCCCTTCAACTCGCCTCACAAGGCCGGTGCCATGGTGGTCGCCGACTTCCTGCTCTCCCCGGAAGCCCAGGCCCGCAAGCAGGACCTGGCGATGTGGGGTGACCGCACCGTGCTCGACGTGGCGCGCCTCGATGAACAGGCCCAGGCGCTCTTCGCCCTGGACGAGGAGAATCCGGCCATGCTGCCCCCCGATGCCCTGGCGATGACGCTACCCGAGCCTCACCCGAGCTGGATGACCGCCCTGCAGGAGGCCTGGCTCGAACGCTATGTGCGCAACTGATGACGATGGCTCCCCGCACCACGGCCGGTGACGAGGCTCGATCGGGATGATCCTGCGCCTCGCGCCCGTGCTGATCGTCACCCTGCTGGTCGGCCCCATCCTCGCCGGCCTGGCCATGGCGGTGCTGCCGGCCTTCGGCTACCTGCCGGCGCTGGGCGGCGACACCCTCGGCCTGGCCCCCTGGCGGCAGTTGGTCGCCCAGCCCGGCCTGTGGCGCTCGGTGGCGGTGAGTTTCACCAGTGGCCTGGTCACCACCGCGGTGTCGCTCGTCGTGGTGCTGCTGTTTCTGGCCTCTGCCACAGGCAGCCGGCTCGATCACTGGATTCGCCGGCTGGTCTCGCCGCTGCTGTCGATCCCCCATGCCGCCGCCGCCTTCGGCCTGGCGTTCCTGATCGCCCCCTCCGGCCTGGTGGCCCGGCTGGTCTCGCCGGGACTGACCGGCTGGGAGCGCCCCCCGGACCTGTTGATCGTCCAGGACCCCTGGGGCCTTTCGCTGATGGCGGGGTTGATCATCAAGGAGATTCCCTTCCTGCTGCTGATGAGCCTGGCGGCCCTGCCCCAGCTCGATCCCGAAAGGCGCGTGGCCATCGCCCGCTCGCTGGGCTACCGGCCGACGATCGCCTGGCTCAAGGTCGTCGCCCCGGCGCTCTACCCGCTGATCCGCCTTCCAGTCTATGCGGTGATCGCCTATGCCACCTCGGTGGTGGACGTCGCGCTGATCCTCGGCCCCACCCTGCCACCGACGCTCAGCGTGTCGATCCTCACCTGGTTCAACGACCCCGATCTCTCCCGGCGCTTCATGGCCTCGGCCGGTGCGGTGCTGCAGCTCGGTGTCACCGCCGCGGCGCTGGCGACCTGGTGGTGCCTGGAATGTCTCGCCACCCGCCTGATACGCCACTGGATCGACCGCGGCGGACGCCGACACGGCGAGAAGCCGCTGCACCTGGCCGGCAAGGGGCTGATCCTGTTGGCCAGCCTGATCGCCTTCATCGGGATCGCCGGTCTCGCCCTCTATTCGGTGGCCGGCTTCTGGCGCTTTCCCGACGCCCTGCCCCAGAGCGTCACGACCACGCACTGGGTTCGCGCGCTGCCGTCGCTGGCGGGCCCGGCGAGCTCGACCGCCATCATCGCCATCGCGTCGACGCTGATCGCCGTGGTCCTGGCCCTGGCCGCACTCGAGAACGAGCAGCGCACCGGGCGCCAGCCGGCTCAGGGGCGGCTCCTTTCCGCGCTGGGGCTGCTCTATCTGCCGCTGATCGTGCCACAGATCGCCTTCCTGTTCGGCCTGGTGGTGGTCATGGAGTCGCTCGGCACCCGACCGCAGCATGGCCTGGTGATCTTCGGCCACCTGCTGTTCGTGCTGCCCTACGTGTTCCTGTCGCTCTCCGAGGCCTACCGGCGCTTCGACCCGCGCTGGACGCGGCTGGCCCTCACGCTCGGCGCCTCGCGCAACGCCGCCTTCTGGCGGGTGCGCCTGCCCCTGTTGCTGGCGCCGATGCTCACCGCCTGCGCCGTGGGGCTGGCGGTCAGCATCGGCCAGTATCTGCCCACTCAACTGCTCGGCGCCGGTCGCGTGCCCACCGTCACCACCGAGGCGGTGGCGCTCGCGTCGGGAGGCAACCGCCGCGCGATCGGAGTCTGGGCGCTGGTCCAGGCCAGCCTGCCATTGGTGGGTTTCACCATCGCCATCGGCCTGCCGCGACTGCTGTGGTCCAACCGCCGAGGTATGCGAGGAACACCATGAACGACCGCCACCATCTGGCCCTGGAGCAGATCCGTATCACCCTGGGCGAAGTGACGCTGCTCGAACTCGATGCCGCGGTTGGCCCCGGCGAGGTACTCACCGTGATGGGCCCGTCCGGCTCGGGCAAGTCGACCCTGCTGGCCTTCGTGGCGGGCTTCCTGGCACCGGCGTTCCAGGCCACGGGACGGATACGCCTCGACGGCCGCGACATCACCCGACTGCCGGCCGAACGGCGCGGCATCGGCCTGCTGTTCCAGGATCCGCTGCTGTTTCCGCATCTCTCGGTGGCCGGTAACCTGCGTTTCGGCATGCCTCGCTCTACCCCCGACAGGTCGGACCGGGTCGAGGACGCCCTGGGGGAGATCGGCCTGGCCGGTTTCGGCGACCGCGACCCGGCGACGCTCTCCGGTGGCCAGCAGGCGCGGGTCGCCCTGATGCGTCTGCTGCTCTCCGCCCCCTGTGCCGTGCTCCTCGACGAGCCATTCGCCAAACTCGATACCCATCTGCGCCACGAGATGCGACAGCTGGTGTTCTCCCGACTGCACGAGGCCGGCCTGCCGAGCCTGCTGGTCACCCACGACCGGGAGGACGCCGAGGATGCCGGCGGCTCGCTCATCCAGCTGTCGGCCTGACGAGCCCGTCACATCTCCGGCAACGCGTCCTCGGTCTCGCTCCAGGCCAGGCGCCGGGGGTCGAAGCCATCGACGAGGACCGGCTTGACGATCTCGAAGTAGGGCGAGAGGTCGAAGTCACGCGGCGTGAACAGGCTGTAGTGTCGACGCCGCAATACCCGACGTTGGCATCCGACACAGCGCCGTGGATCGTCCTGCCACTCCTCGGAGGGCAGGATCGGATAGCGTACCGCCTGGAAGGCCTGGGCGATCAGGGTCGAGCAGATCGCCCGGGTGGGGTCACCGCTACCCAGGGACAGCATGCGGCGGCGCCAGCGTGCCGGCACGGGAGGCAAGGGAAGCAGGTAGCGGGCCAGATCGAAGATGTTGCGCAGGTCGTAGCGATGCCCCACGCGCCGACAGGCAAACCTTGCCAGCGTCTCGATATCCTCGGCCCCGAGCCCCATCGGCCGGCAGATGCGTAGTGGATAGCCAGCGTACTCATCGAACCCCACCACCCGCACGCCCTCGGCGAGGTCGACCTCGACGAAGCAGGCCCCGGGTCGTCCGCCGGCTCGTTCGGCCACCTCACTGCCGACGAACAACGCGGCATGGGACCAGGAGGACTGGGTCAAGTACTTGATCACCGTACTCAGCCGTGAGGAACCCTCGACCAGCAGCACATCGCCTGGCCGCAGGCAGGCCAGCACATCACGCTCGATACGGATCTCGGCCTGGTGCCAGGGTCGCGGACAGGAGAGCCAGCAGCTCAGCATGTAACCGATGCGACTCAAGAGTGTCATGGCTGATCCCCCCTTCTCCCGACGGCATGAGCCTCATGTCCGCAGGCCTGGCCGGATAGGCATGCCCATCGCGTCACTCGGGCCCGACATCATGCCATGGTCACTTCAGGCACTGGGGATGAGAAATCGAGGTCATACTACTCAGGCCGTTCATGACACGTCTCCCTCTGGGAGATGGCCGGGTTTACGAATGCCACGCCATACCGTTTAGTGGCAACAAGCCTGCCTCCCTTACGCCCCCGCCTAGCTATCGACACCATGAGGGTGCGGTAAGATACGGGGCTCCGGCACGACACAACATGGACAAGCCGACCACCACGACTCTGGACAGACCGCCTGCCATGTCAGCAACGCCGCGACTGAGCGTCATCATCCCCGTCCTCGACGAGGCGGCCGCTATCGAGGCCCGGCTCGATCGACTGCTGGGCCTGTGGTTGTGCGGTACCGAGATCATCGTGGTGGACGGCGGCAGCCGGGACGACACCCTCGCCAAGGCCTGCCCCGTGGCCACGCGAATCCTCCAGTGCCCACCCGGGCGCGCCGTGCAGATGAACACGGGGGCCCACGCCGCCAGAGGCAGCCAACTGCTCTTTGTGCATGCCGACACCCGGCTGCCACGACGCACCGATCTCCTGATCGACAGGGCTCTGGCCGGGAAGCACTGCTGGGGGCGCTTCGATATCAGGCTCGAGGGCCGGCACCCCATGCTGCCGGTCATCGCCACGGCCATGAATATCCGGTCCCGGCTCACCGGCATCGCCACCGGTGACCAGGCGCTTTTCATGACCCGTGAGGCATTCACCACCGTGGGGGGCTTCCCCGAGCAACCCCTGATGGAGGACATCGAGATGTCTCGTCGACTGAAACGCCTCTCTCCCCCCGCCTGCCTGCGCCACAAGGTGGTGAGCAGCGGCCGGCGCTGGGAGCAGCAGGGCGCCTGGGCGACGATCTCCCTGATGTGGCGGCTGCGCTTTCGCTACTGGCGGGGCGCATCGCCGGAGGCCCTGGCTCGGGAATATCGTCATGTCCGCTGATTTTCCCCTGGCGATACTGGCCAAGGCACCGATTCCCGGCGAGACGAAGACCCGGCTGATCCCGGTGCTCGGCGCCGAAGGCGCCGCCCGGCTGCATGCCGCCCTGCTGCGCCATGCCCTGGAGATCGCCGCGGCCGCCACGTCGGCCCACCACATCACCCTGTGGACGGCACTGGATCACGGCCACTCGCTGTTCCTCGAGCTGGCCGACCGTTACGGTATCGAACTGCGCGCCCAGCCGGAGGGCCACCTGGGGGTGCGCATGCATCACGCCCTGAGCAGCATGCCCGGCCCGGGCCTGTTGATCGGCTGCGACTGCCCCATGCTCACGCCGGTGCTGCTGAACCATTGCTGGAAGGCCCTGGAGCGGGCAGACGCCGTCTTCCTGCCCGCAGAGGACGGTGGCTATGCCCTGGTCGGAACCCGACGCACCGATCCGCAGCTCTTCGCCGCCATCGACTGGGGCACGCCCCGGGTGATGGCCCAGACCCGACGGCGAGCTCGTGAGCTCGGCTGGCGACTGGCCTGTCCGACCAGCGTCTGGGATGTGGACCGGCCGCAGGACCTGCAGCGATTGCGCAGGCTATTGCCGCACCTGGTGGAATGACCGATTGCCGACGCGAGTTCACCGACATCCGGAATAGCAATATCGCCAGGCCGGCAGCCTGGCGATGAACAAGTCACACAGAGCTGGCAGTCTCACTCCATGTTGGTCCGCAGATAATAGCGACTACTGGAATCCACCCTGCCTGCCTGACTGCCATGCACTTCGAGGGTGTAATGCCCAGGCTGGAGTGACTGATCGATATTGAAGCGGCCGTCATGGCTTCGTGACTCTACCACGATGTTGTTCTGGCCATCTCGTAGCACCCCGCGCAGCTTGGCATGGTGGGCACCTGCCGGATTCCAGATCTCACTCTGCACACTCAGTCGAGTGGGTGAGTCGACCTGTAGGCGATAATGGCCGACACCATCGACCAGGCGTGAGATCGAGCTGCCTGACTCGAGCGGATGAGGCCCGCTGACGACCATGGCAGAGGCCTGACCGATAGTGCCCATCAGCATGGAACCGGCGATGAGGGTAGCAACGATGGAGGTTGAATGTTTCATGGTCTTTCTCCTTGGCAGTTCTTTATCGACGGCACCGACAGATCATCATCTCTCAGGATGCTCTTGACCGCTGCCCTGTCGTGGACCACAGTATGTGGATCCATGCTCTTTGGTAGCCAACAACCCCCAGCGATTACTTAATCCCTCTCCTAAATGAATACTTTTTATTTCTATTCATCTGCCGAAAATATCCAAGAACCCATGTAATATCACCCCAGCCATCACGACACTAGAAACCGGGAAAACAATGAGTCGAAGCGGTGCAGAATCGATGAAGGGAATGCCTCAGACGATCGGCAAGCGCCTCATTGGCAATTCCTCACCCCGTCAACAACGAAGTGGGCAATAACTACATGGATAGCACCTCGCTTTCCGATGACCGTATGCAGCGCCTCACTGCGGTTCGGCCTCGACTGCTCTCCTTCGCCCGCCTTCACCTTCGCGATCATGCCCTGGCCGAGGATGCCGTGCAGGAGGCCCTGATGGCCGCCATCGAGAAGGATGCCTCCTTTGCCGGACGCTCCGGCTACGAGACCTGGGTCTTCGGCATCCTCAAGTACAAGATTCTCGATGCCCTACGCGCTCAGAAGCGCCAGGGCAAGTGGCAACCGCTGGAAGACGAGACCGATGACGACGCCATCGATCGCCAGTTCCAGCAGAACGGGCGCTGGCGGGTCGAGGCACGACCGGCTCGCTGGGGGGATCCGGAGGCCGCCTTCGAGAACGAGCTGTTCTGGCGGGTCTTCGATGCCTGCATGATCGCCCTGCCGGACACCATCGCCCGGGTCTTCTCGCTGCGCGAGTTGATGGGGCTCTCCACCGCGGAGATCTGCCGGGAGATCGGCATCAAGGAGAACAACTGCTGGGTGATCCTGCATCGGGCCCGCCTGCGCTTGCGGGCATGCATCGAGCAAGGCTGGTTGAAGGAGGCATCGACATGATGATGTGCAAGGGGGCGACCCGCTTGATGTCACTCAGGCAGGACCGCCCTCTCACCCTGCGGCAGCGTCTCTCGCTGCGCTTTCACCTGATGATGTGCGACGCCTGCACCGAGTGCAACCGCCAGTTCGACCTGCTGCATGAGGCGGGACGACGCCACACACCGGAGCTGCAGGCGGACGACGCCCGCTAGTCACCGGCGACCTCGATAGCGATGCCTTCCAAGGCTTCCGCCACCCGGCCCCGCGGCAGATCACGGTCTTCGAGATCGTGGCGCCGGCATGTCAGCGGAGGCTTTCTTCCCTGACGAGCCGACGCAGGCTGAGCCACAGCCCGGCCATCAGCAACAGCAGCGCGACGGGAACCAGGAGCGGCGTCAGACTGGCCAGGCCGCCTGCAATCGGCAGCCCGAGCCAGATGAGTGCCAGCGGGGCACAGCAGGCCCCGCCGACCAGCAGCGCCGGAATGGCTCCCAGCAGGCCGGTGCTCGTCCTGCCCAGGCCACACTGCCGCGGGGTTCGCCAGAGCCACCAGCCGGCCACCACGTTCGACCCCACCAGTAGCCCCAAGGCAGCGGCGATCAGGGTATTGAACGGGCTGAAGGTCCACACCAGCGCTCCCAGGCCGATCAGCCCCACCGGCTCGAACTGGAACGGGCCCCGTGTCTGGAAGGCCCGCTCCCAGGCGGGAAAGGCCGCCTGCCAACCCCCCATGCCATCCCCGGCGATGTCGCCGGTCAACCACAGGTAGAGCAGCGTATAGACGGCCATGATCCCGCTCACGGCGACGACCGTGGCGGGACGCGACAGCATCCTGAGGATGACCCGGGCAAGCGGCTTCATGGCGCCTCCTTCCCCTCATACAGGTGGGTATCGGGATAGAAGGCGGCCCAGGCGAACCACATGGCCTCGAAGCCATTCACCGCCTCGAGCGAGTCGATGCCCGATCCGGTGACCCCCTCGGCGGTAAAATCGAGCTCTGCTGCCTGGATCTCGACTCCCTGGGGATTCTGGAAGGCCCAGCCGGTATCCAGCCCCGGGTCATGAATGACGGTGTAGCGACGCTCGCCCAGCGCGACATCGACCACGCCCTCCTCGCGCAGCGACTCACGGGTGATGGCCAGTGCGCCCTCCGGGCCACGCAGGCCGAAGACCTCGGTCTTGGGCGGGAAACGATCATCGCGGTGCATCACCGGGAACAGCCGCCGGCTGTCGGGGGCATAATAACCGCCGAGCGGGTTGTAGCTCCCGTAGGGGTCGCGTCGATAATTACGCACGAAGCCGGTCTGGTCGGTCAGCACCTCGGTCTCGGGATGACGTGCCTGCCAGGCTCCCCAAGTGGTCCAGAACACCCGGAACTCCTCTAGCCCCTGGCCGACCAGAGGCCCGTCGATGGCCACTCCCAGGATCTGGGGCCATTCGCTGTCGGTGGCGCGGTCATACATGACCAGGTTGCTGTTGACCAGCTTGCCGGAGACACCGAGCTCGGTCTCGCCGCGCTTGAAGCCCAGTGCCGTGCCCGTCAGGGGGCAGTAGGTGATGCTCAGTGCCTCACCGCCCAGTTCGTCATTGACGATCTCGTGCCAGACCAGGATGCGCTGGGGATAGGCCCTGGCCTGGTCACGATGGTAGACACCGATGACCTTGTCATCAGCCTCCAGCGTCGCCTCTCCTGCCGACTGAAAGCGGGGGCGATCGATGGACGGAATCCCGTCCTTGCCGGGCCCTCCCGAGCGTACTGCCTCCCGGAACGCTTCGAAGGAGTACACCACCGGCACCAATGGTGGATCCCGGCCGGGGGGCGCCGCGGGTGCGGCTGACAGCGGCGCAAGACCCAGGGCGATACTCAACACGGCATAGCGCAGCACACAGGGTGTCATGGCATCCTCCTCTTCCGGCTCTAATGTGCCTTGAGACAGCCACGACACATCAGTCCAGATACCGTTCCGCTACCACATGACTGACTTGAATCAGCGGCGCCATATCCGTGAACCGGTCTTCCCTGTTTAGTGGGAAGATCACCTGCTTCATTACATCTAACGTTTCCCCTCATGAAAGAACTGTCCCTTGTACGCAGCGGTCATCGATGAAGGAGGCATGTAAGGAGCAGCAAGGCCTGGCGACGGAACTCTCAGGATCCCGTGCGCCATCACGCTGGTTCCCCCTGACACCAGCCGTGACAGGAAAGACAACAGGATCCAGATCACGGCGGAGGTTACGCAGGACCACGGGCAGCGCTTGGTGGTCATCAGGCCCCGGCTGGTCGCTTTCGCACGCCTGCATCGAGCGGGACTGGCTCATGGAGAAGGTATGATGTTCAAGATGATGATGTGCAAAGAGGCGACTCGCCTGATGTCCAGACAGCTCGACACCTCACTGACATTCCAGGAGAAACTGTCACTCAAGCTGCATCTCGCCATGTGCCATGCCTGTAGCCGGTGTAACCAGCAGTTCAGGCTACTTCATCAGACCGGAAGGCATTTCGAGATATTGATCGAGAGGCATGCCGGCACTCCACCCCATAGGGAAGATGACAAGACGTGAAAACAATCGAATAGTTGTCACTATACTCCCTCCTCGAATCGCCGTTAGAGGGCAGATGATCAAGATCCCGGCTATTGAGAATCCCTGGTAATCAGGAGACACAATGCGGCATGGCCGCAAGGCCGGATCCTGCCCGGGCCAGCATCTTCCTCCCGCAGCCATCAGGCACTCCTCGCCGGCACCGGAACAGCGGCTTCACGCTGCCAATGCCGCAGCGTGGAAGGGTGGACCCCGAACGCCTCGGGCAAGGCGATACCGATCTGCTCGGCCAGCAGTCCGAGGATCGCCATGTGATGGATGGTGTGGCTGGTCAGGAAGGCGAGTTCGCGCGCCAGACTGGTCTCCAGCACCAGCGAGCCGTCGCCGAGATGATAGGTCTGACCCAACCGCACGGATGGACACCGATCGATCGCAGCCGCCAGCGCCGCCTCGATCTCGGCCAGGCGGCGAGCCGCCTGATGCGGCCACTGCTCGAGGAGCTCATCGCGACGGCGCCGCTCATAGTCGACGACGTCGCCATCGGCTTCCAGGCCGCTCAGCAGGGCGTCGTAATGGTCGATGATATGGCGAACGTGCTTGCCGAGCGTATGGCGACCATGATGACCGAAGGCCTGCCGGTAGTGCTCCGGGGCCAGATCACCGACGAAATGGCTCAACTGTGACAACGCCAGGAGGTTCTCCTCGATGAGTCCCTCCTGTGGTGGAAATGACCTGTGTGCTATGGGCGACATGGCGGTTCACCTGTTGTTCGCAAGTCAAGGAAGCCGCGGCCGGCGCCAGTGGCGTCCGGCCCGGCCACCCGCTCAGGGGCCTGAAGAGCGGTTACTCCTCGGCCTCGGCTTCGGCCTCACCTTCGCCTTCGGCCTCACCTTCGCCTTCGGCCTCACCTTCACCTTCGGCTTCGCCTTCACCCTCTGCCTCTGCCTCTGCCTCAGCCTCTGCTTCTTTTTTCTCTTCCTCATGAGCCTCCGCCAGCATCAGGGGCGCTTCCTGGCCACTGGTGAAGGCGGGGTCGGACGACGTCTCGCCGGCCACGGCCTGGAAGGCCGCGCCACTGGCCACCAGCACCAGCGCCGGCGCCGTGTAGCCCAGCTGGCGGCTGAGCCGACTCAACAGGCTTCTACGCTTCTCGTCTTGCGGTGTCATGATCATGACCTCCGTGATGACGATTGGGCGACATGCGGCTGCATGTCGTCGTGCAATGAAGGCAGCCCTCGCGGCTGGCTTCTCCTCGGCGTCACCGCCATCGAGCGGCGCCGCCCTCTGCTCGGGTATCTGCCGGTGCCGGCAGCTCTCAACCATGGGCCGTGGCCACCCCGGACCAACCGGCAACGGTTCCTGGCTCGCCAAGCGTGTCCAGCCAGGCGGAAACCGCCGTCGAGGAGAGCACCTCCTCGCCGGGCGACAGCGAGCGACGGTCGAGCCCGGACAACCACTCGCCGAGCGCCGTCACCGTGTGCGCGTCCAGGGGCTCGCCGGTGGCGGAGACGCAGCACGGCAGCAGCGCCCCCAGGACGTCCAGCGGGGAGGACGGCTCCAGGGCATCACCCGGGTTCTCGTCGAGGCGCGTGCACAGCACGCCGCGGATCTCGACGGCCTCGGGGACCCCGGCCGGGCCGTCGACGGCCACGTCCGGCATGGGCAGGCCCAGCGACTCGACCCTTGGCGCCCCGGCCATGGCCAACCGCAGCCCCCGGGACAGGACACCACCCGACGTCGACACCAGCCGCTGCCAGGCTTCGCCGCGCTGCTCCCCGGCAGGGAACAGGCAGAGCACCCCCGAGCCCCGGGGGGTGACCAGCAGCCCGGCATCGATCACCAGGCGATCCGCCGTGGCGGCCTGGCGCACCAGGTGGGCCAGCAGCGCCGGGCCGAGTTGCGCCAGCGTCAGCCGCGACGCCAGCACCTCGCCCCCGGCCACCAGGGTGTAGCCTGCCGGGTCACGCAGGACCTCGAGCCGCGGCAATCGGCTCGCCGCCTCGTCGCTCAGCGGCGCGAGCCGGCCCTCGAGCAGCGCCGATAGCCGGGCGTCGGCGGGGGCGCTGTCGAGATACAGGGCCCAGCGCTTGGCGTCGAACGCCAGCTGCATGGCCCGGCCCGACGAGGCCACGGTCGACGGCGTCGAGGACGACTCCCCTGCGACGGTCGACGACGACGGCACGGCCCGGTCGCCCTGTTGGCACAGCAGGCCGGCGCGGCACCAGCGGGCCAGCGTGGTCCACACGTCACGGCGCAGCGCCGCGTGGTCCGGTGGGGTGTCGCCGTCGGTGACTGCCGCCCGGGCCAGCTCGAGGGCAATGGCGTCGGGATCCAGCCCCTCCGTCGCCAGCAGCCAGATCAGCGCCGCCGAGTCGTTGGGCCGGTAGTAGCGACCGGTATGGGTGGCATAGAGCGCGAGCTGGTCGTCATCCAGCAGTTCCGCCACATGGCGGCGCTGCAGCACCGGACGGGGAACCGCGTGGCGCGCCAGGCCATCGGCCAACAGGCAGTCGGCCAGCCCCGGCAGCGAGAAGTACGGCAGATAGCGTGACGGCTCCGCCGCCGGGAGCAGGCGCTGGAAGTCTCCGGTGCGGGCCAGCTCCGCCTCGGCCTCGGCCTCGGCGACCAGGTGGGCGCCGTCGTCGGCAGCGGGCGACTCGTCTGACGGCGGCGCGGCGCCACCGATGCCCAGCAGCGAGATCATGTCCCGGACCAGCCCCCCCTTGACGGCCTCCTCGATGCGCCCGCCACTCTCCGGCCCGGCACAGATGCCCAGCGACGGGCTGAGGTTGCACTCGAGAATCCAGGGCTTGAGGGTGTCGTCCACCAGGCAGTCCAGGCCCAGCAGCTCGTAGCAGCCGCGGGGATCGGCGCCGGACCGGGCGGTGCGTTGGCGTATGGCATCCACCGCGGAAATCACCGTCAGGGCGACCAGGTCCTGGATCCGTGCGAAGAGCCGGCCATCGTCATGCCCCTGATCGCGGAGCCATTGCCGATAGCGGTCGAGGTCGATGAACTCCACGGGCACCTCCGCCCGGGTGTTGAGGGCGTTGATGTCCGGGTTGGTCAACTGGCTGTAGGGGTTGTCGGCATCCTCGGGGTCCCAGGGTTCGGAGGCCAGTTTGGCGAACCCCTGGCGATAGAGATAGACGCGCAGTGGCTCGATGGCCGAAATCAGCACATAGAGCCGCAGGACATACTTGTGGCCGCGGATGGTATGGGGATTGGCGAGGTACTCCTGGACCAGCCAGTCGGGTGCGAGTGGCACCTCGGCCACGTCGCGCAACACCCTGACGCCCTTGCCCTTGGAGGCATTGGTGGGCTTGAGGATCCAGCGCTGTCCCGGGTTCGCCAGGGCCGCCTCCTGGAGGGCGTGATAGTCATGGGGCATCACGTAGGCCCGGGGAAAGAACGCCAGCCGCGCTGCCAGTTCACTGTCGGCGCCGTGGCTCTCGTGAATGCGCTCACGCAGCGTCGCCAGGCTGTCGTGCAGCCGGCTCTTGACGGTGAGCGCCGCATTGCCCGGGAAGTGGTTGAGCCGGCGCTGCGGCGAGACCCGGCGGAACTGTTCGGCATCGGGCATGCCGGTGATCCAGCCGGCGTCCCAATGAGTCTCGTCTCCCGGCTGCCAGCCCAGCGCTTCCAGGGCCTCGCGAAAGAATCGATCCTGTTCGGCGGCCCGCTTGCCACCCAGCCAGAAGTGCCGTGTCGGCGAATATTGCTCCGTCATTCCCGCGATCTCCTGTTCGGCCGTCGCTGTCGTCGTGTGGTGTGCCGTGATGACTCTGTCGTCGCATGCACCCGGTCCTTACAGCGATAGCCACCGAGACGCGATCTATTGCGGGATTGATTTATGGACTGATCGGCCGACTGAACCGCCGGCGCGAGGCCTCATCCTCGGCCATGGCCTTCCTGGATGCCGGCCACGCCTGGCGGGGCTGATGACCCCTTGCCTACCCGACACTCCGGTGCCAGGGGAGAATGGCGCCGGAGTGTTATATCCAATGGTTATTAAGCGGTCAGCAAGGCATCTTGGCGGCGCATTGCCCTGCCGGGGGGGCACGCCTAGCATCGTGTCATCCCCGATGAAGGAGGACGCCTCATGAGACGCATCCTGTTCCTGGCGGCCGGCGCCCTGGCCATCGCCGGACCGACCCACGCCATGCATCCCTCTCCCCTGGTCGAGGCCGAATGGCTCGACCAGCAGCTGGGCAGCGACGACCTGGTGGTGCTGGACGTTCGCTCCCGCATCGACGAGGGTGGCGATCGCGACACCTTCGAGGCCGCGCGCATCCCGGGCAGCCGTTACAGCAACTATACCGACGCCGGCTGGCGCGAGGACCGGGACGGGGTGGCCGGACTGCTGCCCGACGTCGAGGACCTGGAGGCGCTGATCGGCGGCCTGGGCATCGGCAACGACGATACCGTAGTCATCGTACCGGCAGGCACCGGCCCCACCGACTTCGGCAGCGCCGCGCGTGTCTACTGGACCTTCAAGGTGCTGGGGCACGACGAGGTGACGATCCTCAACGGCGGCTTCGCCGGCTGGGAGCAGCAGGGCTACGAGGTCGCCGGCGGCCCGGTGGGCGACACCGAGGCGGTCAGCTTCGAGGGCACCCTGCGCGAGTCGCTGCTGGCCACCACCGAGGAGGTGGAAGCGGCCCGCCAGGCCGAGGAGCAACTGGTGGACGCCCGGCCGCCGGCCTTCTTCACCGGTGAGACCCAATCGCCCGCGACCCGGGCTCCCGGCACCATCCCGGGGTCGGTGAACCTGCCCCATGACAGTCACCTGGTGGAGCAGGACGGGGCCTACTACCTGAAGCCAGAGGGGCTGAAGGCGCACATCGACGAATTGGGGCTGGACCGCGAGGCGCCCACCGTCGCCTTCTGCAATACCGGCCACTGGGCCGCCAGCGGCTGGTTCCAGCTCAGCGAGATGGGCGGTTTCGAGAACGCCACCATGTACGACGGCTCCATGGCCGAGTGGACCGCCAGCGACTCGCGCCCGGTACGGCTGGCCGACCGAGGCACCCTCGCCGTCGGCGAGCTGCTGGAGTAAGGGCTGCCGCCTCAGCCTAGCCGCTCGGACAGGGCGTCGAGATCCGCCACCGTCATGTCGGGCTCGATGCCCCAGGGGTCGAAGGGCGCATCCAGGCTGCGGCGCACCCAGGCGGCGTGCAGGCCGGCATGCCGGGCGCCGATGACGTCGAAGGGGTTACTGGAGATCAGCCAGGTATCCCCGGGGGAAACCTCGAGCCGGTTGCGCAGGTGCGCATAGACCGCCGGGTCGGGCTTGAAGCGCTTCACCTCATCGACGCTGATCACCGCCTCGAAGTGCTCGAGCAACCCGGCCTGCTCGAGCAGCCCGCTGACCGCCTCACCGGTGCCGTTGGAGAAGGCCACGCAACGCACCCCGGCCGCGGAGAGCCGTGACAGGGCCGCGGCCGCCTCGGGAAAGGCCGGCAGCCGGGCATAGGTGGCCATCAGGTGGTCCTTGTCGACGTCGGCCAGGCGAGTCTGCAGGGCGCGGTCGGTGAACTCCAGCGCCTCCCGGGTACATTGCGAGAAGGCCACATAGGCCCCCATCAGGCCCCGCCGGAAGCTGTATTCGAGCTGCTTGTCGCGCCAGCGCCGCGAGAACTCGGCGGCCAGCTCCGCCTTGCCGGAGGCGGCGAGCCGCTCCTCCAGTTCGGTGACCACACCATGGGTATCGATCAGGGTCCCGTAGACATCGAAGGCCAGTACCGTTGCCATCTGCTGCGCTCCTTGGATCATCGCTGGGGAATGACAGCAGCATGGGGCCTGCCGCCTCGCACCTCAAGGCGGCGATGACACACAGCCTCCCGGCCGGCTCAGTCCGCGGCGAGCCTCGTCAAGGCGAAGCCGGCAATGGCGGTGTCCTGTACCCCGGTGCCGGTCAGGTCGCACACCGTGATGGTGGCGTCCGACAGACGCAGCTTCTGGCCCTCGGCGATCACGCGGCCCAGTTCGTGCACCTTGAAGGGGGCCTCCCTGCCCCCCAGCGCCTTGAGCTCGCCGTTGCTCTCGCTCTGGGCGCGGGTGTCGCAGACGAAGGCGTCGGCACGGATCAGCACCGACTCGTCGAGTTCGCGCTTCTCGGGGCTGTCCGAGCCCATGGCGGTGACGTGCACGCCCTCGGGCAGGTCGCGTGCCCGCAGGATCGGCTCCCGCGACGGCGTGGTGGTGACGATGATATCGGCCCGCTCGCAGGCGGCATGAACGCTGTCGTGGACATGCACGGCGAGGCCCCGGCCGCGCATCGTCTCGGCGTAGGCCTCGGCGGCCTCGCGGCGACGGGCCCAGACGTCGACGGTGTCGATGTCGCGCACCAGGCGCAGCGCCTCGACCTGGCGCTCGGCCTGCTCGCCCGCACCCAGCACCGCCACGCGACGGCTGTTCTCCCGGGCAAGATGCCGGGCGGCGATGGCGCCGGCGAGCGCGGTGCGCACCAGAGTGAGATAGCCCTCGTCGAAGAGCACGGCGTCGACCAGGCCGGTCTTCGCCGAGAACACCATCATCAGGCCGTTGAGGCTCGGCAGGCCCAGCGTCGGGTTGTCGAAGAAGCCGGGGCTGACCTTGATGGCGAAGCGCTCGGCACCGCGGATATGGGCGGTCTTGACGTCCACCTCGCCGTTGGACTCCTCGATCGCCATGGAGAGGATCGGCGGCTGGACGACCTCGCCGCGGCCCAGGGCGGCGAACCCTGCCTCTACCGCCGCCAGGGCGTCGCGATCGATATGCACGGCCGCGGCGATGGCATCGCGATGATAGAGCTGCATGAAAACCTCCAAACGGAAGACGGTTAGCGTCCTGCCAGACGGCGCGCCTGGTCAAAGGTCGCCAGGGACACCCCATTGCCCGACAGGATGAGGGCAATGGTTTGACCACGCACGTCGAGGCCATGCTCGGCCAGGGCGGCCAGCCCCACCGCCGCGGCCCCCTCCACCAGCAGCTTCTCGTGCTCGAGGATGTCGACCATGGCCTGGGCAATGGCGACTTCCGACACCTGCAGGTGGTCGTCCATCACCTCGCCCACCAGGGCAAAGGTACAGCGATTGTCGAGCCCGATGCCGCCGCCCAGCGAGTCGCCGAGGCTCTCGACCTCCTCGACCTCGACAGGACGACCGGCCTGGAGGCTCTCCCACATGGCCGCCCCCGCCGACAGGCTCACCCCGGTGATGCGGGTCGCCGGACGAATCGCCTTCACCGCCGCGCCGATGCCGCCCAGCAGCCCGCCCCCCGAGAGCCCGACGATGACATGGTCGAGCTCGGGCCGATCCTCCATCAGTTCCAGGCCGATGGTGCCCTGGCCCGCGGCGATCAACGGATCGTCGAAGGGGGGAATCGGCGTCATGCCCTGCTCGCGCACCAGCCGTTCGACCTCGCCGAAGGCCTCGTCCTGGCTCCGGCCGACACGCCGCACCTCGGCGCCCAGCGCCTCGATGGCCCTGGCCTTGTTCTCCGGCACCAGCCGCGAGAGGCAGATCACCGCCGGCACGCCGAGGCGCGCGGCGGCATGGGCCACCGCCCGGCCATGATTACCGGTGGAGGCCGTGGTCACCCCCGGCTGCAGCGCCTCGCGGCCATGCCGCTCGATCAAGGCCGCGATCATATTGGTGGCACCGCGCAGCTTGAAGGCGCCGGTCGGCTGGCAGGTCTCCAGCTTGAGCAGCACCTCGGCGTCGAAGCGCGCCGACAGCGCCGCCGAGCGGATCAGCGGCGTGCGCGCCACCTGGCCGGCGATACGCCGGCGGGCCTGGTAGATCGCGGCGAGCGTCACGCCGTGTCTGGACTCAGCCATGGAAAGGTCTCCCGCTCCCCATCCGGATATTTCTCACCCTACAAGATCGCCGCGGGGAACACCCCGCGGCGACATGGAACGCCCCTCGGCTCAGGCGGCCTTGATGTCGCCCGAGCGCAGCAGCTCGTCGGCCACCTTGTCCACCGCGCGCTTGGCGCGGGCGACGATCTCGTCGACCTCGGCCCGGCTGGTGGTCAGCGGCGGCGCGAAGCCGAGGATGTCACCTTGTGGCATGGCGCGGGCGATCAGGTTCTCGTCGAGTGCCGCGGCGGCGATGCGCGGGCCGACCTTGAGCGCCGGGTCGAAGGCCTGGCGCCGGGCCGGGTCGGCGGCGAACTCGAGGGCGGCCAGCATGCCCACGCCGCGCACGTTGCCGACGATGGGGCTATCGCCGAACGCCTTCGCCATGGCCTGCTGCAGGTAGGCGCCGGTCTCGGCGGCGTTGGCGGTCAGCCCCTCGCGCTCGATGATCGCCAGGTTGGCGAGGCCCGCGGCACAGCCCAGGGCGTGGCCGGAGTAGGTCCAGCCGTGGCCGATGGGGCCGAACTCGCCGGTGCCCTGCTCGAGCGCCTGCCACACGCGGTCGCCGACGATCACCCCGGAGAGCGGCTGGTAGGCGCTGGTCAGCCCCTTGGCCACGGTGATCAGATCGGGCTTGATGCCGTAGAAGTGGCTGCCGAAGTCGGTGCCGATGCGCCCGAAGCCACACACCACCTCGTCGGCGATCAGCAGCACGTCGTACTTGGCCAGCACCGCCTGGATCTCGTCCCAGTAGCCCTCCGGCGGCGGCACGATGCCGCCGGTGCCGAGCACCGGCTCGCCGATGAAGGCGGCCACGGTATCGGGCCCCTCCGTGAGGATCATCTCCTCGAGCTTCGTCGCACAGTGCTTCGAGAACTCGCGCTCGGTCATGCCGTCGAGCTCGGCGGCCCGCTGGTAGTAGAACGGCGCCTCGGTGTGACGGATCGTCTCGATGGGCAGGTCGAAGTGGTCATGGAACGCCTTGAGACCGGTCAGCGAGCCCGAGGCGATGCCGGAGCCGTGGTAGCCGCGCATGCGCGAGATGACCTTCTTCTTCTGCGGACGACCGAGCACGTTGTTGTAGTAGCGCACGATCTTCAGCTGGGTCTCGTTGGCATCACTGCCGGACATGCCGTAGTAGACCTTGGACATGCCGGGGCCGGCGAGCTCGAGGATCTTCTCGGAGAGCGCGATCTGCGGCTCGTTGGAGTGCCCCACATAGGTGTGGTAGTAGGAGAGCTCGAGCGCCTGCCGGTAGATCGCCTCGGCCACCTCGGTGCGACCGTAGCCGATGTTGACGCAGTAGAGGCCGGCGAAGCCGTCGATGAACTCGCGGCCGTCCTTGTCGACGATGGTGATGCCCTGGCCGCCGGTGATCACGCGGCCCGGCGCATCGCCATGGGCGAAGTCGCGCAGGTGGGTGGAGGCGTGGAAGGTCACCTTGCGATCACGGTCGATCAGGTCCTGGTGCTGCTGGCTCATGTCTCTCTCCTTGGGCTCCCCGGCCCCGCCGGGGAGGATGTTCATCGTTCTGGTTCGATCTATCTCGACTCAGCTGCCGGATACCGATCCGAGCGCACCGAGGCAGTAATACTTGGTTTCCAGGTACTCGTCGATGCCGGTGATACCGCCCTCGCGGCCCAGGCCCGACTGTTTGACGCCGCCGAAGGGCACCGGGGGACCGGTCATCTTCACCGAGTTGACGCTGACCATGCCATACTCCAGCGCCCGCAGCAGCTTCCAGATGCGGCGGATATCGTGGGTGTACACGTACGCCGCCAGGCCATACTCGGTGTCGTTGGCCATGGCGATCACCTGGTCGTCGTCCGAGTAGGCGGTCACCCCGGCCACCGGCGCGAAATTCTCCTCGCGCCATACCATCATCTGCGGCGTCACGCCGGTCAGCAGCACCGGCATGAAGAAGTTCGGGCCGGGCGCGGCATTCTGGTCGCCGGCCACCAGGGTCGCTCCCCGGGAGATCGCGTCGTCGACGATGGCCGCGGCCTTGTCCACCGCCTGGCGGTGGATCAGCGGGCCCAGGTCGACCTCGCTCTCCAGGCCGTTGCCCACGGTCAGTGCCGCCATGCGCTCGGCGAAGTGCGCGACGAAGGCGTCGTGGATCGACTCGTGGACCAGGATCCGGTTGGCCGCCAGGCAGTCCTGGCCGGCGGTCTGGAACTTGGCCGCCACCGCCGCAAGGGCGGCTTCCCGGGGATCCATGTCCGGCCCGACGATAAAGGGGGCATTCCCTCCCAATTCGAGAGAAACGCGTTTCACCGTGCCCGCGCACTGCTCCAGCAGCAGCCGGCCGACTCGGGTGGAACCGGTGAAGGAGAGCGCCTTGATGCGCTCCTCGCCACACAGGATCTTCGACACCTCGGCGGGCTCGCCCAGCACCACGTTGAACACCCCGGCCGGGATGCCGGCGCGCTCGGCCAGCTCGGCCAGCGCCAGGGCCGAGAACGGCGTCTCGCCGGCCGGCTTGACGATCACCGGGCAGCCGGCGGCCATGGCGGCGGCGGCCTTGCGGGTGATCATCGCCAGCGGGAAGTTCCAGGGAGTGATCAGGGCGGCGATGCCCACCGGCTCCTTGAGGGTGCCGAGGGCGGCATTGGGGATGTGGCTGGGGATGGTCTCGCCGAAGGTACGCTTGCCCTCCTCGGCGAACCAGCGCACGAAGCTGGCCCCGTACTCCACCTCGCCGCGGGCGTCCGGCAACGGCTTGCCCTGCTCCAGGGTCATGATGGTGGCCAGGTCCTCGCGGTGGGCCTGCAGCAGGTCGTACCAGGCCAGCAGGCGCTCGCAACGCTCGTCGGCGCGCAGCGCCCGCCAGTGCACGTAGGCGGCGTCGGCGGCGTCCACGGCCTCGCGGATCTGGTGAGCCTCCAGCCAGGGGATGTGCCCGATGGTCTCGCCGGTGGCCGGATCGAACACGGCCTCCTCGCGCCCACCGTCGCCGTGGGTCCACTTGCCGTCGACATAGGCATGCTCGCGGAACAGGCGCGGATCGCTCAGGGCGTTGGACAGGGTCTTGGACAGTTTCATGCGGCACCTCCCCTTGCACACCGGCGACGGGTTCGAACGCCGGTGATGACGAAAACGACCGGCGGCCCGAAGGCCGCGCGATACAGTCATGGTAAGGGAGGTCGTCGTTCAGGACTTTTCGATAACCCGGCCGACCGCGACAGGATTTTTTGTCCTCGACCGGGAAGTTGCCGTTTTTTCTGCGCAGCCGCGGCCCTGGCCGCCGACGCGGAGTCAGCCCTCCGCAGGGGCGGCCAGGGCCGCCTCGGTGAACACCAGCAGGCCGAGTTCGGGGCGATAGCCGTGGATCTCGGTCACGTCCAGCGCCTGCAGGAAGGCCAGGATCCCCTCGCTGACCACCTGCCCCGGCACCAGCACCGGGAAACCCGGCGGATAGGGAATCACGAAGCTCGCCGAGACCACGTCGCGTCCGCCCCGCATCTGCGCCTGCAACTCGCCGTTGTCGAAGCGCAGGTACTCGGTGTTCTCATCGTCGTAGCTCAGGAAGTAGGCCTGACGGATGTCCCCTTCCGGGGTATCCCTGGTGGGATCGGGGCGGAAGGCGTCGTGGAAACGGCTGAAGTCCGGCAGCGGCGGCAGTTCCTGGGTCAGGGAGCGCACCCGGTTCTCGATGATCCGGCGTTCGGGACGACTGCTGTCCTCCCAGAGGCTGTCGAACTCCTTGGCCAGCTTGATCAGCACGTCGAGCAGGTAGGCGATGGAGCCGCGGGTGGTGCCGATGTTGGTCATGAACAGCACGGTGTTGCGCGAGGTCTTGTTGATCTGGATGCCGTACTTGTTCATCAGGAATTCGTTCTTGAAGGTGTCGCCATCGACCCCGGTCGCGCCGATGGCGATGGTCACCCGGGTCGGGTCGACCACGAACTCGTCCCGCGCCCAGGCCTCCTCCATCTGGTTCCAGCCGGTGACCGGGTCGTAGTAGGACTCGACCCCCGACTCGCGGAATTCCGCGGGCACCATGTCGCTGTTCTTGAGCACCCGGAAGTACTTCTGCAGCAGCGGGTGGGTATAGAGCTGCTCGCGCAGCGACAGCGCCGCCTCGACCTGGGCATGCACCAGCTCGAAGCCCTCCATCTCGGCCTGCATGCGCCCCACGTCCAGCGACGCCACGATCTGGTAGTTGGGCGAGGTCGAGGTATGGGTCATGTAGGCCTCGTGGAACGGCGCCTCGACCTTCTGGCGGAAGTCCTGGTCCCAGACATGGATCATCGAGCCCTGGCGCAGCGAGGTCAGGGTCTTGTGGGTCGAGTGGGTGGCGTAGGTGCGGATGCGCACCTGGTCGGGGTCGGGCAGCAACCGGCGGTCGAGCCAGGTGGCGTCGTCGTCGGGGTCGAGCCGGTCGAACTCGGCCTTCCAGGCTGCGTACTCCGCGCGGTAGCTCTCGCTGCGGTAGCGGTCACGCAGGCTGCGCGCCGTGTGCATGGCGGTGCGCGGCCGATAGGTGGGATTGAACGAGGCGAAGGCGAACCAGGCCTCGTCCCACAGGAACACCAGGTCGGGCTTGATCGCCAGGCACTCCTCCATCACCCGGCGCACGTTGTAGACCACGCCGTCGAAGGTGCAGTTGGTCAGCAGCAGCATCTTGACCTTGTCGAGCTGCCCGGAACGCTTGTAGCGCAGCAGGGTCTTCTTGATCTCGTGCAGCGGCACCGCGCCATACATCGAGTAGTCGTCGAGCGGGTAGGAGTCCAGGTAGCTGACATGGGCACCGGCCAGCACCATGCCGTAGTGGTGCGACTTGTGGCAGTCGCGATCGATCAGCACGATGTCGTGGGGCTTGACCAGCGCCTGGACCACGATCTTGTTGGCCGTCGAGGTGCCGTTGGTGACGAAGAAGCTCTGCCGGGCACCGAAGGCCCGGGCGGCATACTCCTGGGCCTTCTTGATCGGCCCGTAGGGCTGCAGCAGCGAATCGAGCCCGCCGGAGGTCGCCGAGGTCTCGGCGAGGAAGATGTTGATGCCGTAGAAGTCGATCATCTGCCCGGCCCAGTGGGAACGGGTCACCGACTTGCCCCGCGAGATGGGCATGGCGTGGAAGACCCCGGTGGGCTTCTTGCTGTACTCGCGCAGGGCATCGAAGAAGGGGGTGCGGTAGCGACTGTCGATGGCGCGCAGGATGGTGTGGTGCTGCTCGATGTAGTCGGTCTCGCGGTAGAAGATCCGGTTGAAGTAGCGGATATCCTGGCTCGCCGTGGCCTCGACGTCGCCGCTGGTGACCAGGAACTGGTCGATCTCCGGGCGCAGCTCGTGGATCATGCTGCTGAGCAGGATGCTGCGCTCGGCCTCGGTCTGGTGCTCCAGGTCCTTCTCCGACAGCCCCTCGAGGTAGTTGCGCAGGGCACTGAGGTTGTACTTCGACTTGTAGGGAAACTCGTAGCGGATCAGGCAGGCCTGGATGTTGGGGTTGACCAGCACCGCGATCAGCGCATCCTCGAAGCTGCGTACCGTGACCACGTCATAGACGAACTTGTCCTCGGGACGGCGCATGTTGCGGAAGGCCTCGCGGACGACCTCCTCCTCCTGGGCCGAGAGGTTGTCGACGATCAGCAGCTCGAAGTAGGGCTGGGCCGAACTGTTCGAGGCCGGGTGGCCGCGCCGCAGCTGGGCCAAGGCGTCGAGGGTCTCCAGGTCCTCGGCGTCGGCATCGGTCTCGCTGAGATCGACATGGCGGCGACGGTAGGATTCGCTGATCAGCGCCCGCACCAGGCGCTTGACCACCTTCTCCAGCAGTACGTACTCCTCGCGGTCGAACAGCGTCCAGAGATGCCGGAAGTCCTCCTTCGAGGGGAAGGCGTGGTAGTCCTCGACGATCTCCAGCCTCGTCAGCTTGACGTCGATGGCCTTGATCAGGGTCTTGGCCCGACCTTCGTCGTTCAGTCGCACCAGAATGCCGAGGTCGCGCTTCAGGGCATTCCAGGTGTCGGCGCGCAG